>JAZLDQ010000028.1:0-193623 GCA_045614785.1 Alloprevotella sp.
GAATCGCAAGAAATTGATAAACAAAATTAGTAGTTATAAAAAATTAAAAACAATTAATGGACACTTTAAGTTACAAGACCATTTCTGCTAATGCAGCTACTGCAAACAAAGAGTGGGTCATCGTTGACGCTAAGGATCAGGTACTTGGTCGTCTTGCAACAAAGGTAGCAAAGTTGCTTCGTGGTAAGTACAAGCCTAACTTTACTCCTCACGTTGACTGTGGTGACAATGTAATCATCATCAATGCTGATAAGATCGTTCTTACTGGCAAGAAGATGACTGACCGTATTTACTACACTTACACTGGTTATCCTGGTGGTCAGCGCGAACACACACCTGCTAGCATTCTCGCTAAGAAGGATGGTGCAGATCGTTTGCTCCGCCGTGTAGTTAAGGGTATGCTCCCCAAGAACCGCCTTGGTGCAAAGCTTCTTTCTAACCTCTACGTTTACGAAGGTGCAGAACACAAGCACGAAGCACAGACTCCTAAGGCTATCGATATTAACACTCTTAAATAAGATTAGCAGTAATGGAAATGATTAATGCACTTGGTCGCCGTAAGAGCGCCGTTGCTCGTATCTTTGTTACAGAAGGTACTGGTAAGATTACTATTAACAAGCGTGACCTTACTGAATATTTCCCCTCATCAATCCTTCAGTTTGTGGTTAAGCAACCCCTTAACTTGATTGGTGCTGCTGAGAAGTATGATATCAAGGTAAACCTTAACGGTGGCGGCTTTACAGGTCAGAGCCAAGCTCTTCGCCTCGCTATTGCACGCGCACTTGTAAAAATTAATGCAGACGATAAGAAGGCTCTTCGCGCTGAAGGCTTCATGACACGCGACTCTCGCAGTGTTGAACGTAAGAAGCCCGGTCAGCCAAAGGCACGTCGTCGCTTCCAGTTCAGCAAACGTTAATTTTTATCGGCTTGCAGCGTGATGCTGCTTAACTTTGCTGAAAAAATTCGTTTAGCATCTAAGCTTCTGAGATTCTCTTGCAGAGACTACTCCGTGGCTGGTTGAACAAACAAACTCAACTAAAAAGAAAGTAAACACATTATTCAAAATGGCAAGAACTAATTTTGAAACTCTTCTCGAGGCTGGCTGTCACTTTGGTCACCTCACACGTAAGTGGAACCCCGCTATGGCTCCCTATATCTTCATGGAACGTAACGGTATCCACATCCTCGACTTGCACAAGACAGTAGCAAAGCTCGATGACGCTGCAGAAGCGCTCAAGCAGATTGCTAAGAGTGGCAAGCGAATCCTTTTTGTAGCTACTAAGAAACAAGCTAAGCAGGTGGTTGCTGAAAAGGCAGCTTCTGTAAATATGCCCTACGTTGCTGAGCGTTGGCCAGGTGGTATGCTTACTAACTTCACTACAATCCGTAAGGCTGTGAAGAAGATGGCAACTATCGATAAGCTCACTAACGATGGTACATATTCAAACCTCTCAAAGCGCGAAATCCTTCAGATTTCACGTCAGCGCGCTAAGCTCGAAAAGAACCTCGGTTCTATCGCTGACCTCACTCGTCTTCCTGCAGCACTCTTCGTTATCGACGTATGCAAGGAACACATCGCAGTGAAGGAAGCACAGCGCCTCGGTATTCCTGTATTCGGTATCGTTGACACAAACAGCAATCCTAACGTTTGCGACTATGTAATCCCCGCTAACGACGACGCTACTAAGAGCATCGAAGTTATCCTCGACGTAGTATGCGGTGCTATCGCAGAAGGCGTTGAAGAACGTAAGGCTGAAAAGGTTGACACTGAAGCTGCAGGCGAAGGCAAGAAGGCTAAGGCTGCACGCGCAGAAAAGGAAACTCCTGCTGAAGCTTAATCAGGCATAAATAAAGCTAATGCAACTTCAAAATAATGGAGCCTGCGTTAGCTTTATTTCTTTAAAGTAAACATTTTATTCATCTATTTAAAATATTGTACATCAGACGAGTGCAATGTTTTAATCTTCAAAAAGATATTTATACTATGGCAGTATCAATGGACGATATCAAGAAGTTGCGCGCAATGACAGGCGCAGGTCTTGGCGATTGCAAGAAGGCTCTTGCAGAATCAAATGGTAATATCGAAGAAGCTATCGAAATCATTCGTAAGAAGGGTCAGGCAGTAGCTGCAAAGCGCTCTGACCGCGAAGCTTCTGAAGGTTGCGTACTTTGCAAGTACGAAAATGGCTTTGCTGCTATCATCGCTCTCAAGTGCGAAACTGACTTCGTAGCAAAGAACGCTGACTTCATCGCTCTCACACAGGCTATCCTTGACCTCGCGGTAGCTAACAAGTGTGCTACTCTCGAAGAAGTACAGGCTCTCCCCATGGGCAATGGTACAGTAGCTGACGCAGTTGTTGACCGCTCAGGTATCACTGGTGAAAAGATGGAACTCGATGGTTACCTCACTATCGAAGGCGAAAATGTAGCAATCTACAATCACCAGGGTAAGAACATGCTTTGCACAATGGTAGCTCTCAACAAGGCTGTTGACGCTTCTTATGGCAAGGCTGTAGCTATGCAGGTAGCTGCTATGAACCCCGTTTCACTTTGCGAAGCTGACGTACCCGAAGATATCAAGGCTTCTGAATTCAAGGTAGCCGCTGAAAAGGCTCGCGAAGAAGGTAAGCCCGAAGCAATGATTGAAAAGATTGCAATGGGTCGTATGAACAAGTTCTACAAGGAAGCATGCCTCCTCAACCAGGAATTCATCCAGGATAGCAAGCTCTCTGTAGCTCAATACCTCCAGCAGGCTGACAAGGAATGTACAGCTGTTGCATTCAAGCGCTTCACACTCCGTGCTGAATAATTTCCCCCTAGAAATCTTAATCTAAACTTTATAGGCTTTCTGCACAAACGCAGAAAGCCTTTTTTGTTGATTAGCCAAAATGTCGCTTCTTCATAGTTCGATCCATGGACGACGATAGATTGTTCCTTTAGGTGCGTGTTCAAATTTGTAAAAAAAATATAAGATTGTATTGAGGCATTTTTGGAATTGAAAATCTGCCAATCCGGATGGTCATGACGCTGAAGGTGTCTCCGCTCTGTACCCTCGGGGAGAAAGTTATTAGTTACATTCGACTAATGACATTGAAGGCCATAGCTATTACAAAGTGCCGCTCCTAAATTTCTCAACCTTGTGCTAATAGGCATCATTGATTGTCGACCTATAAAGCAGAGTGTATTTACACCAATCGTCTTTTTTTCTAATTGTGAAATATTTTGACAAAATACATCTTCCGCCTTAGTGCAAAACCAGGCATTCTGGGGCACTCTGATTACAAAACGGAGGGTAAACTACTCGCACCTGTGGATAACTCTGAAAAATGCGATTTGGATTTCGCTCAATTTTGTTGTATCTTTGTAGTACAAACGGGGAGGCCTGGCGGTCTCCCCTATTTTTTGTCCGAAAAAATGCAAAAACTACCTCAAAGGTAAGAAAAACTACCTTTGAAGTAGGAAATTTTTCATCAAAGATCGTTTTTCGCACCTCCGACTTTGTTGTTATTTCACCCCTTTCCGCTCGAACTATCCGCACCTCACCATCACAAGAGCAATATTTTGCAAAAACAAAAATATTTTTACTTTTTGAACACATACTTTCAAATTTCAAGAGTAATACTGCGAAATATTTTGACAAAAGAAGCCGTGCGCAGTAGCATGGAAAGGAATTAAAAATTGTCCCAAAGCTACTGAACGGAGACACCTTCGGCGTATTGACCATCCAGATTAGTTGATGAATACCTCTCAAAATGGTATCATCATTTATACAATTTTGAACATCCGCCCCCCTCAGGGCACACCATTCGGGATGCATGACAACACAGTGTTAGCTCCTAAGTCGCTCTGCCCCAAAGCAAGATGCTTTTGTCCTTCGAGGCGAATTCCCACCCCTGAAATAATTGTGTACAAAGATTTGCTCTCTTATGATGTTATTTAGGTAAGTACTACAAATTTGTAGCTTTTGTGTTTGGGGTTGTTTGTCAGCTTGACCGCTTTGCTATTTTGCGTTTTCTGTGTCTTTACGTAAGGCTAAGATATACAAAACTATTTTTATTGTGCAATAGTCAGAGTAAAGTTTTCTGAGATAAATGATTTGTGAATTGTGTTTTGCAGCACTAAAATTGAGGCCAAACTATGTAGGTATATTAATTAGTTAGAAAATGAAATAGGATGAATTAAATTTGTTCGTAATTTTGTGTTACAATTTAAGATTTTTTGAAAATAGTACATATTATGAAGAAATTGTATTTTTTAGTGTTAGCCGTTTGTAGCTGTTGGGCGTTTGGCTCTAAAGCGCAGTTGCAGGGCTATGAAGTTGACCGCTCTAAGTATCCGGATTATTCGGAGTCGGTAAATCCTGACTATTCCTTGATGCATTATCAGGGGGTGAAGAGAGCGAATGGTCTAAATCGAGCTGCTGTGCAGCGTCCGGATCATGTGAACAATGCAGCAACAAAGTTTTTTTCACCAGTGTTCAATCAGGATGGTGGTTCGTGTGGCTCTGCATCTCGTATTTGCTATATGTTCAGCTACGAGCTGGCTGCCTATCGCGACCTCGATGGTTCGAAGGCTGAGAACTACTATCCTTCACATTTTGTGTGGTTGCACACTAATTCGCCTGGTGGCATAACTGACCAGGGTAAGGATGCTTTCGTCACTAAAGTAGGAGTACCTTCTGCTGCGACCTATGGTGGGCAGACTTATTCGTCGTTGTTTGGTTATCAGGAAGCGAGCGACGATGATTTCGGATGGATGCAAGGCTACGACAAGTGGTATGAAGCTATGCACAACCGTATGTTAAAGCCATCTAACTTCCCCGTTAATGTTGGCACCGAAGAAGGTCGTGAGGCCGTGAAGAATTGGTTGTGGAATCATAATGGCGATGAATCCTTCCATGCTGGTGGTATCTGCGGTATCGGTGTCGCTTCTGGTGGAGATTGGCAAAATATTCCTACTACAGAAAATAATGCGAAGATTGGCGTTGCTGGCTTGAAGTACGTGAAGAAATGGGGCACAGCGGTGGACCATGCACTTACCATCGTAGGCTATGACGACCGTGTAGAATTTGACCTTGATGGTGATGGTGTTTATGGTGAGGTTGATGCTGATGAGCTGGGTGCATGGATTATTGTCAACTCGTGGGGCAGTGGTTGGTGTAATGGCGGTTTTATTTATTGTCCTTACGCACACGGGGTACCCGCATTCAATCAAGATGGAACTGTACCTACAAACTTTTGGACTCCCGAAATCTATCGAGTACGCAAAGACTATCGCCCATTGCGTACTATAAAATTGAAGATGGATTATTCACATCGTAGTGAGATAGCTCTTAGTGCGGGTTTAAGTACTGACCTTAATGCTTCAGAACCCGAGCAGATTGTTTCTTTCGTTCACTTTACTTATGCCGGTGATGGTAACTATGGCAATAGCAATCCTGCTCCCGAAGTGCCCATGTTAGGACGTTGGGCTGATGGAAAGCTGCACACGGAGCCAATGGAGTTTGGTTATGATTTGACTGACCTTACAGGTGAATTGGATTATAATAAACCATTAAAGTACTTTTTCATTATTGATACAAAGGATTGGGCGCAAGGTCGTGGTACAATCTATAATGCTTCAATTATGGACTATCGCTACGACGAGAGGGGAGTAGAGATTCCTTTTGTTGTAGGAGATGGTGTGGAGATTAAGAATGCAGGTGGGAAGACAATTATTTCTGTCGTTGTTTATGGAAGCAGTTATTATGCGCCTCAAAACGTAGCGTTCCAGAATAATGTGTTGAAGTGGGCGGCTCCATTGCCGTCGAGCAATCAAGTGGCATCGTATAACGTTTATGCCGCTGGCGAATTGCTTGCCAACGTAGAGGGTTGCCAATACGCTTTAGACGCTAATAAGTTGCTACCTGAATATAGCGTCAGTGCTGTTTATGCTGATGGTAACGAGTCGGCTGCCATGATGGTTAAAGTTCCCTTGGGACTTTCAAATCCGAATGTGGCAGTTGATTTGAAAATTTCTGGATTCACAATTCCAAAAATTTTTGGTTCGAAATATAAGCAAGCCACTATTGAATATTGGATTAAGCCACATTCGCTCATAGATTGGAACCAAAGTGCTGGTCAGTGGGATAAGGGCTTTATGATTCATGCAAATGGAGATGGAGGGCTCACTGCTGGATGGAATACTTCTAATCGTGTTAATGGTACATCAACAAAACTTGTTCGTGATTCATGGAATCACGTTGCGATTGTAGTAGATAACAATATCATGACGGTTTACATCAATGGTGTAGCAAATGGTAGTGTTACTTCTAATACATTTAGTGGAATCGGTGGATTTGGAGATTTAGATTTCTCTTCTAATGGAGCAAGCAATGCGCAAGATGCCGTGTATGACGAAATTCGTATATGGAATACCGCTCGTACAGCAGATGAAATCGCTAATTACAAGAATATAGAGTTGACCAGCGTGTTGAACGCTAAGTCTTTGTTAGCTTATTATAAGGGCGATTTGATTGAACAGGGCGGAGTTATCTATTTGCGTGATTGTGTGAATGGTAATCATGCTCAGTTGCATAATGATGATTACGAGCAAGTAACAGCAGGGCTTTCACTCTCAGCACCATCTATGGTGCCCGCTGTCGTAATCAATGACTTGGATGAAACAATATATACAGGGCTTCCTGTTTCATTTACGGCAGATTATAACGAAGCTGTTGAGGAGTTGTTGTGGACAGTGAGTGGAGTAGGTCTTGAGGCTTTGGCAGTACAGAGTCCTACAGTTGTTTTTACTGCATCTGGTAGTTATACTGTAACTGTGCAAGCAAAGAATGCAGTGGGAGAATTTGCTACAGCTTCAAAAATTATAACAGTTCAATCCGCACCTCGTATCGATGCAACTTTTGCGATACCAAAAACTCGAATACCAGCAGGTGAGCGTGTTACCTTCTTAGCAAATAATCCTGTTTTGGGATATACTTACGCATGGGAAATGCCTGGGGCGGATAATGAAACTTCAACGTCAGTAAATGCTGCAGCGACTTATCAAAAGGCTGGGACTTATGATGTGACTCTTACCGTAGTTGCTGCTGATGGCACACAAGAAAGTTATACACAGGCAATTTCAGTCGTTGAGGTTGCTCCCGAGGTAGATTTTACCGTTTCCCCAGCTGTTATTGTCAAGGGTGACAAAGTGCAACTTACAGATAAGTCGCTCTATGCGCCTACTGATTGGAAGTGGATTCTGGATAATGGCATACACCGATATGTGGTAAATGCGCAACATGCTGCTGTTGTTGTCGATCAACCTGGTGTGTATTCTGTAAATTTGGATGCTGCTAATGCTACAGGACAAAATACCCAAATGCGCGAGCGAGCACTTATCGTATGTAATGCTGATAGTAAGAACGGGCTTACATTTAATTACGACGCTGCAAAGGTTTCTTCGCAATCGCCATTTAGTGGCTCACAGAATGCATTTACTATCGATTGGTGGATGAATGCAGGATGGCCCTCTACTTTCTGTAATGGTATTGGCGACACAGAGCAGATTTTATTGCTCAAGACTACAGCACAGGGGGAGATGCGTCTTTACGCAGGAGGAGATTATGTAGCTACTTCGGCTGATTACGTTATACCAGGCGAGTGGCATCACTACGCAGTGACTTTCGATGAAGGTGAAGTGAAATTCTACCGAGATGGGGGACTTTTGGCGACACAAACTATTGCGCGAACTGCGATAGATGAGTTGTCGGCTTTCTGTGTTGGCGGAGAACAGGCTCCCTTTAGCGGTTCTATAGATGAATTGCGAGTTTGGCGCAAGGCTCTTTCTCAAGAGGCTTTGAAGGCTTATGCAAATGCTCCTATTGTGGAAGTGCAGCAGGTTCAAAATTCTGAGCAACTGGCTTTGTACTATGACTTTAATCAAAGTGGTGGCGATGTCCAAGACCTTACATCTAATGGTAACAATGGTGTGCGTACAGGTTTTGGTCCTGATGGCGATGCTTGGGGATTGTCAAAGGGAGTATTCTGCCTCAATTTTGAGGAAGCTGAAGTAGTGGACGTAACTGCGCAATATCTCACCAATTATGCAAAGCCTTTTAGCTATGATGGTGGTCAATGTGTAAATAGCAATTTGTCAAATCGTACATTTGCTCTTACAGGTTGGAATTTGGCAAATAGTGTTGTGGATGGAAGCATTATAACGGGAGCCCATGTGGATAAGGATAAGAATACATGTATGACCTTTACCACAGAGTGGGATAGTTTCTCATCAATGCTTGCAGACCATAAGGTGTATCAAACAGTGACGCTTCCTGCTGGTAGCTACACATTTAGCGTAAACTATGATGATGTTTACGAGGGACAATGTGGCAATAGTTATGTTGTGGCATCATGGGGTGAATCGTTGCCTAATACTGCTGATTTAAGTGAATGTATTGCTTACACAACGATGAAGCCAAAAGGTCAAGCAGGAAACAATGCAGTAACTTTCCTTTTGTCTAGAGAAACAACGGTAAGCCTAGGATTGCTCGTGAATATGTCGGGTAAGTTGTGTATGACATTGCAGCGCTTCACGCTTCTACGAGGTGAGGTGACCGAATTGACTCCGAGTGGTGAAGTGCATGAGGATAAGGCTGAGATGAAGAGTTTGCTTTCTGACTTGAAAACATTGATGGAATCGTGTGGTGACTATTATCTAGATGAAGCAAAGCTCACGGCCGATCGAGATGGCGATGGTTTTTATCTTTGGTCCAATGCTCCGCAGAGTGGTTCTTCAGTAGCCAGCCTGTTGGACAATGCAGCCCCAACCTTCTTCCACTCAAATTGGCAAAGCGAAGTAGCGCCAGCTGATGGACTAGATCATCATCTTACGATTGAGTTGGGCGACGAAACTATTTCTTCGTTTAAGTTTGGCTATCAAGCTCGAACGGGAGATAATTTAGGAGATTATCCCACGACAATTGTAGTACAGGGTAGTACGGATGGCATCAATTATTCAGATATTGAGACAGTACAACCACGAAATGCAAATGGTGGCAATGTTACCAATGGTGAAGCATGGCTGTCTGATGTGATAGGTAATGGAAATGCCTATAACTATTTGCGTTTTATGGTGAAAGCTACTACGACAAATAAGAAGAAAGATGGACATATCTTCTGGCATATGGCAGAGTTTGACCTCTATCCTCGTTCAGCTTCGCCCCAACTTAATGCTGAATATACGTTTGTGCCTGCTGCCTTTGTTGTAGCAGAGCAAGCAGCAAAAGATGGTGATAAAGCGCTGGAGCGAGTGTTGACACCTGACGAATATGCCGAAATGCTTGCGGAGCTACAAACTGCTTACGACGACCTGGCAACAGCGCTTGCAAGTGGAAAGTTGCCCGTACTTCTCAGCCTCGATGAAGATAAACCTCATGTATATAAGGTTGGCATTAATCGCGACTTCTATGCGCCAGCAGCTGCTGTACTTCAATATGATTTGGCCTCAACGGCTATGGTGGATGTTGTGAGCAAGGACGATGATAATTTACTTCAAGCATGGTATTTCACACCTGGTGGTGAAGACGGTCGAGTTTATATTCATCCTTACGTGGGTGGTGGCGATGTGCTTTCTGCTAAGACGATTAGTGATGGACATAGCAAGGTCGTGGCTGCTGCGAAGGGCGCTGAAGGCTTTATGCAAGAGTGGATTATTGTTGCAACTGACGGAGCAACTGGATACTACAATATCAAGCCTTTTGGAGGTAATACTTATTTTAGTAACCATAGTGGCAGAGGTTGCAAGATGGGCTTCTATTGGGATAAGAATGATTCAGGCTCTAAGTTTACTTTTGACAAGATTAATGTAGAAGGTGAAATTTGGCACCACACGTTGAGCGCTTATCTAGCAGAACGTTGCGCTAAGGAACAAGTGGCAGATGGCAATACCCCAGGTTATTATCAAGGCGGAGCTGCTTACAACGAGGGTAGAGCAGAGGCTGCAGCAATATTGTCGAACGATGAGAGCACAAGTACAGATTGTCAGAATGCTTACTGGGAGTTGCGTAGTGCAAACGATGCTTTGGTGTTCTTAGTTCCTAAGGTGGGTAAGTTCTACCGCTTAAAGAGTAAAGTTTCTGGCAACTATATGAATGTTGCCAGTGAAAGTGGTTCAGTAAGCATGGTAGGAGAGAATACGGCTGATGCCGCGAGTCGTATTTTCTATCTAACCGAGAATAATAAATTGCTCAGCTATAAGTTAGGAACTTATTTAAATAGTGACCATTCTGCTAGCGCAAAGGGCGAATCTAGTGGAACGACACTTACGTTTAATCCATCTGAGAGCAACGATGGCGGTTATTTCACATTGAAAACAAATGATAATACTTTGTATCTTGTGGATGTAGGCGAAGAAGTAGGACAGTCTGACAATTATGTTGAAAATTCTTGTGAGTGGATGCTCGAAGAAGTTGAGGTGTTACCTGTTAGTGTAAATGCAAGTGCAGGTTTTGCTTCTTTCTATTCTCCTGTATCCTTGATGCTTCCTGAAGGGCTGACTGCATACGTAGTGAGCGAGGTTAAGGATGACAAGGCTGTTCTTACTGAGATTGCTCAGGCTGGTCAGGTAGTATATGCAAATACTGCCATCCTTCTTGAGGGCGATGGTGGAGAGTATGATTTGACGATTACTGCTGAAGCTTCAGCTGACGCCGTTGATTTTACGAATATGCTTCGAGGTACTATCGATGACCAAATTATCGAGTATGGTAATGCAACTCACTACATGCTCAGTGTTCTTGATGGACAAGGAGCACTCTATAGGGTTGCTAGAAATCTTACTGCTGATGGAGTGCAGGTTGACGAGCAGGAAGCTACGCACTTTAAGAACAACGGTTTCAAATCTTACCTGACTGTTTTGGGTGCCAACGTGAAGGCGCTTCGTATCCTAAAGCAGTCAACGTCAATCGGTGAGATTCCATTGAATAGCCATAAGTTCAAAGCTATCTATGACCTTCAAGGTCGTCGTGTAAATCAACCCTCTAAGGGACTTTACATCGTAGATGGTAAGAAGGTAGTGTATTAATTTACACCATCTGTTGAAAAGTGAGTGAGAGCGTGCGCGAAGGTTTAATGATTTTCGCACACGCTCTCTTCTTTTAGCATTATGGCTCATTGTGCATCGCTATTTACCTTAAGATTGCTTAAAAAATGAATAATAAATGTTAACTTTGCAGTGCAAAATGCTGTGTTGTAGCGCTAAGCAATAAACACATATGGAGTGAAAATCATATATAATAATTTATTTACTTAATCTAAATTCAAAAAAATGAATCGAAAAATGTTACGAACGAGCTTGCTGACGCTGCTGCTGTCAATGGTGTGCAGCGTGGCTTGGGCGCAGCCTAAGGCTTCGCCTACTCCTACAGACGGGCAGTGGGCGAAGGGTACCGTGTGGTATCAAGTAAAGACTGGTAATGGCTATTATTTTAGGAGCGATGTGCTCACAGATGATGGTACAATCAATCTTACAAAGCAGGAACTCTCAGGCAGCGATGCGGACTTGTGGTGCTTTGTAGGCGATGATGCTAGTGGCTATAAGGTATATAATCGCTCGAAGGGCACAGGCTTTTCGTTGGGAAAAGTTGATGGCAATGCAAAATTCGTAGAAAATGGTACTATGACTTTCGATTTTGCCGTTACAAATGTTGGCGATAATTTTCGCTGCATGAAGGAGCATGGCACGGCTAGCAACTATTTGAATAGAAACGGAGCTAGTGGGAAGTTGGTCTTTTGGAACAGCACGAGTGCTACTAATAATGACAATGGTTCGGCACTCATGTTTATTGAGCATGTTGAATTGCCTTATGCTCTCCAGGTGTTTGGTGCCAATAATATCTCTATTACCATTAAGGGTAAGGAATATACAAGTGGTGCCGATTTGGAGGATTTGGGCGACATCAGTGTCTCTGATGTTAAGGTTCCAGCTGTTGATGGTAAGTTCTCGATAGTCACTATTGATAAAGATGGTGTCTATGTTAGCTATATGGACAACGATACGCAGTTCTACACCATCAAGAATGGTCATGGTACTTACATGAGTCTGGCTCCAGATTATTGCGATGCTAACGGTAACTTAGTATTAACGAATGGCTCAAGCATCAAGGATAGAAGAGGCCTTTGGGCGTTCGTGGCGCAAGATGGTGGTGGTTATAAGATTTATAACTATTCAACAGGTCTGGCTAAGGTGCTTGGTATGACAGGCGAGAATAGCGGTGCACGCGCTACGATGGTTGCCGCTGATGCTACTACCCATACAACAACTTTTGATGGCAACATCAAGTTTGATGGCACCGATGGTCGCATCAAACTTAAAGGTTCTGCTAATAACTATTGGAATAGAAATGGCGGTACGTACCTTGCCCTTTGGAATAGCACAGCGGCTACAGGTGATGATGCTGGTAGTAAGTTCTACATTAACGCTGTTGACTATGCTGATTATGTTGACGAAATTCTCCCTATCGTTCTTGAAACAAAGGAAGAACTTGCTGCAGCCAAGATTCAAGGAGTAACTTCATTTAGCCCCGAACACCCAAATACTTTGTGGTACAAAACCTCTGCACAGGCAAGTGGTGTAAGCAATCCTTGGATGGAGTATGCATTGCCTCTTGGTAATGGTGAATTGGGTTGTATGGTATTTGGAGGTGTATTGAAGGAGGAACTTCAGTTCAACGAAAAAACACTTTACAGTGGTCCTGCTAATGCGTTTAATGTAGGTAGTGGTAATCGCACCTTTATGAACTTTGGTTCTGTATTCGTTAAGAACCTTGATGAGAACCTCGATCAGGGCGTAACTGAATATGTACGCTATCTTGACATCGAAGAGGGTGTAGCAGGTGTTCAGTTTAAGAATGCTAGTGGTACAAAGCAGGTGCGCAAGTATTTCAGCTCTGCTCCCGATCAGATAATTGCTGCTCAGTACAAGGTGACGGAAGGTTCGGGCAAGATGCACCTGTTGTTTAAGTTGCAGCCTGAGAAAGAAATTGATGCAAAGTACGTAACCAACTCCACCAATGTGAAGTATGAGGAAGGTATGGCTTCATTCATTGGCGCAATGGAGTCTGTGAACTATGCTGCTCGCTTGCATGTTGAGGCCAATGATGGAGCCCAGGTTATCACTACAGCAGAGGGTATTGAAGTAAAGAATGCTACTGAGGTTACGTTCTATCTTAAGGGTGCTACAAACTTTGATGGAAACGTAGAGGCTGTGAATAATTATTTTACGGCTGACACTCCTGCTGAAGTTGACGCAGATGTGAAGTCTGCTATTGTTGCAGCTCAAGATAAGGGCTACGAAGCAATCGAGTCTGCTCACAGGGCAGAGTTTTCTGCATTGACAAAGCGCATGAATCTTAGCTTTGGTCTTACTACTCCTAGTGTAGATACCAAGACTTTGGTTGATAACTATTATCCTAATAATACTGATGGTACTAGCAGTAGTAACGACCACCTTTTCTTGGAACAACTTTACTTCCACTATGGTCGTTACCTTGCAATCAGCTCTAACCGCAAGGATATTGCTGCTCCCAACAACCTTCAGGGTATCTGGAATGACCGCGCTTCAAATTCTCCATGGAACTCGGATATTCATACCAATATCAATATCCAGATGAACTATTGGCCTACAGAAATCACTAACCTTAGTGATTTGCACAAGCCTTTCGTAAATTTCATTATCCGTGGTGCACAGACCGAGGGTTGGAAGAATGTGAGCAAGAATTATAATGATGATGGTCCTGGTTGGAGTGTGCTGACCGAGACTTCGCTCTATGGAGCTATGAGTAACTTTAAGACAAACTATCTCGTAGCCAACGTATGGTACACTAGTCATCTTTGGACGCACTACCGTTATACTCAGGACAAGGAATTCTTGAAACAGGCATTCCCCGTAATGTGGAGCGCTGCAGAATTCTGGTTCCATCGTTTGATTGAGGACAGAGGTTATAATAGCTCAAATCAAAATAGTGGATACAAGGGCACTCCATATAAAGTTGACCCCGATGGTACCTTTGTTGCTCCCAATGAATACAGCGCTGAACAGGATGCTCATGATAGTGAGGATGGTACGGCTCATGCTCAGCAGATGATAAGCTATTTGTTTGAGAATATTAGTGAGGCAATCACTATTCTAGGTCGCGAAAATGTCAATTTGACAGACGAACAGATAGCTACGCTTAATGACTATTTGGCTAAGACTGACAAAGGCTTGCACACTGAGGTATATACCGCAAACTCAGCACTTAATAGTGGATGGACTAATCCTAGAAATGGAGTTAATAAGGGTGATACCATCTTGCGTGAATGGAAGTACAGTCCCTATGATGTCAGCGATCAGCCTGGTCACCGCCATCTCTCTCACTTGATGGCGCTCTTCCCCATGGATCAGATTACTCCCGAAAGTGAATACTTCGAACCTGCTGTAAACTCACTCAAACTACGTGGTGATGATGCTACAGGTTGGTCAATGGGTTGGAAGGTGAACCTCTGGGCACGTGCTCAGGATGGTGACCATGCACACCTTATCATTAAGAATGCGTTGAAACACTCTACAGATTATGGTACAAATGCTGGTGCAGGTGGTATCTACTACAACCTCTTTGATGCACACGCCCCCTTCCAGATAGATGGTAACTTTGGTGTATGTTCAGGTATGGCAGAAATGCTCATGCAGAGTGCACATGGTTACATTAACATCTTGCCTGCATTGCCAGCAGTATGGGAAAAGACAGGTATTATCACAGGCATGAAGGCTATCGGTAACTTCACCGTAGACTTCAACTGGAAGAACGGAAAGGCACAGCAGGTAACTATCGTGAGTCATAAGGGTGCTCCCCTTAAGGTTCGCAGCAACCGTGGAGACATTGCTACAGCTTTGATTACTGTTGCAGGTGTAGAAATTGCTGCTCAGGTGGATGAGCATGGTATTGCTACAATTCCTTGCGCTGAAGGTCAGACTGTAGTCATTAACTTTACAAAACAGCGTGCTGTTGCTGTTAAGGTGTATGCTCCTGGTAAGCGTGCGACTACATTGGAAGCTGGTAAGAAGTACATGATTTACAACACTTGTTTCAATGGCAATGAAGATCGCACTGGTTTCCTCTTTGACAATGGTTCAGGCCTTGGACACACTGGTGCTCCTAAGGTAAAGCCCAGCGCACTCAAGACTACACTTGATGCTTACCTTTGGGAAGTAGAAACAACTGATGAAGCTGGTAAATTCTACTTGAAGGCAGCTGACGGTGGTTATGTAAATGCTACAGGTAAGACGGATAATGCTACCGCACAAGTGCTTTACATCCAAAATTGGAACACATCTACAGCAACAAAGGCTGGTGTGAATAGTGAAGGAGAAGATGGCACGGTGATTGAAAATGCAAACATTGGTGGTGATGTATTTACAATCAGTGGCACAAAGGATGGAAACACAGGCAAAGACTGTTGGAATGGTAATCCCAATACATTCAATAACTGGGAAAGTGCACATCCCTTTGCTTTCTACGAAGTTGAAGAAAGAGAAGTATTGCTCAGCGATGCCTTCCCCAAACCTGGTAAGACATATTACATCTATTGTGATAACGACACGCGCCAGTACTTCTACAATGATGGCGGTACACTCAAGGTGTCAGAAAAGCGCACAGAGTGGAGCAACGAATACCTCTTCACTTGTACGTTTGATGGTCAGTACTTCCAGTTCAAGAACTTGAAGGGCAAGTACCTTGCACATAAGGCGCTTTCTGATAATGCACACAACTTTGAATTGAGTGCTTACCTTGATGGTGTAAATCTCAAGACTCCTGGTCTTAGTAGTCCTTACTTCGTGATGAAGAATGATGGTACGCTTGACCAATCATCAAGTGGTACATACGATCCAGCAAGTACAGATTTCTCTACGGTCTACAAGTTTGAAGAATACAACTTTCCTGTAGATGGTGAAACTTACTACATCTATAGCGATACCTATTATAATAATGAGTATGTGAACCGCTATATGTATGCAGATGGTAGCAGCTTGAAGTTGAATACTTCATTGAATGTCACTGATGCTTACAAGTGGACATGTAAGGTAACTGCAGACGGTAAGGTTCAGTTTCAGAATGGTGCTGGCAAGTATCTTGCACATAAGGGCATTCAAGATGCTACTTATAACTTTACCCTCAACAAGAGCAATGCAACGCATGCTATCGCTGCAACGCTTTACTCTGATGCTGCAAGTCGCTACTTCGTAGTGAAGAACGATGGTTCTGCATTTGACCAATCTACTGGAACTTACAACCAAACAAATGCTGACTGGTGTACAGACTTCGTCTTCATGCCCGTCAACGACGTGAAGGTGCTTACGGTAAATGGTTCTAACCAATCAGATGCTCAAGCAACTTGGAATGGTGAAACAAAGGCGCTTCCTGCTTCATGGGTAATCACTCCTCAAACAGTTATTACTGATGCCACACTCAGCGTAACGGGTAGTGAAAACTATAAGTTTACAGGCCTTTATGACGGTGCTACTTCATTGGGTGAAACTACTGAAATCGAATCTCTTGATGGCAACCTCACCCTTACAGCGAAGTTGACTCCTTCATTCTTCTCTGCAAATACTGCTGAGAACGACCTTGTTCCTGTTCGTATTCGTAACGTGAGAAACGGTGAATACACATTGCGCCTCAACGCAAGCGATAACTACACAGGAAAGGCTGTCAACTCAGGTAAGACTGCATATGGTGAAAACGAAATTTGGTATCTTGTAGGTACTGAAGAAAGTTTCAAGATTTACAACCGCGTAGCAGGTACTGGTCTCCACATGGTATTTGCTGGTACAGGTGGTGGTAGTGCGGCAAGCATGAACACTACTGCTGAAAATGCTGACTTCTGCTTGGTAACAAAGGATAATGGTTACGCCATTTGTCCGAAGGCAAATACAGGTCAGAGTTTCAACATGCACGGTGGAGCTGGTAACGACATCAAGCTTTATGGTGCAGGTGACGCCGGTTCTGTATGGGTTATTGAAAAGATGGACGTAAACCATCCTATTACTCTCAATGTTGAAGTTGACAAGGTTTGGGAAAGCAGTCCTCGTGTAGCTGAATTGACATTCACTATTGATGGTCAAGCAGGTCAAACACGCATCCTCGGCAGCGTAGAAGGTCAGAAACTCTACATTCCTTTAGGTGCAACCTACGAAGTTTCTTCAATGACTTATCGTGGTTATACTTACAATGGTTGTGAAGACAATGACGGTGTGCTTACAGCTTCTTACACCGCTAACAACGAACGCACATTGTTCTACTCACGCAGAGATGGACACCCCTATCGTATTCCTGCTATCGCTACGGCTCCCAATGGTGATATCTTTGCTATTTGTGACTACCGTCCTTGTAATCAGGATATCGGTTATGGTGAGGTAGACCTCGTGTGCCGTGTATCTTCTGACAATGGTGTTACATGGACAGAGGAACGTACTATTGCTGATGGTCTCGGCCATATCAATGACGGCATCTGGAAAATGGGCTTCGGTGACCCCGCTATCGTTGCTGACCGTGAAAGCAACAAGGTACTCGTAATGAGTGTTTGTGGTAACCGCACTTGCTGGGATGGTAACTACGGTGAAGGTGGAGAAAATGAAAACCCCAACCGTATTTCACGCCTCTACATCGAACACGATGGTGAAAAGTGGGTATATGGACAACCTGAAGAAGTGACCTATGACATCTATCCCTTGTTCAAGAATGAGGGTGGCGAAGCATATGCTGCATCCATGTTTATCGGTGCCGGTAAGATTTGTCAGAGCCGCGTAGTAAAGAAGGGCGAATACTATCGCCTCTACTGTGCTGTATGGAACGTAACAATGACTCAGCGTCAGCACCACAACTACGTGATCTACTCTGATGACTTCGGTAAGACTTGGAACGTACTTGGTGACCTCGGTTATGAAAACAGTGCTTCTAAGTGGGGTAACGAACCTAAGGTTGAGGAACTCCCCGATGGAACAGTTGTTCTCTCAAGCCGTAAATACAATGGTCGTTACTTTAACCTCTTTACTTTTGCTGATGATACCTATACAACGGGTTCTTGGATGGGCGAAGTTGGAAGTAACGAAGTGACTGACGGTCTTAGCTTTGGTGGTAACAGCACTAACGGTGAAATCTACAAGGTGAAGGCTGTTCACAAGGAAAGCGGTCGAATTTGTGACCTTATGTTCCAGTCAATACCTTCAGGTAGTGGCAGAGACAATGTGGCTATCTACTACAAGGAAATGGAGTATAACGAGGATGGTACTAATAAGTACACTTCTACAACCTTTGCGCAGAATTGGACTAAGGGTATCCACGTGAGCACCAAGGGCTCATGCTACTCTACTATGATTTCTCAGGCAGACGGTCGCATCGCCTTCTTCTTTGAAGAGGAACCCAGCGATTACTGCATGGTTTACATTCCTTACTCAATCGAAGAACTTACAGGCGGTGCTTACGCTCTCTATAGTGTGAACAGCACTATCGGTCAGTATGAAATCGGTACATTCTACGCTTCTGAAGCCATGCAGATTCCTGCAGGTGTGAAGGCGTATGTAGCAGAGGAAACTCCTGTTATGAACGGTACGGACGCTGAAGGTAATGCTGTAGGTACAATCACTATGCGTGAGTTGGAAAATCTTATTCCTGCTAAGACGGGTGTTGTACTCCGTGGCGAAGCCAACAATTATAAGTTTATGCCTTCTATCAGCTATGGCGCTGAAGTTGCAGGCAATATGCTTAAGGGTTGGGAAGGCAACAACGTAGATGGTACCCTTAAGAGCGCAGTAGCACTTCCTACAGATGGTACTACTAACTATGTACTCACCGTGATGAACGAAGCTGCTGGTTTCTACAAGAAGAATGCTGCCTTCAATGTGTACAACAACAAGGCGTACCTTAACGTTGCATCTAAGGCGGGTGCCATCCGCCTCCGCTTCAACAACAACGATGGTACAACCGACATCATCGAAGTGCCCACAGAAGTACTCAATGGTAACGGTGCTATCTATGATCTCTCTGGTCGCCGTGTAGCTCAACCTAAGAAGGGCCTTTATATCGTAAATGGTAAGAAGGTGATTTATTAATGATTTAAAATTTATTTAACGATGAAAAAACAATATTTTGCACCTGAACAAAAGGTGGTGGCATTCCAAACTGAAGGTATGCTTGCTTCTTCAGTGAGGATTTCAAATCAAGTAACTAACGACGATGCTGTGATGAGCAATAGCCGCGAAGAAGGCTGGAATCATTCATGGGAATAATTTTTCTTTAAACGTAATAACGAGGCGGCAGAACATGTTCTGTCGCCTCGTTTTTTTCAACAAACATAGTGCCGATTTATTTGCTGATACATTTCTGCACTCAAAAATGGCTTGTGACAAGCTTGCTGATAGTTTGCCGTCACCGATTTACGCCATAATTTGTACTTTCAACGTGTTTGTAGTCCAAAATAATCGCTTTGTTTATAGTTTGTTATTGGCATGAATAAAGAGGATGGGGCGCTACACATTTTGAGCGCCCCATCCTCTGTTTAAAATATTGGGTGTGAATATTTGCTTATTCTTCCTTCATGTGGCGAACAATGCCGTATTTAGAGTTCTGAATGAACGACATGATTTTTTCGATTTCGGAACTCATGGGGATTTGTTCTCTAATCTTGATAACTGCATCTTCAAGGCTGAAGTTACCTGTGTAGATGAGTCGATAGGTGTTTGCGATGTGGCGCAGGATGCGTTCTTCCACTCCTTCGTGTTTCAGCACAAATGCGTTTACACCATGGTAAGCAGCAGGGTTGCCACCGAGGATGACGTAGGGCGGTACGTCTTTCTGTACGCGGCAGCCGTTTTGGATGAGTGAGTAGCGACCTACGTGGACGTGTTGCTGGAGTTGAACGTAAGAACTTTGGATAGAGCAGTCGTCGATTTCGCATTCGCCTGCTACGTTTACGCCAATACCGAGCACGCATTTGTTGTGGATAATAACGTCGTGGCAAATGTGCACTTTATCCATAAGGAAGTTGCCATTACCAATCTTTGTAGCGCCATCATCGTAGGATGAGCCTGCGATGACTACGTTTTCGCGGATGCGGTTGTCGTCACCAATTTCTACTCTGTGAGGATGACCTTCCTTGTAGTGGAAGTCTTGTGGAGTAGCACCGATAACAGCGTTTTGATAGATGACGTTGTTCTTACCCATCTTTGTGCCTTCGAGGATGGAAGCATGGGGCATGATTACGCAGTTGTCGCCAATCTCAACGCCTGCTTCGATGTAGGCAAAAGGTTTGATATCAACGTTGTTGCCAATCTTTGCAGATGGGTCAACGTATGCTAATGGACTAATCATAGTTGATGAATGTTTATTCACGTCCGCCACCGAGCGCCTTGTAAAGGTCGATGCCAGCCACGAGTTGGTTGTACTTATCAGTGATGAGGTTCATCTGCGCCGAGAGCAGGCTCTGCTGTGCAGTGAGCGTTTCAAGGTAGCTTGTGCCGTTGCCGTGCGCAAAGAGCAGTTGGGTTTCTTCGGCAGCAGCTTTGAGGAGTTCTACTTGCTGTTGGCGTTGCTGCGACTGAAGTTGAGCCGTTTGATAAGCCGAAAGGGCATTGCTTACTTCTTCGCCGGCAGTGAGTACAGCCTTCTGGAAGTCGTATGAAGCAGCTTCGTAGTCAAGCTTTTCTACCTTGAGGTTTGCCTTAAGGCGTCCGTTCATGAAGATGGGCTGTGCCAGGCTTGCTGCTGCATTGAGGAGCAATTTACCGGGATTCACAATGGCTCCCATATTATTTGTCCAACCTGCAACACCCGAAATTTTGATGTTGGGGTAGAACTGTGCGCGCGCCGTGTTTACGTCGTAGAAAGCCATGGCGAGGTTGAGTTCTGCAATCTTTACGTCTGGACGATTTGAAAGCAACTGCATGGGTACGCCTGCCGACATGCTTTCGGGCATTGCAGTAGCGTTGAAGCGATTGCGGTCGATGGCTTGTGGTGCTTGATTGAGCAATGTGCAGAGCGCATTCTCGGTCTTACGAATGCTGTGGTTGAGCGTGGGGATGGTAGCGAGCAGGTTGTGGTAGTTTGCCTTAGCTTGAGCTACGGCTGCATTGGTTGTGTAGCCTGCTTCGTACATTGCCTCCATTGTTTCAACGTTCTTTTTCCAAATCTCTGTCGTTGCCGTAGTTGTGAGCAATTGCTCATCGAGCATCTGGAGCGTGAAGTACATGTTGGCAACGGCTGCAATCATTGCTGTTTGTGTGGCTTGTTTAGCCGCATTAGCAAGAATTAGTGATTGCTTAGCCCACTTGTGAGTGTTGTGCAATGACCCCCAAGAGCCAATTTCCCATGATGCTGAGATAGGCAATGTGTAGGTTTGCACAGCCTTTGCGTGGTCGAACGAAGTAAGTTCGCCCGATGGTGCAAATACGAGTGAGGGGATGTAAGCCAACTTAGCTACTGAAAGACCTGCCTTTGCTTTCTCGATGTTGAGGTCGGCCTTCTTCATATCGAAGTTGTGGAGCGCTTTTTCGATGAGGCTCTGGAGTTTGGCATCTGTAAATACTTCGCGCCAGGGTGTGTTGCCAAAGTTTGTAGTGTCGGCTTCGGCAAGAATGCCGCCGGTTGAAGCCGTATCGCGATAGATGCCGCTGACTGTTTCGTCTATAATTTCCGGACGTTCGTAGTTCTTGTAAAGATTACAGCTTGCGAGGAGTGCGGTGCTTATTATAGGTAGGATGAATTTTTTCATATCGTGTATTATATTGAGCGTTTGCGAGGATTTGATTTTTAAAGCAGCGTGGCGTCGGCTCGTAGTGTGGAGCTTGTCCACGCTGCTTTTTTTTGTTGTGCCGTGTAACGGGGGCTTATCCTCGTCGGGGCTTACTCTATAGAATATTGTTCCAAATCGGCTTTAGCGTCAGTGTTGTCAATGTCTTCCCAAACCATAGGCTTGATGCGTTCCTGGATAGCCTGGAAGATTACAAACAATGCGGGCACGATGAAAATCTGGAAAATCATACCGATGAGCATACCGCCAATTGCAGAAGAACCAAGTGCGCGGTTACCATTAGCACCTACACCGAAGGCAAACATCAAGGGGAGCAAACCTACGATCATCGCAATAGAAGTCATCAAGATGGGGCGAAGACGTGCTGCTGCACCGAGTACGGCTGCGTATGTGATGCTCATACCCATCTTGCGACGGTCGAGGGCAAACTCAACGATAAGGATGGCATTCTTTGCCAACAAACCGATGAGCATGATCATGGCAATCTGTACGTAGATATTGTTTTCGGCTGCGGAGAAGATAGGAATGAGTCCCATGAGGTGGAGGAACGCGAAGCAACCCATCAAGCCAAAGGGTACAGAGAGCAATACTGCGAAGGGAAGCATGTAGCTCTCGTACTGAGCAGCAAGCAAGAGGTAGATGAACACGAAGCAAAGTACGAATACAATTGCTGTAGTGCTGCCGCTCGAAGCTGCTTCTTCGCGTGTCTGACCAGAGAATTCGAATGAATAACCTTCGGGCAACATTTCGTCAGCAACTTCCTGAATAGCCTGGATGGCTTGACCAGAGGTGAAACCTTCGGCAGGCGAACCGTTTACGGTGATAGAAGTGTACATGTTGAAACGGTTGACCACGTCGGGACCCATGCTAGGAGTCATCGTAACGAATTCAGAGATAGGAGCCATTTCGCCCTTGGCATTGCGTACCTTGATTTTGTTGAGAGACTCGAGGTTGGTACGGTCGGCTTGTTCGCCTTGAATCATTACGCGGTAGAGCTTACCAAAACGGTTGAAGTTACTTGAGTAAAGTCCTCCGTAGTAACCCTGAAGGGTGTAGAGAATGTCGGTCTGTGAGAGGCCTGCACGCTTACACTTGGCTGCATCGATGTCAATGATGTATTCAGGGAATTTTGTGTTGAATGATGTCTGAGCAGAACCAATTTCAGGACGCTGCTTGAGTGCAGCAATGTAGTTTTCTGCTACTTCCTGGAATCGGAGCAATTCACCACCAGTACGGTCCTGCAGGTTGATGACGAAACCGTTTGTTGCACCATAACCGGGAACCATAGGAGGCTGGAAGAAGAGTACTTGTGCGTTCTTAAATATCTTCTGGCTTTCGAGATAGAGGTTGGCGAACACTACGGTAGCGCTTTCTGTGAGTGAATTACGCTCTTCCCAAGGTTTGAGCTTTACGATGAATGAACCATACGATGCACCCTGACCACCCACGAATGAGTAACCTGAAATCATGGTTGAACTATGAACAAGAGGAGAGCTCTGAATCAAGTCGTTTACTTGCTTGAGCGTAGCTTCGGTCTTATCCTGTGATGTGCCAGGAGGCATTGTCACAGCACCCATGATTGAACCTGTGTCTTCCGTGGGGACCATACCTGTAGGAGTGAGGTTCATGGCTGCAATCAAACCAACGAAACTGAGAATGACAAAAATAATCGTGAGCATGGGCTTCTTGATGAAAAGAATCACACCATTACGATATTTCTTAATGAGGTTGTCAAAGTTTTCGTTGAAACTATTGTGGAAACGATTGGTTGTTAATCCCTTGAAACCAACGATAGCGATGATCGTGAAGAGGAGTGCGATGCCCCAACCCGAAGTGAAGCCACCGAAAATCATGCCCAATACGGCAATGATTACGAGGAGATAGGTCAACTTGGGGCTAAGGATGCGTTCGATGCCTGTGAACTTGCCCTTCATTTCGGTCTTGGCAACGTCCATTGCGATGTTCAACTTTTCTTTCGTAGAAAGTTCGTTGCCATGTTCGTCGTGACCCTTAAGCATGATAGCACAGAGGGCAGGGGAGAGTGTCAAGGCGTTGAGCGCAGAGAAACCAATGGCAATGGCCATGGTGATACCGAACTGGCGGTAGAAGATACCAGATGTGCCGCCCATGAAGCTTACGGGAACAAACACGGCCATCATCACCAACGTAATTGAAACGATAGCACCGCCCAATTCGCTCATGGCGTCAATTGAGGCCTTTCGAGCTGAGCTGTAGCCCATATCAAGCTTTGCGTGTACTCCTTCAACCACCACAATAGCGTCATCGACCACGATGGCGATGGCTAGCACTAAGGCGGACAAAGTGAGCAAGTTGATTGAGAAACCAATCATGTTGATGGCAAAGAACGTACCAATTAAGGCTACGGGGATTGCAATCGCAGGGATAATCGTAGAGCGCAAATCCTGGAGGAAGATATATACCACGAGGAACACGAGTACGAATGCTTCGATGAGCGTCTTTACTACTTCATGGATAGACGCAAAGAGGAAGTCATTTGCATTTTGCGAAACTACAAATTCAAGTCCAGGAGGAAGTGATTTCTCTGTTTCTTCAAGCAGCTTTTCGATGTCTTGAATAATTTGTGTCGCATTCGAACCTGCTGTCTGGAAAATGATAGAGGTTACAGCGTTGTGACCGTTCACCTTACCCATAAAGCCGTAGGTCATACGTCCGAGTTCAATACGAGCAACGTCGCCTAGGCGGATAACACCGCCATCAGCAGTGGAGCGGAGTACGATGTTTTCAAATTGTTCGGACTCAGTGAGGCGTCCGCGGTAGCGAAGTGTGTATTGGTAAGTGTTGTCGTTGCGTTCGCCAATCGTACCAGGTGCTGCTTCAATGTTCTGGTCCGCTAATACGCCTGAGATGTCAGTCGGCACAAAACCATATTCAGCCATCTTTTCGGGGTCAAGCCAGATACGCATTGAATAGTCTGCACCCATTACCATAGCATCACCAACACCCTGCACACGCTGTACCTGAGGAAGAACGTTAATCTTAGCGTAGTTTTCAAGGAATGCAAAGTCGTAACGGTCTTCAACGTCAACAAGCGAGAAGACAAGAAGCATAGAACTTTGTTGCTTCTGTGTGGTGATACCCACCTTTGTTACTTCAGCAGGGAGAAAACCTTGTGCTTTAGATACGCGGTTCTGAACGTTGACAGCCGCCATGTCGGGATTGGTGCCTTGCTTGAAGGTAACGGTGATTGTTGCAGAACCAGTATTGGTTGCACTTGAAGACATGTAGTCCATGTTTTCAACACCGTTAATCTGCTCTTCAAGAGGAATGATAACGGAGTTGAGTACGGTCTGAGCATTTGCACCTTGATAAGTGGTACGAACGCTAATGGTGGGCGGTGCAATGTCGGGATATTGAGTAATAGGAAGAGAAGTCAACCCGATTACCCCCAAGATGACAATTACGATAGAAATTACCGTAGAAAGCACCGGACGGTTTATAAATGTATCAAGTCTCATTATTGTAGAAGGATTTAGTTTTTTTACGTTATAAGAGAATATCGACGAACGAAGAATGATGAGCGATGAAGTTGCTTATCGCAGAAGGTTTATCGTGAGTCGAAAAAATCGTAAACGTTAATTGCTAATCGTTAGTCTTGATTAGGGAGCTTCTTGTCAGCCATGTGCTGTTGTGACTTTTGTTCGATGGCTGCGCGGTCTGCTGCAGTGATTGGTGTGATTTCCATACCATCCTTTAAGCGAGTTACGCCTTCAACAACAATCTTGTCACCTGCATTTACACCAGTCTTTACAATGTAGTTTTGGCCATCGTTTTGTGAAAGGACAGTGATTTCTGTATATTTCACCTTATTGTCATCTCCAAGTGTATATACAAACTTCTTTTCCTGTACTTCAACAACTGCAACTTGGGGTACTAGGATGGCAGCTGCGTCATGTGTGGGGATTTCGATAGAACCCGTACCACCGCTGCGGAGCACACGTTCGGGGTTGGCAAAGTCTGCTCGTACCTGTACTGAACCTGTATTTGCATCGATGATGCCGCTGATTGCTGCTACCTTACCTGCTTCGTTGTAGAGCATACCATTTGTGAGGCGAAGATTAACAGTTGGGAACGATGCTAAAGCAGCTTTCTGACCACCAAGTCCTAACACCTGCTTTTCGCTCATCGAGAAGTATGCATACATCTTTTCGAGGTTAGAGATGTTTGTCAAAGGCTTGCTCATCTGGGGCGAAGCGAGTGTACCTTGGCGGTAATTGATTTCGCCTACTACGCCATTTGTTGGGCTTGTAACAGTGCAGTAAGAGAGCATATCCTTTGCGTTTACTAATTGAGCCTTTGCTGCAGAAAGTTGAGCTTCGAGGCTTGCAAGCTGGTTTGTTGCGCTCTTCATGTCAAAGTCAGAAATAATACCTTTGGCGTGGAGCATCTTTTTGTTTTCAACATTGAGTTTTTGTGTCTCAACATTTGCTGTCATTACTTTTACTTGTGCTTCAGCTGCGTTTGCTGCTGCTTGATATTGTACGGGGTCTATCATGAAGAGTGCTTGGCCTGCGCGTACTTCTTCGCCTTCGTTAACATAAACCTTAACGATGTGACCGCTAACCTTAGGAAGAATGGCCACGTCCTGTTGCGATTTGATGCTCGCTGGATACGAAGTGGTGAGGTCAACTTCTTGAGTTTCCACTGTTTCTACAACAAACTTGTTGTCTGCAGTGGGCATACCTTGTTGCTTGCCACAACTTACGAGGGCTATGCAACCGAGTGCGAAAAGAGTGATTCTGCTTTTCATTGTTGTTAATAAATTTATTTGAGTTTATATAATTTTGTTATTTACCACTTGAAAATTATGATTTTCTTTTTGCAATATAGCTTTGTGGATTTATCCGCATGCAAATTTACGAGTTAAAACTGATTTGTAAAAAATAGTTTTTGTTTTAATCTTCGGTAACTTAGGCTTATTTAACAAAATATAATATTTAATTTTGAGTAATCGTTGGTTTTGCTTAGCGTGCTTTGCAGAGTTTATGTACTTACAAATAGCTTGTGTTTGTTTAATTTTTGCTTGATTCTGGCAGTTTTGCTTGTAGAGATGTTCTTGTGGTATGTTCTGCTAATTAATTTGTTTGAAAATATCTAAAATATGGTTTAACAATGCGAATGGCTTGATTTGGTTTTGTTAAAATATATTTTATTATTACATTTGCAAGGTTTTGCAGTTTCATCCCGTATTTTGCAACTTGGGAGACTTGGTATTAATGCGCTTATGTAAATTCTGTACTATGCAGTTTGTTTCTTCGTTTTGGAACATAGGGAACTTTAAGTGGAAGCGGCTTTTTGTAGTGTATATTGTCGCTTTCTTTAATGTTTTGTCCCTTGTTGCTCAGCGGCATTATGAGAGTTATATAGATGCTTATAAAGAGATGGCTGTAGAACAGATGAGAAAGTATGGTATTCCTGCAAGTATCACTTTAGCGCAGGGGTTGTTAGAGAGTGGAGCAGGTCAGAGTGTATTGGCGAGAAAAGCGAATAACCACTTTGGTATCAAGGTCGGAACTTCTTGGACAGGACCTTATGTTAAGCATGATGATGATGCCAGAAATGAAAAGTTTAGAAAATATAAGTCAGTACGTCACTCCTACGAAGATCATTCAAAATTTTTAAGAGGAGGAGCCCGTTATGCTTTCCTCTTTGAACTTGAAGCTGACGATTATAAAGGGTGGGCACATGGACTGAAGCGCGCAGGGTATGCAACGAATCCCCGTTATGCTTATCAGCTCATAGATCTCATTGAACGTTACGATTTGCATCGTTATGACAAGGGCGGAAGCCGCAAACTCCTTGCGCTCGAACGTGCAGGCTATCGCTTGCTGATGTGTAACGACAGCTATTATGTTGAGGCCAAGGCGGGTGATAATATCAAGTCGCTCTCAAAGTCGCTGAAGGTGAGCAAGCGAAAACTCCGCAAGTACAACGAAGTTGGTAAGCACCATAGCTTCAAGGCCGGCGACAGAGTTTACATTACTAAGAAACAGCGCAAGGCTGCGAAACCCTTGAAGCATCATTATCATGAGATAGCTGCGGGGCAGTCTTTGCACACGGTTGCGCAACTTTACGGCGTACGGCTGAAGACGTTGTACCGTATTAATGATTTTTCGGATGACTATGTGCCTTGCGTTGGCGACAGGGTGTTATTAAGAAAGTAGATTGTAACGTGAATAAGTTTTTAACCATAAAAATTGTAGCCTTACTTTTTGTGCTACACATGATGGGTGCGAGTGCTCAGACTGCATTGTGGCAGGATTCGCTGCGCTATCGTGTGGAGATGGTAGCTACTGCTGCGACCAAGGGCGTGGCTCCGCTTTGGTTGGTGAGCAATCGTCATGGCTTGTCGTCGCTTCACGACGCTTCGGGCTATTTGCGTTTAGGCCTGGAGAGCGGAGCGCTGGCATTAGGTAGTAGCGATTGGCGCGTTGGCTGTGGGGCGGATGTCATAGTTCCCATTAATTATTACACGCAGAGCGCAACGACCGGCAAACAGCGCTCATACTTTCTGATTCAGCAACTCTATGCCGACATAGATTATAAGCAATTCCGACTATCCGTAGGCGCTAAGGAGCGCCTCATGCAGCTGAAGCACAATGCCCTGAGCAGCGGTAGCCAGACCTTTGGCATCAATGCGCGCCCTGTGCCCTTAGTGAGTATTGAGATTCCTGGATATTGGCAAATAGCGGGCGATGCCATCCCTTGGTTAGCCGTCAAGGCGCGTTTTGGCTACGGATTGATGACGGACGGCGACTGGCAGTCGCGCTATGTGACGAAGGACGAGCGCTATGCCAAGGGCACTATGCTTCATACGAAGGCCGGATACGTCCGCTTGGGCGATGCTGAAAGTTTTCCGCTTGTTTTTGAAGGCGGCCTTGAGATGGCTACGCAGTTTGGCGGAACAATTTACAATCCTTGGAGCCGCATCGGGCGATTTGGCGACAAACTGGAGATGGGCTCAGACATAAAGGATTTTATCCACGTCATAGCAGGGATGGGCAAAGACGAAACCGACGGTAACTACCTCAATGCAGCAGGCAACACGGTGGGCAGTTGGCTCTTTTCGCTCAAGTATCAAGCCAAGGATTGGGCCGTCCGAGCCTACTACGACCATTACTTTGAGGACCATTCGATGATGTTCTTCCAGTATGGCTGGTTGGACGGAATGGTAGGGATAGAGTTGTCGTTGCCTCGTAACAAGTGGCTCAAGAGTTTTGTTTACGAATATCTGCGAACAACCTATCAAGGCGGACCTGTTTACCACGACCACACGGCTCAGATTCGCGACCAGATAAGCGGGTGCGATAATTATTACAACCACAACCTTTACCCCGGATGGCAACATTGGGGGCAAGCTATAGGCAATCCGCTTTATACATCGCCGCTCTACTACTCTGATGGTAAGATTAGCTTCAACAGCAATCGCTTCACGGCGCATCATGTAGGGCTTGAGGGACAACTTGTGCGCGGGTTGGACTACCGCTTGATGCTGAGCTATGCCGAACATTTGGGCACTTACGGTTCGCCTTATTTGAATCGTAAGTATGCTACGAGCGGTTTGTGCGAACTGACCTACGACTTTTCGCATGCTGCAAAGTTGCGCGAAACGGGGCTGAGTGCTTCCCTCGCGTTTGCTTTCGACGAGGACCAACAGTTGGGCTGCAACCGCGGCGTGATGCTGACGTTGAGCAAACGTGGACTTTTTTTCAGAAAATAATTTTTTTACGAACGATATAGCTGATGTTAAGATTTATATACCTCTTCGGACTCCTTCTTGGCATGCTCACGGCGTGCGACAAGATGCCCGAAAATGGTGAATTGGACGGAATGTGGCACTTGCAGGAAATGACTGATTTGACCGAAGAAGCCGCTGAGCCACAGGACGTGCGAGCAAAGCAATTCTATTGGAGTTTTCAGCTCAATTTGTTGCAGATTTATTCTGTGACCGACGTGTTGTATCGCAATGAGCTGACGGGCGAATATACCTATCGCGCATATTGCAGATTCAGCAAAACAGGCACGAGTCTTAATGTCAGCGAGGTGTACGTGCACTTCGATAGCCGCGATAGCTTGCTTACCGACCCAGCCACACCCCTCATGCATCGCTACGGCATCATGGGCAATGCGGACAATTTCAGCATAGAGCAGCTGAACAGTAAGCGCATGATTTTGGTTTCGGACGAGCGCAGGCTTGTGTTTCGCAAATTTTAGCGAACGTTTTTTTTGAATTGACACACGAAGTATGAAAGTAAGTATTATCACCATTACATATAATAGCGAGCGCACTTTGGAGGACACCATCCAAAGCGTAATGGCGCAGGATTATCCCAACATTGAGTACATCATCATCGACGGCAAGAGCAAGGACGGCACTTTGGCGATAGTGGATAAGTACAAGAATTTTGTGTCGAAAGTCGTTTCCGAACCCGATCGCGGACTTTACGACGCCATGAACAAAGGTTGGCAGCATGCCACGGGCGACATCGTAGGGTACATCAATTCGGATGATTTCTTTGCCTGCAACGATGCCATTTCGACCATAGTGCGCGAGTTTCAGAACGATGAGCTCCTCGACGGAGTGCATGCCAACCTCTATTACGTAGGGGCAGAGAACACGGACCGCGTTGTGCGTTACTGGACTACCTCTGAATATACCGCCGGAGCCTTCAAACTTGGCTGGCATCCCGCACATCCCACCTTCTATGCGCGTCGCGAGTGCTATTATCGCCTGGGTGGTTTCCGCCTCGACCTGCCGCTTTCGGCTGACTTTGAGTTGATGCTTCGTTTCATTGAAGTCAACAAATTGCGTACCAAGCATATTGATAAAGTCCTGGTGCGCATGCGCATTGGCGGAGCTACGAGTCGCAACATCCAGAGCATTCTGCATGGCATCGTGCAGTGTCGTCATGCCTTCAGAGTGAATGGCATTAAGGCTCCTATCTATTATCCTGTTCTCCGATTATTTCCTAAACTCAAACAATTCGTTCAGCGCCATAAATAAAGCCCGCGAGGTGCGTCGGATGTACGGTTGTTGTTCAATATTGCATGAAACTCCATTCAAATTACTACTTCACCTCTTTTTTTTGGACCACAGTGTCCAAAATTTTGAATGCCGTGCTGAGTTTCCTCTCGATACCGGTGTTGATGGCGCATTATGGTAAGGAGCAGTATGGAGTTCTCTCTATTGCCATCGCCTGCAATGCTTGTATGTATGTGCTCGATATGGGGCTGAACGTCGGAGCGGTAAAATTTTATGCGCAATGGCGGGCTGAGGGCGATTTGAAGCGTATTGAGCGAGTGGCGCGCACGAATATCTCGTTTTATCTGCTGGTGTCTGTGGTCAACGTTTTGCTGTTGATGGCCATTGCGCTGTTTGGCACTCAATATTTTGCCATTTCCGAGCAGCAGGTGGAGTTGCTGACCACGTTTATGTTGGTGCTCGCTGGATTGAGTGTGATGAATTGGTTGGGCAATGTGTTCTACCAGCTACTTGTTGCAAACGAGCAATTGGGCTATGCCATGAAGGTACAGACACTGCAGGCTGCGCTCAAGATTTGTTTGTTGTTGAGCATCGCTTGGGTGGATATGTCCATCACTACTTATTTTTTCCTTTTTACATTGTTGGTGGCAATGGCGCTTGTGCCTTATGCGCTTAGATGCAAGCGCAATGCAATGTTGCTCAATTTTAAGCCCGCCTTGTATTTGTCCGATTTCAAGGTGGTTTTTGGTTTCAGTTTGTCGATTTTCGCATTGTCGCTATTGCAGATAATATCTGTTCAATCGCGCCCGTTGCTGTTGGGCATGTTTGCTGAAAACGGCGCAACGATGGTGGCCGACTATCGCATTGTGGAGTTGATTCCCAACTTTTTGATAGTGCTCTGTGGCATGTATGCAAGCATTTTTTTGCCAAAGATTTCCGCAATGATGTCGCATGCCGACATGCAGGCTGTGCAGAATTATGCCAATGTGTGGACGCTGCGTACGAGTGTCTTGGCTTGCATGATTGGTGGAGCCATTTTTCTTTGCGCGCCCGAGCTGATGTATGCATATCTGGGCAGCGAGGAGGATTCGCTCGCTTACTGGCTTGCACTGTGGATTCCGGCAATCATTTTTCAGATTCATACGACGCCGGGCAATGCCATTGTGCTTGCTCATGGGCGCACGATGCCGCTGATACTGACGACGCTCGTTGCTTGCATGTTGTCGATTCCGGTGAACGTGGTGTGTTTGGAGCGCTTTGGAGTAGGTGCGGCTGTTGTGAGCTATTATGTGTACATCCTGATTGTGGTCGTGTTGTTGTATGTTTACTACTACGACCACGTTGTGCGCATCAAGGGTGGCGAAATCTTCCAACGCTTCTTGTTACCTACGGTGGGGGCGATGGTCAGTTTGTTGCTCTGCAATCTGTTGTTTGAGCTTTTCCATCCTTGGATGGATTTTCATAACAGATGGGAAAGTGTTGGGCTGATTGTGGTGAAGACTGCAACGTGGGTGGCAGTGTATTTCTTTGTACTCAAGTCGTTCAAAATCCGAAATGCTTTTAAAATTTTGCGCGAAGAGTAGCTTTTCCCTCCGAATTTAAAAGGTTTTACTCCTCCCGAAAGTGCTTCGCCGCGTGGAAATGGCATTTCGGGCGGCTCTGTATTTGTATGCAGGATGTCTGATTTGTTTCCGAAAGCGCGAATGCAGGCTTTCCGAACCGATGATATGAAAACAAACGTCCCCAAGAAGTTGCTTGCTTGCAGCGTTCTTGGGGACGTTTATGCCGATGGCTTCTCGCTTAAAGGGGTGGAGTTAATCTCCCTTTGCTACGATGCCGAAAGTTTTGAGGATGATGATGAGGTCGCCGGTGAGTGATGCGGTCTTTAGATAATGAAGGTCCATGGATAGGCGCTCGAGCATTTTGTCCATCGTGTCGGTGTAGCCGTTGTAGATGGTGGCTTCGGACGTGATGCCGGGGCGCATTTGGTAGAGGTACACGTATCGAGCGTCGTGTTCAAGGATTTGATTGATGAAGTATTGACGCTCGGGGCGGTAGCCTACAAAGGACATGTCGCCCTTGAGCACGTTCCAGAGTTGCGGAAGTTCGTCGAGATGGTGGTTGCGCAGAAAGCGCCCGAATGGAGTGAGGCGGTTGTCCTGTTTTTGTGCCAGCAGTGGAGTACCGTTTTCAGCATCCGTGCGCATGGAGCGAAATTTGTAGATGTAGAAAGGTTTTCCTCCTTTGCCGATGCGCTCTTGCGAGAAAATGGGGCTTCCATCGCGCTGCGCCAATAATATTAAATAAATGAGCAGAAAAAGTGGAGCGCAAACAATGATTCCGATGAATGCACATGTGAAGTCGAATGTGCGCTTAAGGCATAGCTGCCCAAAGTTCATGTTGACGGGAATCAGTATTTTTTCGTTTCTGCGGTTAAGCGTTTCGGTAATCATATCAAGTCGCAAGCGCATGGCTTGCAAGGGTCATTTATGTTCTACTTTTTGTGTTTATAACGTGCAAAAATGCAAATTATTGCAAAATTAGTAAAAAAAAGCATGTATCAACTCTATAATATGTGAATCTGTTAAAAAAACTTTAGTGTATTGACAATTTTATGTGGGAATCTAAAGTTTAAGCTGCTTTTTTTATTAATTTTGCACTGCTTTCGTATTTTCTATTGGTTTTTTAGATAAAACGGCGGCATTTCATTCTTTTCATCACGGGCCAGACTGGATTTGACAGCGGGTAGATGGTGAGAGTAAGCATGCAGTGCGGGTGTGGGCGGGCACTTTAATCTCGGCTCTCGAAAATTTAATTGGCGAAAACAACTACGCTCTCGCTGCTTAATCGAAGTATAGTAGATTAGCTTTATTTCGACACAAGGTGTTGAAACGAGACATCTCCCTGTTGCCCACTTCTTGAGGCGTTCAGATTCGGAGGTGCAGGAATATCAAGAATAGCTCGTGGTAGCCTCGTGCTGGGAGCGAAACTTTTAGAGGATAAGGTTATAGTTGGTGGCTCTGGTCTTGCTATGACTCGAAAACAAAGGCAGAGATAAGCATGTAGAAAGCTTTTGGTATCCCCGTTTGGACGAGGGTTCAATCCCCTCCTGGTCCACAAATGATTCAATTCTTAATAACGCTAAGTGTGCGCTATAAAACATTCGACTTCTGTTCTATGTTTTATGTGAAAGCACCTTAGCGTTATTAAGTTTTTTTATGCGAGTTGTTTGTATTTTTTACGTTTTTTAATTTTTTTCTTCCCGAATTTTGTTTTTCCAACTCAAAATACAGTATATTTGCGCTTGTGAAGTGTAATGTTATGAACAATTCTAATTTGAATGTTTCGCTATTATTAAAATCAATTTTCATCATTGTTGGATGCTTGGGGTTGTCGCAATGTAGCAGTAGGGAAGAGCGTAAAGCCGTAATTATTCCTGGGCATGCGATTTGCGAGGGAGATATAGCTTTTCGCAGAGGTGAGGGATTGACGAGCGAATTGGTGATTCATGCTGATGCTCAGGGGACGTATTCGCATGTTGGCGTGGTTGTTCAGAGTGATTCAGGATTGGTCGTAGTGCATGCAGTTCCCGGTGCGCATCCTTCGCAGGCAGGTACGGATATTGTGAGAGCGGAGCGTTTGGAGGATTTCTTTGCTCCCGACAATGCGATTTGCGGCGAAATCCTACGATATCCGCTCAATTCTGCGCAAAGAAGGCTTTTGAGTCGCTTGGCATTAAAGAAGGTGGAGCAGGGAGTGGAGTTTGACCATGAATACGATAGTGCGGACACCGTTAAATTGTATTGCACAGAATTATTACAACTTACGTTTTCGAATATCGGTGTGAATCTTTCAGAAGGGCGAGCAACAAAGATTAATTTGCCAAGTCTTCATAGAGAAGTTATTATGCCGTCGGATATTTACATGAACAGAAAACTGATTTCATTTTTTGAATTTTAGCATATTTCATTAACCATTAATATTTATCATTATGAAAAAGTTATTTTTTGCAATTATTTGCTTGTGTGTTTCTTTCGCATTTGTTGCTTGCAGTGGTTCTTCACCTTCGGGCGAGGCTGCTAAGTGTATTGATTATCTTAAGGACAAGGACTATGCCGCTTTTGTTGAAACGATCAACGTAAAAGCAGATACTCCGGAGAAGGAAGCCGCTACGAAGCAGCAACTTCTTGAGATGCTTCAGGGTAAAGGCGATAAGATGTACGAAAAGAAGGGAGGCATTGCTTCGTATTCGTTAATCAGTGAGCAAATCGCCGAAGACGGACAGAGCGCAAAGGTGGAATACGAAATCGTTTATGGCGATGGTTCGAAGGACAACAATTCCTTTAAGATGGTTCTTGTTGACGGCGTGTGGAAGCAAGATATTTCAAAATAACGACGCTTCTGAGCTTAAAAACCAAACAAGCAGACGTGAATAATCAATGTAGTCACGTCTGCTTGTTTTCTGTTTGGAGGATTCGGGGCTTGAGTTTACCATCTTGTTTGCCCTGTTCCTTCGATAATATATTTATACGTTGTAAGTTCTGCCAATGCCATCGGACCTCGAGCATGTAGTTTTTGAGTAGAGATTCCAATTTCGGCACCGAAACCAAACTGCGCTCCGTCCGTGAATGCTGTGGAAACGTTGGCATATACGCATGCTGCATCTACGTTGAGTTGGAACTTCTTAACGGCGTCAGCATCTTCGCTTATGATACATTCGCTATGGTGGGAACTATAAGTGGCGATATGTTCTAAGGCTGCGTCAATGTTCTCAACAGTCCGAATGCTCATTTTGTAATCCAGAAACTCTGTGCCAAAATGTTCGTCTGTAGCTTTTTCAAGTAAATGAGCGGGATAGTCGCGCTGAAGTGCATCATAAGCTTTGTCGTCGGCATATATAATAACTTCTTTTGAAGCTAATTGGGCGCAAAGCGTAGGCAAATCGTTTAAGCGGCTTTGATGGATGATGAGACAATCAAGAGCATTGCACACACTAACTCTTCGGGTCTTTGCATTCATGATGATGTCTGCTCCAATGGCAGCATCGCCTGCAACATCGAAATATGTATGGCAAATGCCGGCTCCGGTTTCAATGACAGGGACTTTGGCGTTGTTGCGAACATAATTGATGAGCGTGCTACTACCGCGAGGGATGATGAGGTCAACATATCCTACGGCATTGAGCAATGCAGCTGTTGCTTCGCGGTGAGGAGGGAGTAGGGTGCATACTGCTGGTGAAATTTCGTGTTTCAGTAGCACAGAATGTATGATTTCTACAATTCTTTGGTTGGTGTATGTCGCATCCGACCCTCCTTTGAGCAAGCAAACATTCCCGCTCTTTATGCAGAGGGAAAATACGTCTGCCGTGACATTCGGGCGCGCTTCGTAAATAATTCCTATGACTCCAAATGGAACCGTCGTTTTGGTGATGCTCATTCCATTGGGACGTACAACTTGGCTCAGTTGTATGTTCAAAGGTGATAGGAGTTTTGTTACGCTGCGCATATCACCGGCAATATCCTCAATGCGTTTTGCGGTGAGTTGAAGTCGGTCGTATTTCGGGTTTGCTCTATCCATGCGATTAAGGTCCATTTGGTTGGCTTCAAGGATAGAGGTAGTTTGTTTTACAATAGAATCAGCCACGTCCGCTAAAACGGCGTTGATTGTATCGTCCGTAAGTTGATTTAAAACTTTTTTGGCTTGATTGACTTTTATGATGAGGCTTAGTGTGTCCATTATTTAGGTGGTGTCGTTGGTTCGAAGCGTGTACAAATTGTTTCTTCGGGGTTGTCAATAAGGTGTAACAGAATATCTTCTTTTCTGCCGTTTGCGATGATTACGGGAATCCCCTGTGCTGCAACTCTTTGTGCCATATGGTATTTGGTAAGCATTCCGCCACGCCCCATTGACGATTTTCCTGATTGGATATATTGCTCCGTTTCGTTCGTTTCAGGTTTTATGGAGCGAATGACGTAGCTTTCAGGGTTAGAAGGGTTACCGTTGTAAATTCCATCGATATTACTGAGAATAATGAGCATTTCCACTTGCATCATTTCTGCGATGAGTCCGGATAGTTCGTCGTTATCCGTAAACATTAATTCAGTTATGGATAGGGTGTCGTTTTCGTTCACAATGGGAATTACTCCTTCAGCCAACATTACTTCCATGCAGTGTTGTTGATTCTGATAATGGTCAGCTTTGTCGAGTCCTTCTTTTGTAGTAAGTACTTGTCCGCAAATAATGCTGTGTTCACGCAAGAGTGTATAATATTTGCCCATTAGTTTGGCTTGACCGATGGCAGAATATAGTTGGCGTGAAGACACTTCGTCGAGGGTGTGGTTAGGGCTTATTTCGCCGCGTCCTGAAGCTACAGCTCCGGAGGAAACCAAAATTATTTCAAACCCTTTTTTATGAAGTGTCGCTATTTGATCTGCAATGGCAGACATGCGTGTGATGTCGAGTGTGCCATCTTGGCGTGTTAGTACGTTGCTACCAATTTTTATTGCTATTCGTTTGATGTTCATTGTTTATTTGCTTGCTTTCAGACCATTTATCACTGCTGCAGAGAAACCTGACTCTTCCATTGCGTTGAGTCCCTTAATGGTAATACCTCCTGCTGTGGTTACTTTGTCAATCTCAACTTCAGGGTGCCTGTTATTTTGGAGTAATAAAGAGGCAGCCCCTTTGACCGTGTGCTCAACAATACGTGCGGCTTCGTCCGGTCGAAATCCTAATTCAACTCCGCCTTCCGTCGCTGCTCTTATGTAGCGCATGGCAAAGGCGATACCGCATGAAGACAAAGCCGTTGCAGCCGGTATTAACTTTTCGTCAACAACAACAGCGTACCCCAAAGTTGCAAACATTTCGTATATAAGATTTGTTTGTTCATCGGTTGCATTTTGTTGGGAGATGAAAGTTACTCCTTCTAAAATCTCTACCGCAGTATTGGGAACGATTTTGAACAAAGTTGGTTTTGCAAATTTGTCCGTTTCATTGTTCATCCGTTCTTCTGATGCAAATAACTTTTCTTTGTTGTTTATTCCGTTTTCAGGAATAATCATGTTGGAAAGTTCTTGAAGAGTGATTCCTGCTGCTAAAGAAACAATGATTTGTTTGTTGAGATTTAAGGCCGGACGTATTTCTTCAATAATGTCTCCTATAAGCCACGGTTTAACTGCTAAAATTATGACATCTGCATTTTTAATGGCATTGGCGTTATTGTTTGTAACTTGAATTTTAGGAAACGAATTCTGCAACTTTTTTAGAGTCGTATCAGTTTTAGCTGTGCATATTATGTTTTCGGGGAGGCAGTAGGATGATTTAATCAGTCCGTTCGCAATAGCCCCTCCCATATTTCCTGTTCCAATGATTGCTATAGTCATAATGATGCTTCTAATTAGTTTTTGTGAGCTTTAGTTTTTTTCGTTGGATTGTAATTTTATGGCTTGTAAAGCAAAAGTTTTAGGCTCTTTTACCATTGGTGCCAATGCTGCGACTTGTTTGTCCGTGAGTTGCCACCATTTTGATTGAAGCAGAAGTTGAATTGTTTCAGTATCAAATCTGTATCCAATGATTTTGGCAGGAACTCCCGCTGCGATACAATAGGGGGGGAGGTCCTTGGTGACAACAGCATCCGAACCGATAACCACACCATCTCCTACGTTAATTCCTGTTTTAATCGTAACACCATGTCCTATCCATACGTCGTTTCCGATGTGTGTTCGTTTGAACATTTCGTGTTGATGTTGTGCAAAACGTTTGGAAGTGCCACTCCCTGTAATATCAATAAACAGAGGTGAAGTTGAGGCCCAATGCATCGGGTGTTCTGCGCCACCAATAAAAATATGGTCAGAGAAACTGCAAAATGCGCCAATGTCAGTGCGGTCAATATGGCAATCGTATCCGATATACGTGTACTTTCCAACAGAGCTTTCAACGAAATCAGTGCCAGAATATATGGTAGCAGTTTGGTCGATATGACTATTGCGAATGCATGAACCACGTAGTTTTTTTACGATTTTTGCATATAGAAATTTGAGATTCATCCTATAATCGATTTGAATTGTGACATTTGATAAGCGGGAGTCCAATAATTGTCAATTTCATTGTAACAAGATTGGCGCACTTTTTCGCGGTTTGATTCGTGATTTTGGAACCATTGTTGAATACATAAGGCTAATGATTCTGCGTTTTCGTATTCAAAGAAGTCACCCGTAACGTCTTGTTGGATTGCTTCGAACTCGGGCATTTGCCATGCAAAGTTGTTATTAGTAATTACGGGGCTTCCGTAGGTTAAGGCATGAACTGCTGTCAACCCTACATTTCCTGGTGAAACGCATAGGTCTGCGTTATAAATAAGTCGGGCATTCTCAACTTCGTCGTAGCAAGCACCATAAAACCAAACATTGGAACTTAGTCCGAGTTGTTTTACCATTAGTTCCAAATCCGCACGCGATTCTCCGTCGCCAACTAACACTAAATTGTATTTGTTTTTACATTTTGTCAATGCTTCAAGCAATAGTTCCAAACGCTTTACTTTTGTTAGGCGTCCAATGAAGATCAGTGTGGGACGTTCGTTTCCGAAATGCTTTTTGTAAATATCGCAGGGGACTTGTTGTTTGCGCAATGAAATTTGGTAATCGTGGTCAAGCGAATTGTGGACGACATACAGGTTTGACTTTTTGTAACCTTGTTGTAGTGCCACGTTCTTTGCATATTGTCCGTATAGGAAAGTGGCGTCACTCAAGGAGAAGAACCACCTTTTCAGAATTTTCTTTATTCCACTCTCTTTTCCATACCATCCATGACTCCATAGAAATACTCGTTTGTTGTGCATGAAAAGTTTGCGCTTCAGCAACACAATCCATGTGGAAAGGCAATAGAGTTCGCCTAAAAGCAGTAGCGTGTCGTGAGTATTTAACAAAGAGGGGACACCTTCTTGATAGTAAAGCGGTCCTACCAACTTCTGATTTTTGATTGTCGTTACACTTTTGAGCAGGGACAGGTCAAGACCTTTGATGTCTGAAACATTGTTTCCAAACACCCAGTGGCAATCATATTGTTGTTCGAACAACTTATAGATTCCTTCGCGATACTTCTGTGCAAAATTATATATGATACAGAGTTTCATTTCCCTTTCTTCATTGTGTAAAGTTGGTCTAATAATTCTTTCAGCATAGTATAATGTGGGTGGGACTTACCCAACCTTTTTTTCAAACACTCACGCCAGAAGCGCATGCGATACCACTGAATTAAGCGTGTGATTGTAATTCGTTTGCTAATTCCGCGTTTGAGGTTGCGACGGATTGCAACGTCTGCAAGTTTAAGTTCATAATCAACACTCGGTGGACGCTCAGAGGTGAGGTGGAGGTATTTTATCGAGGGATCGTAGCGGAAGTGGGCACCATATTTTTGCTTAAACTTATGGTGCATGTCGTTTTCTTCGCCATACATGAAGAATTCTTCGTCAAACAAACCTATTGCTTCAAACATGTTCTTGCGTACATAGAAGCAGGAACCAGAGAAGTACATCAGTGAAGGTATGTAGCATTCCACTCTGTTAGAAATAGCCTCGATGAAACTGCGTAGATAACCATTGAGCATTTGGGTGCAACAGAAGGAACTTTGACTCGGAAGGGTGGGAGTGTACCACTGCTTCATACCATACATGATGAGTTTTTCGTTCTTTGCAAATGCCGCAAGAGGTTTGGCAAAGAAGGGTGATGCTAAGCGTACGTCGGGATTCATAATCAAGATGACGGGCGCTGAGGCATGGCTAATACCTACATTATTTCCCTGACCATAACCACCGTTGCATGAGTTCTGAATCAACACGATGTCGTCGCCCCACAGGTTGCGCAATGTTGCAAACATCTTATCGGGCTCACGACTGTTGTTGTCAACAACGATGAGTTCGATTTCCGAGAGCGGTATGTCAGCATATTCTTGAATGCTTCGGACGCAATCAAAAATATCCTTCTCTGAGTTGTATGTAACGATGATGATGGAAACTTTTTTCATCAGATTATTCCTTTAATTTGTAAACGCGCACCCAGTCAATGTCCATGTAGGCGGGGAATGTTGCAGGGTCCGTCCCTACAGACCAGGACTTAGGTGGATGTACCTGCATGTGAAGCATTAGGAAAGAGGCTATGCCGTAGTGAAATTGGTGCTCTTCCTCGGGTAAGCGCGGATAGCGTAAGGTTTCTCGTCCGTTGACGGCAAAAATAACTTCTTCGGGCAGAATTTCTACGCTGTACGTGTTGTATTTTTCAAATTTTATGCGTGATTGGTGTTGATGATTGGGGCGATACCAATTCTTGCGGTCGCGTAAGGTATAGGCATTATGGGCAGTTTGGTAGGCGAACTTGTTTTTGTCTACATATTCCATAATGTCGAGTTCGGTGTAAAACGGACTTCGGGTTGTGCGAAACTTTTTTTCTTCGGGCAGCGTCCAGATGGCGGGCCATGTACCCTGAGCTCCCTTTATCCTTGCGCGCACTTCAATCTTTCCGTAGCGAATAGGATTTTTGCCTTCAGAGGTAATGCCAGCTGTGAGATATTCTGCCGTGTCCGTGGGAATGTAGTTGGCATTATGGCGGGCATAAAGGCGCAAGTGTCCGTTCTTAAATTCATAAAAGCTTTCAACGTCGGTGAAATGCATAAAGCATCTCACTCCCTTCACGCGTTTCATTTTACTCCAAAGCTGTGTGTCAAGACTTTTGTCGTTGAACTCATCGCTCCACGCCAAGTCGTAAAGATGGTCGCGGTCTGAGGTTTTTTGTGCGCAACTGCTGATGAGGGGAATGAAGCAATAGAGCAATAAGAGGAGTTTGCTGATAGCTGCCGGTTTCCATACTTGTTCAAAGCGGCGCATGGCATAAAGGTTGAAGAACAACGGAAGCGAACGTGCTAACTTGGCAGGAAGTATTCGGAGTAACAATGAGGTGAACCATACCTGGATTGTGAAATAAGCCCCCCATGTTTTTGAATGTCGTCGTACGATTGTCACTAAGCGCTGCGCAAACCAACTTGGAGCTTCGCTGCGCAACACGGTGACGTAGATTTGCATTGCGCCTTGATACAGTTGGCGGTCATAGAGGTGGCCGAATTGCTCTTGCACTGCTTTGTAAAAGGAACTTACGGCGTAGAGATTGCTTTCTAAATGTTCGGGTGAGTTGATTTTTTTCGAAATCGAACCTGCCACCCCATGGCGATAGGCATAGTCGGCGGGAGCATCGGCATATTCGTACTTCATTCCCGCAAGGAGGCATTGTATGTTGAACTGTGCATCTTGTAGCGAGCGTAAGTTGAGATCCCATGTCACTCCATTTTCTACAAGCGAGGAGCGCCGGTAAATGTTGTTCCACACAATAAAAGGCAATTTGCGGGCGCAGAATGCTGCAACGTCGTCCTTAAATATGGGATAGCCGTAGGTGTTGAATGAGGGAGTTATGTCGAAGCGACTGTCTCGATAAGAGGCTGAGCGAAATACCATGAAGTCCAAATCAGGGCGTGCTTGGAGTGCAACTACGCGTTGTGCTAATCCGTGCGGAGCGATATAATCGTCGGAGTCGAAGAAACAGATAAATTCTCCCTGCGCTTTCTGCATGCCTTCATTACGACATGTTTGCGCACCTTTCGTTTGCTGCTCACGTTTCATATAGTGAATGCGCGCATCCTGACTGGCAAAGGCTGCAATCTGGTCGTAATGTTCAGCGTCAGAACCATCATCCACAGCTATCACCTCCCAATCCTGAAACGTATTCGTTTGGATGCTACGCAACATCTCAATCACGTAATCGGCATGATTGAAAACGGGCATAACTATGGAGAGGGTTACTTGATGTGGCATAAGTCTCCGAGAATGTTGAGGAATTCTTGTGTATAGAAGGAGTTGAGACCGGCTGCTGAGGTGAAGGTCATTTCGCCAAAATAGGGTTTTCCGTTCACTTCGTAGAAGTCAATACGCAGTTCGGGGAAATCCTTTGAAAGAATGCTTGCCGCTTTTAGCATGCGGTCTAAAGATGCGGGGCGGGGAATCGGTTTTTCAGATAGTAGGTAGTGGGAGGTTGAACGTGAATACTCTGGGAGCATTTTCCAGTTTAAATCATACACACCTACTTCGCATGCTTCTTTTGTGCGATTGTGACATGCCCAGATGTAGGCAGGAGTGCCACGGAAAGTCCAAATTTTATAGTCAACGAGCGAGGTTGAGGCTACCTGTTGTTGCCTATTGTCAAGCAATTCTTCGGCGATAATGCAGGGTTTAATCTTATTGTAATGTGGCTCGCCCATAATGCGCCCAAACTGTTTTGTTAGGAGTCTTCCGAAATATTCCGTCCAATAAGTCTTGTCAAGTGCATTCTTGTCACGACAGATGAGGGCATCACCACTGCCATGGTTGGTTTTCATTACAAATTGGTTGGGCAGCGAGTCCCAGTCGATGTCTTCGGCATGGTCCCACTTCCCGTAGAGGCGTACGAGCATATCTTCAAGTCCACAATCCTTGATGTGTTGGCGCACAAGGAATTTGTCGGCAAATGGTGCCCACAGAGTTGTGTCAGAATGAAATTTTAACCATTGTATCTTTTCATTGATGTCCTTTGGATTTTTCCAATCCATCCAGCGGCCAAACGAGCGACGGAAGTGTATACTGGCAAGCGTCTTGGGCGAAACGTACCCGAGGATGAAGAATATTATTTGCCAAATATGTTCTTTTATCTTTGTCATAAGAAGGGGGTGGTGTAGAATGCGATATCCGTAATTAATAGGGGAAACTCCTAAGTATTTGTCAATTGCAAATCTGTTATAGAAATGGAGCTACTGTAAGGTGTCTTTACAGTGGTTGTCCCGTGTTGGGAGAGTATTGCTTTAAGTCGCGAGGTCGTGTCCCGCATCGGGACGACTATAATTCTTGTGTTGACTCGCGTACTTTTGGATGAGGGCAATGCTATTGTTGTTTATATGCTTTTTTATTTGTGTCAGCAGAGTTTTTCAATATCCAAATGCGTGCTCAGGACGTTTTGAGGGTGACATTTTTTTCATTTTCTGTAACCATTGTAACATTGCTGCTGTATGTTCGCCAAAGAAGGGCAATCCCGTTGACATTTGCGAAAGCCACGGACTACCGCAACGCAAATTTCCTTCAATCAATACCACGTCACCGTTGGCATCTAGTGTTAAGTCCCAATTTGCTACTCCCACTTGTGGCAAAGCATGGTGGAGTTTCAAAGCAGCGTCAATGACTTTGGGGAATAAGGATAATTTATAGTCGCCGAAATGTAGCGCGGTGTCGGGATGGTCGTAGAATCGCTGACCATATTTTGTAATGGCATAGTCATAGAGTTGACCGTCGTTTTTTATCCCTGCAAATATGCCGCCCTGCGTTGCGTTGTCAACGTCCATACCTTCTTTGCCCATTCTTATAACAGATGGCGCTACGTAAATTTGGTCCTTCCAACGATATGTAAATACACGGAAGGTATTTACACTACGTGGATAAATCTTTCGCAAGGATTCATGACATACCAGACATTCCTGAACCACAAATTCATCACCCATTTGTGCGAGAATTTGTTTCAACGGTTGTCGACTCTTAACGTCTATTCCCTCTTTGATTTCCGCCAAAACGCAACTGCGTCCGCCCATAGAGTCTACAGATGGTTTGATGAAAAGTCTGCCATGGTTGTGGAGCATTGTGAGTGCGTTCTCAAGAGTGGTAGGACGATTTTTGGCATCTAAATAAAAACCTTTGACACACGAATAAAGTACTTGCGGAGTTTTCACTCCAATGGACTTAGCAATGTGAGGCATTACATTCTTATCTTCAAACACAGAATTATAGGCGGAAAAGATATTTAAGAAGTGGTCCAACTCAGGAATGTAAATATCTTCCGTAATGAAAGCGGGAGAGAACTTTTCGGAGTAAGCTGTATAGGTGCGGTGGCAAGTATGGTCCACCTTCTTTCCATAGTTGCTGAGATAGAATGCATCAATCGCCTGTTCTTGCTCCTTAGTAAGTTGAAAGTTCTTGATGCTTTCAAATCTTTTGGGGTCAAAAATCACGCGCTTCTGAATGCGTTTATGGAAGGAGCGAAACTTTCGTTCTTGAAGTTCACGTACTGTTTCGGCAAGCAGATGAATGATGCGACGTAAAAACACCATGAATATTAACTACGTTTGAATTTAGAAATAATAGTTTGCGTAATATAAGTACGCTCTGAAGATTGTAATGAAATCAACCAAATTGCCGTTATCCCCACAATCGTTGTTGCTGTGCCCATTAGTATAATACGCAATGGGGAGGGAGTGACTACCTCATGCACCATATAAGTTGTTGCAATCATAAAGAGTAGTGGAGGTAATATGCGCATCACAACGTTTTGCAGGTATGAACGTAATGAAGCCTCCGTGACGTGGCAGATGTAACCGATGGCAACGATTGAACTGAGTAATTCAAAGATCCAGAAGAAGATGAATGCTTCACCAATGTTTAACCCACCTTTAACGCCTAAATACATAGCAGGAAGTACTAAGGTCTTCAGGGTAAACGTCAGCAGCGAGAAGTTGCGAATGCGTCCTGATGCAGAAACGATGAGCGTCATGCCCAAGGATAGTTGGTCCGTAAGGGCTGCTATGAGAATGATGCTACAAAATGCCACGCAAAATGGTGGAACTTCTTTCAACCATATTCCTAATATTGCGGGGAGTTCCGCTATGATGGGGACGACAACAAGGGCTAAGATTAAGAAACCATATTTGCTTGCCGTCTCAGAAAGGCGAACTGCACGCATATGTTCACCTGCTCCCTCTGCCCTAATGATTTGTGGTTTGATAGAATTGTGAATGGCTGCGGAGAAAAAGTTTACCGAACCCAATACCTGAGTTGCAATGCCGTAAGAGGAGTTTAAAACTGTGCCTTTGAATATGTTGTTGATGAGCACAGATATGCCTTGTGTGCGCAGTACGATGCACCCCATTCCATAAAGACTCCATGTTGCAAAACCAATGATTTTCTTCTGTACTTCGGTATTCCATTGTCTGATAGAAGGCATCAGGCAACTTTCTGTATAGTTGCGTTGACAGTAAATCATGAAGGCAAGCAGATTAAATAGCATGACAACCATGATGATGAGTGCATAGGTCATCAGACGGTAGTCGCTAATGTAGTAAAGTAGGAATACTGCCGACAATTTTAAGATGCCATCAAGGATTTCTATTATTGAAATGTATATGATGTTCTCATGTGAAATGAGCAATGCTCTGAAGGGAGAAGCCATGAGCGAGAATAACACAGAGCAGATTACAATTACGTAAACATATTGCGCTTCTTGCATCCTGCTGGCCTCCACTTTTAGATATCCTCCTTCAAAAATTAAAGAGGTTAGCGAAACGAATATAGCTGAAAGAACAATCCCAATAATGAGCAGCAGTAAATAGCTATTGGCAAAGTATATTTTTGCTTCGTCCTTATGTCCCGCTCCATGGCAATAGGAAATGTGGCGCTGGGTCGTTAAAGTCAGACTATTTGTAAAGAAGTTGAGTAACGACACCACCCCGGCAACCAACATATAAATTCCATAATCCGACACCCCCAATGCATCCATAACGATGCGCGTAGAGTAGAGCGACAGAATGATGTTGACAATGCTACGTACATTCTGCGCTAAGGTGTTGACTATGATTCTGGTTTTGTTGTTCATCTTGTTGCTTTTGTGCGAAATTAGTTTCTGCTATTCCGTAATAGTATGTTAAAACAATGATGAAGAATGTAATTTGAATGTTGTAGATTTCCATGAGCGACATGAGCGATAAGACGACAACAGAAGCGTATAGTGCTGTGGCAAATTTGTCGTTTTTCCTTATAACTCTGTTTACTGAAAGACAGGCTAAAGCGATATACATTAGCGCTGCAGGAAATCCTCCAAAAAGCATGAGTCCTAAAATAAGATTGTGTGGCCCTATGGCAAAAGAAGCTAATTTTGAGTGATACCACTCTGTTGTGGGAAAACCATAACCGATAAATGGTGACTCTATGAACAATCTCATCGATGCATCCCAAAGGTCTGTTCGGTAAGTAAAAGTTATGTCTTTCCCTAATACGTCAACGATGAACCATGTAGCAAATTCATTATTTTCAATGCCTTTTCCATTGAAGCATACAAATATTTGGAAAAATACAACAGCGCAAAGCAATCCGGAAATACAGAGTCGTGGAAACTTAATGCCAGGCAATATGCAAAAGAGAAGTAATAATAAGATGCTAACTAATGCCGTCATTGACTGAACCATGAATAAAATGGCTAAGCAAATTATAGTTAACGGAATGAGGTTGCACCAGAACCATTTACTATACTTCAGACATATTATATTTGCAATTACAGCGCACAACAATCGCGGACCTGTTTGATTATAATTTCCGCCCAAAAGGAACCCTGTAACGTTTTTCTGTTCATCTCCAAATGTTACCCATAAATGAGGATTCATAATCATGTGTCCTAGGGAAAAGTATATAGAGATGCTGAATCCAATGAGTGCTCCAATAACGAGCGAACGGATGTTGTCGCGGTAATAGTCGAAAAGGTAGAGCAGCGTCATCAAACTGATGCTGTGGTACACCCAGTTTTTCCAATCATTGCCATTTAACATTGTAACAATTGTAATCCAAATAATCAGGAAAAGTACGCTAAATGTAAATTTTGAAAAACCTCGATTGTGGATAATAAATAAGCATGAAGCGCATCCAGTTAGCAACATCATCCCTAACGAAAGATATGAAGCCGTTTGCATTTCAAGAGCTGTAAATGTTAATGAATTATACATGGCAAAAACCAGCGCCATAAGCGCTGGTATTACCTGTAATTCTTTGAGCTTGATAATCATCCGTTTAATAATGTTACTATTAATCCGTAATTATTTTGCAATGCCAAAAATTTCTTTACGCACTAACCATAATGTGATGCCAATAATTGCAAGCATGCACATACCGATAACAAAAAGCATACGTTTTGGACCAGCTGGTTTTGTGGCTACTGTAGAGCTTTTGAGTACTGTGAACGCTGGTGTGTTTTCTTGAATCTTTGCCTTCATTGTCTCTAATTGCGTGTAGAGTGCAGTATAAGCATTGAGTTTCAATGAACGCTCCGTTTCAAGGCTTTCGCGTTGCGTTATTACTGATTGACGAATGGCAGAATTGTGGCTGTCACAGAATTTGCTGTATGCAAGGCTTACCTTGTTAAATTCGTTGAGTGCAGAATCTACGAGTGCTTGATAGTATTGAGCGTCCATTCGCGCTTTGCTTGTGCGATACATGACGATAAAATCCTGAAGACGAGCTCTCACAGAATCTGTCATTGTCGCTGCAACGAGAGGGTCTTGGTCGGTAACTGTAATTGTGATTACTTCTGTTTTCTTATCTACCGTACAGAGAATTTTTTGTTGTACAATTTCCATTAAGATGTAGTCTTGCTCTGACATCATGAACGGATTAACTTCTTTTGCCATGAGAGGTTTTCCTTGTTTTTTTTCTTTGAACAAGGATACAATCCATCTTTTTGCAGCTTGAAACGGTGCAGTTAAAGGATTTTCCTCTTGATGCTTCTTCATGTAGGTGTAGTAGTCTGTTTCTATCTCGCCATCAGAAGTCTTTACTTTGATGTCATACAGGCTAACAATAAATTGGGGTGATTGAAACAAATCGGGATAAAGGGTAGGGTAGATTGCATCGTTACCTCCTGCTAATCCACCAATGTTAAAACCGAAAGATGAAGCAATGCTCGAAAGACCACCTGCAGCCGTTTCATTCGCAAATTCGGGCGCCAATGCTACACTACTGCGATAATAGCGAGGTTGCGGAAATATCCATATGCACGCTAATATGAAAACTATAGGTAGTACCTTGAAATAAATCTTCTTTTGTTGCCAAAGTATTGAGCAACAGCGAGCAAGGTCTATGTTGTGTTGTTTTTTATCCATTTCTTTAAATGTTACTTCGTAGCATTAAGGAGTGACACGATTACACTGGCTAATGCTGCGATGCCCGAACCGATACCAATGATTTCTGTGGTAGACATCTTTCTACGGCTTTGTTTTTGAGGAACTACAATTTCGATGCCTGGTTGGATGTCCTTCTTTGATCTACTTGATAATTTTACAACCGTTCCATTTGCTTGTATTCCGTAAACGCGTGATTTTGCCGCATTGTTGCTATATCCCCCTGCGTGGCGGATGTAGTATTTTAAGCTCTTTCCTTCTTCGTAGCTCATACTTACGGGGTACATGACTTCACCGCTAATTTTAATGATATTGCTACGTTCGGGCACTTCGAGGATATCTCCTTCGCGTAGCAGTAAGTCGTGGTTAGAACCGGGAGCTTCCATTGCGCGCTGTAGATTGATAGCTACGGGGAATGTATTCGAAGTCTTTGTTTTCAGTGAAAGAAGAGAGTCTGCAATTTGCATGTTGAGGTCCTTACCTTCTTTCAATCCGTCTTCATAGAGCTGAATTTGGGCCTTAAGGTTGGCATGGTCTCGTTGTTCGATTTCTTCTTTTGTCATCAAGCGTGTGAGTCGTGCACCATTGATATATGCAAGGTCAGTGAGCCCTCCGCATGCTTTAATCAAATCCGAGAGGCGGTAATTTTTGTTGGTGATAGAATATTGACCAGCAAAATTTACTTCACCTTGTACGAATACATTCTTTTGTTCTTCATAAGCAGGGCTTTTGCGAATGATAACAATGTCGTAAGGTTTAAGGTGGAATGTCGTGTCTTGTTCAATTTTGTAGCGTTCGTCGAGTGAGAATGTGAATGTTTGTGAACGTTCTACGCCGCTATGGCTTGATTGATTGTCAAATATTCTTCTGAATACATCCACACGCGCTAGGGAACCAGCTTCTGTCAGGCCACCTGTTTGTAATATAATGTCCTGAATGCTTGTGTTATCTGCATAGGGATATATGCCAGGATATATCACTTCACCTTTTACATCGATGATGCGTTCGCCCAACATTTCTGTTTTGCTGGGAATGAAGAGTACATCATTGTTTTTCAATTCGATATCGCTTGCTTTTCCGCTGAGAATGCCGTGTACGTCAACATTAATCATTCTGATCGTGAGGTCATCGTTTTCACGGTGCATGATGGCTCTGCCTTCGTAGACATCTTCACTTAGCCCCTCGGCTGCGAGCAGCAACTGACGTACGGTTTTGATGTCTTCGCTCAGTTCGAATTGTCCTGGATATTTTACGGCACCTCGAATCTCTACGCGATTGTTGAAGCGCGCTCGTATGCTATCTACCTGCACCTGGTCTTCGTCGGCAAGGTAGAACGTCGCCCACTTGCTCTCTTCGATGGTGTGTACGCTGTATTCTTCGCCAAATTTGCGGGTGAGTCTAATCTTCTTGGTATATGCATTTCCGCTAAATCCACCGCTATATTTAAGTAGGTCTTGAGCCGTTTCGTTTTTCTTCATTTCGTACCACATAGGGCGTTTTACGTTGCCTTTAATCTGTATCAAGCAATCGTATGGACCAACAAGAATAAGGTCGTTGTCTTCGAGTCGAACGTCTCCTTGCGTGTTTCCGTTGAGTATGTAGTCGTAAACGTCAATTGTGCTGATAAGTTTTCCTGTTCTATAAACCTGGATGTTGCGCAGCGTACCAATCTTGCTGATACCACCCGCCATGTACAACGCATTGAATGCACTCGAAAGGCTGCTCAGCGTGTATGTGCCAGGTTGCTCCACTTCTCCCATTACCTGCACTTGTATGGTGCGAGCTTCAGTAAGCGAGAGGTCGAATGCACAGCCGTTGTAGTAGGCTCCGAGCTTGTTGTTAAGCTGTTTTTTTGCTTGGTTTACAGTGAAGCCAGCTAGCTTTATGGGGCCAACGCCATCAATTACTATATATCCATCAGCCGTAATGGTGGATTCAATCATCATTTGGGTAGTACCCCAAATATTGACAGTTACAGCATCACCTACTCCTAATACATAGTTTGCTGGTGTCGCATAGTTGGATGTTGGCTGGAATGTGAGTTTTTTTGAATTAAATATGTTACGTCCAAATACTTGGCGTTGTTCTTCTTCTGTAATACCAAGTACGTCTTGACTGCCGGTTCCAATTAAGTCCTCTTCATCTTGATTAAGACCTAAATCTTCAGAACGTGATTGCGCAGCATCTAATGTAAGGCTTTCATCTTCTTTATTTCCTTTGTTTTTAGCTTTTTTCGTAGATCCACTTTGAGCTTCTTTGCGTAGTTTCTCTGCCTTTTGTTTCACGCGTTGAAGTTGCGATGAAGTAACGCCTTTTTTTATCAACTCGGCAGCCATTTGTTGTTGCGAAGTGCCTTTTTGAGTTTCCGTTACCAGGTATTTCAGTATCTGGTCGTCTGTCATAGAGTTTTGTGCCAACGTAGGTAAAGCTACGAATACGAAAGTAGCGAGAAGGAGAAGTATATTCTTCATTATAGGTAATAAATGGAAGTTTTTATTCTTATGTTGCTATAGTAAAGGCTATAACATTATTCATAACGTAATTTTATTATAAATATTGCTTTTGCCCCATGTAAGCGCAAAATTAATCAATTATAAATGATTGACAAAGTGATTTATTTTCTAAAAAGTGAGCTAATTGTTTTGTAACATAAAAAAAGAAAGAGGATATGCCACTTTTAAGGTGGCTTAACCTCTTTCTTGGTATGTTTTGTTAATCGATGACGAGCGATGTTGGCTGTATCGATTGTGGTAAAAACGTTAATTGCAAATCGTTATGCAAAATTCTTACATGAGATATTGCGAACTGATGCTTTCGTTGTCGAGCACTCGGCGGATGGTTTCTGCAATGAGTGCAGAGCATGAAATCTGCTTAACCTTGGGGCATGTTCCGCGATAGGGGATGGTATCAGTAAATACCATTTCTTCGAGATCACTCTCCATAACGCGCTGATCGGCAGGGCCTGACATGATGCAGTGGCTAGCAATTGCACGAACACTTGTTGCTCCGTTTTCAATCATGATATTGGCAGCCTTGGTGATGGTGCCGGCTGTGTCGACGATGTCGTCAATAAGCACTACGTCCATACCCTGAACGTCGCCAATGATCTGCATGGTATCTACTTCGTTGGCCTTCTTGCGTGTTTTGTTGCAGAGCACAAGTGGGCAGTTGAAGTACTTGGCATATGCTGCTGCGCGCTTTGAGCCTCCGATATCGGGGGTGGCAATACATAGGTTGGGGAGGTTGAGGCTCTGAAGGTAGGGGGCGATGATTGACGAACCGTAGAGGTGGTCAACGGGCACGTCGAAGAAGCCTTGCTCCTGGTCGGCATGGAGGTCCATGGTGATGAGGCGGTCGATGCCTGCTACGCTGAGGATGTCGGCTACGAGCTTTGCGCCGATGCTTACGCGTGGCTTGCTCTTGCGGTCCTGGCGTGCCCAACCAAAGTAGGGTACTACAGCGCAGATGGATTTAGCGGAAGCGCGCTTTGCCGCATCAATCATGAGGAGCAATTCCATGAGATTGTCGCTGTTAGGGAATGTAGATTGGACGAGGAATACGTCGCGACCGCGAATTGATTCTTCGTAACTTACTTCAAATTCACCATCAGCAAAATAAGTGATGTCAAGGTTGCCAAGGGGGCAGCCGAGTTCTGCGCAGATTTTTTCTGCAAGGTAGCGTGACTTTGTACCAGAAAAAACTGAAAAGTTGTTCATAATCTCTGTTGTTGTATGTTTGTGTTTTTTTAATCTGCTGTTTTACGCAATTTCCTAAAGTGGTTGATAAGTTCCTTGAAGTCCTGTGTGGTGTGAATGTTGAAGCGGTCCCAAATAGCGTGGTTGATGACAGCTCCTTGTACTCCTAAGTCTTTTAATTGCTCAATCGTCTCAATCTCAATATTTCCTATAGGTATCACCTTTTTGTCAAGCGCTTTGCGGCGCACTTGCTCTTTTAGCATGGCAGCTGAATAAGGTGGTGCAAACGCATCGCGTTCTGGTGCCGCATAGATGGTTGTGAGTAATACGTAATCCATCTCTTTTTTTACCATGGCTGCTTCCTCTATAGAATTGACTGTTGTGCTTATCGTACCTTTATAGTCTTTGGGGGCTACGGGGTTGCGCTCACTTAGGTGTATGCCTCTAAGGCCATATTCATTTTTTAAGTAAAAATGGTCGTGTGTCACGATGCACTTACGGTAGCTGTCGGGCAGGAGCGAAAGTAAACGTTCGCAAAAGATGGGCTCTGCATTGGGTTTATTCAGGTGTACCAATTCCAACCCCTCCTCGAAAAGGGCTGTCAGGATGGCATGCTCCTCAACGAAAAAATCTGGGGCGGTCTGTAGAATTAGTTTCATGTATTATCAGCTTGTAGAGTGGTGTGTTTAAAATGTGTATAATGTCCGTCTTTTAAAGAAAGACTCTGTAGAGGTGTTTTCAATCGTGAACCTCCTTTTGTGTGCAACCCTGAACTTATAATTTCTTTTGGTAGATTCTCTACTCGGTCGCTTTGCTTATCTTTTTATTCTTTTTCTCTTTAACTCCTTGAAGCGTAGCCCGCTACGCTTCGTCGTCGATAAAAAGAAAAATCCTCAAAAATATTAAGCAAAATCGCCTTAAGTTAATTTATAGAACCTACCTTAAAAAAGTGTTCTTCGGGTTGACTTGTTTCTACCAATGGTGCAAAGTTAGTACATAATTTATTTTAAAAGTGAATAATTCTTAAATATTTTTTTCTCTTACTATAGTTTTAGACTTCCCAATTATTGGTTTTTTAAGTTTTTTTAGCACGCTAAAAGTTTTTTATGTTGTAATTTTGCAGAAATTTTTGAAGAGGTTGTTCTTGCTTATGAGGATTGAGAACACTAGTGGCTCCGGTTAGTGAGTAGTCCATCCAGATGCTACCTCGCAACCTCATAACCTCACAACCTTATAACCTGACTTTGGCTGTAGCCCCACGAAAGCCAGAGTTTCCTTAGTAGTTTAACTTAATTTTTAATAGAAGTAATGTCACAACAAGTAGATGTGCGCGAGTTGAATGCGCTAATAGAGAGTAATACAGGTTTTATTACAGACCTCGTAGCGGGTATGAACCGTACGATTGTTGGTCAGCGACATTTGGTGAATTCGTTGTTAATCGGGTTGTTGAGTGATGGGCATGTTTTGCTTGAAGGTGTGCCTGGTTTGGCTAAAACTTTGGCTATTAAGACGCTCGCCCAGCTGATTGAAGCAGACTTTAGTCGTATTCAGTTTACGCCCGACTTATTGCCTGCTGATATTGTAGGTACGCAGATTTATAGTCAGAAGTCGGAGGCGTTCTCTGTAAAGAAAGGTCCTGTCTTTGCTAATTTCGTGCTGGCTGATGAAATCAACCGTGCACCAGCAAAGGTACAAAGTGCGCTTCTTGAAGCTATGCAGGAGCACCAGGTGACGATAGGGGATGATACGTTTAAGTTGCCAACTCCTTTCTTGGTTCTAGCAACTCAAAATCCTATAGACCAGGAAGGTACGTATGCTTTACCCGAAGCGCAGGTGGACCGTTTCATGCTGAAGGTAGTGATTGATTATCCTACGATGGAAGAGGAACGTAAAATAGTACGTGCACATCTGTCGGGTGGATTTGAGGCGGTTCGCCCTGTTGTGAGTACTGAAAAGATATTGCAGGCGCGTGAGTTGGTCAAGCAGGTGTATTTAGACGAACGAATTGAGCAATATGTAACCGACATTGTATTTGCGACACGTTATCCTGATAGGTATAAGTTGAGTGAACTTAAGAATTACATCGCCTTTGGTGGTTCTCCTCGTGCATCTATCAATTTGGCTCTGGCAGCAAGAGCTTGTGCATTTATTAAGCGAAGAGGATATGTAGTACCAGAAGATGTTCGTGAAGTAGTGCATGATGTGCTTCGTCATCGAATTGGCTTGACTTATGAGGCTGAAGCTGTGGAGATGACTCCAGATAAGATTATTGATGAGATTTTGAATAAGGTTGAAGTACCTTAGTGTTGATGAAGGACGTATGACGTTTCGCGATTGTCGTCAGACGTTTGTTTAGAGCGTTATGAGTTTAGGTCGGTTCTATAATGTAGTGAGTAGAGAGTAGTGAGAAGTCTGTCCGGATGGTATTCCTTATTTCCTTTTTCTCCTTTCGGCTTCGCCAGAATCTGCTCACGCTCGGCAATTCGGGACGAGTTTTATTGCTCTCGCTTACTTGCAGATTTCTCCTTTCTCCTTTCTTCTTTTTTCTTTCTCAATTTATAGAATCTACCTTTAGCGGATGAATGATAACGGATCGACGTATGATATATTAAGACGATGGATACTACGGATTTGCTGAAGCGCGTGAGGCGCATTGAAATAAAAACTCGTCATTTGTCTAATCAAGTGTTGACAGGCGAGTATCATTCTGCCTTTAAGGGTAGGGGAATGTCGTTTGCAGAGGTACGTGAGTATCGTGCAGGTGATGATGTGCGCGATATAGATTGGAATGTAACAGCTCGCACTTCACGTACGCACGTTAAAGTTTTTGAGGAAGAGCGTGAATTGACGGTGATGTTGTTAGTGGATGTTTCTAGGAGCTTGAATTTTGGCTCCGAGGAAAGAAATCAACGTGAGATGGCTACAGAAATAGCTGCTACGTTAGCCTTTTCCTCACTTAATAATAATGACAAGGTCGGTTTGGTAATGTTTACCGATAAAGTGGAGCGATATATCCCTCCCCAGAAAGGGAGGAAACATGTGCTTCACATACTTCGTGAGTTGTTAAGTTTTGAACCAGTTCATAAGGCAACGGATGTAAATGTTGGCTTAGAGTTTTTGATGCAGACGCAGCGTAAGCGTAGCATAGGCTTCTTGCTATCAGATTTTGTAGACTCGCCCGATTTTGTGAAGACTCTTTCAATGAGCGGAAGACGTCATGATATTGTAGCAGTCCAAGTGTATGACAAACGCATGGCAGAGTTACCTAAGGTGGGATTGATAAAAATGGAGGATGCTGAAAGTGGAGTCGTGAAGTATGTCGACACCTCTTCAAAACAGGTAAGAGAGTTGCACCGTCGTTGGTGGTTACAATTGGAGGCAAAGCTTGATGCTGATTTTAGAAAAAGTGCGGTTGACTATGTTAGTGTAAGTACGGCTGAAGATTTTGTAACGCCGCTGCAAAAGTTACTTGCACGTAGAAAAGGGCTGTAAACGATGAGTGTTGAGATATTAGTGAACTATCCCGATGGCCCCAAAAACCTTAAGCTTCACCGTATATAGTAGTTTAAGGTAGGTTCTATAAATTAGCTTGGGTTGATTTAAAGAATATTTAGCTGCATTCGGCAATTTGAAAATCATTTTCATTGCGCTCATTGGCAAAATATTTGCTTAAGATTTTTGAGGATTTTTCTTTTGACAACGAATAGGCGTAATAGGTTACGTTTCAAGGAGTTAAAGAGAAATATATCAAAAAGATAAGCAAAGCGACCAAGTAGAGAATCTACCAAAAGAAATTATAAAACTAATTTATAGAACCTACCTTAAGAATAATGTATAGAGTTTTATTTTCTTTAACGTTTCTAATCATACAGATTTCGTTGCAAGCCCAGATAGTGGTTGAACAACAATTATCGACGTCTAGTATCCTTATTGGGGAACAAGTTGAACTTCAGACTCGTGTGGCGGTAGATGCGGATGATAATGTGGAATTTCCACGTTTTCAGCATCAATTGTATGTGCCTGGTGTTGAGATTCTTAAAGAAGGAGTGATTGATACTACTTTCTTAAATAATGGGAGTCGAATGGAGTTGCGACGCAATTATTTGCTTACTTCGTTTGATTCTGCATTGTATTCTTTGCCACCATTTCATGTTGTAGTTAGCCAAGATACTTTTTATGCAGCTAGTAGCGTAGGATTGAAAGTGAGTACGGTGCCTGTTGATACTGCTAATGCAAATAATTTTGCAGCCCCCCATGGAGTAATAGGCATTGCTTATGAGTGGAGCGCAGGGTTATGGAGTATGTTGTTGGTGGTGCTTTTGTTAGTCGTTGGGATTGTAATGTTGTTCAAGCGAATCGCCGCTAATAAGCCTATTACTAAGCGTATCGTAGTAGCGCCTCCTCCACCTGCACATCAGCCAGCAATTGAAGCTATTGAGCGTATTCGAGATTCTCGACAGATTGAGACAGCAGAAGATTTGAAAAATTATTATGACAATCTTACAGATGTGCTTCGAAACTATATTGAAAAGCGCTTTGGTTTTAATGCTTTGGAACTTACGTCGTCAGAGATAATAGTGCGCTTGCAGCAGACTAATGACGCTACAGCTTTGCGTGAACTTCGTGAGGTGTTGGAAACGGCTGACTTGGTGAAGTTTGCGAAATATGAGACTTCTTTGTCTGAAGCTGATCGTAGTCTGCTTATGGCTATAGATTATGTGAATACAACAAAACAAAAACCCGAAGAATTGCCTGTGCCTGAAGTAAAAGTTGTAACGATTGGTGAAGTTAAACAGCGCCGTGTGCGTATTTGTTTGATTGCCATAGCAGTGGTGGCAAGTGCTTCAGCTTTGGTGTTATTGGGAATTGTAATTAAAGACTTATACGATTGTTTCTTTTAAGGTGAAACTATAATTAGTTTGAGTAGAATTTGTCTAAATTTTTGAGTTCTTTCTTTTTATTAATGATGAAGTTGGCTACGTTATAAGGTGTTAAGAAGGAAGAGACCGAAAAGATTAGCAAAGCACCAAGTTGATAATCACTCGAATAAGAACTAATTTATAGTACTACCTAAAACCTAAGAGAGATTTCTTTTAGTAATTTATATAGCTTACCTAAAGCATGATATTTGCTCAACCTGAATATTTTTATCTGTTGCTATTATTGCTTCCATTAGCAGTGTGGCATTTTATGATGAAACGTAAGCACGAGGCTACGCTTAAGTATGCCTCGGTTTCGTCGTTTTTGCGTAAGCGTGTTTGGACATGGCGTTTGTTGTTGATACCTATGCCGTTTTTGCTTAGAATGGCGACAATTGTTTTGGTAATAATTGTGTTGGCGCGACCTCAAACTCATGAGTCGTTGACAGAGAGTGAACGAGAGGGGATAGACATAATGATAGCTATGGATATCTCAACAAGTATGCTTACGCCCGACTTGAAGCCCAACCGTATAGAGGCTGCAAAGCAAGTGGCTGTAGAGTTTATTGCAAATCGTCCTAATGATAATATAGGACTTACTTTGTTTGGTGGTGAAGCTTTCACGCAGTGTCCATTGACGATGAATCATGCAGCGTTGCTTTCGATGTTTCAGTATGTAACTTGCGACTTGCAGTCTTTAGGAGTGATAAGTCCAGGTACAGCAGTTGGGATGGGATTAGCAAGTGCGCTAACTCATTTGCAAAATAGCAAAGCTAAAAGCAAAATTGTGATTCTTCTTACAGATGGTGCAAACAACGTTGGAGATATTCCACCTCTTACTGCAGCAGAAGTGGCAAAAGCCGAGGGTGTGCGTGTTTATACAATTGCGTTGGGCAAGTTGGGTAAGTCACGACAGGTCGTAGCGCAGTTAGCTGATGGAGAAAGCTATGAGGAAGAAGTTGAAAATCAGATGGACACTAAGACGTTGCAAACAATTGCGGCAGCTACGGACGGTAAGTTTTATCATGCAGCGTCAAAATCGGAATTGCAAACCATTTATTCTGAAATAGATACGCTGGAAAAAACGAAGATGAAGGTAATGAATTATGACAAACGCTACGAAGCATTCCAGCCGTTTGCATGGGCTGCTTTGTTGTGTTTTATGCTTGAACTTTTGTTGAAGTTGACAGTGCTTCGACGTTTGCCATAACAAGTTAGGTTATGAGGTTGTTAGGTCGCTGAGATTTAAGATTATAGAGCCTGTTCTATTCTCATTAAAATCCTTTAATCTAAAACCCTAGAAACTAAAAAATTGAGTTCTTGTGATATTTCAGTAATAAAATAGCAAGATAAAATAGTTATCCATGTTTAGATTTGCATCGCCTGAATATCTATATGGGTTAATATTGCCCGTTTTCATTGTGATCGTGTACGTGTTGTCAAACATGTGGCACAATCGTCGTATGTCTGTTTTTGGAAATCCAGCAAAGTTATGGAAGTTAGTTGCTAATCGTTCAATAATTCGAATTCATGCCAAATTTATACTTCAAGTTGTAGCGTTGTCATTGCTAGTGCTTGTTTTGGCACGCCCGCAGTGGGGGATGCGTAAGGAAGTGGTGAAGCGTAGTGGAATTGAAGTAGTATTGTCTTTGGATGTTTCTAACTCAATGTTGGCAGAGGATGTTCGCCCCAATCGATTAGAACGTTCAAAAATGTTGCTTACTTCTTTGGTGGAAAAAATGAAGGACGACAAGGTGGCGTTGAATGTTTTTGCAGGTGAGGCATATCCTCAGTTGCCAATTACAAATGATGTTGTTTCTGTAAAAATGTATTTGGATGCTATTTCCACAGGAATGGTTACTTTGCAAGGAACAAGTCTTGCATCAGCCATTGAACTAGCAAGAAGTAGTTTTTCGAATGATGAAAAAGTTGGTAAGGCTATCGTTGTAGTTACCGATGGCGAAGACCATGAAGATGGAGCTTTAGTTGCGGCAAAGGCAGTGAAGGAAGATGGGATGAAGATTTTTATTTTGGGAGTAGGTTCAACGGCTGGAGCAAATATTCCAACGCCAAACGGCTTCCTTACAGATAAAGATGGGAAATATGTTCGGACTGCTGTTAATGAACAAGCATGTAGAGAGGTGGCAGAAGCAGGAGGAGGACTTTACATCCATGTGGATAATACGAACTCAGCTCAACAAGTACTTTTGTCTGAAATAGAAAAGATGCAGAAATCAGAAAGCGAAAACTCCTCAATGGTTTATAATGAGCAATTTGTAGCAATGGCGTTATTAGCGTTTATATTCTTATTCATTGAGTTCTTGCTTTTAGACACTGTGAATCCTTTGTATCGTAGAATTAAATTGTTTTCTAAATAATAAAGTGTATGTTTAGCACGTTATACAATTTGTTGAAAATAGATAACCGATTGCGTTTGTTTTCGACGTATCGATTCAAGATGTTTTTGGTATTTGTATGTTCAGTGTTTACTCCATTGTCTGTTTTAGGTCAGACGGATGAGTGGAAATATATGAATAAGGGAAACCGAGCTTTTGAGGCACAGGATTATGCGGAGGCAGAATTGTGTTATCTTCAAGCTTTGAAAGAAAATCCTCATTCTTCCCGGGCGCTTTTTAATCTTGGCGATGTGCAGCTTGCTAAGAACAATGTACAAGCAGCATTGGATTATTTTGATCAGTCGTTGAATCTAGAAACAGATACTTTGGTGCAGGCTATGGCTTATCATAATCAAGGTTATATCTATCAAGCCGCTGCTATGTCGTCGACAAAGGAAGACGAACGTCAAAAATTCCTGGTGCAGGCTATTGAAAAATATAAACATGCATTGCGGCGTAATCCTCTTGACGATGAGACGCGCTATAATCTGGCACTTTGTCAGAAGTTGCTTAAGCCTTCGCCTAATCAAGGGGGGGATAATCAGCAACAGAATCAAAATCAGCAACAAAACCAAGACCAACAGCAGCAGCAACAACAAGAGCAACAATCAGAGCAGCAGCGTGATGATAAAAAGTCTGAACAACTTTTAAACCTTTCAAAGCAAGCTGAGAAGCGTGCGAAGCAGAAGGTAGATAAAGCTATGCAAAATCCTCGAAAGCTGAGACTAGAGAAGAATTGGTAACATTCACCTTACTATAAAGTATGATTCAAAGAGATAGATTGAAGTTTATTCTTAAAATATTAGTATTAACTATATTTAGTATTCCCATGATGGCGCAGCAAGTAAAGGTTGTTGCGCCACAAATGGTTTCTTTAGATGAGCATTTTGCAATTCGCTATGTTGTTGAAAATGCAGATGTTGACGGAATTCAATTGCCATCTTTAACAGACTTTACATTGTTGAGTGGACCTAATTCCTCTACTAGTCAAAGTTATAGTTTTGTGAATGGAAAGTCGAGCAGTACGCGTTCGGTGACTTTTACTTACATCCTTCAGCCTAAGGAAAAAGGTGAATTTGCAATCCCTGAAGCTACATTGCGAGTAGAAGGTAAAACTGTGCAAGCAAAGGCTATAAAGATTCAAGTTGTTGAAGCTTCACAAGCGTCTTCTTCAGCCAATAGGCAGCGCCCCTCACGTCGTCAGCGTCAAGTTGTGCAGAGTCGCGACATAACAGAGTCTGACCTTTTCGTAAAGGTAAAGCCTTCACGTACCAAAGTTTATGAACAAGAAGCTGTTGTGTTGACATACTCTGTATATTCAAAATTGGGTGTAGGTCTTTCGCAAATAATGTTGGCTAAAACGCCAGATTTTAAAGATTTGTTGGCGCATGATTTACCTGTTTCTGAAGCTGACGTAAGGGTTGAAGATATAAATGGAGAGACGTATAAAGTGACAGATTGCTTGAAATACGTCGTTTTTCCGCAAAAGGCAGGTGAAATAACAGTTACCCCATTGGTTTTTGAATGTCAAGTAGTGCAACAAAATCCAGCAATGGATCTTATTGATGCATTCTTCAATGGGAATATGGTAAGCAAAGTCTATACTCGTTCTACGCTTCCTTTAAAACTCAATGTACAAGAATTACCTGCAATAAAGCCTAAAGAATTTGTAGGAGGTGTTGGTGATATGCAATTTTCAGCCGAATTGGTAACTCCTAAATTGAGAGCAAACGAAATGGGGCATATCCGCATAATGGCAAAGGGGCATGGAAATATGAAACTTTTGTTGCCACCTAAGTTGGAGTTCCCTGCTGATTTCGATACTTACGAAGTGAAAATTACAGAAGAACTTCAGTTAGGGATGAATGGACATAATGGAACTGTAATTTATGATTTTAACTTTGTTCCTTATAATGTTGGTAATTACGAACTTCCTTCAGTTGTAGTCGCTTATTTTGACACGCAAGCTAAGGAGTATCGTTTTACAACGCTTAGTCTTCCTTCGTTGGTGGTGAAGCCTGGTGTGCATTCTGCTTCTGAAGTTGTAGGAACTGCTGTTGATGCAAAGGCAGATATTCGTACGATACATCAAGAGGATGTTAAATTGTTAAAACCTGAAGATGTAGCACTATGGGGAGGGTGGAGTTATTGGATGATACATCTGTTGATGTTGTTATTGGCAGTTGTTGTTATCTTACTCTCGAAACGATGGATAGCTCAGCATGCTGACACTTCGTCGCGTCTTCGTCGACGAGCAGGACGAGCAGCCTCTAAGCGTTTGCAGGGCGTGAAGGCTGTGCTCGAAGGCAAGAGTGAGGCAGATTTTTATCAAGAACTTCAATCTGCATTATATGCATATGTAATAGAGAAATATGGACTTTCCAAAGCAACTCTTAATAAGGTTGAGATACAAAATTGTCTTGAAAAGGCGGGTGTTTCATCTGACAATATTTCACTCTATATCAAGTTGTTGGAAGAATGTGAATATGCTTGTTTTGCCCCGGCTAAGGATGCAGCTGAGAAACAGTGTATATATGAACAAGCATGCAATCTAATTAATTCTATAGAGAAATAATGTTTTTTTGAACGATGAAAAGATTTCTTTTATTCATACTAATGGCTCCACTTGCTTTTGTACTACCTGCACAGAAGCAAGTGGCTGATAGCCTTTATATTTCTCAGCATTACCAAGAGGCTGCAGCGCTTTATGAAGCAATGTTAGTAGAGGGAACTGATGCCGGTGTGCATTATAATTTAGCAAATGCTTATTTCCGAATGAATGAGTATCCTCGTGCTGTACTTCATTACGAACGAGCTTTAAAGGTTGCGCCTAATCATGCGGATGCTCGCTATAACTTAGACTTATGTATGAAAAAGTTGGGTGTTGCAGAAAGTTATGCAGATGAATTGTTTTTTTCTACAATATGCCGCAATGTTCTTTTCTCTTTGAGTGCTAATGAGTGGATGATGTGTTGCTATTTTGCTATGGCTGTATTACTTGTTTGTATTGCCGCCTTTTGTTTAGTAAGCAGTGTACGCATGAAGAAGCTGTGCTTTCTTGCTTCTCTTCTGACTTGTATTATTGTGATTGTGGTAAATGCGTTCGCTTATAATGCTAAAGAAGCTTATTTAGCAACAGAACGCATTGTGATAATGCAACCTGTAGTCGTTTACGAAGGACCTACTCAGCAAGCTAAGTCGTTGGGTCAACTCACCCCTGGTGCTACTTACACTATTGATATTCAGCATGGCGAAGATTGGATACGCCTTCTGCTTTCAGATGGTAGTGTAGGATGGTGTGAACGTTCTGCGGTTGAGTTTATTTAGGTTTCTAATCTGCAAATGAACCGAAAAGTAGATGAGAGTTCTCTCGATTAAACGATTTGTATTGGTGATTAATGTTTGTAGGTCAAGGTGGAATTTCTGACATTAAAGGTTAAAGCCCTCAATGTCTTTAAGGGCTATAAAGTCTTTAAGGAAACTATAGGGGGAATTCCTCCTTTCTCCTTTCTTATTTCATAATATTATGTTCGACAAACTTTTAAATATAGATACAAGGCTAACGTTATTGTTGAACGGTAGCGATTCTGCAGTACTCGATCAGTTCGCACTGACGGCAACGTCAACAACTACGTGGATGCCGCTTGCCTTATTGTTGCTTTATGTCATTATTCGTGGCAATAAGTGGCAAAACGCTTTGATTGTCGTGTTGGGCATTGCGTTAGCTATCACTTTGGCTGATCAGTTAGCAAGTGGTGTGTGTAAGCCTCTTGTTGCCCGCCTTCGTCCTTCGCAAGATCCTTCACTTGCACATCTTATTGATATTGTCGGAGATTATCGAGGTGGTCGTTATGGATTTTTCAGTAGTCATGCGGCTAACACATGTGCAGTTGCAACGTTCTTGATGTTGTTGTTCCGCAATATGACGTTTACTTTTGCGATTTATTCATGGACGTTGCTTAATTGTTGGACTCGTGTTTATTTGGGTGTGCACTACGTAGGCGATTTGCTTGTAGGTTTGCTTTGGGGGGCAATAGTAGGTGTTTTAGTTTACAAGTTGGCCGTGAAATGTTTTAATAAGTATGCTCCTCAGGATAATCTGAACGTTTATAACCCTCAGCGAGCTCAGTTTTTAGTACAAGGCATTTTGCTCACTTATTTTTCAATCGTAATGATTGCTTTTGCCACAGCCTAATTTTTTTACTTCATGAGAAAATTTCAATCTTTTGTTGTAACCCAAATCATAACATGCGCGGTGCTTTTCCTTTGCTTGTCGGTAGGGGAGAGTATCGCGCAGAGTCGTTGTCGTATATTTGGTAGTGTAAAAGATTTGAGTGGCAATCCTATCGAATTGGCTACGGTTCGTATTGTCAGTCAAAACATTGTGACGGTAGCTGCTCTTGATGGCAGTTTTCAGCTTAATTGTGCTATGGCTGATACGGTTGTGGTTGAGGCCTCAATGATTGGTTATCATGCTCGTAAACAGCATCTTTATCGCCCTGCCGACTCTTTGCGCATTGACTTTGTATTGCCTTCAATGTCTGATTATCTTGGTGAAGCTACTGTAACGGGGCAGCGCATTCAAACAGGTACTACCCAGATTCTTAAGCCTGTTGATCAACGCTTTCAACCTTCAGCTACCGGCAATGCAGTTGAAGAAATGGTGGCAACTCAGGCTGGGGTTAGTACGCACAACGAATTGTCTTCGCAATACAATGTGCGAGGTGGTTCGTTCGATGAAAACGTAGTTTATCTTAACGGCCACGAAGTATATCGCCCCATGCTCGTACGTTCAGGACAACAGGAAGGACTTTCTATTATCAATAGTGACATGGTTGAGCGTATTGCTTTCTCCAGTGGAGGTTTTGAGGCTAGATATGGTGATAAGATGTCGTCTGTGCTTGATATTACCTATCGTCGTCCTGAGCGCTTTGAGGCAAAGGCTTCTGCATCAATGCTTGGTGGAGGAGTTTACTTAGGGTGGGGAAACCGCAAGCTGAGTGCAATGACCTCCATACGCTATAAGACCACTCGCTATTTGCTTGGTTCTATGGATACAAATGGGGAGTATAATCCTCGTTTTCTCGATTATCAAGCGTTTCTTTCATGGCGTCCCAGCTCGCAATGGAGCTTCGACATTATAGGTAACATTTCCGATAATACTTATCAGTTTGAGCCTGAGGACCGTGAAACAAATTTTGGTACGCAGGAACAAGCAAAGCAATTTAAAGTATATTTCGACGGACAGGAGCGCGATTATTTTCGCACTTACTATGCAGCCTCCACTCTTACACGTCATTTCAATCCCCACACTTTCCTGGCTTTGCAATATGCACGCTTTCTTACTAAAGAGCAGGAGACTTATGATATTCAAGGTGAATATTGGCTCAACGAAGCAACCACGCAGCAACAACTCGGTGTAGGTACCTATATGGAGCATGCACGCAATTATCTTCAAGCAGAGGTACAGACTGTAGGCCTACAATTCCGAACAAAGCTTGCTGCCCACACTTTTCAGGCAGGAGCCAGTATGCAGAGCCAGCGCATCGTAGAGTCCGCACGAGAGTGGGAGATGCGAGATTCTATGGGCTATTCTCTTCCCACTAATCCACAGCATCTTATGCTTATCTACAGTTTGCGATCGCAAGGTGAGATGAAGCAAACAAAGTTCGAAGCTTACGCCCAGGATTCATGGCGCATTAAGTCGGGCATCGGACTCTTTAACCTCACTTATGGTTTGCGCTTCTCTCATTCCGACTGGAATGGAGAAACGCTCCTTTCGCCACGTCTCTCTGTGGGGCTTTTGCCGAATGACGATCGTTTCGCCTTCCGATTTGCAACAGGAGTTTATTACCAGTCGCCATTCTATAAGGAATTGAAGGATTCCACTCTCGTAGCAGGAGTTGCTACTGTGCGCCTTAATCCTGATATCAAGTCGCAAAGAAGCATTCATTTCGTCCTAGGTGGTGACTATACCTTCCGTATGCTCGGCCGCCCCTTTAAGTTCACTGCTGAAACTTACTATAAGGCGCTAGATCGCCTCATACCCTACACCGTCGATAATGTACGAGTCGTTTACTATGGTCGCAACCTCTCGCGTGGCTATGCAGCAGGAGTTGACTTAAAGCTTTTTGGTGAATTTGTGCCAGGTACAGATTCTTGGGTCACACTATCGCTGATGAAGACGGAGGAAAAGCTTGGAGGCATCTGGCTACCGCGCCCCACAGACCAGCGTTACAATCTATCGCTCTACTTCACAGACTATTTCCCAGGTTCAGATCGTTGGAGGCTTACGTTAAAGTGCGCCATGGCCGATGGACTCCCCTTTGGACCTTCACACACAGAGCGTCAACTCCACACTTTCCGTGCACCCGCCTATAAGCGAGTCGATATGGGGCTTTCTTACTGCCTTTTCAATAACGACGACCGCTACTTGCGCTACGCTCCCATGCGATGGGCACGCTCAGCATGGCTTGGACTCGATGCCTTCAATTTGCTCGGAATCAGCAATGTCAACTCCTATTATTGGATAACTGACATCACCAACACACAATATGCAGTACCTAATTATCTCACAGGTAGGCAAATAAGTCTTCGCTTAACGTTGGAGATGTAGCATGTGGGGAGGTTTAAAGGTTTAGAGCTATGCTGTGTTTTGTTTTACATAGAATGCGCAGAAATATACTGAAATACATAAACTTCTCTAGTGTTGGCTGTTGCGGGTGTATTCTGTTTCACGCAAAGGCGCAAAGGAACGCAAACATTCTAGTTGTTTTACTACAACTGAAATTTAGATAAAAAAATGAAAATAATCGCTATACTTTTAGCCGGAGGCGTCGGTAGCCGCTTTGGTGCAGATCGCCCCAAACAATTCCTTGAAGTTAAGGGACGTACAATTCTCGAGCATGCCATTGATGCCTTCGAACGCAATTCTAACATCGACGAGATTGCTGTTGTTGCACATCCTGCCCATGCTGCCGATGTAGAAGCTCTTTTCATAGCCAATCCTTCGTGGTCGAAACCGTACCGTGTCCTTCTAGGCGGCAAAGAACGCTACGATTCAAGTCTTGCTGCTATACGCGCTTATGCAGACTTTGAGGATGCAGCCCTTTTGATTCACGACAGTGTGCGCCCCCTCGTCAGCCAGCGTATCATCTGTGATGTATGTCAGGCGCTAATGGAAGGAGCTTCAGCGGTGAATTTAGCAGTCCCCTGTGTTGATACGATTATTGAGGTTGAAGCTAACCGCATGGTGGCAGCTCCACAGCGCAGCCGCCTTATGCGCGTGCAGACACCCCAAGCCTTTCGACTCTCTACCATTGCGGAGGCCTACCGTCGGGCAATGGCTGACCCCGTCTTCTCTGCTACAGATGACTGCGGTGTAGTTTTTCGCTATATGCCCGAGGTGTCTATCCTTATTGTAGAAGGAGAAGAACGAAATGTAAAACTCACTCATCCTTCTGATCTTCCACTCTTCGAACAGATGCTATAGTAAGTCGGACGAAAAGTTTTGAAGCCTAAGGCTTTTATTTTCATTACTGATAATTTTATTTTCAAGTAATGAAAATTAATTTTCGTCTCTTGAAAATAAAATTATCTCTCTTGAATTTTTTTCTGAGTGAACAATACATACAACCAAAATGAAAACAGAAGATATTGACTTAAAATATAAAGTATTATAAAAGTGATAAGTATCATCAAAGAAGAGGGTGTGCCGGTTTAAACCGGCACACCCTCGATTTATTGTAATGTGGGGTAGGGAGTATTATAACCTTACCACAAATTCGGTTTATTAGCAGAGCTTGCGTGAACCATCGCCGATAACAACGTCGATAACGATGGGCTTCTTGCCATACTTAGCTTCGAATTTTTCTACAACCACCTTTTTGAAGTTGTCAACGAGTTCGTCAGCGATGAGGTTGATTGTGCAACCACCGAAGCCACCGCCCATGATGCGTGAACCAGTTACGCCTTCTTCCTTAGCGATTTCGTTGAGGAAGTCGAGTTCTTCGCAGCTTACTTCGTATTCCTTAGAGAGGCCATAGTGAGTTTCGTACATCATCTGACCTACTGTTTCGTAGTCGTCCTTCTGGAGAGCATCGCATACGTTCAATACACGTACTACTTCACCGATTACGTAGCGAGCGCGCTTGTATTCGTCAGCAGTGATCTCAGCTTTAACTTCTTCGAGCATATCGTAGTTAGCATCGCGGAGTGAAGTTACTTCGGGGTGCTTCTTTGCGATAATTTCTGCAACGTGTTCGCACTGGAGGCGACGTTCGTTGTAGGGAGAACCTGCAAGTTCGTGCTTTACGCAGCTATTAACGAGAACGAGTTGATAGCCCTTAGGATTCCAGGGGAAGTATTCGAATTCGCCGCTACGGCAGTCGAGACGCATGAGGCTACCCTTCTTACCATGTACAGAAGCAAACTGGTCCATGATACCGCAGTTACAGCCTACATACTTGTGTTCAGTGCGCTGACCTACGCGAGCGAGTTCCATCTTTTCAATCTTGTTGTCGCCCCAAAGATCATTGAGTGCGAAAGCGTATGTGCTTTCAAGAGCTGCAGATGAAGACATACCAGCACCAAGGGGCACATCGCCAGCAAATGCTGTGTTGAAACCTTCAACGGGAACACCGAGTGCCATCATTTCACGGCAAACACCATAGATGTAGCGTGCCCAAGTTGCCTTAGGACCTGCTTCGTCGTCGAGGTTGAATTCAACGTAGTCCTTGAGGTCGATAGAGTAGGCATGTACGTTGCGTGTGCCGTTAGGCTTGATTTCTGCAATCATACCCTGTTCTACTGCACCGGGGAATACGAAGCCATTGTTATAGTCAGTGTGTTCACCAATGAGGTTGATACGACCAGGTGTAGCGTAAACAGAACCAGTTGTGCCGTCGAAGTGCTTGATGAAGCGGCTGCGAACGTCGTCGATTGTAAGTTTCATGTTATTTATAGATATTAATGAGTTAATATTTTTTAGTAAACGAGTTTGGCAGGTACGAGTTAACGAGAAGGTTTGAGTCATTCGTTTGAATAAACAAATCATCTTGTTTACTCGTACCTAGCAACTTGTTTACTACACTAAATTATTCAGAACGCTTTGTTACGCGGCTACCAACGAGTGCGTAGAAGAGGAGGTATGCAGCACAGAATACTACTACCCAGAAGCTTGTCATGTAGTCTGTCAAGTCAGCTACGTAACCCTGGATACCCATCATTACTGCGCAACCGAATACCATTGTCATGAAGATACCTGAAGCGATAGCAGTGTACTTGCCGAGACCTTCTACAGCCATGTTGAAGATTGCACCCCACATTACAGATGTGCAGAGACCAACGAGGAGGAATGAGAAGATTCCAACGGGAATGGGCTGCCAAATAACTTCGAGCTTACCCCAGTCAACGCCAGGGAATTCAACGAGTACGTCAGCGGGAGCGTACATACCATAGAGCACCAATGCCAATGTTGCGATTGATACAGTAGTGATCATACCGCGTGCGCTAACCTTGCTACCAATAGAAGCACCTACGAAGCGACCTACAAGCATCATAGCCCAATAAACTGCTACGATCATACCCACAGTACCAGCGGGGATGTTGTAGGGAGCAGAAGTAAGCATCTGCTGAACAGCGTTAGGCACACCTACTTCGATACCCATGTAGAGGAAGATTGCCAAAGCACCGAGAGCGAAGTGGCTGTGACTCATAGCACCCTTGATGAGGTCAACGCGAACAGGAGCTTGTTCGGGTTCTTCAATCTTAGTTTTAAGGATAACGATGAATGCAATCACGAAGATAGCGAGCGCAATCATGAGCGCGGGAGTTGCGTCAGAGATCTTAGCCTTAGTAGCGTCAGAGATGAGCGCACCCATGAGGATGTAGCATGCTACTGCAGCTGAAGAGTTAAACACACCACCAATCTGGATCAACTGGTTGCCTGAGTTACCACCACCACCGAGGAGGTTGAGCATGGGGTTAACAACACAGTTGAGGATACACATACAGAGACCTGCGATGAAAGCACCGATGAGGTAAACACCGAATACGAGACCGATGTTAGCCTGTGCATCGAGCTGACCGCTGAACCACTGGATAAGGATACCGATTGCACCTACAACGAGACCGATAAGAGCTGTCTTCTTGTAGCCGAACTTTGCGATAAGCATACCTGCGGGGATACCCATTACGAGGTATGCTACGAAGTTACCGTAGTTACCAATCTGAGCGAGTACGTTAGAAATTTCGCCCTGATTCTTGATGATGGTTGCCATAGGTGTACAAAGGTTTGTCACGAAGGCAATCATTGCGAAGAGCGCAATCATCACGATGATGGCTCCCCATTGCTTTGCTTGATTACTCATTTGTTTTTTTGATTTTGTTAAATTAATTAGTAAAATTATTGATTAAAAGATTTTCTCTAACGTAATAATACGCTTAACATTGCGGTAAGAATTTCTGATGAACTCTTACTGCAATGTTAATGTGTTAACTTACTCAACACCAAACTTGTATATAGTTTTCTGTGTGTAAACTTCGCCGGGCTTCAATACTACGGGGGGGAAGTAGGGACGATTGGGGCTATCGGGGAAGTGCTGAGCTTCGAAGCAGAGGCCACTACGCTTGCCGAATGTTGCACCATGCTGGCCCTTGTAGCCGTCAGCCCAGTTGTCGCTGTAGAACTGTACACCAGGTTCTGTTGTGTAAACTTCCATCCAGCGACCGCTGTTGGGTTCAAGAATTTTTGCAGCAAAAGTGAGTTCGCCGGGTTCCTTCTTGTTGAGCACATAGCAGTGGTCGTAGCCAGCACCATTCTTAATCTGCTCATCATTGGGGTCGTCAATGCGTTCACCTACAACGTGAGGTTCTGTAAAGTCGAAGGGAGTGCCCTTTACGCTGCGGATTTCACCTGTGGGGATGCAGTTCTCGTCGATGGGGATGTAGAAGTCTGCATTGATAGTACAGATGTTGTTCATTGCTGAAGGTGTAGGGTTGCCAATACCAGAGAGTGAGAAGAAGCCATGGCTTGTCATGTTCACAACAGTCTTCTTGTTTGTTGTGCCCTTATAGTCGATAACGATTTCGTTGTCGTCAGTAAGCGTGTACATCACTGTCATAGAAAGTTCGCCAGGGAATCCTTCTTCATAATATGCAGAAACATAGCGCAATACAACGCAACGTTCGCTTATTTGTTCAGCATCCCAAACGCGAGCATGGAAACCTGTAGGACCGCCATGGAGATGGTTAGGACCATTGTTGATAGCGAGGTGATATTCCTTGCCGTTGAGTGTGAACTTACCCTTGCAAATGCGGTTGCCATAGCGTCCAACGAGTGTTGAGAGGAAAGGCTCGGGCGATGAAATGCAATCGTCGATATTGTCGTGACCCTGAATGACATTGGCATATACGCCATTTTTGTCGGGCACCATGATACCCACTAAGGCACCACCATAGTTGGTCACAGCGACCTCCATACCATTTTCGTTAGTAAGGATGAAGAGGTCTACCTCTTTACCATTGACTACCTTTTGGAAGTCTTCTTTCTTAAGTCCGCTGAGGGATGGTTTTGTTGTTTCCATAGGGCTAAAATCTATGAATTGGGTGATTAAAATGTAAACCTAAATTACCAAAAAAAGTATTTGTCATGCAAATTTGCTTAAAAGATTTTAAAGTACAAAGCATTTAAAACGATTTTATCATAAAAATCCCCATCTTCTAGTTTAGAAAAAATTAACTTCGCATTCGGATTAACTAAAATTTATACTTTATGGCAGCTTATTTAGTAGAAGATACAAAGAAAATTACGACTGGCACCTTGCGCGAGATGAAGCGTCAACAAAAGAAAATAGCAATGCTTACGAGCTACGACTACACTACAGCAAAGATAGTTGATGCAGCAGGCATTGATATCATATTAGTCGGTGATAGCGCTGCAAATGTGATGGCAGGTTGTACGACTACACTGCCTATTACGGTTGATCAAATCATCTATCACGCGCAGAGTGTGGTGCGAGGTGTGAAGCGTGCTTTTGTGGTTTGCGACATGCCATTTGGATCATATCAGATTTCGGCTGAAGATGCAGTCCGCAATGCCGTTAAGATTATGAAAGAAACGGGATCGGACGGTGTGAAGCTCGAAGGTGGAGTGGAAATTCTGGAAGCCGTGCAGCGTATCATAAATGCTGGTATTCCCGTTATGGGGCATTTAGGACTTACTCCTCAGAGTATTAATCAATTCGGAACGTATGGCGTACGTGCAAAGGAAGAGGCTGAAGCTGCAAAACTCCTGAGTGATGCCAAAGCTTTAGAGCAAGCTGGTTGTTTTGCTTTGGTAGTTGAGAAAATCCCTGCAACATTGACGCAGAAAGTCGTTGAAGCCGTGAATATCCCTGTTATTGGTATTGGTGGTGGCGCAGCAGATGGCCAGGTGTTAGTGGTGGATGATATGCTTGGAAAAAATGCCGATTTTAAGCCTAAATTCTTACGTCGTTATGCAGATGTTCATACTATCATGATGGATGCTATCGGACAGTATGTGACGGACGTTAAGAGTGGAGATTTTCCTAGTGCTTCAGAGCAATACTAACATATAAAAATAAAATAGGGTGGCTTTTGAAAATTGCAGTGTTTGTTGGATGAAGCAATTTTCGGAGTAGATTCCGTTATAAAACAAACGAGCTACTTGACTTAATGTTCTGCTTTCAGAGTTGATGGTCAAGTAGCTCGTTTTCTTTGTTTTACCATTACTTAATCGCATTAGTTTGCTTAGCGATTTTGTGTGTGCATGTTCGGATATTTTTGCTTTCCGAGGGTGTGGCGCTGTTGCTAACTTATGCTTCGATGAGTCCGAGTTTTGTCCATTCGGCAAGCATAGTGTTGACGTCTGCGAGTGCCGTTTCTTGGTTTACGTCGTAAGCTTCTGTGAGTTGTTTTGCCAATGTTTCGGGGGTGAAGTCTGCTTTAGCTGCTTCTTCCCAAAGGAAGGCTGCTGTTTCGTTGAGGTTAATCATTGACTGGAAGTTGAGGTTTTCAGCACCTTCAGCAATAATGACTTTTTCTCCACAAACGTCGTAGAGGGTAAATCCTGATTTGATTTTCATAGTGTATGTGATGTGTCGTGATGTTCTTTTAGAATAATCTGCTATAAACGCCAAGAATGATGCGGCGGAAGGGGGTGAGCCATTTCCATATTTGGGAGTAGATGCGCCATTTGAGGCCTGTTGTGAGATCGGGGGTGGTGCGTCCTTTGCGGTAGAAGGCAGTTGCTACGGCAATGACATCGCTGGGGCGGCATTGCTCCGTGATGCCAACATTGCCGTCGCCTAACAGTGTGAGCGAGGTGGAAGAGAGTTTAATGATGCGATGTAGCACGTAGCAGTTGGGAGAAACTTCAGCCAATACTACCTGCCCGACTTTCAGTTCCTCGGGTTTGATAGGTGCCAATGTTGCGAGGTCGCGATTGTTTTTTAGGAAGATTCGCATCGAATGCCCTTTGACGCGCAGCGTAACGGTGTGTCCCTTGTCAATGAGTTGCTTGATTTGTGGTATCAGCAGGTGGTTTGGGAGGTTGAGCGTCTTAGTTTCCATTTGTAAGGGCTTTATGGCTCATGCGGCAGGCCTCTTCGTTGGGGAGGTTCTTAAGGTGCCACACAGGTGTTTGCTTGACAATATTGATGACGCTCTGGCAGATGTGGTGGTACGTAGCTGTGTCCCATGTCATGGTAGAGCACGATGCCAGAACCTCGGCCATCGCAGGCACGGGGGGCATGCGGTGGATGATATTTTCGGGTGCTTGTTGAAGTTTAAGTACACCGCCTAGCATGCGTTGCGTAGCACGATAGCAAGGGGTCTTTCCACTCCAAGGAGTGCCATACACGATGGTGCCCTCATTGTTGGGGAGTACGCGTAGCGCAGGGTTGTCGTCGTTCAAGAGTTCTGTGCTTTCGATGTGTTTCAACCACAGCTGGCAGTGGGTGCTTTTGCCTGTGCCGCTCTTTCCGAGGAAAAGGTAAGCTGTGCTTTCTGTGCATGGCACGGAGGCATGAATCATCAGCACCCCCTTAGGAGCAGCGCTGAAGCTGAATACAATCATAATGGCATTGTTTAAGCCAAAGCGTTGGTTTTCTTCATCACCATGTAAGCTGGCAGTGCATCGTGTGAAGCCTTCTTCGGTTTTCAGAACGCATGCCAGTTCGTTGGTGACGGAGTGGATGTGTATGAGGTAGTCGCCTTGCTTGCGCCAAATCTTGTGGATACATCCTCCGCAGTCGAATTCGCCAATCATCTCGTAGCCCACTTCGTCAGGCGTTGCAGGTGGAGTGGGGGAAACGGTGAGCTCGAATAGTAGCTGTGCAGGAAGTTCTTCTTTATAGAGAAAGGCACCAAACGAAGGAAGCATTGCCGCAGGCAAATGCTCTTTTAACAGATTGATTGTAAAGATTTCGTCTGCTACCTTGAAGTGGAGAGGCTGAGTGTTCATGAATAGTTTTGAAAGTTGTAACTGAAGTTTTGCTGGGGCTTAACTTCTTAGGTTTTAAGGTTAAAGGTTTTTAGGTGTGCCATTCGGTTTGATTTTCTTTACCATTACTATCCGTGTAGTTCTCAAAACCAGAAAGCGTAAGCCCTTACAACCTCATAATCTAACTTAACTATAGCTTACTAAAGTTGAGCAAGTAGTATTTACTGGCAAAGATACAACAAATCGTTGAGATAATTTGTTAGATACGTCACAAATCGTTTTTTTTGAGAACTGAGTATAACTTGTAGAGCAAGGAACGATTACCAATTAGCGAAACTTTTTCAGAAAAAACAGAGTTCGAGTCTAATTATCTCGTTTACTCGTCTACTTGTCTACTAATATGTACACAAAAAAGGTAAGATTTTTTGCGCTAAAGCAGACTAAAGATGCTATAACACATATCAAAGCAGATTTGGATTTCGTCGGAAAATGTATTATCTTTGCATTACGAGGAGGAAACTACGCAGTTTCCTCCTTTTTTGGACTCTAAAATGAGCAAAAACTACCTCAAAGGTAGGAAAAATTACTTCCGACTTAGGAAAAACTACCTTTGACTTAGTTTTTCCTAAGTCGGAGTTCGTAAATATGCCCCTTAATTTTGCTCTTTTAACCACCAATTTAGAACGATAAATAAACTTTTTTGAAAAAAATGGTTATTTATAAAGCAGGCTAAAGAGCAATGGCAAAGTAGAAAGATCATGTGCAAAAACACTGCGAATGTCCTAGGGCAAAAGTTCCACATTTCATTTGCGATTGTCATGCAGTAGGGGCCACTTTATGTCGCCCCGTACGCCATAAGGCGTAAATTCGGTTCCACGTATCGTTAGTATCTAAGCGTATTAAGATTCGCTGAATTATTGTTTTGACTACAAATGACCACAAATTGACACGAATATCATTTTGAAGATAATATTATGCCTCGCGGCATATGGGCCGACATAAAGTGGCCCCTACAGCATCCGCGACATTTCACCAGCGTCTTGCAACATTCGTGAGATGTTCACCACGGGCTGACACAGTGATCGGCCCCTACAGCATGCTTACGTTGTTCTCTTGTAAAATCTATTCTATGACAAGGAGGACCCTCATTGTGAAGGTCCTCCTTGTTGGTTTTGATATTATGGGGATTATTCCCAGTTGTTAGAGTTCCAACCGCCCTGGTTTGTGAGCTGTTGGCCTTCTATAGAACTATCCATCGGCTTATCGCTGATGCGAAGTGAACCTGCGATTACGCCCTGTGCTTCGAACATCACCTTGATTGTTTCGGGCTTGATATATTTCTTCATAGATAATATGTGTTAGAGGTTAAAATTAATTTATTGATTTGTGTAGGTTGGGATATATAGTCCGTAAGGCATTAAAATCTAATAACCTTATAGCGAAGCAACCTAAAGACCTAAGTTTATTACTTTACGATGAACTTCTTGCCGTTCTGGATGTAGATGCCCTTAGTTGCAGCGTTTACGCGACGACCGCTGAGGTCGAAGATTGGAGCATTTACGTCAATACCATTCACTACAGTCTCAATAGCAGTTGTGTTGCCGCCGAAGTTGAAGCGGAGCGCGTTAACACCTGCACTAACTGCAGAAGCAGGGAGGTAAGCCTTGAAACCATTGTTCTGGAATGCAGGGTTATCTGTCTTATCTGTCTTATTCAATATAGCACTATAGAGAGCAACTTCACCTACTTGCTTACCTAAGATGTAACCACCGCCTGTTACGTAGGTTGTAGCAACAGTACCTGTAAGAGCATTACCGCTAACTTGCTCTGCTGTTGTTGTGATAGTGAAGTTGTATGTGTCAGCAGTAGCTGGATCACCATCATTACCGCTCAAGATTACACCTGTGTTTGCTGGAATAACTCCACCTCCAATAGCATTCAAAGTAGCCCATTCGCCATTAACAGTAACAGTGTTAGCAGTAACACCTTCAACCTGAACTGCAACAGGAGCGTAGAATGTAGCGTAACCTGCTTCAGTGATAGTAACGGGGAGAGCTGTTACTTCTTCGAGAGTGAAATTGTGAGCATCGCCACATGTGTTACTTGAGCATCTATTTACAAAAGCATTGGTTCTATGCAACCAACGACCACCTGATTTAATGTTATATTTTCCAATGGTACCATTTGCCGCAGCTACAAACTCAATAGCAGACACATCATTTGAACCTATTTCTTCGAATGCCCAATCTGTTGCATTTAAACCAACGTACAAACCTGTTGTGTATGCCAAAAGATGTGTACCATCATAATAATAGATTGCAGATGCATCTTTTGTAGTATTCATTGCGATCTTTCCATCATTAGTCTTTACACTTGTGATATAGTAATCGTCATTCTTGAAAGTGTAGAACTTGCCTGATTCAGGCATGTTGAGTCGGAATGAAGAAATAAGTGCTCCAAGTTCAGTTGTCTTAGCTTCAACTTCTGCTGGTGTTGGAGTATTAGTTGCTTGGATTGCCTGACGGAATGCTACGATAGCTTCAAACTTAGACATAAAGTCATTATCAGTTGCTGTATATTTACCAACTCCAGTTCCTACGTATTGCGTAAACCATGCCTGAGCTGTTGTAATTGCTGCATCAAGTTCTGCAACTGCAAGTGTGTTGTCTGCTTCAAATACGTCAACCTTTTCCTTAATAGCAGCAAGAGTTTCTGCTGTTGCTGCTCCTTGGCTTAGTGCAAGAGTTGCAGAACCTTCGTCGCTGTGATATCCAGTCCAACCGTCGCCCCAAAGAAGAGCTCCATAAGTAAATGCATTATTACTTATGTTATGGTTAACTACTTTGCTTTCAAGACCAATTAAGATTGGATATCCACCTAATGTAGAGTTCTTAAATTCAATATTTGAAGTAGTAACTTCTTCTGTAAGAGGAATGCTGTTTAAGTCTGCAGAATTGTAAGAAATAAACTTACTTACTGCAACATTGTAGAGATACTTACCCTTTTCTGTAGCGTAGTACACCCATTGGCAATTTGCATTATCTTCAGCAGGAGTTACATCGTTAAGCTTACCTGAGCTATAAACGAAGTCTGTACCTTCCTTAGCCATCAACCAACCACGCTTAGTTTGGAAAGTATATACATTACCATGTACGAACTTAGTGTAGTCTGTTACTGCGTTTGCAGGGTAGCACATCGCTGCAATTTGTTCAGTTGTAAGAACTGAATCGTATACCTTTACAGAGTTAATTGTACCATTGAAATTTCCCCAAGTAGTATTTGTGTTATATAATAAACCGCCAAGGTAGAATTTAGCATTTTCTCCTGTAAATGTGTTTAAAGCCTTTGTTGAATTTTGAGTTTTAATGAAGCTACCATCTGCATAGAAGTTAATAGCAGTTCCGTTATAAGTACAAATAATTTTTTTAGTTGAAGTTGTAAGAGTTCCATTTGTACTAGAATACCATCCGCCTTCTCTAGGACCGACAATATAACGTAAAGCATTACCACCTGCGCCTAACGCCCACACAGAGTTGTTTTCTGTACTACTAGAGGTGTAGTCTGCAACAGCTGCAAATAAGACAGACACGTTGGAAGAATTAGTAATATCTACATCTGCAACGATTGTCATATTTGTAGATAAATCACGAATTGTTTGAGCATCTTCTGCAGAAAGTTCCTGTGGAGTAGTGATGTTTTCATAAGTCAACACAGGTGTTTGTGCCCACGCACCCAGACAAGGAAGCATAAGAGCTAAAGAAAGTAAAAATTTCTTCATGTGTTAATTGATTAAATGTTAAAGGATTTAAAAGTTTATAAATGTGTGTGTTTTAATTTGTTAACTCCCTTTTGTGAGGAAGATTTGTTTGGCAAATGTACAGGATTTCTTTTGCTGCAGACTAAAGATTGGGGACTTTTTTTGTGAAATTTTACCCCCCCCCATGTATTTTTGAAAACTATGCTTTACAATATAATAGTAAAATTGAAAAGCTTGGTTTGTAATTGCTTTAAGTTTCGCAAGTGAACAATCTTAGTATTTAAATTGGCGGATCTGACTAATTTACCCCACTCTTTTCCCCCGTTATCAGCTAATCTTTGCCCACATCTTTACTAGGGCGGCCTGAAGGGCCAACCAGCTACCAGCCCAGGGTAAAGCGACGAAGGAGCGGCACCCTGGGTAAATAGTCCGCATGGATTTCCGCCCTGTAAGGGTAAAAGCCAAAAATATTGAATATCAATCTATTAAGTATATGTGTGTTGCTTTTGCCCCTTCAGGGCGAACCATTCGGTATGGACACCTACCCAGGGTGTCGTTCCCTACGGTCACTTGCCCTGGGCTATGAGCTTTTACCTCTTTGAGGCGCCCTTTTTCCTTGAAATAAATGTGGGCAAAGATTAGCTGAGTTAGGAGGAGAAATTAGTTGCATTCACTCCTCTGTAAATCAATGGAATTCTCCATATTGAATAATTGTTTTTACTTGCGAAACTTAAGTAATTGTTCTCACTCTAAGTTTGTAGGGTGAGATACAAAACACTTATCGGTAACAGACCAAATAAAAGGTGTGTCGAAATCTAATGTTTCGACACACCTTCGATTTATTCCTTTTAATGGATTTATTACTTTGTATCGCGCAAACCTACGGTACGGTTGAATACGGGGTGCTCGGGAGTGGAGTCCTTGTCAACGTTGTAGTAACCAATGCGCTGGAACTGCAAGTAAGAGTAATGGGGGAGTGTAGCAGCCCACTCTTCGATAAATGCATTCTTGTTAATCTTCAAAGAGTCGGGGTTGAGGAAGGGGCGCATAGCGTCGATGCCGCGTACGCCGTTTTCCTTTTCAAACTGCTTGATTGCATCGCGAGGGTTTTCGCATGTCCAGAGGCAACTGTAGTCGCGCACTTCGCAGGGCACGCAGTGCTGAGTGCTTACCCAGTGGAGCGTCTTTCCTTTAATCTTACGGTCAGAACCTGGCATGCCGCTTTTGCTTTCGGGGTCGTAAGTGGCGTGGATGCAAATGATGTTGCCATCGGCATCTTTTTCGATACACTTTGCAGGATCTTCATCGCACTTGATGATGTAAGCGTTTTTGAGGCGTACTTCCTTGCCTGGGCCGAGACGCATGAACTTTTTGCCGCCATCTTCCATAAAGTCATCGCGCTCGATGTAGAGTTCACGGCTGAAGCGAATGGTGTGTGTGCCAGAATTTTCGTCTTCGGGATTATTGACAGCCTGCATTTCCTCAACGAGGTCGGCAGGGTAGTTGTCGATGATGAGTTTTACGGGGTCAACAACAGCGCTTACACGCAGAGCACGAAGGTTTAGGTCTTCGCGGCAAGCTGCTTCCATGAGCTTGATGTCGTTGAGCGCATCGAAGGTGGTGTAGCCAATTTTGTCAATGAAGTTGAGGATGGCCTGGGGGCTGTAGCCACGACGGCGGATACCGCAGAGTGTGGGCATTCGTGGGTCGTCCCATCCGTTGACAACACCCTCGTTCGTCAGAATAAGGAGGTTGCGTTTCGACATGAGCGTGTAGTTGAGGTTGAGCTTGTTGAACTCAAACTGGCGGGGGCGGTTGTCTTCAATGTCGCCCTCGTCTCCCTTCCATTCCTTAATCCATGTGACAAAAAGGTCATAGAGGTCGCGGTGGGGTACGAATTCAAGCGTACAGATAGAGTGGGTGACACCTTCGAGGTAGTCACTCTGTCCGTGTGTGAAGTCGTACATGGGGTAGGCGTTCCACTTTGTGCCTGTGCGCCAGTGGGGAAGGTTGAGCACGCGGTACATGATGGGGTCGCGGAAGTGCATATTAGGACTCGCCATGTCAATCTTTGCACGGAGAATCATCTTGCCAGGTTCCACGTTTCCGCTATTCATCTCACGGAAGAGGTTTAGGCTCTCTTCTGCTGGGCGGTCGCGATAGGGGCTGTTTTGTCCTGGTTCGGTGGGAGTGCCCTTTTGTGCTGCAATTTCTTCGGAAGTTTGTTCGTCAACATAAGCCTTATCTGTAAGGATGCACCATTCTGCAAAGTCCCAAAGATCCTGGAAGTAGTCGCTGGCATAGCATAGCTTTCCCCACTTGTAGCCGAGCCATTGAATGTCTTCTTCAATGGCGCGAACGTATTCAAGGTCTTCCTTCTGAGGATTCGTATCGTCCATGCGGAGGTAGCACTGTCCGCCAAACTTCTCTGCGATGCCAAAGTCCATAGCGATAGCTTTGGCATGGCCGATGTGAAGATAGCCGTTGGGCTCTGGCGGGAAGCGCGTTTGGAGTCGCCCTCCGTTTTTACCCTCGGCGAGGTCGTTTTGAACGATTTTTTCTATGAAGTTTAAAGCTTTTTTGGGCTCGGTGTTGTTTTCGAGTTGTGTCATTGTTGTAGTTTTTGGAGGTTCTGAGGATGCGGATATTTAGAGCATTCTGAAGATTGGGAGTCTAAGAATGAGTTAGTTGGCCAATTCTGAGATGAACTTGATTCTAACGAGGCGGATTTCCTCTTCTGAGTAGTCTGCTCCTAATTCGTTGATGGCATCTTCGATGTCGTCGGTTTCGCTCTTCTTGAAATAATCGTAGATTTCGTCGATATGGTCGTCGTCGAGGATTTCTTCGATAAAGTAGTCAATGTTGAGCTTCGTACCTGAGTAAACGATGGCCTCGATTTCTGTGAGTAGTTCGTCGAAGTCAATGCCCTTGATTTCAGCAAGGTCGTCGAGCATCACCTTGCGGTCGATGTTTTGAATAATGCTCACTTTAAGCTTTGACTTGTTGGCTATGGTGCGGATGCGGAGGTCTTCGGGGCGTTCGATTTCGTTGTCTTCACAGTGTTGCTTAATCAGGCTGCAGAATTTTTCGCCATAACGCTTAGCCTTGCCTGCTCCCACACCTGGAATGTTTTCGAGTTCCTTGATGGTTTGTGGGTAGATAGTGGCCATAGCTTCGAGTGAAGCATCCTGGAATATGACATAGGGAGGAACGTCAAGTTCCTTTGCCATGCGCTTGCGCAAGTCTTTAATCATGTCGTAGAGGACGGGGTCAACTGCGCATGAAGCTCCATTCTGGATGGGCTCTTCTTCTTCTGTCTCCTCGAAATTTTGCTTCATGACAATGCTGAAGCTAGTGGGTTTCTTGAGGAAGGCTTTACCCGCCTTTGTCACCTTGAGAACACTCATGTTGTTGGCGCTCTTTTCCAAATAGCCTTCGATAACGGCTTGTTGGAATACGGTAGTAATAACTTCGGGGGCAACTTCCTCCAGCTCTGCAAAGATGTCGAGGTCTTCGTGCTTATGAGCTAATATTTCGTCGGTCTCGTTTCCAAGGAGGATATCTTTGATATATTCGTCTTTAAATGTTTCCTTTGTGGCAATGATGGCCTCAATGGTTTTGCATAAATACTCTTTAGCTTCCACTTTACTTTTGGGATTTAAACAGTTGTCGCAATTATGACAGTTTTCGTGTTCGTAATTTTCTCCGAAATAATGGAGTATTAGTTTGCGTCGACACAAAGAAGATTCGGCGTAGGCTGCTGTTTCTTTGAGGAGCTGTTTGCCTATCTCTTGCTCTGTTGCAGGTTTGTCGACCATGAATTTTTCTAATTTTTGTAGGTCTTTGTGTGAGAAAAATGCGATGCATCTACCTTCTCCGCCATCGCGTCCGGCGCGTCCAGTTTCCTGATAGTAGCCTTCGAGGCTCTTGGGGATGTCGTAGTGAATAACGAACCGTACGTCGGGCTTGTCGATACCCATTCCGAAGGCTATTGTTGCAACAATCACTTCAATATCCTCCATCAAGAAGGCATCTTGTGTTTGGCTACGCGTAGCTGCATCCATCCCTGCGTGGTAGGCCTGTGCTTTGATGTCGTTTGTGCGAAGCACTTCGGCGAGCTCGTCAACTTTCTTTCTGCTTAGGCAATAAACGATACCGCTTCGACCAGGATGTTGCTTTATATATTTAATAATGTCTTTATCGATGTCTTGAGTCTTCTGTCTTACTTCGTAGTAGAGGTTGGGGCGGTTGAAGGAGCTCTTGAATTCTACAACGTCGGTCATGCCAAGGCTTTTCTTAATGTCAGAGCGCACCTTTTCGGTTGCAGTAGCTGTCAGTGCAATGACGGGGGCTGGCTGGATTTGGTTGATGATGGGGCGAATTTTTCGGTATTCGGGTCGGAAGTCGTGCCCCCACTCTGAGATGCAGTGAGCTTCGTCAATGGCATAGAATGAGATGTTGATGCTCTTTAAGAATTCGATGTTGTCCTCCTTTGTAAGTGATTCTGGGGCTACGTAGAGCAACTTAGTGATACCATTCTGAATATCGCTTTTCACCTTTTCGATGGCACTCTTGTTGAGTGAAGAGTTGATAAAATGTGCCACGCTATCCTTTTCCGACGATTGTCGAATGGCATCTACTTGGTTTTTCATCAGTGCAATCAAAGGTGAGATAATGATTGCTGTGCCTTCCATCAAGAGCGCAGGTAATTGATAGCACATAGACTTACCTCCTCCCGTTGGCATCAGAACAAAAACGTCCTTACCATCGAGTAGGCTGCGAATGATATGTTCTTGCCCTTCTTTGAATTGGTCGAACCCAAAATATTTCTTTAGGGCTTCGTGTAAATCAACTTTCTGCTTCATTGTTTTTCAGGCAATATTTGAATGATTTTTCGATTGCTCAAACAAAGTTATAAACAAGATTTTAAAGTAGCATAATTTTTTGTTATTTTTTTTTACCTTTTTTTCTGCGTTGTGTTTCGTTGGTTAGAAATTGAGGCTTATAAATGTCTGAATTTCGTGCATTTTCAAACATTTTTTAGCGTTAAGAATAAAAAAGAAGCAATATTCTTTGTTTGTTAATTATTAATTTTTAATTTTGGCGGTGCCTTACAAAAATATTTCTAACCTATAACCATGTACCAACTTAAAATTGCTCCGAGCATCACAGTTCGTGAAGGCGAAGTGCTCGAAAGATACCTTCAGGAAATCGGTCGTGAAGATATGATTACTCCTGAAGAAGAGGTGGAACTCTCTATGCGTATACAGCGTGGTGACCAAAAGGCGTTGACACGTTTGGTAAGAGCAAATTTACGATTTGTTGTAAGTGTGGCCAAGCAGTACCAAAGCAAGGGTTTGGCGCTTGTTGATATTATTAATGAGGGCAATGTAGGACTCATTAAGGCTGCACAGAAATTTGATCCTACTCGAGGTTTTAAATTTATTTCTTATGCTGTTTGGTGGATTCGACAAAGCATCTTGCAGGCAATTACAGATAAGAGTCGTTTGGTGAGATTGCCGAGTAACCAAGAGGGGCTTGTTGCGAAAGTTAAGAGATTCAGTAATCAATTTATGCAAGCAAATCACCGCGAACCTGAGGTAGCGGAGATTGCTAGTGCGTTAGACGTAGAGGAAGAGAGAGTAATTAGCATTCTCGAAACGTCTGTTCGCCCTGTCAGTATGGATGCACCTATCTCCGATAACGATGAAACCTCTATGTTGGATGTAGTTATTGGTGCTTCGGGGTCAATTGCAACAGATCGAAATCTTGAAACTGAGTCACTTCAGAATCAACTAGGTTTTGTTTTAGCTCGACTGCCTAAACGCGAAGAGCAAATCTTACGTATGGCTTTTGGCATAGGACAGCCTGAAGGGACCTTGGAAGAGATTGCTATGAAGATTGGACTTTCTAAAGAACGTGTGCGTCAGCTTCGTGAAAAAGCTATTCGTACGTTACAAGGGGCGCAGACTCGAGACTTGTTGCGTGCTTATATATAAATTGAGGTTCTGAGGTGAAGAAAGTTCTGATGTTTTGAACTCTAGTTTTGTTTGACGAATAAAGAAAGAGCACCCACCGAAAACGGCTGGGTGCTCTAATTTTTGGTGTATATTATCTGTGGTATTCAACAGCTAAGCCTCCTTCTGAGGTTTCTCGGTAGAGGGAGGGGAGATCATGTCCAGTTTTCTTCATCACTTGAACGGCTTTGTCGTAGCTGATGCGGTGTTGGCCCTCTGCATAAGTGGCGTAGATGTTGGCATCGAGGGCGCGTGCAGCGGCGTGAGCATTTCGCTCAATACAAGGGATTTGTACGAGTCCGCAAATTGGGTCGCATGTCATACCGAAGTGGTGTTCAAGTCCCATTTCGGCTGCGTATTCGGTGGTTTGCAAGCTTCCGCCAAAGATGTAGTTAGCACCCGCAGCTGCCATGGCACAAGCTACGCCGACCTCTGCTTGACATCCTGCTTCAGCACCTGATATGGAAGCTAGCGATTTTGCGATATTACCAACGAGACCAGCCGTAGCAAGAGCATGGAGAATTCGCTTTTCGCTAAATTGCCTGCTTTGTTGTATGTGGTAGAGCACGGCAGGAACGACTCCGCAGGAGCCGCAAGTGGGGGCTGTTACGATACGTCCGCCTGAGGCATTCTCTTCCGTTACAGCCAAGGCATAAGAAAACACCAGACCACGCGTTTGTAGGTTTGAGCTGTAGCCTTTAGCTTTGATATAATAGTGGGGAGCTTTGCGTCTTAGGTTGAGTCCGCCTGGAAGAACACCTTCCGTTTCTAGTCCTCGGGTTATGGCTTCGCGCATGGCTTTCCATACTTCGCTGAGGTAGTCCCAAATGTCGCTATCCTCGCATTGTTCAACATATTGCCAATAGGAGAGTCCGCGCTCGTCGCACCATTTGATGATGTCGTCGAGGTGATTGAGGTCGTAGATGTCTGGCGTTTGCAAGGAGCTAATGCCTTCTTCGGCAAGAGCGCCTCCTCCAACGCTATAGACTATCCACTCCGCTTGTGGACGACCATCATCGTCAATGATGGCGAATTTCATGCCGTTAGGATGGTAGGGGAGTACAATCTCGGGGCGCCACACGATGTCGCATCGCTCTTTGCCAAGCACACTAAGTATTGCCCAATCTGTGAGGTGACCTCGGCCTGTTGCGGCAAGGCTACCGTAGAGTGTTACTTGAAACTTTTTAGCATCGGGGTGTTGTGAAAGATATTTTTCGGCTGCTGCACGAGGCCCCATAGTATGTGAGGAGGAGGGACCGTAGCCTATGCGGAATAGTTCTTTAAGTGATTTCATTTATTGAGGGTGTATTTTTTTGGGGGGGATGAAGAGGATTTAGAGGAAGATAATTAAAATGATTCTTTACTCTACTTACACTATCAACATTCCTTAATCCAGCCTTTTCTGTATGCTCTAAGGAGACGTTGGAGGTCGCCTACTTGTTCTCTGAGTTTTCGTCCCATGTCTGTGTCGGCTACTAGCATTCGGCGATCTGAAGATTCAACAAGGGTTGTCGTTGATTGGATATCAGTACCTTCTACTACGGCTTCTTCGGCAGAGTTGAATGGCGCATGCTGTACGAGCTGGAATCCTCGGCTATGATATACTAGGGTGTAGCCTGCAATGCCAGTTGTGGAGTGGTAGGCGCGTGCGAATCCCCCGTCAATGACCATTAAGCGACCTTCAGCACGGATTGGAGTTTCGCCCTTGCCTACTTTTACGGGTACATGTCCGTTGATGATGTGGCGATGTTTCCCTTTGATTTCAAAGTTGTCGAGCAGTCGTTCGCAAATGCTTGCATCGTTTCGAAGTTTGTAGTACCAGCCTTTTTCCTCGACGTGAGTAGATTTTTCTTTGATGAAATAGCGTTCAAATGTTGTCATCTTTGACTTGTCGAAAAGTGGGCTATTAGTTCCACACCAAAGGTACCAGAAGAAGTCGCGAGCATAGTTTTTCTCGTCTTCTTCTGCTCCTTCTTCGTAGGCTAAGCGTACGATTTGCTCAAGTTTTTCCATGAGTTCCTTGCCTTTGTAGGGGGTTCCTTGGATGTCAACCTCCTTGAGACTGCCATCTTCGTTGAGTGGGATTGAAGCGTGGAAGAGTAAGTTGGAATTCCATACGGTGTACATGCTCCCGTGCGTGAGCAAGCATTTCATGTGGCGCTGAAGACGTTCGCTCAGGCAGAAGGAGTTGACGAGGCTGTCCATGATGTCTTGTTCTTCTTCTGTTAAGCGATAAGGGTCGTCTGGGTTGATTGTGGGAAAGAAGGTGTCCTCTAGTGGGTAGGTTATGCCTTCATAGGTGATGGTTCCATTCTCAATATTGAGGAGCTCGAGCAGGCAACGGTGTTGCATGTTCCACTCTGGGTGTTTCTTGTAGATCTGTCCTTCAAGCTTAAATTGTATGACAGCGATTGCTTTGTGCATGAGCGTTACCAGTCTTTGTGTTTTCGCTCGCATGAGTGGACCGCTTTCGGGATCTATGAATGGTTTGAAGATGTGGCAGGGGTCGTTTGCATAGGTTTCCATGGCAAATGTTGCGAGTTGCACCATGTTGATGCCATATCCTTCCTCGAGTGTTTTTGTATTTGCATATCTAAGCGATAGACGAATCACAGCTGCAGCGCATACGGGGTTTCCTGATGCTGCTCCCATCCAAAGTATATCGTGATTCCCCCATTGAATGTCGAATCTGTGATATTCGCAAAGTTTGTCCATTATGAGGTGCGCTCCAGGTCCTCTGTCGAAAATATCGCCTAGGATGTGCAGGCGGTCGATAGCGAGACGTTGGATGAGGTAGCATAACTGGGTGACAAACTTATCTGCGCGACGTGTTCCGATGATGGTTTGGATGATGATGTTGTAATAAGCTTGTTTATTGTGTCCAGCGGTAGATTCGTGGAGTAGTTCCTCTATGATATAGGCAAACTCTTCTGGCAAGCTTTTGCGCACCTTCGAGCGTGTGTATTTTGATGAAATAACTCTACAGACCTGTATTAATCGGTTGAGCGTTAGTTGGTAAAATTCGGTCATGTTTCGACCACTAGAAATTACCAGTTTTAGCTTCTTTTCAGGGTAGTATATGAGTGTGCATAGTTCCTTAATATCGTTTTCGTCCAATGTGGATGCAAATATTTCGTGTACTTTGCGTTTGATATAACCTGAGGCATTTCGCAATACGTGTTGGAAGGCTTCGTTCTCGCCATGTAGGTCGGCTAAGAAGTGTTCTGTCGCTTTCGGTAGATGCATAATGGCTTCAAGATTTATAATTTCTTGAGTTACGCTTGGTACATTGGGAAAATCTTTGGCTAGAAGTTGAAGGTAGCGCATTGATTCACGATCGTTTTTCATGTTAAAAGCTTGTTGTTGGTGATTTCTGAATGACGAGCAAAACATGGAGCTTTGCGCACATTTTTATGCAAAAGTAAGATATTTTAATATATGTACGATGTTAAAGTTAAGGTTTTTCGCATTTATACAATGGTTATTCTTCATAAAATGTTACTTTTGCAAGGAATTTTGTGTATGTCTTCATGTTTCCGCATGATTTCATCGTTTCGCTAAACAGATTTATCAACTATCTATTTTTAGGTATATGCCACACATCTCAGAACGTGCTATAGAGATGCCATCGTCTCCAATTCGCAAGTTAGCTCCTTTGGCTACTGCTGCTCAAGAACGTGGCGTTCATGTTTATCATTTAAATATTGGTCAGCCCGACCTTCCAACTCCCCAGGAGGGATTAAATGTGCTTAAGAATATTGACCGAAATATACTGGAGTATAGTCCGAGTCAAGGGTTTCGTAGCTATCGCGAAAAATTAACACATTATTATGAGAAGTTTGATATTCATCTTGACGCTGATGATATTATTATAACCTCGGGTGGTTCGGAAGCTGTGCTTTTTGCATTTCTTTCGTGCTTGAATCCTGGTGATGAAATTATTGTGCCCGAGCCTGCTTATGCCAATTATATGGCTTTTGCGATTTCAGCAGGTGCTAAGATTAAGACGATTGCAACGACTATTGAAGAGGGTTTTGCGCTCCCAAAGGTGGAACAGTTTGAAGCCCTTATTAATGAGCGTACACGTGCTATATTGATATGCAACCCTAATAACCCAACTGGTTATCTCTACACGCGTCGAGAAATGAATCAGATTCGTGATCTTGTAAAGAAATACGATCTTTATCTATTCTCTGACGAAGTCTATCGTGAATTTATTTATACTGGCTCTCCCTATATTTCAGCTTGCCATCTTGAAGGTATCGAACAGAATGTGGTGCTTATCGACTCTGTGTCAAAGCGCTACAGTGAATGCGGAATTCGCGTTGGTGCACTTATTACTAAAAACGTCGAGGTGCGCAATGCTGTGATGAAGTTTTGTCAAGCGCGTTTAAGTCCACCTCTCATTGGACAATTGATTGCTGAAGCATCACTCGAAGCATCGCATGAGTACAGCCTTGAAGTTTATGATGAGTATGTAGAACGTCGCAAGTGTCTTATCGATGGACTTAATCGCATTCCAGGGGTATATTCGCCAATACCGATGGGAGCCTTTTATACGGTGGCAAAGCTTCCTGTCGACGATGCTGAAAAGTTCTGTGCATGGTGTCTTTCGGATTTTGAGTACGAAGGATGTACAGTTATGATGGCTCCTGCTGCAGGCTTTTACACTACGCCAGGTGCCGGACGCGACCAAGTGCGCATAGCCTATGTACTTAAGAAGGAAGACCTTATTCATGCCCTCGTAGTGCTTCGAAAGGCGCTAGAGGCTTATCCAGGTAGAATTTAGTAAGGCCCTTATCAGCTTTGTTGATTCGGCAAAAACACACGCATCAAGCTAATTCTTTATTTTGAGCCCTCCTTCAGATGCAAATCTTTGCTCACATCCTTACCAGGGCGGCCTGAGGGGCCAAGTAGCTAGTAGCTTTTGCCTCTTCGAGGCGACCATTTTCCTTGAAATAAATGTGGGCAAAGATTAGCTTTAGACGAACATTCTTTTCTTATAACTTATGCGTTTCATAGCTAATCGCTTATATAGCTCTAAGAACAGAGATAAACGAAGAGCTCTTCAACCAGCCGTTGTCATTGCAACGGCTGGCGTTGCTCTTGGCGTAGCCGTGATGTTGCTATCTGTAGCTATTGTCGTGGGGTTTAAGGATGAGGTTGGCAGCAAGGTCAGCGGCTTTGGTGGCGACTTGCAGGCGTTGAACGTCCATTCGCTCCAGTTCCCCGAGGCAAATCCCATTCAATTGCCTGCCGCCATTGTTAAGCAAATCAATGAGCATCCACAAGTTGCTCACCTGCAGCGCACATCACAAAAGCTAGGGGTGCTTAAGACGAATGATGCCTTTTCAGCCATGACGCTCAAGGGGGTGGGCGAGGATTACGACACGCTCTTTCTCTCCAGCCAACTTCTCTGCGGGCGTTTCCCACGCCTTTCTTCCGACGTCGCTTCGGGCGAAATTATGATTTCTCAGCATGCAGCAGAGCGACACGGCCTTTCCCTCGGCGATAGGGTGTATGCTTACTTTTTCTCGTCAACAATTAAAATGCGACGCTTCGCTGTCGTAGGCATTTATCAAACGCACCTCCAGCAGTTCGACCGCACTTATGCCCTGACGGACCGATACACCGTAAACCAGCTCAACGGCTGGAGTCCCCGTCAGTACACTCAGCTCGAAGTACGACTCCAGCCCTCAGCTTCTGCATCCGAGGTCCAAGCAAGCCTGAACGACAAGTTGCGCCCAATGCCCTCTGTGAGCCTACTCACCGTTCGCGAGCTCTACCCGCAGGTGTACTCATGGCTCGATATGCTCGACCTGAATGCCGTGGTCATCCTCGTCCTAATGCTCAGCGTAGCAGCCTTTACGATGATTAGCGGAGTGCTCATACTCATTCTTGAGCATACGCCAACCATAGGAGTGCTCATGGCCCTCGGGGCTCACCAGCGCCAGCTGCGCCAGCTCTTCTTCTGCCTCTCTTGGCGCATCGTGCTTCGCGGCTTGCTCTTAGGCAATGCTCTCGGGCTGGGCTTCATCCTATTTTGCGAGTGGGGACTTCTGAGGCTCGACCCCGCCACGTACTATCTCGATCGCGTACCCACCCACCTGTTGTGCACGCATTGGGTGCTCGTCAACGTCGCTACCCTACTCACTTCTCAGCTCGCATTGCTACTTCCAGTGCACATAATATCGAAAATACAACCCACAAAAGCAATAAAATTCGACTAAATCCTTGCTTCGTATTAAAGAAATTCTTAATTTTGCATCGTTTTTCTAAGGCACTCAGCCAGAGGAGAAGCACACGGGGCGTAGCGCAGTCCGGTTAGCGCACCTGCTTTGGGAGCAGGGGGTCGTCAGTTCGAATCTGGTCGCCCCGACAATGAAAAGTGAGCGATAGCAATCATCAAGCTATCGCTCACTTTTTTTTATAATGAGAGAATTTGCCTTCTTTTTAAGGGACGACTAAATACATTATTGGCTGCGGTTCGGGATAAAATAAATTTTCTCCATTCACCTTGTACAATAATTGTTGCTGTCCTCCTTATTCATCAGTCACATAGCTCACTATGCTCCTTCTTCATAAGAAGAAATATGATGAAAGGTGAGTGAAGAGTGAAATTATTTCAACTCTTCCGAACCGCATCTCATATTATGAAAAATCAATCAAAAATACAAGCTGAAACTGAAGCAACTTATTATTTACAAATTACTTAACTTCATTATGCTTTAGTTCTTATTTTCTTATCACAATTACTTCTTGCATTTACAGAAGTTGTCAGCCTATATCCTAGTTTAGTTATCTTTCAACTTGCAATGTCCGCAACTTCTTTTTATTTATTCAATAATTTGATTACTAAGTTTGTAAAATGTTGTTGGAAGGCTTTTAATTATGCGTTTTTTTGTTGTTTCTTGCGGATTTATTTGTGAAAAATGCTTAATTTTGTACGTTTGATTTACTAGTGCAAACTCATAACGTTATAATTTGAATTAATTTATTGGGTATATCTACGCTATCATGTTAGATTCATTAAAGGGAATAGAAGTATTGGTTGGCAGAGAGCCACAAAAAGGAAATATTCTTTTAAGCATAAGTTATAATGGTGTATTGAAGACACCTTCGATTGGTGCAGAGAATAGTGTTCCTAAATCAGTAAGTCGTTGTGTCCCAAAGGAAAATGCAGCGCATTGTAAGGTGGTGTTTGACCAAAATGGAAAAATTTATGTGCAACATCTCAAAGATCAAAACGTAACGTTTGTTGACGGTCATGAGATTTTGTCAATGTGTGTAGACTTAAGTAGTGAAATATGTCTTGGTAACGACAGATTTTTACTTCCTCTTGAAAAAATTATTGAAGTAACTATTAAGTATGTTGGCGAAATTCGAGCTATGCAGACAATGTCTATTTCTCATCTGAAAGAAATTTGGCAAGATTACGAAGAAGAATGTGAACGTATTACTAAAAATATGCAAAAACGCAATAAAATGCGAATGATCCCAATGTTGATTGGTGGATTGTCGGCGGTGATGCTTCCTGTATTGGCCTTTTTTCTTACAGTGCCAAAGTGGGTGACAATAGGTATATCGTTGATTTCGCTTGTTGCAATAATTAAGGTTTTCTGTACGAAGGATACAAGTACTGCTGATAGAAAGTTTGCAAAAGATAAGTTGATTACAAATTATGTATGTCCCAACCCAAGTTGTAAACATTTTTTAGGAGAAATACCTTATAAAATTCTTAAGCAGAACAAAAAATGTCAGTATTGTGGTGCTCCTTGGAAAATTGACTTAAAATTGAAGTAGCCACGATAAAGTTTACGATTGAAAACACAAAATACTAGATATAGCTTAAAAATATGAATCTGAAACAAAATTCAGTCCTTCAAGGAGGTAAATATAAAATAGAGAAGGTGCTTGGTCAGGGCGGTTTTGGAATTACCTACCTTGCTACGCAAGTAGCTTTGCAAAGAAAAGTTGCTATTAAGGAATTTTTTATGAAGTCGCTTTGTAATCGCGACAACTCTACGTCTCAAGTTTCTGTGGGATCATCTGGGAGCATTGAGATGGTTGAGCGATTCAGACAAAAATTCATTAAGGAAGCATTAAATATTGCAGAATTTAATCATCCTAATATAATCAGAATTTATGATGTATTTGAAGAAAACGAAACTGCTTACTATGTCATGGAATATATTGATAACGGTTCGCTTTCTTCATATGGCAAAATTTCAGAAGATAAAGCAACTCGTTATATACGCCAAATAGCAGATGCATTAGCATACATACATTCGCGTTGTATTAACCATTTGGATATTAAGCCTGGTAATATTTTGCTTAATGATTTGGATAATGCAGTGCTTATTGACTTTGGTCTATCAAAACGTTATGATAGCGAGGGGCATCAAACAAGTACAACCCCCGTAGGTATTAGTCATGGCTATGCCCCAGTAGAACAATATAAGCAAGGAGGTGTAGGAACTTTCTCTCCTTCCACAGATATATATGCTTTAGGGGCTACTTTCTATAAACTTCTTACAGGACAAGTGCCACCTGATGCAAACGAAATTTTTGATGATGGGTTGCCACCTTTACCTGCAGAAGTGTCGGAATCTACCCGCAAGGCTATTATTGCGGCAATGCAACCTCAGAGAAAAAATCGTCCGCAAAGTGTGGCTGAATTTTTGTATATTCTTGATGCAGAAAATATAAGCAATCTAAGTTATGACGTTTCGGAAGAAACAGAGCTTGTTAGTGCTAAATCTATGGATAGCGAATCGGAAGAGAACGATATGCCAAAAACAAGTAAAAGAAAATATATTTTTGGCGGTATTGTTACAGCAGTGTTAATTGTGCTAGGGGCTGTTTCGTTCAGCTATTTGGGTGGAAGTCCTGAAATTTCTGAAAATTTAAATGATACGATATCAAACGTTGTCGGCTATCGTTTTGTAAATGGTAATAACGTTGCTTTTAGTTATTCTGGGGCCGTTAATCGTGATACAATTCCTAATGGTAAAGGTGTAGGAGAGTATGAACAAGGAACTTATACCGGACTTTATGAAAATGGTTTACGTCATGGTAAGGGACATTATGTGACTGCTAAAGGAACTAACGACTTTGAAGGCTTATTCGAATTTGATGTTTACAGCGAGGGCAAGCTCACTAGCACCGAAGGTTGGACTTACGAAGGAAACTTTAAGAACCAAAATTTTAATAGAGGACGTCTTTATTTTGCCGATGGTACCTACTTTGATGGCGAATTTAAAGATAATAATCCCTATAATGGTGTTTTCTATTCAGCATCAGGGGTAAAGGCTGGTAATATCCGTAATGGTGAAATATATTAGCATTATGCATAAATATTAAATTTTCAAAATAGCTTTAAGGTTGGTAGTATAGATCACCACAGAGATGAGTAGCATTTTGATTGTGAGGTTATGCGAACCTGATAACCCTCAAATAGAAGCAACCTTAAAGGTAATAATAATATTTTTCAATGATAAAATTAGCAAAAACTCTTTTATATTTCGTAATGGGGGGGCTTATAATGACATCCCCAGTTGAGACTATAGCACAGAAAGTCATTAATGTAAAGAAGCCAACGAAGCCAACTAAGGCTGCAAAACCTAAAACTCCTCAAACTACAGATTTTTATGTTGTGACACGTCCTGCAGGAGCCACTATATCTATTGATGACAAGGTTGTAGGTACTAGCCCTTTAGAAGGTATTAAGCATAGTAGAGGACAACACGTCGTGAAGATTTCAAAGGAAGGGTATGAAACAATAATAGAAAATCGTAATTTCGGTTCTGCTCCTGTTGTTTTAAATGTTGAGTTGAAGGAAAACTATGTTGAACCTGCAACGCTGTATGTAAATTCTAGTCCTGAAGGTGCAAAAGTTATAATCGATGGTCAGAATGTAGGTTTCACGCCCATAAACGGATATAAAATATCTAAAGGCTATCATCAAATATTGCTTATTAAGGAAGGCTATGATACACTTGATGTTTCAGAGCAAATTAATTCTGAACAAAAAATGATAGACCGCCAACTTGCGAAGGCCGAGGTGAAAAAGTCGATGCTCTATTTTTTTACAAAGCCCGAGGGAGCAACGGTTGTTATAGACACAATAACAATAGGACAAACTCCTATCAATCGTTACTCTATACCTCAAGGAAAACATAAAATAAAAATTGAACTTGAAGGCTATGAGTCTATTACTAAAGATACTATAGTTAGTAATCCAACTTGTATTATTGACCTTCAACTTCGACAAAAAGTAGTGCAACCTGCACTCTTCAGCATAGGTACAGATCCTATAGATGCAGAAGTTTATCTCAATGACACGCTTATAGGTAAAACGCCCATATTTGATTATCCTGTAAAGCCTGGTGACTATACACTTGAGGTAAAAAAGAAAAGTCACGAACCTTACGCTACTACGCTTAAATTTGAGCAAGGTAACCCCTTACAACTTACTCAGACACTTATTTCTACTGAGCCAGACACTTTTAATGTGAACGGTGTTGAATTTAAAATGATAAGAGTAGTAGGGGGAACGTTTAGAATGGGAGCTACTCCTGAGCAAATAAATTCTTATCCCGACGAAAAACCTGCACACGAAGTTACACTCAGCAGCTATTACATAGGTGAAACCGAAGTGACGCAAGCCCTATTCGAGGCTGTTATGGGTAGAAATCCATCAGCCGTTACGGGCGACTTAAATAACCCTGTAGAGTCAGTTATGTGGGATGATTGTGTAGAGTTTGTGCAGCGTCTTAATGCTATTATAATTGGTCGTAATTTCAGACTCCCGACAGAGGCAGAATGGGAGTATGCTGCGCGTGGTGGAAATAAATCAGCATTTACGCTTTACGCAGGAAGCAACGAACTTTCTAAGGTAGCATGGAATTATGAAAACTCTTCAAAGTATCCTCATCCTGTCAAAACGCTTGAACCTAATGAATTGGGTATTTATGATATGAGTGGAAATGTTTGGGAATGGTGTTCTGACTATAAGGGGGATTACCCGTTGGAGGCACAAACCGATCCTCAAGGGCCAGCATTAGGTTCTGAGCGCATAATCCGCGGAGGAGGATTTAGCGATGAAGATACTCGTAATTATCGTACCGCAGTGCGCAATTATAACTTACCTGGAGGATGCTTGAATTACATTGGCTTTAGAATAGTTTGCGATTAAGCAAATGTATACATACTCAATGTTGTTTTTTTAAAAAATAGTAAAGAGAGAGAACTTTGGCATGCAAAATGTCATAGTTCTCTCTCTTTTTTAATTACGAGTTACAACTGTGGGTAGTTTGTATTTTTATCTGTTAGTTGCTCAAGTACTTCGGTGAGGTATTTATTAGCTTCCCATCGGGCCATTGGAAGATCTTGGAGTAGGTAGTTTCCGCAATCTTGGGCAGTGGCTCCTGGTATTTCGCCTTCGTAATTGGCTATGAAGGCGAAGGTTTCGCGCATGAGTGGGGCTACGTCTGAAGGTGTGAGGTTGCCTTTTACTATTAGGTAGTTGCCTGTGAGGCATCCCATGGGTCCCCAGTAGATGATGTTATCTTTCCAAATGGGGTGATTGCGAAGGAAGGTGGCTGCAAGGTGTTCAATGGTATGTAGGGCTCCTTGGTGGAGTGCGGGTTCGCGGTTGGGTTCCTTCATGCGTATGTCGAAGGTGGTGATAATTATATCTCCAGCAATGTCATGTCGTGAGACATAGATACCTCGCTTAAGTAGGATGTGATTGATGGTGAAACTCGGTATTTTATTCATATGGTTGGTGGAGTAAGTTGAGAGTTTATAAATTCATGACTATTAAAACTCTAACGTCATAATTATTGGGTAATGGTTTCAAGAAAATGCTTGGTTACGAGGAAACTACGTTTTGACATTTCTCCCCAAAAATCTTCGTATTGTTGGAGGTGTTCATCAATGCCTGGCGTATCACTTATAATACGGAAACTGACGAAGGGGATGTTGTAAAGGTAGCAAGCGTGAGCAATGGCGCACGATTCCATGTCAACCGCTAGCGCTTGGGGGAAGTGGCTTTTGATTTTGGCGAGCTCTGCGTGCGAGGTGATGAATTGGTCACCTGTGCAGATGAGTCCTTCGTGTATTGGGGTTGCTTGCTTGGTGGTGAGTGAAAGAGCCGTATTGACAAGGTTGGGGCAGGCTTCAAAGTACGTGGGGAGTCCTTGGATTTGTCCGTGTTCGCATCCCATTCTGCACCATACGTCGTGGTAAACTGTTTGCTGGCTTACTACGACGTCCATGACATGTAGGCACTGGTCAATGCCTCCAGCTACTCCTGTGCTGATGATGCAGTCGGGGGTGAAGTTGCGAATGAGCTCTGTGGTGCCAATGGTGGCATTCACTTTGCCTATTCCACATTGCAGGAGGATGATTTCGTTGGTGCCGATGCGTCCCAATGTGTAGTTGAGATGGAGGATTGTTTGCTGCTTGGTGTCGCAGAGGAGGTGGGCGAGCAGTTCATGTTCGGACTGCATAGCTGTTAGAATGCCGATTTTCATATGTGGAGGTGAAATTGGGGAGAAGGTGAAATTGGGTTTTAAGCTAATTTATAGACCCTGCCTTAACTAGTTTTCCTCGTGTGAAATCTGGAATTTTGACGGGAATACTACCATTGTCGGCAGACAACTGGCTTAACTCTGCGATGCATGACCATGTGGCTGCTTCGTATACGTTGATGTCGAGGGGAAGTCCGTTTCGTAAGCAGTGGATGAGTCGGTAGTCCATGGTGTAGTTCATTTCGTTGGGGACTCCCAGGGCGTGGCCTTTTTTCCATATTTCAGCACTTGGGCATGTGAAGTAGTTCTCTGCTCGTTTGAGGGCCGCATCTCCTGTTGTTGCTTCTTTGTCGGATGATAATTGCAGGGTTGGGAGTGGATATTTCTGTACGAATCCTTGTGTTCCGCATACTGTTTGGAGTCGGCTATAAGGGCGCGCTGTCGTTACGTCGAGTTGTAGCAAGATGCTTACGCCGTTGGTGGTGCGTATGAGTGTGGTGTTGACGCGCCCTTTGCCTTGTTTTGCTTCTGAGGTAGAAGATGACAGGGATACGAGGTAATCCATTTTGTCGGTGTGGTGAATGCCGAGTAATTGTGATATAGGTCCTATTCCATGCGTGGGGTAGGCATTCCCGGTGTGAGAGGCACACGACGATTCCATCCAACTTGCGCTTAACTGCTCTATTTGGTGAATATAGGCTCCTTCGCAATGTGTGATGTCTCCTAGAAGCCCTTGTCGGTGCATCTCTTTTGTCGCTAGGGCGAAGAAGTCGTAGCAGCAGTTTTCTGTAATAAAGCAATGGCGCTGGGTTCTTTCGGCTGTTCTGACGAGTTGCCAACATTCTTCTACTGTTTGTGCCGCAGGAACCTCTACTGCTACATGCTTGCCTTCGTTCATGGCTGCAACAGCGATTTCGCAATGCGTGCTCCAGTCTGTGCAAATATAGACGAGGTCGACTTCTGCGAGTTTGCAAACATCCTTCCAGGCTTCTGCTCCTGCGTGAGCTATTGCTTTGGGTCGGTTGGACTCGATGAGCAGTGCGTTAGCCTCTGATAGTTTAGCGGAGTCGATGTCGGCAATATGTGTGATTGATGCGCCATCAATGAATGCATAGCGTTCGAGTGTCTTCATACCACGTCGTCCCAATCCGATGAGTGCTATGCGAACGTGAGGAATAGGGGGGGCTATCATAAAGATGAAACAATTATTCTTTTTTTAGTGATGTGTAAATATAATTACGAAAGGAATTACATACCACTTAGATAAAAAAAGGCGCATCTTCACAGATACACCTTTTTTCTCTTATTTATTAACCCTTAATAAGTTTTCATCATCTTTTCTGTTTGTAAAAATAAGTGTTATTGCCGTCTATTTTTTTAAAAACTAGAGGTAAGCATGATGAAAATAATTTGAGAGAAGATTACTTCTTACGAGCTTGAGCGTAGCGGCTCATGAACTTGTCAACGCGACCAGCTGTATCGACGAGCTTAGACTTACCAGTGTAGAAGGGGTGAGAAGTTGAAGAAATTTCCAACTTAACAACGGGGTAAGTTTCGCCTTCGAATTCTACAGTGTCGTTAGTCTTGCAAGTAGAACGAGAGAGGAACATGTCGCCGTTAGACATATCCTTAAATACTACGGGACGATAATTTTCAGGGTGAATACCTTTTTTCATTTTGCTATAGCTTTTTTTATGATTTTACGAATTGTTTTGGTAACAATTGTGTAATGGTCTGATATTTTCGACTGCAAAATTAGTTATTTTCCTGCTGACAGCAAACGTTTTTGTGCTTTTTTTGTAATTTTGCGAGTATGAAAGTGCGTTTTTTTATACTAATAGTGTCGTTTATGAGCTTTTTCCAATTGGCCGGAGCTCAGATGAGTGTAGATTCTGTATTTTGCAATAGCAAGTCTAAGGTTTTAGATTTACTATGTTTGAATGCGAGGATGGACTTATTGGATTATTTCAATAGTGGTGTTCCAATGACTGTGGAGAATGATTTTAAAGAGAAGTCTTTGTTGTTGGAGAAATCTTCTAAACTATTAAAGTTGAAAATTTCTGATATTAGTCGTTGTGAGATTTTGCTGTTAGATGATGTCGCTGCTACACCTCTTTATGCCGTGTTACACACTATAGACTCACCAATTGGTTATGTTCGAGTTGAAGTACGAAACAATGAAGAGAAATTGGTGGATAGTTATTCAATTAAGCCTCAGTTAGGGGAGGTGGTGGATACATTTAATTTAACGAACGTGGAGGTAAATGCTCTTTTATCATGTGGTTGGGCAGCTACTTTTTCGGAAGAAGATTTAAGCTTGTGTGTAAAGCCTGCTATCGAAAACGTTAAGTTAAAATGCAAGGATGGATTGATGAATAAGATAAAGGATTTGGTATATAAATGGAATGGTACAATTTTTGTGAGAGTTAAGTGATAACAATAAGAATTTGAGAGGGAAGCTGCATTTGAGCTTTCCTCTCTATTTTTATTTTAATATGGCTCTTATTTTAGTTTAAGTTTTATTGATTTTACAGCGCGAAGACGGTAAGTGCGTGAAGCACCACATTTTATAGCTCCGAATTTGTAATCATCCCATGTGAATGAACTTTGTGCATCTTCACATAAATATCTAATTTGTGTGCTACCCGACTCAGGACCAGTCGCCAAAATAGGTAATTCACGTTGTTCGAGCGTTGAATTGGTAGTTTCGAGGTAGAGGTCTCCGCCTATTTCGTCCCACATTTTTTGTGCTTCTATTTTTGTTGGGATTCTCCAGTTGTTGAGATCTTCTTCCACATATGAATTTGCTATAGTTAATGCGGAGTCGGGTGTTTCGCTATAGGCGCTTGGAACGTTTTTCCATTCTTTTTTACTTAAGAGTAATATGTTACATGCTTCCTCTGCAAATGGATATTCAACCAGTGCTACAATGTGGTTGTTCCAAAATTCACCTTCTTCGGGAAATGAGTTTACCCAATATGTAATAGAGTCAACTTGAGCTGTGTTATTGTCGTCAGTAGTAGGTGGAGTGGAGCCAGAGGACGTTTGATTGCCAAATTTAAAATCAATAGTTTTAGTGTTTTTCCATTCTCCTACTTCGATTTGATTATTTAATGAAAATCCCTTTTCGTAGCTACCATTAATAATATAAGGAGTATTTTCTTCAAGCGGTGTTGGGTGTGAGAAGCTATAGGTGCTTTGTCCGTCGGAAGTAATGATAGTAATGCTCATATTTAACATGTTATTACTATTCGGAAGGGTATAGAAACGATCAGCTTTCCATATATTGTTTCCTTGATGATTAAGTTCGATTGTTGCTACAGCTTGCCCTGATGTTGATCCGTTTAGCTGAATTTGATTGTTGAGCAGAGAAAAACCGACGGTTACTTGTGTGGCATTTTCAGGAATATCACTTAAGGTAAGGTCTATTGCTGCAACTTTATTCCAAAGGGTTAGAGTGATGTTGGCATCTTTAGTGATAACGATATCTGCACTGCCTAATCTCACGGGCTGTAGAGAATAGTTGCTTGAAGGCATATTGACACTATTGTTGATGTCGGTTATTTCGGTTGTTATATTTTCAATGCCTGATAGTGCAACAACATGATAATTTCCAGTTGCAAGATTCATTGTAGAGTTATCTTCACTACTAGTAATCGTAAGTGCCTCTTTAAGCTGATTGTTTTTCACATCAAAAGCGTAAAGATGAAGCGGGAATGTCAATTGGTCACTATCCGATGTTCTTGTAAAAATGTGCATCTTCCTAGATTTGACGTTTGAGCTTTGATTAAGTTCTTCGAGCTCTATCTTATTGCATGATGTGAGTAGTGAGAGAAGGAGTAACGTGATTTTAATGTATGTTGTTTTCATGTCTTTACAACTATTAATTCTATTATTCTTTATTATATTGATTATTTAAACATGATATTTACGGTGTCCTTGCTTGTGATTCCACTGTAAGTAGTGTAGGTTGGAATGTGATAATGTTTGATATAAGATAGGAGGGGGGCTAGGTGAGAAGTGTTTTGTAAGCTTTGAATTAATTCGTGATGTTGTTGTAAGCGATCTTTAGAAGACATGGCGCGCAGGGCCATAAAGGGTTCTTCTTGAAGTTGTATATGTAGATGCAAAAAAGTGTCGGCAGCTGTGTTCAGTTTTAAAGACTCTATGGAAGCACCTTCTTCTAATATGATTGGTGTAGAGTTGCTCAAAGAGTCGAGAATGTATTGTAATTGTGATTTATCATCAGTAGCTATTGTGGAGTATGCATCTTTGAGTTGTAATAATTCTTCGTGTGAAAAGGTGATGAGAATTTTACGTTCAGAGTCAGCAGAATTTGTATATAAGAATTTTGTGGCGAGCTTTGACTGCAACAAATGGTCGAGCAATTCTTGCATTTCAAATTGCTTGCTAGCAAGCATCTTCTCAATGTCTTTACGTAGAGATTGAGCTTGTTGGATGGAATCTTCGTTCCAATATGCTTCAGATTCGTGAATGTTGTAGGTGAAAAGGATTGTTGAATCGCTAAGGCTTATACCTAAAAATTGTGATTTGGAATTGGGATATAGTGGTATGGGGCATTGTTTGTTGGTGCGTTCTACGTACTTTTCAATGGGTGTTTTGTTTTTTGAACAAGCACAAAGAAATATGACTATTATGAGGTATATAGCGTGACGCATATTGGTATTAGATTTATTTTGTTAATATAATACGAATTAATGTATTAAATGATTATAAATGAGGTTGCATGTTATTTCATACAATAAAGTCATTGTATTTTTTAACAATGCAACCTCATAGATGCTAAATGATCACTTTTACGATGAGTTTTCTTAATACACCTTCACCAATTATCGGTGCGTGTGCATCTTCAGGATAGACGATATAGAATTCTCCAGGGAGCACTTCGAAATATGTGGAAGGGATTTCCGCATAGAGTGCGAAGTCATTTTCTGCATCAAAAGGGGCTTCACTAGTTCCAAGGTTAGAAAAATTTTTCCAACCCACAATTTCCTTTCCGCTCAATGGAAAGTGAATATCGATGTATTTTTGATGAACTTCCAGTTTTTGTACTTCAGCCGAAACAAGTTTTGCGTCGCAAACGTTGATAAAGAGTTTATCACCATCAAGAATAATACGTTCTGCAGGAGCATTAAGAAGGTCGTTTGCTTTAATATAGTCAAATACCTGTTTGAATAAAGGGTGGAGTGACTCGTAGCGTGAGCTATCTGAAATATGTGAGATAATCATAGTTGAGAGATTTATCTGTTTGCAATTTCTTCAAGAATTCTCCAGCATTGGAACAGACCACGTGGAACGTGGAAGCAGCCCTTCCATTTACCGCCCTTGAGCGTGAGCAATACTTCGCCTTGACGGTTGAGGTAACCAAACCATTCGGGGTTTTCTGCATCAGCAAAGTGCGACCATGTGTAGTCGTGAATGCGTTCAAACCATTCGAGGCACTTTTCATTGCCGGTGAGTTGGTAGCCTTTGATCATGGTGATGAGTGTTTCGATGTGTACCCACCAAAGCTTTTGGTCCCATTCAAGTTGTTGGAGTGGATGACCCAAGCGATCCATGAAGTAGAAGATGCCGCCGTATTGCTTGTCCCAACCATATTCAGTTTCCTTCAAAGCAATATCAACTGCCTTTTCAATGAGTGCTTGGTCGCCAAGACGTTTACCGAGGTCCATGATGAACCACATGGCTTCGATGGCGTGTCCGGGGTTGAGCAAACGACCATCCATGCAATCAACGAGTTCGTTGTTAACACCGAGGTGCTCTACGATGAGTCCTAATTCAGGGCGATAGAACACGTCCATCACTTCGTGAACGCACTCCTTAATTTTCTCTTCAAGGAATGCGGGTTCGAGAAGTGGTTCGATTTCGAGTGCTACGTTGCAAAGAATCATTGGGAGGGCAAAGCTCTTTAGTGCACGTGCGCCAGGCGATGCCTTTGACCATTTACCCTTAGGATTATCGACTTTAGAGAGTACGATGTCGAATGTTTTCTTTGCGATTTCGGCATATTCTTCATTGCCAGTAGCGATGGCCAACTGACCGAAAGCAATGACCGCAAAGGTGTATGAGAAAATGTTGTAGGGTTCTACAAGAGGATGACCTTCACGGTCGAGTGCAAAGTACCAGTTGAGGTTGCCGTCATGGCCGTACTTCTTCAAGAATTCCGCACCTTGGATGGCGGCATCCAACCATTCTTGCTTCTTTTCTACCTTGTTGTAAAGTGTGGCAAACATCCACACTTCGCGACCTTGAAGCCAAATGAATTTGTCGGTGTCGAACACCGAACCATCACGCTCTAAGCAAGTGAAGAAACCACCGAATTCTTTGTCTTGTGATTTTTCAAGCCAAAAGGGAATTACCTTGTCAAGCAGTTCTGACTTATACTGCTCAGCTAATTTCTTAAAGTCCATGATAAGTGATTTTGTTGTATGCTTTTCGAGCGGCTCCCACGATGAAGTGGGAGCATAGCTCGATGACAATTTAAATTTTAAATTTATTTTTGTTTAGCTTGTAAGCCTGGGATAAACGAAAGGATGTAGGCAACAACGATGCACACTGCCATACCGATGAATCCGTAGAGCAAGAAACTTGTTGGGGTGTAGGCATTCATCCAGAATACAACGGCTTCGCCAACAATAAAACCTGTCATGGCAGCTATGCCACCAACACGCTTACAGAAGATACCGATGAAGAAGAGACCACCCAAACCGCTTGACAACAAACCAAGAATGGTGTTGAAGTAATCGAGCAATGAGAGGATTTCCCAAGTAGCCATGAGCAAAGCAATGCCAACACCAATCAAACCTGAAATCATACATGCCCAACGTGCAACGGAGAGCATCTTATGATCGCTTGCCGTGGGTACGAAACGCTTGTAGAAGTCAACGCTAAATGCGGTTGAAATAGAGTTGATGTTGGATGAAATGGTTGACATTGTAGCCGCAAAAATCGCCGCAATGAGCAAACCTGCAAGGCCGGCTGGCATTTGGCTTGTCATGAAGAAGGGGAAGATTGCGTCAGACTTTGCCATTGTGTAATCGAGCTCGGCAGGGTGAGTCTTGAAGAATGTGTAAAGACCAGTACCGATGAGGTAGAACGATATGCTGATAAATACCGACATCACACCATTGAGCATAATGCCACGTCCGGCTCCCTTTTCGTCCTTCGTTGTCATGTAGCGTTGGATAACGGTTTGGTCGGATGTGTAAGAGATAAGGTTGTTGGCCAAACCACCGAGGATGATTACCCAAATGGTGGCGCTTGTGAAGTCGAACGTGTAGTCAAAGAGGCGGAACTTATCGTTTTCGATAGCCAAATCAATAAAGCCAGTAAAACCGCCTTCAGTGTTGAGCATCAAGTAAACCGCCGCAAGAATTGCACCGCCAACAAGGATAATACCCTGAACCACGTCGCCCCAAACTACGGCTTCAACACCACCCATCGTACAATAAATAATGGTGATAACCCCCATCAAAATAATGCACAAGTAGATGTCGATACCCGTAACGGCTGTTAAAGCCAACGAGGGGAGATAAAGCACCAAAGCCGTACGTGCCACCATGAAGATGATAAACAATGCACTTGCGGTGAAGCGTGTGGGCGCATTGAATCGCACTTCAAGGTATTCGTAAGCACTGGTCAAGTTGAGTTTGCGGAAGTATGGCAAGTAGTACTTAACAACGGGGAACGACACAATCAAGATCGTGATGAGCATGGGGTAGTAGGTCCAATCAGTTGCATAAGCCTTAGCTGGGATGGCCATGTAGGTGATGGCGCTAAGCATTGTGGCGTAGATTGAAATACCTGCCGCCCACCAAGGAATACGGCCACCTCCCTTGAAGAAGTCTTCCGATGAACTTTCACGAAGCATGAAGAAATAGCCGAGTCCAAGCATGCCGACCAGGTAAATACCTAATACCAACCAGTTGAGCCAACCGAAGGCAACACGAGAACCTAGTTTAACGGATGTCACCTCTGCTGAGCGAATACCAGGTTTTGATTCACCATTGATTACGATCCACTCGCCATTGTAGGGCACCACCGCTGCTCCTGCTCGTGCAAGGGCAGGATTCTTAGCTTCAGTTACCCACGCATCGGTGATGGTTTGGTAAATGAGCAATTCATCGTTGAATTGATACCACTCAACGGGGTGTGTGAGATAATCGGCTTCAGGACGATTGAGTGCATTGAGGAACACCTCTTTGTTAACACCACCAATGATTACGATGTGTGCTACACCCGAAGCTACGGCCGAAGCGCCTACAATTGCTCTTTGCGAATTGTCGATAATGGCTTGAGAGGTTGGAATCCACTCGTTTTTCTTTGTGTCGTAGAACAAACCATCTGAATGTACGAAAGCTGTGTCTGACTCGGTGCGTGGTGCAAAACCTCCGAATACGTAGAAGTGCTTACCGATGGCTGCACTTTGAACCACTCCGGCGGGTTGCACTCTTGGGCGTCCGGGGAGCGATGGTAATGTTTCCCATTCTGTTCCACCTGGATAAGCCAAACGGTATGCCGCATTGTGTTCGCCACCTGCTACATAGATGTGTGTGCCGTCAAAACCTGCACCTGCACTATGAATTGCTTCGGGCAGTGAAGGGAGCGCAATGGTTGAGAGTTGTCCATTTTGCTTCGTAATGAGGGTTACGGTTGCTAGGGTGGGGTTGAGCGTGTCGGGTGTTTGTCCACCGATGCAAACAAGACCTTCGGGCACTTGAACACTCATGCCATAAGCCACTGGTGAAAGTGTGAGCGCTTCTTTCACCCAAGCGTCGTTAACAAGACGGTAAACATTGCCATAATACACCTTTTGGCCACCTTCTGCCGCTGGTGTGTTGGGGAAATTGCATCCACCCGCAACAACTAATTCGCCATCAACAACGCCTGCAAAAGGTGCTGAAACACCTTGATTTTCACTTACATAAAGCTCTGGTAATTTATTGAACTTCACCTCGTTAAACTTATTGTCGTTCTGTCCAAAAGCGCTAAGTGCAAAAACAACAATTAAGTTTACGAAGATAGATAGTCTTTTTAGAATCATACTCATCTTCTTTGAGGGTGAATAGTATTTACTTATTACAACGTTCAAAGAAGTTGATGGCTTCGAGTTCTTTCTTCATAGCCGCTTCTTCCTCGTCGGTCATGTTTTGGAAAGGTACACGATTAGGACCGAGGTCAAGGCCGATGAGCTTCATGATGCGCTTTCCTCCCACGATGTTGCCACGGAAATGGCAAATAACGTCAATCACATCTTGTGAGAATTCTTGCAATTCGCGTGCTCGTTCAAGGTCGCCTTCTTGCCATGCGGTGATGATTTCTGAAAGGCACTTACCATTGTAGTTGGTTGTGCCACCAATACCGCCTTGTGCACCACCCATTGCTAAGCAAGGAAGGATGGTTTCGTCCTGACCATGGAGCATGTCGAACTTGCCATTAGCATAGCGGCGGCAACGGTTGTATTCGTAAAGGCTTTCAAATGTGTATTTGATACCAGCGAAGTTAGGAATACGTCCGTCAACAGCTTTGAGGAAATCGAGCATAGAAAGGAAAGCACCATTAAATGCGGGGATGTGGTAGTAATAGAAAGGAAGATTGGGTGCGCCTGATGCAATTTCTTCGCAATACTTCACCAATTCTTCAATGCGTCCGATTTTTGGGAATGGAGTAGCCATTGCACCAATACCCCATGCGCCAATCTTTTGAGCATGTGCGGCAAGGCGCTTGCTGCTCATTACGCATGTACTACCAACGTGTACGATAACCTTGAAACCTTCGGGCACAGCCTTTACCCAAGCTTCAGCAAGTTGCATGCGTTCTTCTTCGGTGAGCATATAGCCTTCGCCAGATGAGCCGTTGATGAAGACACCCTTCATGCCGTTGCGAGCAAGTAATGCCGCATATGCAGGAATAGGTTCAAGGTTTACTGTTCCATCTTGATGGAAAGGAGTAAAGGGAGCGTCGATAAGACCGATGATTTTTTCCATAATTGTAAAAATATGTTTAGTTAGATTATTAAAGTTCAAGTAGGAGAGAGGCTTTTTAATATAGCGACAAATTGAGCAATGTCATGGCTGCATACACTACGCTTACGGCTATGACAATGGAGCCGATTGTGCGGTTCAGACGGAGGATGCCACGTACACCGAAATTCTTCTTCATTGTTGTAATCAGATATGTAAGTGCTAACCACCATAACATGGCTCCAACGATGATAGAGAGAAAACCTATCGCCTGTCCCACGAAGTTAGAGGGAATGACGAATGTCAACATGTTGAACAGCGCAATAAAGAGGAAAATGATGAGCGGATTGCTAAATGTTAGTCCAAAGGCAGAGATGAAGTTGTAGAAGAGGGTGCCTTTGCGCTTCATGTGCGGACGAAGACATTTACGGGGGTCCTGTCGATACGTATGGAGCCCAAAAATGAGGAGCATCACACTTCCTATCAGCTTTAGCCAAAAGAGTGTCTGCCCTTGCTCAATAAAGTCGATAACGAACGACATGCCGAAACCTGTTATTAGCGCATACACAAAGTCGCTCAGAGCGGCTCCAGCACCTGTAACAAGTCCGTAGCTACGTCCTTTCTGCATTGTTCGCTGAATGCAGAGTATTCCAACAGGCCCCATTGGGGCAGATATAACAACGCCTACAATCAGCCCTTTAAGGACCAACTGCAGTGTAGAGCTAAATTCTAACCAAAATTGTAAAGGATCCATAGTAAATGCAAATTTCGCACTTTTTTATAAATAAAAGCTAATGGAAAGCAAAAAATCTTCTATGACCTATATTGCTTAACTTCGGAAAAACATTGTTTTATCGTTAGTTCCTTTCTTTAAGTGCTTTGCTAAGTTGCCATGAATTGTAGAGGTTGTGCCAAATGCTATAAAAACCACCAACAGCTGCTACTTCTGGATGAAAGAATGTACATGTAAGCCAAATGAGTAGCACTGTGTTTTTTTGTCCTAAAGCTTGGCTTGCGCTTATGGGGTAAGAATGTGTTTTCCCAATCTTTTTGCCTATAGCAAATTGAAGAATACACATGCCTAATGTTACCATCGCAATGATTAGCTGTAAAGTCCAGTCTGTGGAGCTGTGATAAAGGTTTTGAGCTGTGCAAGCAATAGCCATTGTAAGTGCTACGGCCCAAAGGTAAAATGCAATATGCTGACGCTCAGAGAGATATATTATAGCACAAGGTGAAAGTTTGCGTATGACTTGGCTTAAAACGAGTGGCACGAGCAGGAGGGGTGATACCTTCATGGCTACATGCACAAAAGATTCTGAAAAATTATGCGTCGTTTGCTCAAATATCATGCTCGATAGCAGCGGTACTAATGCTGCAGACAGGAGAGTTGAAAATACAGTATAGGCTGCTAAGCTTCCAGTGTTTTCACCCAGCTTTGTGGTGATTACGACGGCTGCTGTTGCCGTGGGGCAAACGGCGCAGAGTAAGATGGTCTCTAAGATGACTGAAAGTTCTTGATTTACATTAAATGCATGGAGCGCTAAGCATGCAAGCAGTGAGGTAATAATCTGAAAAGAAAGTCCCCAAAGATGCCATTTTTTTGGGCGGATTTCGCTCACTTTAAGTTTACAAAATGAGATAAATAGCATAGTGGCTATTAGAAGTGGCTGAATGAGCCCTATGCTATCCGCAAGAATTGGTTTTACTGATGAAGGCAGTAATTCTTTTAATATGAAGTAGGAGAGCACTCCCGTTAGCATGGCAATGGGGAGTGCTAATGTTGTTTTTGACACAGAGTTACTAATTTCTAAGGTTATAAGGTTAAAGTACAACTTACAGAGTACAGCTGCTATGCAGCGTTAAGCAAGCGTTCGAGTCTAACCATCTTGTCTACTCGTCTACTTGTTAACTTGTTTACTAAGTGAGAGGTTTTAAGGTTATAAGGTTTGCCATTCGGTTTGGTAACTTTTTAGTGGAATAGCAATCTGAATAACCTCACAAGCTCATAACCTACCAGAGTTACTATTTTTTTTCTTCAAGTCTAAGCAGTTCGTCGCGCAAGGCTGCTGCTGTAATAAAATCAAAATTGGCGGCAGCTTTCTTCATTGCTGTGCGCAACTCTTCGATGCGTGCCTCTTTGTTTTTTGGTGTGGCGGCAGACTTATAATTCGTAGTTGTTTCTGCAGCAACGTTTTGAGAATGAGTGGTTTTTGAGTTGGGCTGGTATGCTTCTTCTTTCTTAGTGTTGAGGCTTGAGAGTGCAGTCGTGTTAAAGTCCTTTATGATAGGTTGTGGTGTGATGCCGTGGGCTGCATTGTATGCTAGTTGCTTCATGCGTCTGCGTTCTGTTTCGTCGAGCGTTTGTTGCATGGCTTTTGTAATCTTGTCTGCATACATGATAACTCGGCCGTTAACATTTCGTGCTGCGCGGCCTGCCGTTTGAGTGAGGCTTCTTGTATCGCGTAGGAATCCTTCGATGTCGGCATCCATGATTGCAACGAGTGCTACTTCGGGCAAGTCGAGGCCCTCACGTAGCAGGTTGACGCCCGCAAGCACATCGTAAATGCCGCGTCTGAGGTCTTCCATTATCTGTACGCGTTCGAGCGTATCGACATCGCTATGGATGTAGGCGGTGCTCACGCCACAATTGAGGAGGTGTTCGCTGAGGTCTTCTGCATTTCGCTTTGAAAGGGTGGTGACTAATACTCGCTCTCCCTTCTCTATGCATTGCTGAATTTCTTCCATCAAGTCGTCGACGGGCTGATCCTTTGGGCGAATTTCTATTGGTGGGTCGAGCAAGCCTGTGGGGCGAATCACTTGGTCGATTACTATGCCGTCGCACTTTTCTAGTTCATAATTGGCTGGCGTGGCGCTGATGTAAATCACTTGGTGGGTCATGGCCTCAAATTCCTCGAACTTTAACGGGCGATTGTCGAGAGCTGCAGGCAGTCGGAAACCATATTCCACCAGAGCCGTTTTGCGCGAGCGGTCGCCTCCATACATGGCTGAGATTTGAGGTACGCTGACGTGGCTTTCGTCTATGACGATGAGAAAATCTTTGGGAAAGAAGTCCAGCAAGCAATAGGGGCGAGTGCCTGGCTCGCGTCCGTCAAAATAGCGTGAATAGTTTTCGATGCCTCGGCAGTGGCCGAGCTCGCGAATCATTTCGATGTCGTAGCTTACGCGCTCTTCCAGTCGTTTTGCCTCCACTTCTTTTCCTTCATCGCGTAGTTCGGCGGCTCGAATCACGAGGTCGTCCTGAATAGCGCGAATGGCCATCTCCTGCGTTTCCTTTGATGTGAGGAAAAGGTTGGCGGGGTAAATCTTATAGGCCGTAAAAATGGCAATACGTTGACCTGTAGAAGCGCAAACTTCTTCAATGCTGTCTATCTCATTATCCCAAAACGTGACGCGGATGAGCTCATCTGCATAGGCGAGGAATATGTCAACCGTGTCTCCCTTTACTCTGAAGTTGCCTGCTGTCGGGTTGATGTCGTTTCTGCTATAGAGGGCATCGACGAGTTTTCTCAGCAACACCTCTAGAGCTAAAACTTTTCCGACTTCAAGCTCTATTACGTTTTCATAAAATGCTGCGGGGTTGCCCATACCATAGATGCACGACACGGAGGATATGACCACCACATCCCCTCGCCCAGATAGGAGGGAGGAGGTGGCTGCTAATCGCAACTTGTCGATGTCCTCGTTGATGGCAAGGTCCTTTTCGATGTAGGTGTCTGTGGCTGCTATGTAGGCTTCGGGTTGATAATAATCGTAGTAGCTGACGTAATATTCAACTGCATTTTGCGGAAAAAAGCTCTTGAATTCGGAATATAGCTGGGCTGCTAACGTCTTATTATGGCTCAATACCAATACGGGCTTATTGACGTTGGCAATGACGTTGGCTATCGTAAACGTCTTTCCCGACCCTGTTACGCCTAACAAGGTTTGCGCCTTTTGCCCAGCTAGCACGCCTTCTGTGAGTTGGCGTATGGCTTCGGGTTGGTCGCCAGTGGGTTGGTATTGGGAGTAGAGCTTGAAGTTTTGCATTATGGTGTGTATGGACAATGAATTTTTTGAACCTCTCGGAAGGAGGTAATCTTTGGACATATCTTTATTTGGGCGTCCTGAAAGATAGGGTGTTCAAAATTGCACAATTGCTATCAGCCCTACCTATAACAATAGACGAGCGGATGGTTGCTCACCTCGTCCACTCGCCTATCTTGCCAGAGTTGTTTATTCCTGGAATCTCTTTGCTGCACGGATTAAGTGGCGCAACATAGATGTGAATTCTTGAAGTTCCTGCAATGTGTTAAGATAAAGCATTGCAATCTTGATGTTGGCATCTTCGTGCTGAATGTGGTGCTGCAACTTGTGGCGCATGGTCGAAATCTGAGCCTTCAGCGCATTGCCGTCGACAACAGCCTCGTCGAAGCGTGAGAAGTCGCCCGAAACAATCATGCCCTGTACCTGGCGCACATAGCTCAACACATTCTGCGTGAGCGGAAGGAGTTCCTCAGTGTATTGCTCGGGCATGGGGTTGAAGTTGTTGTCCACATGTTCGATGATCAACTCGAGCATACGCTTCAGGCCATAGAGCATCTGCGAAATGTTGTTGCAGCCGAGGTGGAACCATGTGTTCTTTTCTACCGCCATGAGGGGGTCAATCTTACGCATGCCGAGGATTTCCTTTCTGCGGTAGCGCTTCCATAGTGCACGTGTCTCTTCGAGCTGATGCTGAGCTTCGCGCAGACGCTTGATGTCGTCCTTAACGAGTCCATCCACGATGAGCGGAATCATATTGTGAGTGGTCGTAAGGATTTCGTTTTGCGTGTTTGTCACGTGCTGGCGGAGCAATCCCCAGCTCTGCGACTTGTCTGTGCAGCGCACGAGCTGGCGGAACAGTGTATCGACATTTTCAGACTCCTGTTGCTTCTGCTTAAACTTTCGGTTGTTATTGATGAGCACAAAGGCAATGACACCCACGATGCACACCATAGCGATAAATCCACCGAAATAGTTGACGCTAGCAATTGCCATGCTCATCAGGAACGCTGCACCAGCGGTGATGAACCATCCGCCCACAACGGTGATAACGCCCGTGATGCGATAAACCGCCGTTTCGCGACCCCAAGCACGGTCGGCAAGGCTCGAACCCATTGCCACCATGAAGGCTACGTAAGTCGTAGAGAGAGGGAGCTGCAGCGACGTACCTATCACGATGAGCAAGCCTGCCAATACGAGGTTGACGCTCGCACGCACAAGGTCGAAAGCCATGCCCTCTTCGAGGATAGCCTCCTCCGTGTTGAAGCGACTGTTGATCCATGCCGTAGTGCTCTTGGGCACGTATGAGCTGACCAGCGAAGTAGCGTTGAGCACACCGCGCACCGTCTTGCGTGCTAACTTTGAGCTTGAGAACACCTCTTCGCCATCGTCCTGGCGGCTCAGGTTATTGGTGTTTTCAATCACCTTGCGCGCCTTCTTCGATGTCATCACGGCGATGGTCATAATCACACCCGCAATGACCAGGAACCAAGGCTTAGCCTCTACGAAGAAGGGCTGAGTAGAGGGCACGGCCAGCGTGTCCATCGCAAACGTAGAAGCATCGGGACAGCCGCTGTCAAACCACACCAGCACCGACTCAAGCCCCGCCAAGGGCACACCAATAAAGTTCACCAAGTCGTTGCCCGCAAAGGCCATGGCAAGGGCAAAGGTGCCAAAGAGCACGATGAGCTTAAAGATGTTCACCTTGAGCAGGTGGAGAATCTCTACCAAGATGGTGAACACCACCAGGCATGTCAGCAGGATGTAGAGCTTGTGTTCGTCCATGTAGGCGGGTGTCCATTCGGGGTTGATGGAGACGAGCAGCTTAGAGTTCTTCAGTCCGCTTACGAGCAGGAAGTAGAAGATAGAAGTGATGCTCACGCCGCCAAACACAGCGATGCCATACTTCAGCTTCTTCTTATAATTAAACGTAAACACCACGCGCGAAATCCACATCACTATCAAACCAAATACGAAAGCTATCGCAACGCTCAAGAAGATGCTGATAATCACCGTCAGCGCCTTGTCCGTGTTGATAAGGTCGCCATAGGCAGCGCCCTCGCCAATAATCTTTGTTAGCGCCAGCGCCGTTGTCGCACCGAAGAGCCCAAACACCATCGACACCGTGGTCGATGTAGGCAAGCCCAGCGTGTTGAAGATGTCCATGAGGATAACGTCCGTGGCCGACACCGCAAGGAATATGCACATCACCTCGTTCAGGTGGTAATGCTGAGGCTGCATGATGCCGTGGCGCGCAATGTCCATCATGCCGCTCGATGTCGTGGCACCTACGAAGATGCCCACGGCAGCTACGATGATAGCCGTTCTGAACTTTGCCACCTTAGCGCCCACGGCAGGACTCATAAAGTTTACGGCATCGTTGGCCACGCCTATCGAGAGGTCGAACGTGGCGAGCGTAAACAGGAATACCAGGATTCCGATGTAAAAGAATAATTCCATATTCTATTTTAAGTTAGAGATATAAAGTGATTGAAACGTTCGCAATCGCAAAGATATACTATTTTTTTTAATAAATTAACATAATCTGCTTAAAAAAAGATGTGGGAAAAAGTAATGAACGAAGTGAGAGGGAGATAGGAAGGGGTTACAGACGGCAGAGTGCAGGGTACTATTGCTTATGTTGCTTATTCGGAATTACTAGGGGGATGTGGTTGAGAAGGTGCTGTATATCTCTCTGCGTTGGGTGATTTTAATTGCTGCGTAAGTAGGTTGGAAGGTGTTATGGTTGAGAGGTAGTAAGAGGTGGGATGGTTATATGGTGGTGAGGATGTGGGGTGGGAAGAGGGATGGAGAGGAGAAGGTTGTGGCGCGCGGGTTCTCATGTCGGATGTGGTTTAAATTAGGTAGGACTTCGTAGTTCCGATGTATTACATTGTTTTAAAGAGGTCGGAAGTCTTGCGGCGCGTATCGTTGTTGTTTGTCTTCCTCTCTCTTAGTTCTCCTTTCTGTTTGCAAAGATACAATGCTTTTTTTGCGGTGAGCGAGATAGTGAGAATTAGTGAGAAATAACGTGTAATTTTTTCTAAGATTTTATTTTTTTCAAAAGCATAGTGCATCTCCCAAAAGTGTGTGTGAAAGATGCATGCTGTTAAGAGAGAGTTTCGGGGGGGGCGTGACAGCGTGACAGCGTGACAGCGTGACACGTGACAGGGGAGATTTATACCGACAACATTATATCTCTTAAAGAATATAGAATATAATAATATTATAATATTATTATAAAGTTATTAATTATTATAATATTTATAATATATACTGATTCTTAACTTTCATAATGTATGATAAAATACCCCCCTGTCACGCTGTCATGTCACGCTATCTGTCACACGGCAGTCACGCAACTGTGATGCACCTCCCCCCTAATCAATGCTTATTACAATCGTGTGACCGATAAAATGGTAGCCTTGTTGCAAGAATGGTTTACAGATGGTTTACGCAGACTCTCTGCTATGAGGTAGTAGGTGTAGTCTTTTAGATATTATTAAATATATATATATATTTAATAAACACTAAATAGAAGGGGTAGTTCACCGGGGTTGAAGTGCTGCGTAAACCCTCTGTAAACCTTTTGTAAATCGTTGTAAACACGCAAAAAGAGTGAAAAATGCCAATGTGTATCAGTCAATCTACAATTTGGAGCGGATGGTTTTGTGTTTTCGGCACGCTTTTTGCAATTTACTGCAAAGAAAGGACAATAACCATAAAAAAACAATAATAATGAGTATGAAAAGAGGTAGTATTGGAATTACGACGGAGAATATTTTTCCTGTCATCAAGAAGTTTCTTTATAGCGACCACGAAATCTTTTTGCGCGAAATCGTGGCAAACGCTGTTGACGCTACGCAGAAGCTGCGCACGCTGAGTGCTCGTGGTGAGCTGCAGCAGGAGCTGGGCGAGCTCACTATCCAGGTGAGCGTGGACGCGGAGGCTGGCACGCTGACTGTGAGCGACCGTGGTGTGGGCATGACGGCCGACGAGGTGGAGCGCTACATCAACCAGATTGCCTTCTCGGGCGCTACGGATTTCCTCGAGAAGTATAAGGACGATGCTAATGCCATCATTGGCCACTTTGGGCTGGGCTTCTACTCTGCGTTTATGGTGAGCGAGCGTGTGGACATCATCACACGCAGCTGGCAGGAGGGGGCAAAGGCTGTGAAGTGGACGTGCGACGGGTCGCCCGAGTTTGAGCTCACTGAGGTGGAAAAGGCGGAACGCGGCACGGACATTGTGCTCCACATTGCTGAGGACTGCAAGGAGTTCCTTGAAAAGTCGAAGATCGAGGAACTGCTTGGCAAGTATTGCAAGTTCTTGCCCATCGCCATAGCCTTTGGGAAGAAGACGAAGTGGGAAGACGGAAGGCAGGTAGAGACGGAGGAGCTCAACGTCGTCAACGACACAAACCCTCTCTGGACGAAGGCGCCCTCTGCGCTCAAGGATGAGGACTACAAGCGCTTCTATGCTGACCTCTATCCGGCGAGCGACGAGCCCCTCTTCTGGATTCACCTCAATGTGGACTACCCCTTCAACCTCACGGGGGTGCTCTACTTCCCCAAGATAAAGAGCAACATCGAAATTCAGCGTAATAGGATTCAGCTCTATTGCAATCAGGTGTTTGTGACGGACCATGTGGAAAACATCGTGCCCGACTTCCTTACGCTGCTCCATGGCGTTATCGACTCGCCCGACATTCCGCTCAACGTGAGCCGCAGCTACCTGCAGAGCGATGCTAACGTGAAGAAGATCTCGACCTACATCACAAAGAAGGTGTGCGACCGCTTGCAGCAGCTCTTTAAGAACGAGCGTGCCGACTTTGAGCAGAAGTGGAACGACCTTAAGCTCTTCATCCACTACGGCTGCTTGTCGCAGCCCGACTTCTACGACAGGGCGTCTAAGTTTGCGCTGCTTGCCGACATGGAGGGGAGGTTTTACACTTACGAGGAATATCGCGAGGCGGTGAAGGCGGCTCAGACGGACAAGTCGGGCAAGCTGGTGTGCCTCTACGCCAGTGACGCTGAAGCGCAGTATTCGTACGTCGAAGCTGCTAAGCAAAGGGGCTACAACGTGCTCGTGATGGACGGGCAGCTGGATTCGCACCTCGTAGGCCTGCTGGAGCAGAAGTGGGAGAATACGCACTTCGTACGCGTAGATGCTGACGTCATCGACCGCCTCATCGAAAAGGCTGACGCTAAGATCGATGCTGGCCTCACGGAGGGCGAGGGCGAAAAGCTTACGCAGATCTTCATGGCTCGCATGCCTAAGCTCGAGGGGAAGGACTTCCGCATAGAGGTGTCGGCAATGGGCGAGGGTGCAGCGCCCGCCCTGCTCACTCAGAGCGAATATATGCGCCGCATGAAGGAAATGGCACAGTTGCAGGGTGGCATGTCGTTTTATGGCGAAATGCCCGACATGTATAGCGTGGTGCTCAATGCTGACCATGCGCTCGTAAGGGGTGTGCTGGCAGATGCCAGTGCGAATGTCGACGAAGCGCTGAAGCCTATCGAAAACGAGTTGCGTGGACTCAATGCACGCCGCATGGCTATCGAGCAGAGCCAGAAGGATATGAAGCCCGAGGACATCTCTGAGGCTGAAAAGAATGACCTTAACAGATGCCGCGAAGCCATCGCGGCCGAAGAGGGCAAGAAGGCTGATGTGCTCAAGCAGTATGCGCAGACGAACCCCGTAGTATCGCAGTTGATTGACTTGGCATTGCTCCAAAATGGGCTCCTCAAGGGCGAAGCGCTCGCTAACTTTATTAAGCGCTCAATCGAGCTTTGCGGCAAAAATGATTAAAGCTATTAGAGTTTAACGTTTATCGCCTGAATGATTTTAAAAAAATAAGAAAGCGGACCAACCCGAAATGGGTGAGTCCGCTTTTCTTTTTGCTTATTGAAAAAGTAAAATAACTTTTTTTTGAGTTGACGAGTAAACGAGTTGACGAGAAGGTATGATTAGAGTACAACTTACAGAGTGCAGAGTACAACTGCTATGCAGCGTTAAGCCAGCGTTCGAGTCAAACCATCTTGTCTGCTCGTCAACTCGTCAACTCGTCAACTATTAAACGTTAATTAGGCACCACAGGAGTGGGGTAGCGAGTGATGCCAGCCTTCTTGTCGTTAAGGTCCTGGCAGTACATCATCTTTTGCACCATGTCGGCGGGCATTTCCTTGAGTGTGCCGTCTGCCACGAGGGCGTCCATGTCGGCCTTAAACTCGTCGTACATCTCGGTGGTCAATACGTAGTAGCCCCATGAGTAGTCGTTGACGTGGAGCGCTACGTTGCGGAGGTAGCCATGACGCTCGAAGTAGGGGAAGAGGTTGTAGCCATAGAGGCGTGAGGCCTTGCGGATGAAGTTGAGCATGGCGGGCACGATGTTTTCGCCATAGCCGCGCGATGTGGCTGTAACGTAGTTGTCCTTAATCCATGAAGAGTTGGGATACTGCGACTTGAGGAGCGAGTAGCCGTTGTCTATCGTGCCATATTGTGCGTGGAAGATGAGTTCGTACTTGTCCCAACCATCCTGCTTTTCGATGTCTGAACCCCCTTCGTACTTCATGCGGCGGAGCGCTTCGAAGAGGTCGGGGTAGAAGTCGAGGTACTTCTTGCCTGCTTCGGCACCTGGCTTTTGGAGGTAAATCTTGGCATAGTTGCCGAGCATGATGAATGAGTTGAGGATGAAGCCTACGTTGATGCTGCTGCCCGACTTTTGATAGGGCACGAGGTCGTGGAGCGCTACGGCACGCAAGGGGTTTGCGGCATACGATGTCACCACAGAGTCGCGCATAGCCTCGCAGAGTGCACGCATCTTGGGGCTATAGCTGAAGAGGTAGGGGTCGTTCTTCACGTTTTCGTAAGCCAAGTGGCGCGAAGTACTTACTTGCTTGCCATCCTTCGTTTGTGCGTCGTCGTAGAAGAGTGAGCGTGCACGGGGCCAGTCGTTAATCTTGTCCGATGAGTTGTAGCCCATGTGCATAATGTTGTAGTAGGAGAAGATGTTGTTCGACACTTCGCCAAGACCATTCCAGCAGAGGTAGGGGTGCATCTGGTGTTGGTGGCCCCATTCGTGTGAGAGTCCCCAGATGGCATCGTCGTCCCGCTTCATGATGTTTTGGCAATTGAGCACGCGTGATTCCTGGTCGACGTGGAAGGATACGCCAAGTCCGCCCTGGAACATGTAGTACGTATAGTTTACGTAAGCCATGGTGTGGTTCTTGGGGATGCGGTCGTACTTAGTGAAACCGATTTCGTCGTGTTCCCACTGGATGAGCGAGTCGATAACGGCGATGTATTGGCGATAGCCACGAGGCTGGCCGTTGATGTCCTTGCAGTAGTCGCGCAAGCCTTTTGCTGACCACACTTGTTGCACCTTCTTGCCGAGGATGTCCATACATGTGTTCTTGGCATTGGCACAGATTTCGTACATCTCGTCGTTGGTCTTATCGGGAGAGAGGTAGCCGTTGACTTCGCCATTTACGAAGTGCACCTTGATAGAGGGCACGGTGTTGACGTCGTTTTCGGTGTAGTAGCATACGTAGGCAAGGCCGTCCCAGTCGTTGGTGTATTCAATCACGTTGAAGCCGTTCTTCAAGACGTAAGTAACCGTTTCGGGGTTGCCACCATCGAAGTTGCTGCCAATCTTTCCTACGTACCATGCTGTAACCTTGAGCTCAACGCTCTCATTAGCGGGGATGCCGCTCACGATGATGGCGTGCTTGCCCTTAGAGATGTTGATGCCCGTCACGCCTTCGTACTGGCTATAGCGTTTGCCTGATGTACACCAGAGGGCTGTGAGCACGTCGTAGTGGGTGAAGGGTTCGTATTCGGCTACACGATATTCAGTGGCGTAGTTACCATCGAAAATCTTCTGAGCAAGAAGGCGTGAGAAGTCGTTGTCGATGTTGTCGATGTCGGCTTGCGTAGTGCCTTCCTTCAAAGTGGTGAGGAGGTCGTCGGCAAAGATGCTGAAGCAGGCTTCTGTCTCGGGATTCTTAGCGCCAAACTGCATTTCTGCGCAAGATGCGAAGTTGCCCGCACCGCTCTTGATGACAAACTTGATGGCACGTGGCTTCTTGAGGCCTCCGTCGAACTTGATAGTGCGTGCTGAAGCCGATTGCTTCCAGTCGTAAGAGCCGTGGAGCACATAGTCGGAGTTGCCCACACACTTTGTGTAAACGTCCACCAATCCGAAGCTACCGTTGCCACCGCCCGAGCGAGGGATGTAGTTGATGTATTCAATGAGGTCGACGTCGGAGAATTGGTATTCGAGGATTGCGGGGTTTGACTCTGACACGTTGAAGCCCGACCATGCGGTGTGCCACATTGAGCCTAAATCGCCGTCGATGGTCTTGTCCCATCCTGAGCTACCTTGCTGGCTGTTTACCGATCCGCCCGAGGGCTTGATGAAGATGTCGCCAGGCACGGTCTCTACCGATTCGTTGCGGCCTTGAACGACGGTGAAGGTTTCGCTGAGTCCGTGTTCCTCGTTAGTGAATGTGATGTTGCCTGCACGATTTGTGATGTCGGGGTTAGCCGTCATGTGGACATAAACCTTTCCGTCGTTGCCAAGCTTTGTCTCGATCCACGTAGCATCGTCGGAGATGGTGTAGTCAACATTTGCTACAACGTCAAGACAGAGTGTGCGCTCCGCATAGCTAACCGTTTGTTTGTGGGGCACAACGATTGTGGGCAAGCTGTTTTCTGCCAGTATGCTTTGTGCGTTAGCTTGAGCAGCAAAGGCTACTAGTAGCGAGGTGATTATTGTTTTCTTCATATATGTATTCCTTTTTTATAAGCTGATTTTTTTACCATTGATGATATAAGCGGCAGAGGGCAACTGGATAGTTTTAGAACCTACGATGATGCCATTCCATACGAGTTGACCCTGCAGATTGTAAATCTCAACAAGGGTGCGCTGATTAGCATTGAGGGTAACGATGCCCTTGCTTGCAACGATTTCGAGTGAGTTGGAACTTGTCGTAACGTCTTCAACACCTGTTGCGATAGCTTCGCCTACGCAGAACATGTCCGACACTAATTCCAACTCGGGATAGTCGGCATGTGTTAGCTTAAGGTAAACATTCTTGAGTGGTGCGAAGAAGGCAAGCTTGCCAGCACCGTAGCTATATTCGTTGTTGGGCGCAGAGGATGTAGCTTTTGTGAGCTCAATCTCGTTGCCGTCATCGTCGAGGCGATAAGCCTTGATGGTAGCGCTCTTTGAGGTGCTGTGTCCAGGACCTTCGCGGAGGTCGCCAATATTAAGGACGTACTCTGTCTTTGAGCGATCGCTGTAGCTTGGACATACTTCCATATAAGGCACTCCGTTGCCTGCCGTCTTCATGCCTCCTGTTACCACGAGGTTGGCTTGAGGCGTAAGGTTGAGGTTTGTGGGCTTATATTTCTTAATGGGAAGCGAGCCGAAGGTAAGGCTATTGTCGGCACATTCCATTGTGTGAAGTGTTGCTTCGGGGAGTGTGATGCTTGTGAGTTGGTTAGCATTCACGTTGAAGTGGGTGAGTTCGTTGGCTCCCGATACGTCGATTGTTGTCAGATTGTTATTGTTGGCAATAAGCGTTTGAAGCGAACAGTCGTTTTCGAACCCTGCTATCGAAGTCAAGTTGTTGTCGGCACATAGAAGGGTAGTCAAGGCACTATTTGCTTCAAAGTTTAGCGTCTGTATGCTATTGCCAGCACAATTCAAGGCGTCGAGCATTGAGGCAGAAGTTACGTTTACTTTCTTAAACTTGTTGTTGGCGATGCTTACGTTTTGAATCACTTCGCCGTTGAATGTGAACTGACCTGTAGAGCCAACGTTGGTTGCAATGCTATTTCCTGAGATGTTAAGGCTTTCCATTTCGGGGTGTGATGTATGAGAAACAGCAAGCGACTTTAGGTCATTGTTCGAAAGGTCCAAGTCCTTGAGAGCAGGGCTATAGCTCTTTACGAACGAAGAGATAGCGTTGTTGCTACAATAGAGCGACTTGAGGTAGGGGGCATTCTTTGTGTTTATCTTTGTGATTTGCTGACTACCACAATTGAGCATTGTCCACTTTGTGTCGCTTCCCTTGATCGTGATTTCTTTACCTTTTACTTCTCCCGAAATAGTGCGGAAGGCGTCGGTCGTGCCCTTGTATTCTACGAATACGCCGTCACCCCAATCTACGTAGATTGTGCCAGCAGGGTTTACCATCAACTCCATTGTTTCGCCAACGGCTTTTGATGTTGTTAACTCTACCGTTTGCTCAGCTTGGGCGGTTGACAAGAAGAGTGTTGCCAACAAAGCTGTTGTCGTGAGTTTTAGTTTCTTCATAAGTTAAAAATGTTATTTAGATGATTTTATCAGATTCTATGGCTTGAATTGCTTGAGCAAGCAATTTAATTCATGCAAAGTTCGCTTTTTTTTTTTTTTGAACAAATTTTGCTTTATGTATTGCTTAAAAATTGCTTGTTTTTAACATTTATTTAGACCAAATTGTATGTAGTTGCTCTAAATTTCTTGCTTGAGGCGTATCCGCATCGTTTGCAAAGTTCTTCTGTGGCACAATGATTTGAGAATCCCTCGTATAGGCGCTTTGCTCGCTCTGAATTTAAGATTTCGGCAAGCGTATTTTGATGTAGGTTGCCTAGGGGGATATCTCCGTTGTGGTCAAGACAACAAGGTACAACTGTGCCATCAACTAACACTCCAATTTGATTTCGCAATGCATGGCAGAACAAGGAGTTATCGTTTGTTGTTTCTATGTTTATGTCGGGCCACTCAAAGGCTTTGTCGTGCTCAAGGTAGAGATTGTCGGCTAGCTTCCAACCATCGTGTCGAGGTGTCCATGTGGTGGGAATGAAAGAGCGTAGTTGCTCGATGATGCGTTTGTTTTGGCTTTCGGCTCCTCCTTCATTCCAAAGGCGCAGGATGATGATGATGCCTGCTTTCGAAGCTGGTAGTGCAAATTGCATGACGCTTTTGACGTAATCGTCGGGGCTTTCGAGGGTGTTGCCTTCGTGGGCTTGAAGCGAGATTTGGATTTTGTAGGGCTTAGCCTCGATAAGTGCTTCTTTTTGAGCTAGCAGGGTGCCATTAGTGGTGATGATGGGAGTAAACCCCTTAAGTTGTGCCCTTGTGATAAATGTTGGCAACTGGGGGTGGAGGAGTGGCTCTCCCATAAGATGAAAATAGAGGAACTTGACCTCGCCTTGAAGTTTGTTGGTGAGAAGTTCAAATTCCTCTGTACTCATTGTGTGCTTCCTTCTTGATGTTTTAGGGCAAAACTTGCAATGAAGGTTGCAGATGTTGGTGATTTCAAGGTAGCATCTGGAAATCATAATTGCTTTGTGTAGGGGGGCTTAATCTTGTACGAGGAAGCTCTTGACTTTTTCTAAAGCTTCGTTTTGCGCTGTGCTAAGGTCGTCGTTGATGACGATGGTGTCGAATTGAGAAGCATGCGAAAGTTCAAACTCAGCGCGTGCAATTCTATCGGCTATAACTTCTTCGCTATCAGTGCCTCTACCTATGAGTCGTTGGCGTAAAGCTTCAATTGAAGGTGGTTGGATGAAAATGCTCAATGCGCGAGGGTCATAGTGCTTCTTGATGTTGATGCCACCGAGCACATCAACGTCGCACACTACGTTTTCGCCTCGCTCCAATTGCTTGTCGAGTTGGCTTTTGAGTGTGCCGTAGAATCGGTCTTTATAAACCTCTTCGTATTCCAGAAAGTCGTCGTTTGCAATGTGCTGACGAAACTCGTCGGGGGTGAGGAAGAAGTATTCAACGCCATGTTGCTCTTGGCCTCGTGGAGGACGTGAGGTGGCGCTGATGGAGAAGTGGAGATTGAGCCCTTGTTGCATCAAGTAGTTGATGATAGTGCTTTTCCCACTTCCAGAGGGGGCAGAGAAGATGATTACTTTTGACATAAGGTTATGAGGTTATAAGGTTATAAGGTTATGAGGTTATGAGGAGAGAGTAGAGGGTAGTCCATCCGGATGGTTCGCTAATCGTTAAACGCTAATCGCTCATCGTTTTGAGGGGTGAGGTAATAAGGTCCGCATGGCTCTTAAAACCTTACAACCTTAAAACCTCAAATTTTACATAACATTCAGTACTTGTTCCTTGATTTGCTCGAGCTCATCTTTCATCATCACGACGATGTTTTGCATTTCGGCTTGATTGCTTTTCGAACCTGTTGTGTTGATTTCTCGTCCCATTTCTTGGGCGATGAATCCGAGCTTTTTGCCTTGTCCTGTACCTTCTTTCATCGTTGAGCGGAAGTAGTCGAGGTGGTTGGAGAGGCGTTGTTTCTCTTCGTTGATGTCAAGTTTTTCGATGTAGTAGATGAGCTCTTGCTCCATTCGATTTTTGTCGTAATCAACGCCAACAAGTTCGTTAAGGCGGTCGTAGAGTCGGGTGCGAATCTTTTCGACGCGTGCGCTTTCGTAGGGTTCGATTTCCTTCATGAGGCGCTCAATAGTGTCGAGGTTTTTGCAAAACTTTTCGTGGAGCGCCAGTCCCTCTTGTTGGCGAAATGCGATGAGTTGGTCGATGGCTTGATGGATGGTTTGCAGCACGATGCCCCATTCTTCCTCCGTAAGTTCTTCCACAACTCCTGCTTGCATCACCTCGGGCATGCGCACCAATGTTTCCCAAAGTGTGGAGGGGTTCACGTTTATGCCGATTTCAGCGCTGATGGCTTGCATTTGCTTCACGTAGTTGGCCACGGCTTGCGCATTGATGGTGCTGCCTTGCGTGCTTGCGTCCTTTTCAATCCAAAGTGTGAATTCTACTTTGCCACGCTCGAGTTTAGCTTGAATGAGCTGGCGTAGTTCCATTTCCTTTTCTCGATAGAGTGGGGCGATGCGTGTAGAGAGGTCTAAGGCTTTAGAATTTAGCGACTTAATCTCTGCATGAATCTTCTTTCCGTTATAGAGGACATCGGCTCTTCCGTAGCCTGTCATTGATTGAATCATGATGGTGAAAAATGTAGTTTTAATAAATGTTGCTTAATTTTTAGTGCAAACTTACTTAAAAATCGTGATATTTGCGTAAGTTTGTATCAGATTCCATTATTAGGACGTTAATTATCGAGTCAATCATTCGAAAATCTTAATAAATTATACAGTATTACAACTTCATTTTTCTACGCATGAAAAGATTTGCATTGTTACTCACTATTCTTTGCGCATCGAGCGTGGCAGCATTGGCTTGTACGAGTTTTCTTGTAGGTAAGAAAGCCTCGGCCGACGGCTCTGTTTTCATCACTTATAGCATGGATAGCTATGGCGCCTTTGCTCGCCTTACGTATTACCCAGCCGCTAAGCATCCTGTTGGCACTATGCGCCGCATCGTTGATGGCGACACGAATCATTATTTGGGCATGATACCTGAGGCTCCCGAGACGTATGCCGTCATGGGCAACATTAATGAGCACCAACTTTCTATCATGGAGACGACCTTTGGTGGGCGAGAAGAATTGGTTGACACCACAGGAGGCATCGACTACGTGTCGCTCATGACGCTTGGCTTGCAACGTGCACGCACAGCTCGCGAGGCAATCAAGGTGATGACTTCGCTCGTGAGCCAACATGGTTATTATAGTAGTGGTGAGAGCTTTTCGATAGCCGACCCTAATGAGGTGTGGATTCTCGAAATGATAGGCAAGGGCGCTTCAGAGAAAGGTGCTGTTTGGGTGGCAGTGCGCATTCCCGACGATTGCATAGCGTGCCATGCCAACCATAGCCGTATTCATGAGTTCGACCTTTCGGACAAGGACAATGTGATGGCTAGTGGTGATGTAATCAGTTTCGCACGCCGCAAAGGTTATTTCGATGGTAAGGACGAGGACTTTTCTTTCTCTAAGGCCTATGCGCCCGCTGACTTTGGAGCTATCCGCTATTGTGATGCGAGAGCTTGGAGCTTTTATAACAAATGGGTGGATGGCATGGATAAGTACCTTGATTATGCCAAGGGCTATGATATTGCGAACCAAAAGCCTTTTCCGCTTTACATGAAGCCCAAGCAAAAGTTGTCGTTGAAGGACGTGATGACTTCTATGCGCGATCATTATGAAGGCACTTATTTCGACACGCAAGCCGACCTCTCGGCAGGCGAATCGTGTGCTCCTTATCGCCCTTCGCCTTTGAGCTGGAAGTATGAGGGTAAGACTTACTTTAACGAACGCCCCATTTCTACCCAGCAGGCGGCAGCTACAATGGTGGCACAATTGCGTGCTGATTTGCCCAACGAGATTGGTGGCATCCTTTGGTGGGGTAATGACGAGGCTAACATGATTAGCTATTCGCCCATCTATTGCTCGGCCACGGCTTCGCCTCTTTGCTTTGATGACCCCGCGGCTTCCGACGTGCAATTCTCTTGGAACTCAGCCTTTTGGGTGTGCAACTGGGTGGCAAACATGACGTATCCTCGCTATGCTCAACTTTTCCCCGACGTTGAGCGCGTGCGCGAAGAGGTGGAAAATTCTAACATCGCCCTCCAGCCCCTTGTTGAGCAACAAGCCTTTAAGCTCCTTCAAACAGAAGGCCACGATGCTGCATGCCGCTTCCTTACGGCGGTGTCGGCCGAGCGAGCTGAATACATGATGCAACAATGGCGCACGCTGGGCACTTACCTCATCGTGAAGCACAATGACATGGTGGTGAAGCGCGAAAAGGACGGACGCTTTGAGCTCACTCCCGACGGCATTGCAGCTCCTCCTGTACGCCCAGGGTTTACTCAAGAGTATCGACGTACGATAGTGAAGGAAACGGGCGATAGATACCTTGTACCGAGTAATAATTAGCGATTAATAGTTGACGAGTTGACAAGTTAACAAGTTGACAAGAAGGTTTGACACGAACGCTGGTTCGCTAGTCGCTATTTATCTCGTTTACTCGTCCTCTCGTCCTCTCGTCAACTATATCTAAAAAGCAATAACAAATCAAATGAAAGCATTAAAAGAAAGAATCATGAAGGATGGCCGTTGTTTCCCTGGCGGAATCCTAAAAGTAGATAATTTTATTAACCATCAGATGGACCCCATTTTGATGAAGTCAATGGCAGTAGAATTTGTGCGTCGTTTTGCTAGCACGAAGATTAATAAGGTGCTGACCGTTGAAGCCAGCGGCATCGCTCCTGCCATCATGGTGGGCTATCTGTTGGAACTCCCCGTAGTCTTTGCTAAGAAAAAGATGCCCAGCACGATGGAGAATATGCTTACGACGGAGGTTTTCTCCTTCACTAAAAACACGAGCTACACCGTGTGCGTAAGCAAGGATTACCTTTGTCCGGGCGACAAGGTGCTCTTCATCGACGACTTCCTCGCTAATGGCAATGCAGCAAAGGGGATGATCGACCTTGTCGAGAAGGCTGGAGCCGAATTGGTGGGCATGGGCTTCTTGATAGAAAAGGCCTTCCAGGAAGGTGGCGATTATTTGCGAAATGCAGGCATACATGTCGAATCGCTTGCTATCATCGAAAGTTTGGATAATTGTGAGATAAAGCTGAAGTAATTTAGAGTACAGACAACAGAGTACAACTGCTATCCAGATGGCTTCTTGTTAAGTTGTTTACTCGTTTACTTGTCAACTATTCATCTCATCTCGTCAACTTGTCAACTCGTCAACTAAACAATAAACTATGCAAACAACAACTGAACAAAACGTCGCTAAGCCATCGGGCTTAATCTACGGCCTTGAAGATCGTCCGCCCTTGCGCGACACCTTCTTTGCCGCCTTACAACATCTTTTGGCCATCTTCGTGGCTATCATCACCCCTCCACTTATCATTGCAGGTGCTTTAAAGTTGGATATTGAGACTACAGGCTTCCTCGTGTCTATGGCATTATTCGTGTCGGGCATCGCTACGTTTATTCAATGTCGCCGCTTAGGCCCCGTAGGTTGCGGATTGCTCTGCATTCAAGGCACAAGCTTCTCCTTCATTGGCCCCATCATAGCCGCAGGATTGGCAGGCGGGCTACCAGCCATTTTGGGTGCTACGATAGCGGCCTCGGTGGTCGAAATCCTCGTCAGCCGCGTGCTTAAGTATATGCGCCGCATCATCACGCCTTTAGTGTCGGGCATCGTCGTGACGCTCATCGGCTTGAGCCTCATCAAGGTAGGCATTACGGCTTGCGGAGGCGGTGTGGCTTCGCAGGAGGCAGGCACTTTCGGATCGTTTCAGTATGTAGGAATAGCGGGTCTCGTGTTGGGGCTTATCATCTTCTTCAACCGTAGCAGCAATCCCTATTTGCGCATGAGTTCTATCGTCATAGGCCTCGCCATCGGCTATGTCGTGGCATGGGCTTTGGGTATGGTAGATTTCTCCAACATCCCCGACTTCGGAAGTCTCAACATCCCCGTACCCTTCAAGTATGGCATCAGCTTCGACCTCTCAGCCATCATCTCCCTAGGGCTTGTTTATCTCATCACGGCCATCGAGGCTTATGGCGACATCACGGCAAACTCGATGATTTCGGGTCAACCCGTAGAGGGCGAAAAGTTCATGAAGCGTGCTCAGGGCGGCATCCTTGCCGATGGTGTCAACTCAGCCATTGCTGGTGTGTTCAACTCCTTCCCCAACTCCGTTTTTGCGCAGAACAACGGTATGATTCAGCTTACAGGCGTTGCCAGCCGATACGTAGGTTATTTCATTGCAGGCATGTTGGTGTTGCTCGGCTTGTTCCCCGCCGTAGGGCTTGTCTTCTCGCTTATGCCCGAACCCGTGTTGGGTGGTGCTACGTTGCTCATGTTTGGCACTGTTGCAGCAGCAGGTGTGCGCATCATTGCTTCGCAAAACATCAATCGCAAGGCTACGCTAGTCATCGCCATCAGCTTCAGCTTTGGCTTGAGCGTTGAGCTCGTTCCTGAGATTCTTACTCAGCTCCCTGACACGGTGCGCAACATCTTCTCGTCGGGCATCACAACGGGCGGCGTGGCTGCCATCCTTTCCAATGCGTTGATTAAGATTAAGGAAGAGGAAGCTTAGTGTCCTTTGTTTTTTTGAGTGAAACGAAGGTTTAGTGGCTTTCCTGAAATTCGGTTTTTTTTGATTTTTTCTCTTAGAGTGCAGATTGCAACTTTCTTTTGGATGGAATGTTGTGGCCTGCGCTCTTTTTTAGTGACGATGACGAAGTCCGAGGTAGTGCTGACGAAGTCCGAGGTTGTTGCGAAGAAGTCCGAGGTAGTGCTGACGAAGTCCGATGTAGTGGTGGGGTGCATGAGGTTGTTGTGATGATATTTGAGGTGGTGTTGTGTGTCAACATTTGCAAAGTTACGAAGCGCTGTTGATGGTCTGCGAATTAGTGCGAATTAGTGTGCGGATTTTTGAATGCTTTTTTCTTGTTGTTGTATGGTAAGCGGTTGATATCTAGTTAATTGTGTTTTTTGTAAGTCATGATTAGTTTTGGCAAAATGCTTGAATGTGAAAAAAGTGCATAGGTGTTTGATAGGGGTAATCAGATGTAATCAGTTGTCAGTTGTTTATTTTTGATTACCTTGTTTGCTTTTAAAAATTCCAGCTGCTACTTAAAAAGAAATTTTTATATATAATATATTATATATAAATTATTATATTATTATTTCTCTTTCTCTTTTCTATCCTCCATCATGAGTGGGTAATCAATTTTAATTAACTGACAACTGATTACATCTGATTACCCTCTATGAGTGTTTCTTTAGATTCTAATTTTCAAATGTTAAAATTTGCTTGCTAAGCAGGTGTGAAAAAAAAGCTAACCTCGGAGGCAAAATACCTTTGAGGTTAGCTTGTTTTAAAAGATAAATTAAGGTGTTGAAAAACGGTGAGATTTCGTTTTCTGTTATAGGCGGGGGTTATAGCTTTTTAAGCTTTTCGAGCACCGACTTGTTGAGCTGCTTAATGCTCTTTTCGGTTTGTGCGATTTCGGCTTGTAGCTCCTGCATGTGTCCGGGAAATTCGGATATCTGGTCGGAGAATACCTGCATGAGGTTGTGGCGGCGCGGTGGTGCTGCGGGGTTTACTACGATGTTGATGCCTTGGTGCTCGATGCGCACGTCGATGGTTTGCCCCGTGAGGAGGGGGTCGCCATCGCAATGTACGGGGGCTGAGCCTGTACGGGTGATGACGATGTGCTTGGCGCGGAACGTCTTGACGCGGCTATTGGTGTGGAGTGTGCCGTTGAAGAGCTGAAGAGCGAGCCCTGGGGCTTCGATGGCGGTGAAGGGTTCGAGCATGGTGATGTCCATGAGTCCGTCGCTCATGGATGCGAAGGGTGCGATGTAGGCATTGTTGCCATATTGCGAGGCGTTGGCGCAGGCGATGACGAAGGCTTTTTGGCTTACGGCTTGGTCATCGAAGCGGATGGTGTAGGTGTCGGGCTGGTAGTTGAGCGTTTCGCGTAGGGTGTTTTCGATGTAGGAGAGGAGCCCTCGCTTGCCGCTCTGAGCGAACTTCATGCTAACGAAGGCGTCGAAGCCCATGCCGCAGGTGCAGAAGAAGGGGATGTCGTTCATGATGCCGAAGTCGAGGGGTTTGATGCATGCGGCGTTGATGATTTTTATGGCTCCTACGGGGTCGATGGGTATTTGTAAGTGGCGCGCAAGTCCGTTGCCGCTACCGCAGGGGATGATGGCCAGTGCGGTGGAGGTGTGGATGAGTGCGCGTGCTACTTCGTTGATGGTGCCGTCGCCCCCTACGGCTACAACGATGTCGATGCCGTCGGCGGCCGCTTGGCGTGCGAGCTCCTCAGCGTGTCCGGCATATTCGGTGTAGCGAATGGCATAGTTGAATTGGGCGGTGTCGATGAAGCGGCCGATGCATTGGCGCACGTAGAGCTTCTTATCGGTGCCGGATTTTGGATTGATGATGAATAGGAGGGATTTCATGGAGAGATTGCAGAGTAGTGAGTAGAGAGTAGTGAGTAGTCCTTAAAATCTTAAAACCTTAAAACCTCAAAACCTCAAAAAGTACTGCAAATATAGAGTATTTTTTGTGGAATGATAGTTTTCAGTGTTTATTTATTTTCGAGAGATAGCAGAAATTGCACATTTTGGGCAGAAAAGCGCAATTTTTTAGTAATGTTGTAGGTCGTTTTAAATTAAAGCGCTAATTTTGCAAGGTTTTAGAATCGGAAAATAGGAATCACGTTGCTCTATTTGTTCTTTGGTCCTGAACGTATGCAAGGCGTATGCGTTATGAAGGTCGAGGCATGAAGAGCGGCGGTAATTTAGATATTACATGGGTTTATTACAAGAAAGATTAGCACAGTTTACGCTTCCTCAGGAGTTGATGGAAAAGGGGGCTTACCCTTACTTCCGCGAAATTGATGGTAAGCAGGGTACAGAAGTTGAGATGGGCGGACATCACGTGTTGATGTTTGGCTCAAATGCTTACACTGGACTTACGGGTGACGAACGTATCATTAAGGCGGCAAAAGATGCGCTTGATAAGTATGGTACGGGTTGTGCAGGTAGCCGCTTCCTCAATGGTACGCTCGACTTGCACGTGGTGCTCGAAAAGGAAATCGCAAAGTACATCGGCAAGGAAGAATCGCTATGTTTTTCTACTGGTTTTACGGTGAACTCAGGTGTTATCGCATGTCTTTGCGGTCGTAACGACTATATCATTTGTGATGATCGTGACCACGCTTCGATTATCGACGGACGCCGCCTCTCTATGGCTAAGCAGCTCAAGTTTAAGCACAACGACATGGCCGACCTTGAGAAGCAGCTTCAGCGTTGCGAGCCCGATGCCTTGAAGCTTATTGTTGTTGATGGCGTATTCTCAATGGAGGGTGACCTCTGTAATTTGCCCGAAATCATTCGTTTGAAGAAGAAGTATAACGCTACGGTGATGGTGGACGAAGCGCATGGTGTTGGCGTGTTTGGGCGCGATGGACGCGGTGTGTGCGACCATTTTGGCTTGACCGACGAGGTTGACCTTATTATGGGTACTTTCTCTAAGTCGTTGGCAAGCATCGGTGGTTTTATTGCGGCAGATTCGACGGTTATCAACTGGATTCGCCATAATTGCCGTACATACATCTTCTCTGCTTCAAATACTCCTGCGGCTACGGCGGCAGCTCTTGAGGCCGTGCGTATTATCCAGGCTGAGCCCGAGCGTATCGAGGCATTGTGGGACGTGACACGCTATGCACTCGATAAGTTTAGAAATGCGGGCTTCGAAATAGGTGATACTGAGAGCCCCATCATTCCGCTCTACGTTCGCGATATTGAAAAGACTTTTGCCGCAACAATGATGGCATTCGAGGAAGGTGTGTTTATCAACCCCGTAATTCCTCCTGCTTGCGCTCCTCAGGATACGTTGGTGCGCGTGGCGTTGATGGCTACGCATACGAAGGAACAGGTGGACCTTGCGGTTGAAAAGCTCTCCAAGGTGTTTAGAGCGCTTGGCGTGATAGAATAAGTTTTCAGTAAATACTTGAACGATAGCTTTACATCGATAAATAATTCGCTTGAATCTGCTCTCAATTTGAGACGATTCAAGCGATTTTTTTTGTTAATACTCCTAAAATGGTAAAATCATTCTTAAAAAAGAGTGAATGTTAATAGAAAACATTATTTTTGCTATTACTTAGTGAAAAACGAATTAAAAAAAATTGGATATGACATTTTTAGAACTTTGTCAACAACGTTATTCATCGCGTGATTACAAGGATGTGTTTGTAGAACAGGAGAAGATAGATTATATTTTGCGATGCGCCCAGCTGGCGCCTTCGGCCGTGAACTTTCAACCTTGGAAAATTAGATGGGTGTCGAAGCCTGCGGAGATGAGCAAGTTGTGCGAGTGTTATAATCGTTCATGGTTTTCTACGGCTAAGCATTGTTTCGTGCTCTATAAGAACAAAGAGGTGGAGTGGGTGAGAAAGGCTGATCAGAAGGCGCATGGTGACATCGACGTGGCTATTTTGGCAGAGCATATATGCTTGGCGGCTGCCGAAATAGGGTTGGGCACTTGCTGGATTTGTAACTTTGATGTAGAAAAGCTTAAGGCAAATTTCCCTACGCCCGATTATCTTGAACCAATGGTGATCATTCCGCTTGGATATCCAGCAGATGAGGTAAAGCCAAAGCAAAGAAAGGCATTGTCGGAGATATTGTTGTAAAAAAACTCATAAAAAACGTAAGGCATATGTTTGGATTTGTGAAAGTAGCTACCGCTATACCTAGCGTAAGAGTAGCGGATGTGAAACATAACGCAGATAAGATTCTTGCACAGATGGTGATGGCTGATGCTAAGGGTGCACGTGTGGTAGTCTTCCCAGAGTTGAGCCTAACGGGGAGTACTTGTGGCGACTTGTATCATCAGCAATTGTTGTTGAATGAAGCAGAGTCAATGCTTTTGCGCTTGCTCGAAGTGTCGCGTTCGCTCAAGGTGGTAGCTATTGTGGGCGCTCCGCTTTACTATGAGGGTGCGGTGTACGATTGTGCCGTGGTGATGCAAGAAGGGCGCATCATGGGAATTGTGCCGAAGACACATGTACTAGCAAATACTCAGGTGCGCTGGTTTGCTTCTGCATCTGAACTTCCCGAAGGTGCAGAGTATAGTTTTTGTGGCGAAAACGTGCCCTTTGGCGCAAACCTGCTTTTCCGTATGTCGGATATGACGTTTGCCGTAGAGGTGGGCGATGATTTAATGAATGTGATGCCTCCCTCCTTGTGTCACGCAAAAGCTGGAGCAGAGGTGGTGTTCAATTTGTCGGCTTTTCCCGAAGTGTTGGGGGCGTATAGCGAGTTGAAGTCAAGGGTCGCTAGCTACTCTTCTCAATGCAAATGTGCATATGTACTTAGCTCGGCAGGCTTTGGCGAAAGCACCCAGGATGGCGTCTATCCAGGATGTAGCTTTATCGTAGAAAATGGTTGTTTGTTGTCTGAAGGACAGCGATTTGTTATGAATGAACAGTTGCTGATGACGGATGTTGACGTTGAGTTGTTGAGGCACGACCGAGTGAAGGCATCGTGGAAGTCAGCAATGCGCGACTTGGCAAATCATACATATCGAAAAGTGCAGATGTCGGAGGCTTTCGAAGCTCAAAATGAGTTTAAGCTTGAGCGCAAGGTGTCGGCTTCGCCATTCATGCCCGAGGCGCAGATGTTGAGCCAATGGTGCTCGGATGCGCTTGAATTGCAGAGTGAGGGGCTCGCAAAGCGTCTTCTCCATACGCATGCACAAACGGCTGTGATAGGTGTTAGCGGAGGGTTGGACTCAACGTTGGCTTTGCTTGTTTGCGTCAGGGCGTTTGATAAGTTGCAATTGGATAGAAATAACATTGTTGGCATCACAATGCCCGGTTTTGGCACATCAGGACGTACGCATACGAATGCGCATAAGTTGATGCAATTGTTAGGTGTTACGATTCGTGAGATATCCATAGCAAAGGCTGTTGAGCAACATTTTGATGATATCCTTCATAATAAAGAAAACCATGATGTGGTGTACGAAAATAGTCAGGCACGCGAGCGTACGCAGATTCTCATGGATGTTGCAAATCAGCTGAATGGTCTTGTGATTGGTACGGGCGATCTTTCAGAGCTAGCACTAGGATGGGCTACTTATAATGGCGACCATATGTCGATGTATAGTGTCAATGCTTCGCTTCCGAAGACAATGATGCGCCATATTGTGGCTCATATAGCCCACGAGGCAGAAAATGAGGAAGTTAAGGCTGTATTGCTCGACATTGTAGATACTCCTATTTCGCCTGAATTAAAACCCACGGATCAGCGTGGTGATATCGCTCAAAAAACGGAAGATTTGGTTGGGCCGTATGAACTTCATGATTTCTTTATTTATCATATATTGCATAGTGCTTATTCGCCCGCAAAGATTTTTTACTTGGCAAAATATGCTTTTTCTACTCCTACGGTCTATACAGATAGCTATGACGATGAAACGATAAAAAAATGGTTGTCAGTATTTTGTAGAAGATTCTTTAATCAACAATTTAAGCGTTCATGTATGCCTGATGGACCACAAATTACGGTGTGCTCTCTAAGCCCCCGAGGTGCTTGGGCAATGCCTACGGATGCTTGCTCGGATTCATGGTTGGAAAGTGCAACTGGTAATAGCAATTAGCGATATTTGAGTTGTAGAAACAACTGATTGAAGGTATATAGCAATAATAACAAAAAATATTTCACCTCTTATCTCTTTCGTGTGAATAAAATATTGTAATTTTGCTATTGAAATTGGCGTGCATATACGTCGGCTTTCGTTTTACTCGTGAAATATTAACTTAATCATTTTATTAATACATTTTTTTGACAATGGAAAAAAGTGCACTTCAAATTGCTCGTGCTGCTTATCAGCCCAAGCTTCCCGCAGGTCTTCGTGGTAACGTAGCCGTTAAGGAAGGCGAACCCACTCAGAGTGTAGGTAATCAGGAAGAAATCAAGGCTCTCTTCCCCAATACTTATGGCATGCCTCTCGTTGAATTCGTTCCAACAGACGAAGCTAAGGAATATGCTCCTATCAACATCGGTATTATCCTCTCTGGTGGTCAGGCTCCTGGTGGTCACAACGTAATCTGTGGTCTCTATGATGGTCTTAAGAAGCAAAACCCTGCAAGCAAGCTTTATGGCTTCTTGATGGGTCCTGGTGGTCTTGTTGATCACAAGTATATTGAAATGACTGACGAACTCATCGACGAATACCGCAACACTGGTGGTTTCGACATGATTGGTTCTGGTCGTACTAAGCTCGAAGAAGTAGAACAGTTCGAAAAGGGTATGGAAATTATCCGCGAACTCGGACTCAACGCTATAGTTATCATTGGTGGTGACGACTCTAACACAAACGCTTGCGTACTTGCTGAATATTATGCGGCTAAGAACTATGGTGTACAGGTTATCGGTTGCCCCAAGACTATCGACGGTGACTTGAAGAACGATCAGATTGAAACTTCTTTCGGTTTCGATACAGCTTGTAAGACTTATGCTGAAGTAATCGGTAACATTCAGCGCGACGCTAACTCTGCACGTAAGTACTGGCACTTCATCAAGCTCATGGGTCGCTCTGCCAGCCACATCGCTCTTGAGTGCGCACTTCAGTGTCAACCCAACGTTTGTATTATTAGCGAAGAAGTGGAAGAAAAGAATATGACACTCGACGATGTTGTGACATACATTGCTTCTGCCGTTGCTAAGCGTGCTGAAGCTGGCAACAACTTCGGTACAGTTCTTATCCCTGAAGGTCTTATTGAATTTATCCCCGCATTCAAGGCACTCATCGCTGAACTTAATGACCTCCTTGCAACAGACGAAGCTAAGAACGTAGGTGTTGCTGGTCTCCGTGCATTCGTTCTCGAAAAGCTTTCTGCTACAAATGCTGCTCTCTACGAAAGCCTTCCCGAAGGTGTTGCTAAGCAGCTTACACTCGATCGTGACCCCCACGGTAACGTACAGGTTTCTCTCATCGAAACAGAAAAGCTCCTCTCTGAAATGGTGGCTGCTAAGCTCGCTGCATGGAAGAAGGAAGGTAAGTTCAATGGTAAGTTTGCTGCTCAACACCACTTCTTCGGTTACGAGGGCCGTGGCGCTGCACCTTCTAACTACGATGCTGGCTACTGCTATGCACTCGGTACTTCGGCTGCTCAACTCGTGGCAAATGGTAAGACTGGCTACATGGCTATCGTTAAGAATACAACTGCGCCTGCAGCTGAATGGGTTGCTGGTGGTGTGCCCATCACAATGATGATGAATATGGAACGTCGTCATGGTGCTATGAAGCCCGTAATCCGCAAAGCACTTGTTCGTCTTGATGGTGCTCCTTTCAAGGAATTTGCTGCTAACCGCGAAGCTTGGGCTGAACAGACAGCTTTCGTTTATCCTGGTCCTATCCAGTACTTTGGTCCCTCTGAAGTGTGTGATCAGTGTACTATGACTTTGAAGCTCGAACAAGCAAAGTAATGAGTTTGTTAAAACCATAAAATAAAAAGATGTGGCTTATCACGATTGATTTGCCACATCTTTTCTTTTTTACTTATAACGATTTATCTTCCAAAATTTCGTTCTCTTTGACCTTTGTTATTGTTATTATTCTGTTTAACCGCTTTGTTATTTCGGTTGGAGGGTGTTGAAGGAGTAGTAGAGCGGTTGTTCGACGGACGTGAGGGATGAGGGGTGTTTGTCTTGGGGCGATTGTTGGAATTCTTGTCTTTTATATTTTTACCATGTGGAGACACATTGTTTTTGTTAGATGGGTGGTCATTATTTTGGCGTTTGGGGATACCATATTCAGGATGGTGAGCATGACCATGTGGGCGTGAGTTGTGGTATTGATCTCTTAAACCGCCAGCAGGTCGATGTTGAATACCTTTGTATGGACTATGGGCTTTGGGACTTCTTTTGTGCCATCTGCCTCCGCAATAGGATTTATAGGTTTTTGGTTTGTGGAAGTAGAAATACCCCTTTCGATAGTGGTCGTAAACAGTGAAAAACCAATGTGAATGCTTTCTATGTATGGGGTTATAGAAGTAAGCAATGCTTGAAAATAGCCGATATTGCCAATCATGAAGAATGTAGCTTAAGTCGATGTTGCGATATTCCCAATATTGTCCATGGATATCATTGTAAGTGTCAACATGAAGGAAATATTCCAAATTTACTTCGTATACTTGGTCAAATTGATAAGGAGTTAAATTTAATTCGTAAGCCATTTTGTCGGTTAAGAACCATGCGTGTTGGCGAGCTTCTTTAAAATTGAGTGACAATGCGCTTGTTGTGATGAGGAGCGCTAAGAGTGTTGTTAGTAGCTTTTTCATATTGTTGAATTTTTGATATTTCATGTTCTTATGTTTGCAAAGATGAATAAAACTATTTGAATTGCAAAAGTTTTTATTATGTTTTGTACTATTTATGTTGCTTTTTAACATTTATTATATTCATAAATGTGTTTTTATGTCAAAAAAAGATAGGGTTTCTTTCTAATATTTTTCTACTTTGGTAAATTATATCTAATTTTGCCAAAATTTAGAGAGGCATTTATTTGTTTGCCTATATATAATATAATATTGAGTATGAAATCTGCTAGGGGGCAATGTTAATTATATTCCTTATTTTGCATACTAGTAGAGATTAAAAAATAAAATTATGAGTAAGATTGTTAGCAAGGAACAATTCTCTGAAAAGGTTTTTAAGCTTGAAGTTGAAGCTCCTTTGATTGCTCGTTCTCGCCGAGCTGGACATTTCGTTATTGTTCGTTTGAGTGAAAAAGGGGAACGTATCCCTTTGACTATTGCCGATTCTGATCCAGTGAAGGGCACCATCACTTTGGTGATTCAAACTGTTGGTAAGACTTCTACCGAACTTTGCAAGATGAATGTTGGAGACGATATTCTTGACGTCGTAGGTCCTCTTGGTAAAGCTACACACATTGACAACTTCGGTACTGTTGTTTGCGCCGGAGGTGGTGTTGGTGTTGCGCCAATGTTGCCCATTATTGTTGCGTTGAAGAAGGCAGGCAATCGTGTTATCTCTGTATTGGCTGGTCGCTCAAAGGATCTTATTATTCTTGAAGAAGAGGTTCGTAAGCATAGCGATGAAGTCATCATCATGACCGACGACGGTTCGTATGGTCAGCAAGGTTTGGTGACTCAGGGCATAGAAAGCGTAATTCAGCGCGAAAAGGTGGACAAGTGTTTCGCAATCGGTCCTGCCATCATGATGAAGTTCGTATGCTTGCTCACAAAGAAATATGAAATCCCCACCGACGTATCGCTCAATACCATCATGGTGGACGGTACGGGTATGTGTGGTGCATGTCGTATCACCGTAGGCGGACAGACAAAGTTTGTATGTGTTGACGGTCCTGAATTTGACGGCCATCAAGTTGACTTCGACGAAATGCTCAAGCGTATGGCAGCTTTCAAGCGTGAAGAAATAGAAGCAATGCAACCCGTGGTTGAAACTGCTACTGAAGAAGTGGTAGAAGAGAAGAAGGGTTGCGGATGCCCCGAAGGTGTTGATTGCGCTGAAGTGTATGCTGACGTAGAAGGTTGCAACGACGCTTGGCGCGCTGAACTCCGTACGCAGATGAAGCCCAAGGAACGCATGCAGATTGAACGTTGCGTAATGCCCGAACTCGATCCTGAATATCGTGCTCGCCAGTTGAAGGAAGAAGTGAACCAAGGTTTGAGCATTGCACAGGCACAACAAGAAGCAAAGCGTTGTCTTGACTGCCCCAATCCTGGTTGCGTTGCTGGTTGCCCCGTAAGCATCAACATTCCTGGTTTCATTAAGCACATTGAAGTGGGCGACTTTGCAGGTGCTGCTCGTGTGATCAAGAAGACAAGCGCATTGCCCGCTGTGTGTGGTCGTGTATGTCCTCAGGAAAAGCAGTGTGAAAGCAAGTGCATCCACGTCAAGACTGGTGGCAAACCTGTTGCTATTGGTTACCTCGAACGCTTTGCGGCCGACTATGAACGCGAGCACAACCTTGCACAACCCATCGTCCCCGCAGAAAAGAAGGGCAAGAAGGTGGCCGTAGTTGGTTCAGGTCCTGCAGGGCTCTCATTTGCAGGCAGCATGATTGCACGTGGTTATGACGTAACAGTATTCGAAGCGCTCCACGAAATTGGTGGTGTGTTGAAGTACGGTATCCCCGAATTCCGTCTCCCCAACACCATCGTAGAGTTTGAAATCAAGAACCTCGAAAAGAGCGGTGTGAAATTTGTGAAGGACTGCGTGGTAGGTAAGACTATTTCTATTGCAGAACTCCAAGCTGAAGGTTACGAAGGCATCTTCGTTGCATCAGGTGCTGGTCTTCCCAACTTCATGGGTATTAAGGGCGAAAATAGTACTGGTGTGATGTCAAGTAACGAATACCTTACGCGTGTGAACCTCATGGATGCTTCTAACAAGAAGGCAGATACGCCCATTCTTTTTGGCAAGCGCGTAGCAGTTGTAGGTGGTGGTAACACCGCCATGGACTCTGTCCGTACAGCTCTCCGCCTTGGTGCGGAGCGTGCTATGATTATCTACCGCCGTTCAGAAGAAGAAATGCCCGCACGTCTTGAAGAAGTGCACCACGCAAAGCAGGAAGGTGTTGAATTCCTTACGCTCCACAACCCCATTGAATATATCGCTGATGAGCAAGGTGCTGTAAAGCAAGTGGTGTTACAACGCATGGAACTTGGTGAACCCGATGCTTCAGGTCGTCGCTCTCCCGTGCCCGTAGAAGGTGGTATTGAAACGCTCGATGTCGATCTCGTAGTCGTAGCTATTGGCGTATCGCCTAACCCCATCGTTCCCGCGTCTGTAGAAGGACTTGAAACAGGTCGTAAGGGCGTTATCGTCGTGGGCGAAGATATGCAGTCATCAATCCCCATGCTCTACGCGGGTGGTGACATCGTTCGCGGTGGAGCTACCGTAATCCTTGCAATGGGTGATGGTAAGCATGCTGCTGAAGAAATGGATAAAGCGTTGAATAAGTAGTGAGAAGTAGTAGTGAGTAGTGAGTAGACCATTCGGATGGACTACTATCTCCTCTCCACTAACTACTAACTGTTTAAAACATAGTTATGTCTGGAGTATATTCCGTGTTATTGCTCGTATTGAGTAATATATTTATGACTTTTGCTTGGTATGGTCACCTCAAGTTGAGCGAAACGGGTATCAGCAAAAATTGGCCTTTAATTGCAATTATCGCCTTTTCATGGGGAATCGCTTTCTTTGAATACGTGTGTCAAGTTCCAGCCAACCGTATTGGCTTTATTGATAATGGAGGGCCTTTTACACTTATTCAATTAAAAGTAATTCAAGAGGTTGTATCTTTACTTGTCTTTACCGTTGTAGTAACGATATTGTTTAAGGGTGAAGCATTTCATTGGAACCACATTGCAGCCTTTGCTTGCCTCGTAGCAGCTGTATATTTCGTTTTTATGAAGTAACCATCCAAAGCGATGAATAAGCAATTACGAACTCGATTATTAAGAAGTTTTAGAGAGGGGGTTAAGGAGTTTCAGCTCATAGCTCCCTCTGATTCTATTCTCATAGGGTTGTCGGGGGGTAAAGATTCGCTTGCGCTGCTCGACCTTATGGGTGACATGTTGCGTCATAGCAATAATGGTTTTATTCTCTATGCCCTCCATGTGCGTATGCTTGGTGTTGATTATCAATCTGATAGCTCTTATCTCAGACAGCAATGTGAGCTAAACGGAATAATTTATCATGAGCGTCATGTGTCATTTGAAGCAGATCGTAACGTGAAGCGCACCCCATGTTTCCTTTGTTCTTGGAATCGTCGTAAAACGCTTTTTGAAGTAGCACAAGAGTTGGGTTGCAACAAGATAGCTTTAGGTCACCACCAAGATGATATTCTTCATACGGCTCTGATGAATCTTTCCTACTCAGGAAGTTTCTCAACCATGCCCTGCCGTCTTAAGATGGATAAGATGCCACTTACTATCATACGCCCCCTCTGTAAAGTGAAAGAGGATTTGCTTAAGCAATGGGCTATAGAAGCGGCATATCAACCTCTCGTGAAGGTTTGTCCGCACGATAAGGTTTCTAAGCGCACCGAAATAGCCACTCTTTTCGAACAACTTGAAGCACAAAATCCAGAATTTCGTCCTAATCTTTGGAATGCCCTTTTGAAAGATGGAAAGTTGGTGGAGGAATAAAAGAGGGTAGGGTATATTAACAACGAAGTCGGACTTAGTTGAAATTAGTTCCGACTTCGTTAAAATTAGTTCCGACTTCGTTTATATTGTCTTTTATGTCATTGTCTTGCTTACAAATAATAAATATTGTTTAGTTGACTTGATAAAAAGGGGTAAATATGGGTCAGCGGATATTTCAGGTTGGAAGACGACTAATCAAGAATAAAGGTGTACCTTTGTTTTATGAAAACAGAAGCTTTCCTTCGTGCCATTCTTCCTGATGTGCTTATAGACAACTTCGATGTTGTTAACTTTGAAAAATCTGACCCCCGTTTTGATATTTATCTAGACGAGAAGAAAGTCCTCATGCGTGAGGATAAAAAACAGGCAATGTTATATCACATGTTTTTTGCGATTATCGCACCATTCAGGATACTGGCGTACAATAGAAGAGGCGGCAAAGTGGGTTGAAGAATTGGTAGGTCATTCGGTAGAAGCGACTTTTACAGCTATACAGGATGCTCTAGATCAATATGTCGAAGAACAAGAAAATCTAGATGACTATTTTTACAGCTTTCACGAATTTCAATTTGTGAAATAGTAAGAGAGAGGTGTGCTAAATATAATGGCACACTTCTTTTTTTTTGTTCCCATTATGAAGTATAAATAAGCAAAAGAGTTAAAAATACTCGTCGTTATTCAGATTTGGGGAAATTCCTCATTTAGTTTGCTAAAAATCGAGTAACTTTGCACTGCCTCATTGTGTGCTGTTTGTAAAGCATCATAGGGCGTATATATGATTTGGCGTTTACTACGCTTGATTTGACTGTCAAAACTCGCAACTTTGAATCCTCGTCAATGATAGCAATAGTGAATGCCACTTTGAGTATGGTAATGCTCGGCTTCATTGTTATATATCGATAACAGTGTTGCCTTGTCATCATATTCGGCGTGGGTATTCGCATTGCTTGTCCAGACGAGGAGGTAATGCGAGACCTTGACAGTGGGACAGGCTAACGTGATTAAGCCCACGCTTTTTCTATATACCATAGTTAACCGAAAACAAAACATCTCCAGCTTAGGGCTTTGACTGGTAAAAAAAGAAAGGACGAACTATGTCAAAGCGTATGAAGAAAATGCATTTTCTTGCTACTCTACTATGTATTTTGTTGTTTCCATCTATAAACATGGAGGCAAAGAATTTTCCATTTTCTATTGATTCACCGAGAGAAGTATATGTAACTCGTAGCACAACTGCCGGAAATAAGATGTTGAGGGTTGTAGCCTATGGCAAATCTGTGGATGCTGCAATAGAACAGGCCATGCTGGATGCTGTAGTTGCTCTAAGTTTTGATGGGGCTATTGGTGAGGGTGAAATGGAAGGTTGCCCTGCTGTTTTAATGAATGGTCGAAAAGTTTATAATGAGAACAAACCATTTTTTGACAGGTTTTTCAAGAAAGGAATTTTTTTGAAGTTTGTAGAAAAAGTAAATAGTACATATCCTTCTGGTGCTAATAACGTAAAAACAAGTAAAGGAAGAAGAATACAGATTCTTTTAATTGTGAACTGGAAAGGGCTTGCTGACTATTTTAGAGGGGAGGGGTATAGAACCATTGTTAGTGAATTGAGCAACTATTAAAAAGAATAATATGCAAAGAATTGTTTTGTCTGCCATGTTTGCTTTGGTCTCATTCATGGCAATAGCACAGACATCTGGTCAGAAACCTAAAGTGATGATTGTCCCAGAGGAGGCGTTCTGCATAAACTCTGGAATGTACAAAACGAACCAGTCGGGTGATAAAGTCGCAGACTATAAGGCTGCTATACGTAATAACAATGTTCTTGATGTTATAAACACATTTGAAAATCTTATGGCTGGCTACGGGTTTCGTTTGACTAACCTTCAACAAACTTTAGACGAATTAAAGGAAGAAGCCGCATTAAACAATGTATTGGCAGCCAAAGACGATGGGATGATTGTTGAAGACGACCTTGATAAGTTGTCACGAGTAGCTGGGGCTGACATCATTGTGAAAGTATCTCCAAGAATCTCAAATTATGGACCAGATTTACGACTTGAACTTCGTGTATCTTCTATTGATTGCGCTTCAAAGAAAGCCCTTCAAGCATTTGGACCAGTCACTAAGACCTCGGCAGGGTCTGTAAGTATGCTGATAAAAGCCGCAGTGACAGATAATATAGAGACTTTTGCTCTTGGCATGACTAACTACTATGATGATATGCAACTAAAAGGACGTGAAGGTTCGATTATTATAAAAGTTTCAGATACATGCCCTCTTAACATGGAGTCGATTGTCAAATACAAAGATGAGGAAGGCGAACTCGCAGACTTGATTGGATTATGGCTCTCTGAAAATGCAGTGAATGGAGCATATACAGGTTCAAAAACATCAAGAGTAAGTATGAAGTTTGACCAAGTTAGAATCCCCCTATATGGAAAAGCGGCATTTGGACGGACGAAAGCACTATCTATGGAAGATTTTGTTAAAACAGGCTTGGTGCAACTATTAAGCAACTATGGCATTTCAGTTTCAACTCATGCTGTTGGAATTGGAAAGGTATATCTAACTTTAGGAGGAATGTAGTATGAGAAAGTTTTTATTAACAAGTTTACTCTTAGTAATGGTCTCTATTTCTTGGGGACAGGAATTGTCTTTTGGAAAAATAACAATTTCGCCATATATACCAGAAGACACAGAACTTGACGCAACGGCTACAAGACTGCTAAAGACAAAACTGAGCCAAATAGTTACGACAAATGAGGCTGTTGGGGGATTTGACCGAAGATTTGTCATCGTACCTTCCGTGAATGTCTTGTCAGAAGCAGAAACGGGTACCATTCCCCAAAAGACTTCCATGAAAGTCAGCATCACATTTTTCGTTGGCGATGGAGTCGCTGGAGCTTTATTTAATTCTTCCAATATTGAAGTGACAGGCGTGGGGGATGGCCATGCAGATGCCCTATATTCCGCCATTAGAAAAGTAAACGCCAAAGATGATGGTTTGCAAACATTAATTACTGAGGCCAAAGGGCGTGTTGTTGAATACTATAACACGACTGCCCCAACGCTTATAAAAGAAGCTGAGGGATTTATGGCTTCCTATGAATGTGAAGAAGCGTTAGCTCGTCTGTCCGTAATTCCTTCTCTTTGTTCTTCCTACGGCAAAGCCCAATCTCTAATTTCAAAATGCGGAAGTAAAATCATTGAGAGAGACAATAATTCACTGCTGATAAAGGCAAAAGCTGCTTGGAACGCAAATCCAAACAAAGATGGTGCGACGGAGGCCAGTTCGTATCTTTCACAAATAATCATATCTTCTTCCTATTATAAAAATGAGGTGGATAAACTCACAAATCAGATGCGGCAACGTCTGGCTCAATTGGAAGATAAGAGAATAGAACTGGCAAAGGTGAAGATTCTCAGCGAAGAACGATTGGAAGTGGAGCGTATCAATGCTTCTGCAAGGGTTACTTCAACTTTGATCAGTTCACTGCCAAGTTTGGTGTTTAACATATTGAAGTGGTTCTAAAAACAAATATGAAGAGAATATATTTAGTATTTCAGTTTCTACTATTTATAGGTACGATTACTTATGCCCAGAAACTTTCTTTTGACTCCAAATATATAAAGGTCGGAGTTATGAGCAATGAGTGGCCATCATGTATGGCAAACAACCCGAATTTGCGAAATTTAGGGACTTTACAAGGAACTACTTTTGACCAAAATCGAATCGGGAAACAAGTTCTAGACATACTCTTTCAACGTGATGGAAATGGACTTCATATGGATAGGCTGTACGAAGAGGCGTTGCAAAACACCACAGTAGAAGAACTGGAAGTTGCTTTATGGGACGCAAGTGCAGAATCTAAAGATGTATTGAAGAGAGAGATAGCTCATCAACTTCTGAAAAACAATTATATTGTCATATTCCGCACAGAGCAGAAAAAGAAAATAAACGGTAATCCCAAGATAAAAAAATATTGGTCTGTTTACCATGTCGAAATAGATGACAGGGTTATCCAACAAGCTTATCTTAACTGGCAGAATCCAAGTGCCTATGACCAGATACAGGTTTCTGTCAAATTGATAGCTCAGGGGAAAGTTCCCAAAAACTCTTTTGACAACAACGAACTTGTATATGACATAGCAAAGAAAGTACCAGCATTTGCTCTTCGTGGCCCTATTACAAGTCGTTATCCTTTTATTGCAAGAATGGGGAAAGATATGGGAGTTAAAAACATGAACCGAATTTATGTTTACAGGTTTAAGGAAAATACTGATGGTGAGATTTATTCAAAAAAAGTATGTACAACAAGAACCACAGAAGTTTCAGGTGAATCCAATAGAATGTACATGATAAGCGGTCGTTTCCCTTCTACTAAAAAGGGAGATGTAGCAGTAATCAAAGATAGGCATCGTTCCTCAATATCATTATTAGGGCAAGGCAGTTTTGGAAATGATGCAAGATTAGGAGGACGTTTGCAGTATGAATATCTACTGGATTTTTCAAAATATGGCATAGCACAGTATTTAATTGGAGCTATCGGGTATAATCGCCATGACAAAGAGCCTGATGGCATTTGGTGGGATGAATCCAAAACGATACAACCTACCCTAAATAATGCTAACATATCCATTGGCTATGGAATTGGATTCAATTTCTTGGGACGGATGGAACTTATGCCATATGTAATGGGAGGCTATCAGTACACATTTATTACAGATGGTAATGATCCGATGTATTATTGGAACAATCAACAAAAGATGTGGTCTGACCTTTGCGGTACCAATGACAATGCTGGTTTAAGTCATCATGGTTTTGTGGGACATGCTGGAGCAAGATTAAGTGTTAATATATGGTATCCTCTCCAATTGTCAATCGGAGCAGATTATAACCTATCAACAAAGTCTTCCAAATTGAAGCCATTCCTTGACAGACATACATTAAACAGATTAAATTTGTATGCAGGTTTTCGTTTACATTTCTAAATAGTTTTATTATGAACAGAATATCAAAATACATTGCTTTAATATTGTCTGCAATAGCAATACATTCATGTTCTTATGATTATGAAATGCCAGACCTATCTAACGCAGCACCAACTTACTCTGTCTGTGGTGTTTCGGAAGAGTTGCGCCAGGTGTTGATTGAAGATGCCAAAGAGTATGGCTTGACATTTAAATATGCTGCTGAACATTGGAAAACGATTGTAAGAGAAAAGGACAAACACGGTAATATACTTTACGAAGGAGAACCAAGAGGAAAAGCGGACAAGAATGCTACTATGTTGCAAGTGTCATACATTTGTTCCTGTATGCTTCAAACGGCTAACTGGGATTACTATGACATTTGCCAGTTCGACTTTCAAAAGGAATTCAAGTTAGAGATTTCTCCATACAAATGCGAGGCAAGGCTTACTTCAAGTGATACATATACCAAGAAAGCCGCAGATAACCATCCCTACACATATAATGTAGACCGAAGCAATCTTCCTGTTATAGACAAAGCTGAATCTCTTGGCTATTCAATTGCTGACGTAAAAATGTATATTACGGAGAAAGATGTTGCTGGGAATCAGATAAAAAGATTTCAACATAGAACCATTGATGGTAATATAATCACTGTTGGAGCAAAATCTATTGATGTTGAAGTGGAAATTTATGGATTTCAAAACAATTATAATAAGGTTGTAATTGGTACGTACTACTTCACAAACATATCCCTTGCGAAAATAAACGGCACAACCCTATATCTATCAACGGAAATGGAGCATGAATTCGTTTTAGGTAATTGATACATTTCTCACATTCCACTGAATCGTCCATCATTCATTTGGTGGGCGTTTATTTATGCCTTAATCGTTTTGCCACTTAAATAGAAGCAATATAGCCGATGTAACAGTGATTATTCAATTAGAAATTCTTGTTTTTCGCTCCGATTGCCATGAGAATTTAAAAGAAATATAAAATATGTTTACCGGACAGCAATAAAAAGAAATCATTCAAGAGGCATTAGGTGGAAAAGGATATATCATTTGCCGAATAATGGAGAATTTAGATGCTTGATTCTTGTAATTCAGGGCAAATATCCAATCTTTGCTATTAAAAGATGTTAAATATTGCCATTCCTACAACGAGGGACAAATTAAGGGACAAAAGGTGTGTATAAAAAGAAAAGTCGCTGAATTTCAGCGACTTAATTCTTATCTTGGTGATTCGCTTGGGGTTCGAACCCAAGACCCCAACATTAAAAGTGTTGTGCTCTACCTGCTGAGCTAGCGAATCAATCCTTTGTTGCTGTTAAGCGAGTGCAAAGTTAAGAAATCTTTTTTAGTTAACAAGTGTTTTGTGTTGGTTTTTTGCAAAAAGTATCCTTAGAGACTTTATTTTGATAACTTTACTTAGAAAATTAAGTAAAAACTCACGCCAGCTGAGCTTTTCACTTTTTTTGATGTTTAGTGGTTATCTCTTAGCGTGAGTTTTTAATGAATTGTTATTTTATGCATGTGTTTATACAACACCTTGCGCCATCATAGCCTTAGCTACCTTCATGAAGCCCGCAATGTTAGCGCCCTTCACGTAGTTTACGGTGCCGTCTTCGAGCGTGCCATACTTTACACATTGTGCGTGGATGTTCTCCATAATTTGGTGAAGCTTAGCATCAACTTCGTCAGCTGTCCATGAAATCATTGACGCATTTTGAGCCATTTCAAGGCCTGATACTGACACACCACCTGCATTGGCGGCCTTACCGGGAGCGTAGAGAATCTTTGCTTCGAGGAACTGCTCAATAGCTTCGGGTGTTGAGGGCATATTCGCACCTTCGCTCACTGCGATACAACCGTTGGCAAGAAGCTTGTGCGCATCGTCGCCATTGAGTTCGTTTTGAGTGGCAGAGGGTAGGGCGATGTCGCACTTTTCTCCCCAGGGGCGTGCGCCTTCAACGTACTTCACGCCGTATTCTTCAGCATATTCCTTGATGCGTCCGCGGTAGAGGTTTTTAAGCTCCATGATGTAAGCGAGCTTGTCGGCGTCAATGCCATCGGGATCGTAGATGTAGCCGTTAGAGTCAGACATGGTTACGACTTTCGCACCAAGCTCGATGAGCTTCTTTACGGTGTATTGTGCTACGTTGCCCGAGCCTGAGACGCAGACGGTCTTGCCCTTGATGTCAATGCCGCGTGTCTTGAGCATTTCGAGGAGGAAGTAAACATTACCAAAACCTGTAGCTTCGGGGCGAACGAGTGATCCACCGAATTCTAGGCCCTTGCCGGTGTAAGTGCCTGTATGTTCGCGTGTCATCTTCTTATACTTACCGAACATGTAGCCCACTTCGCGACCACCTACGCCGATGTCGCCCGCAGGTACGTCGGTGTTAGGGCCAATGTGGCGCTGGAGTTCTTCAACATAAGCCTGACAGAAGCGCATGATTTCAGCGTTCGACTTACCACGGGGCGAGAAGTCTGAACCTCCCTTACCGCCACCCATCGGGAGTGTTGTGAGTGAATTCTTAAACGTCTGTTCGAAGGCCAAGAATTTCAAGATGCTCTGATTTACAGAAGCGTGGAAGCGGATACCACCCTTGTAAGGGCCGATAGCGTTGTTGTGTTGTACGCGATAGCCCATGTTTGTATGATAATTACCATTATCGTCCATCCATGTTACTCGGAATGAATAGATGCGATCGGGGATGCAGAGGCGTTCAATGAGGTTTACTTTGTCGAATTCAGGATGTTCGTTGTAAACATCTTCGATAGTGCTAAGTACTTCTGCCACAGCCTGGTGGTATTCGGGCTCGTTGGGGAAGCGCACTTTAAGTTTGTCTAGTACTTCAGAAGCTTTCATAAAGCAAATTTGTGTATGGTTAAATAAATAATTATTGTGTTGTTTGTTTTTAGAAATAAATGTAACTAGTGTTTCGTAGGCGCAAAGGTAATAATATTTGTTATTTTACAAGCATTTTTGTGTTTTTTTAATACCTCATGTGAAAATTTATTTAACGAATTTCTTGTGTGGGCGCTAAAGATTATTTAACTTTGCGATTGATATTTAATATGGGCAATACTGTGCTTATTGGTAAGGATGGTTTTGCTATGTCTTAATCTTTTAATTTAGGTAAAACGTTATGCGCGTAATTATCACTCCCGACTATCAGTCAATTTCGAATTGGGCTGCTAACTATGTTGCTGGTCGTATTAATGCAGCTAATCCCACTCCAGAAAAGCCTTTTAAGCTCGGTTGTCCTACAGGTTCAAGTCCTCTCGGAATGTACAAGGCTTTGATTGAACTTTACAAGGCTGGTAAGGTTTCTTTCGAAAACGTAGTTACATTTAATATGGATGAATATGTAGGTCTTCCTGAAGAACATCCTGAAAGCTACCACTCTTTCATGTGGAATAACTTCTTTAGCCATATTAACATTAAGAAGGAAAATGTACATATTCTTAATGGTAATGCTGAAGATTTGGAAGCAGAATGCAAGGCTTATGAAGCAGCAATCGAAGAAGCAGGTGGTATAGACCTCTTTATGGGTGGTATTGGCCCTGATGGTCACGTTGCTTTCAACGAACCTTTCTCAAGCCTTTCAAGTCGTACTCGTATTAAGACATTGACAACAGATACAAAGATTGCCAATAGCCGCTTCTTTGGTGGTGATGTTAATGCCGTTCCTTCAACAGCTCTTACTGTAGGTGTTGGTACTGTAATGGATGCTAAGGAGGTGCTCATCCTTTGTAATGGTCATAACAAGGCTCGTGCTCTTCAGGCAGCAGTTGAAGGTCCTGTATGTCAGGCTTGGACAATTTCTGCTCTTCAGCAGCATCCTCACGGAATTATCGTATGCGACGAAGCTGCTTGCGAAGAGTTGAAGGTTTCTACTTATAAGTATTTTAAGGATATCGAAAAGGATAATATCTAATTTGTCTTTGTCTCTATAGTATTTAAGTATAGTATTTAAGGGGAGTGTGTTAAAATTAAATTGACATGCTCTCCTTGTTTTTTTATGAGATGAGGTGTTAGTTTCTTTTTTTTACCATATTTTTGTTGAGTAGTTTTGGGATGTATTTCTAAAAAACTTCTTTTTTTGTATTCTTTCGAGATTTTACGGCTTCAATGAAAAAATAGTATTATATTTGCATAATATTTTAAGTGGATTTATATGTCAGCTTGTCTGGTGTAAAGTCAATTAGTCAATATGAACATCGATTATACGAAAAAACAATTTGAGGAAGCTTTAGATTTGTGTAGGCAGTTGTATATTGCAAAAATGCACGATTATGGAACTGCTTGGCGCATATTACGCCCCGAATCCGTAACCGACCAAATCTTTATTAAGGCAAATAGGATAAGAACGCTACAACAGAAGGAGTCGCATGTAGGAGAAGGTATAGTTCCAGAGTTTATTGGAATTGTAAATTATAGCATCATGGGGCTTATTCAATTGGACTTAGGATTTGCTGAAACAGCGGATTTGAATAGCGATGAAGCTCTTAAAAAATATAATGAATGGGCAGACGTTGCACTCAATTTGATGTTAAAGAAGAATCATGATTATGACGAGGCTTGGCGTTCGATGAGGGTATCGAGTTATGTGGATCTGATTTTGATGAAGATTTTCCGTACTAAGCAAATAGAAAGTCTTTTGGGCGAAACGAAGGTGAGCGAAGGCATAGATGCAAACTATATGGATATGATGAATTATGCAATCTTTGGATTGATAAAATTGGTCATTGAAAAGGAAAATGAAGCATAGTCGTATTTGGCTTAAGTGGTTGTTTATAAATATTTTTCGTTTTATTATATCAGCCACACTTTTATTCTCAGGATGGGTTAAGGTAATTGACCCTATGGGGATGGTTTATAAACTTAAAGCCTATGCCGATTATTTTGATTTGGATTTTTCTGAAAATGGAATACTTTTAAAACTATTGGTAGTTATAGTTGCAGTTACTGAATGTCATTTGGGCTTTTCTCTTCTGTTAGGAATAAGGCGTAAAAGTAGTTCGATTTTGGTGTTTCTTTTGCTTTTAGCTATGACGGCAGTTACGGTGTTCGTTTATCTTAAGAATCCTGTCGCTGATTGTGGATGCTTTGGTGATGCAGTAAGGTTGACGCATAAGGAAACATTGATAAAAAACATTCTTTTGGTTGTTATGTCATCATTTCTCGTTGTTTATCCTCGAAGAATGAGACGCTTCATAACAGAAAGAAATCAGTGGATAACTTCAATATATTCCTTTTGTTTTGTCATCGGAAGTTTGTTATATAGTTTTCATTTTACTCCAATCATTTCATTTACAGATTATAAGGTTGGTATAGATGTCTTAAGTAATTATCGAGGTGAAGTAGGAGATGGTGAATTATTGCAAGATGTCGTAAGCTTGTATATAGTTGATAAAAGTGGTAATGATTTGACAGAAGCTATAATATCTAAACCTGGTGTGACATTTTTGTTGACAATACCCGATATAAACTCAGCAGATGACAGTTCTGCAGATTTAATAAATGAGTTGCATGATTATGCTGAAGAAAATGCATATCAATTTTTAGCATTAATAGGTACATCTTTGGATAGAACTTACGGATGGAGGGACCGTACCGGGGCAAGTTACCCAATATATCAATCTGATGATTTAGTGCTTAAGTCAATGGTTCGTTCTAATCCGGGAATGTTGCTTTTAGTTGATGGTGTAGTAAGGGGTATATGGGGAGTAAACGAACTTCCTGAATACTTGCTCAATAAACCTATTAATGAAAGTGATATAGTTGGCGTTAAGCAAAGTTCGTTTGAATCAATTGCGAAATTAGTAGGTCTATATTTGATTCCTTTGTTGTTAGTAATATTTTTAGACGGAATTATGTTAGGACGTAAGTATTACTTGCATTGGCGATATATGAATAAAGTGCTGGAAATAAGAAGATAAATTGAATCAGTTAAATAATTTATTAATCTAAAAAAGTAAAATTTATGAGAAAGAAAATTGTTGCAGGAAACTGGAAGATGAATAAAAATCTTCAGGAAGGTGTTGCTCTCGCAAAGGAGCTTAATGGTTTGCTTGAAGCAGATAAGCCTAATTGCGAAGTAGTGATTTGTACACCCTTTATTCATTTGGCAACTGTTGCTGGCTTGATTAATGAAGAAGTTCTCCAGCTTGGTGCTGAAAATTGTGCAGATAAGGCTAGCGGTGCATATACAGGTGAAGTTTCTGCAGAAATGGTAAAGTCTACTGGTGCTCAGTACGTAATTCTTGGACATTCAGAACGTCGTGAGTATTACAATGAAACACCTGAAGTACTTAAGGAGAAGGTTGATTTGGCTTTGGCTAATGGTTTGAAGATTCTTTTCTGTATCGGTGAAAGCCTTGAGCAGCGTGAAGCTAATCAGCAGAACGAAGTATGTAAGGCTGAACTTGAAAGTTCTGTGTTCCATCTTACAGCAGAACAGTGGGCAAACATCGTAATTGCTTATGAACCTATTTGGGCTATCGGTACAGGAAAGACTGCTACATCAGATCAAGCCGAAGAAATTCATGCTTACATTCGTTCATGCGTAGCAGAAAAGTATGGTCAGGAAGTTGCTGATAATACTTCAATCCTTTATGGTGGTTCATGTAAAGGTTCTAATGCGCCTGAGCTCTTTGCTAAGCCTAACATTGATGGTGGCTTGATTGGTGGTGCTTCATTAAAGGCTGCCGATTTCAAGGAAATTATTGATGCTTGGAAGTAAAAATTAATACTGGTAAACAAGAGGTTATACTTTTTTGTTTAACTTCTTGTTTACTTGTTTTCTTTAGATTCTACTAAACTATACTTAATTTTGTTGTGTTGCAATGTTTAAAACTAGTTTATCTTTTCTTTGCATAGTTCTGTTTGTGTGGGTAATTCGACCAGTGTCTTCTGTTGCACAAATGAACTTTACTCAAATGTTATTAGAAAAGACGCCCAATGGTGCTTACGTAAAAGTTAAGCATTCCTTGAAAATAGATAGTTTAGTAAATGGGTTACTCATTTCACAAAAACAATCAAATGGGTTGAAGGCTGGACAAAATCAGACTCCCATAAATATAAAAGAAAATGCCTTAGATTCTTTAAACACAGATTCAATGTCTATTTTAAAGCCATTTTCTTATAAAAAAATGGAAGGATATAGAGTGCAAGTTTATACTGGAGCTAATTCAAGAAAAGATAAGGATACAGCTTTAAAGATACAATCGAAATGTAAGGAGGCTTTTCCTGATATAGAGGCATATGCAACTTTTATTTCGCCGAGATGGGTTGTTAGAATAGGGGATTATATCTCAAGAAATGAAGCCCAATTGATGATTGAAAGATTCAAAGCATTGGGTATTACCCAAGAGGCTAGAATTGTTAAGTGTACCATTTTATTGCCTATCTATTAGTTTTTTGTATATGACGGATTTAGAAAAGATTGAAAAATTAAAGTTTCATTATCAAGAGATTATTAAGTTGATCGGAGAAAATCAAACGAGAGAAGGATTGGTTAAAACTCCTTTAAGAGCATCAAAGGCTATATTAGAGCTTACAAAAGGGTATGAAATGGATGCTGTTGCTACATTGAATAGTGCTAAGTTCGAAGAGACTTGTGATCACATGGTAATAGTAAAAGATATACAATTCTATAGTTTATGTGAGCACCATATATTGCCATTTTATGGAAAAATTCATGTAGCTTATATTCCGAATGAGCATATTGTAGGGTTATCGAAGATTGCAAGAGTAGTTGATATTTTTAGCAAAAGGTTGCAGGTACAAGAAAGATTGACTCAGCAGATTATGCAAAGTATGAATAAAGCTTTATCGCCCAAAGGTGTGATCGTAGTTGTGGAAGCGAAACATATGTGTATGCAAATGCGTGGAGTTGAGAAGACTGGTTCAGTAACGACAACAATGGATTTTTGTGGTGAGTTCACTAATAAAGAGATTAGAGATAATTTCTTTGAGTTGCTAAGATAGGACTTTTTGCCGATCTACGATATCTTATTTAATTGTTTATTGTTCTAAAAGGCTTTTTCTTTGCAGTGTAATTTGCGTATTACAAAAAAACAACTAATTTTGCAGCAATTTTAGTATTGCGGTATATGTTTAATGGAATATTTCGGTATACCCCGATTAAAGACGAGTTCGAATCTCGTCTGCCGCTCTAGAGTTTATAAAAGAGTAAATACTAGATTCGAAAAATAATCACTTACCTTAAATAACAACTGTTGGCGACATGACAACTATTATCCTATTTGTGGTATTAATAGGTTTTTTGATAATTGCGACAGAAAGCTTTCATCACATAAACAAAGCTGCTGTTGCAATGTTTATAGGTGTGCTCTGTTGGGTTTTATATATTGGTTATGGTACTGATTATGTGTTAAATCAACATGAAACGGAATTTGCAAGTTTTTTAGAAGCTAATGTTGATTTAAAATTGCATGCTGCAAAGTCGTATATCGCACAAAACATTTTCTCACTTTATATCATTGAGGCAGTTCAAATAATTTTTTATTTGTTGTCTACAATGTCAATCATTGAAGTATTAACTAATAATGAGTGCTTTGATTTTTTTAAAAAGATATTAAGAACACGTTCAACAAGAAAATTCTTTTGGTTTTTGTGCTCTATTACTTTTTTGCTCTCAATGAATTGGGATAACTTAACAACAGTGTGTCTTATGTTGGGAGTAACGCGAGGATTGGTCAAAGAAGAAAAACTTAGATGGCTTTTCGGTAGTGCAATCGTTATAGTAGCTAATGCAGCTGGTGCATTAACTGTTACAGGCGAATCAACAACGATGTTATTATGGATTAAATCTTTGGTTGAACCTATAGATTTGTTCGCTAAATTGGTGATTCCGATTATCGTTGCAGTTTTGGTAATACTTCTTTTGATTTCAAAAAAATTACCTCGTCAGATTGTGCTTCAAGGTACAATTCCTGCCTATAGAGGGGATGATAACATCTTGAAAGTATGGCAGCGTTACATTATGTTGTTTGTTGGGCTTAGTGGATTGTGGTTCATACCTTTGTTTCATAAGATAACACTATTGCCTTCCTTTGTAGGTGCGCTCTGTGTGTTAGCATTGCTTTGGATATTGCATGAACTATTTAACAGTACGTTGCTTTCGTCAGGTAGAATGGTACGTTCTTACAAGCCACTTGCGCTTCAATATGATACGCTTCAAAATATCCTCTTCTTTTTAGGGATTTTCATGGCGCTTTCTGCAATTGTTGAGACAGGAGTCTTAAAACCCTTAGTGGTTTGTATGTTAGACTCTTTTTCAAATGTATATTGTTTGAATGTGCTTTTTGGCTTACTTTCATCTTTCTTTGGAAACGTTTGCACAATGTTAGCTGGTATAGCAATCTTTAATCAAGATGTAGTATGTGCAGACTCTTTAATTTTAAATGAAATTGCTCCTTTTGGGAACTTTTGGACATTGCTTAGCTATACAACAGCTTTGGGTGCCTCGCTTTTGACAGTTGGTTCTGTTTCAGGTTTTTCATTGATGAAGATGGAAGGGGTAACTCTCTCTTGGTATATGAAACATATTACGTTTAAAGTTTTTGCAGGTTGGATAGCAGGACTTTTGGTTTATGCCATCATAGATTATGGATTTTGGATGAGTTAATTAGAAGTAAATAACATTTTCGAAATAAATAATACAAAATATAATATGAAATTAGGATATATATCACAGATTATTGGTCCAGTTGTTGACGTTTGTTTTAAAGGAAATTCGGAACAAACAACAAAGGACATGCCTAAAATTCACGATGCTTTGGAATTGACGCATCCAGATGGAAGAAAGATTATTATTGAAGTTCAGCAACATATTGGTGAAGACATAGTTCGTTGTGTTGCGATGGATAATACAGATGGTTTGTATCGTGGACTTGAAGTAAAAGCTCTTGGTTCTCCAATCTCAATGCCTACAGGTAATCAAATTAAAGGGAGAATGATGAATGTGATTGGTGAATCTATTGATGGTCTTAAGGAATTAGATAAGTCTGTGAATCCTTATTCAATTCACCGTGAAGCTCCTAAATTTGAAGATTTAAAGACAAGTCAAGAAGTTTTATACACTGGTATTAAGGTGATTGACTTGCTTGAACCTTACGTGAAAGGGGGTAAGATTGGTTTGTTCGGTGGTGCAGGTGTAGGAAAGACTGTGCTCATTATGGAACTTATCAACAATATAGCTAAGGGACACTCAGGTTTTTCTGTTTTTGCGGGAGTAGGAGAACGTACTCGTGAGGGGAATGACCTTCTTCGTGAAATGATAGAGTCTGGTGTAGTGAAGTATGGACAAGAATTTACTGAGGCAATGGAGCGTGGTGAATGGGATTTGTCTAAAGTTGATTATGAAGAAATGGCGAAGAGTCAAGCTACTCTTGTCTATGGTCAGATGAACGAACCTCCAGGAGCTCGTGCAAGTGTGGCTTTGTCTGGTCTATCAATTGCAGAATCTTTCCGTGATAGTGGTGCTAGTGAAGGTAAATCTACTGATATTCTTTTCTTTATAGACAATATTTTCCGTTTTACCCAAGCTGGTTCAGAGGTGTCAGCTCTTCTTGGTCGTATGCCTTCTGCTGTAGGTTATCAACCGACTTTGGCGAGCGAGATGGGTGCTATGCAGGAACGTATTACTTCTACTAAGAATGGTTCAATCACTTCGATTCAGGCTGTTTATGTACCAGCTGATGACTTGACCGACCCTGCTCCTGCCACAACATTTACTCACTTGGATGCTACGACTGTACTTTCTCGTAAAATAACCGAGTTGGGTATTTATCCAGCAGTTGACCCATTGGATTCAACTTCTCGCATTCTTGATCCAAATGTTATTGGTAAGGAACATTACGAGTGTGCTCAGCGTGTGAAGCAAATTTTGCAGAAGTATAAAGAATTGCAAGATATCATTGCAATCCTTGGTATGGATGAACTTTCAGATGAAGATAAGCTTACGGTGAATCGTGCACGTCGTGTACAACGTTTCCTTTCACAGCCCTTTACTGTTGCAGAAAAGTTTACAGGGGTTTCTGGGGTGATGGTACCTATAGAGGAGGTAATCAGAGGTTTCAATATGATTATTAGCGGAGAAGTTGATGACTTACCGGAACAAGCATTCTTGAATGTAGGAACAATTGATGATGCTATAGCTAAAGCGAAGATTATTTTAGGTGCTACTAATTGATTGTTATGAAAGTAATCGTTTTATCTCCTGATAAAAAGCTTTTTGAGGATGACGTAGTGAGTGTCAATGTACCAGGTGAGAAAGGTTCTTTTGAAGTTTTAGAGAATCATGCTCCAATTATCTCAACTTTGGTAAGTGGTGAAGTTGTTTGTAAGGGTTCAAGTGAATTTAGGCAGACTATCTCAAATGGTTTTATTGAAGTGTTGAACAACGTTGTTACAATTTGCGTAAAATAATCTTTTTGAAGTGTTTATCAGATGCAATTCTGTTTAAGTATTCGTAAAGATATAATTTTGGTAAATTTTAAACAGCTTCTAAATAGTTTACACCGTGTTAAATAAAAAGAGTTATAATTTAGTAATTAGCTTGATTTACCTCGTTGTAGCGATTATACTATTGTGTATTGAGGCTTTTGTGTTACAACTCAATCTTCAATTCACACTATGTGCGACTTTGTTAGTTGCTTTAGTTTATGCAGTATATGTAGGATTAAGTATCTCTGTTTTTGAGAAAATATTTAAGACGCGTTCAGCTCTTGTTACAAGCTTTTATATGGTGAATTCAGTGTTACGTTTCCTTGTAGGCATAATTCTCTTGGTGTCAAATTATTTGCTCTTTGGTAGTTCATCTCTACTTACGTTTACGATAAATTTATTTTTCTTCTACATGATAGCATTGTTAGGAACTAATTACTTCTATCTAAAATGTGAGAAAAAAATGAAACTATAAAATGAAAAAGCTTAAGTATATTCTTTTGATATTAGCGCTGTGCTTTTCTGTCTCTTCTAAGGCTTCTAGTCATGAGTCGGAAGGGGTCAATGTGAAGGAAATCGTGCTTGGTCATATGAGTGATTCTTATGACTGGCATATTACGACATGGAATGGTCATCACGTCTCTATTCCTTTGCCTGTTATCGTGAAAGGTGAAAACTCAGGATGGCATATCTTTTCAAGCAGTAGGCTTGCGCATGGTGATTCATATAATGGTTTTTTTCTGAATCAAGCTAAAGGTGGTAAGATTTATGAACGCTTAGCAAATGGAGATGAAATTAAGCCATTGGATCTGTCTATGACTAAAAATGTCATGCAGATGTGGATAGTAGTTTTCATTATGTTACTAACTTTTTTAGGTACTGCTAGATGGTATCATAAGCGAGATATTTCAAGTTCTGCACCAGGTGGATTCTGCGGATTAGTAGAAATGTTTGTAATGATGGTTGTTGATGATATTATCAAACCTTGCATTGGTGAGAAGAATTATCGTAAGTTTACCCCCTATTTACTTACTTGTTTCTTCTTCATTTTCCTTAATAATATATTAGGGTTAATTCCTGTATTCCCAGGTGGAGCCAATGTTACGGGAAATATCAATATTACATTCTTCCTTGCACTCTGCACTCTCTTAGCAATTAACCTTTTCGGTAACAAAGAATATTGGAAGGAAATATTTTGGCCGCCTGTACCCACCTTCTTGAAGTTTCCTGTGCCAATTTTGCCAATGGTGGAGCTTTTAGGAATAATGACGAAACCATTTGCACTTATGGTTCGTTTATTTGCAAATATGATGGGGGGCCATGCAATTATTCTTTCGCTTACTTGCGTAATCTTTATTACTTGTCAGATAGGTGTACTTATCGGCTCATCTTTGAGCTTTGTGAGCTTTGTGATGATGATATTCATGAACTGTTTAGAGTGTCTTGTAGCTTTTATCCAAGCTTATGTTTTCACCATGTTATCTGCAGTATTTATCGGGCTCGCACACCCCGAACCTCATCATGCTTAATAAATTAATTTAATAATACTAACTTCTTAAAAAAATTACAACTATGTTTTTAATGGCAGTTGCTTTAACAAAATTAGGAGCAGCAATTGGTGCTGCACTTGCAGCAATCGGTGCTGGACTTGGTATCGGTAAGATTGGTTCTTCAGCGATGGAGGCTATTGCTCGTCAGCCTGAATCAACAGGCGATATTCGTACAAATATGATTATCGTGGCAGGTCTTGTTGAAGGTGTAGCTCTCTTTGCTGTAATCGTTTGTCTTCTCTGTTTGTTTGTTTAAGATAGTTGAAAAGCGTTAACGAAATTGGCAAGTTTATTTTAGTGGAATAGCTAAAACACTTGTCAATTTTATGACAAGAAATTATGGATTCTTTGAACCTACCTTCGATTCTAAGTCCGGATTTAGGTCTTCTATTTTGGATGTTGGTAGCTTTCTTGGTTGTTTTTGGATTGTTAGCAAAGTTTGGCTTCCCTGTTATTACAGGTATGGTGGAACAACGCAAGCAATACATCGATGAGAGTTTGCAGAAAGCACGTGAAACACATGAAAAGATGGCGCAAATCAAGGCTGAGAGTGAACGCATGTTGAAAGAAACACACGAACAGCAAGCACATATTCTTCAAGTTGCGAAAGAAACAGGTGAGAAAATCGTAGACGAAGCAAGAGCAAAGGCTATTAAGGAAGGCGCTGCTCTCTTAGAAGAGGCGCGCAATCAAATTAAGGTGGAGAAAGAAAATGCACTAAGCGATATAAAGAGCATAGTAGCTGAACTGTCCATTCAGATTTCCTCAAAAGTCATTAGAGATTCTTTAACCACACCTGCATCCCACGAAGAATATATCAACAAATTGCTTGATGAAGTTCAGATTCCGGATAACGAATAGTATGTTTCAGTTAAATTTACACAATTTTTCTTGGAATTATGGACATTGGTAGTGTTTCGAAAAGATATGCAAAAGCGCTCCTAGCGTATGCTGTGGAGTTAGCTCAAGATGCTGTTGTTTATGACGAAATGAGGCAGTTGGCGCATTCTTTTCAGGTTGAGCCTAAGTTGCAAAAGATATTGCAAAACCCAATTGTTAATGCCGATCAAAAAAGAGAATTAATTCTTGCAGCATCTGCAATTTCTCAAGCTTCAGCATCGAGTGTGTTGAAACGCTTTGCTCAATTTCTCATTGAGCAGAAGCGAGCTGACATTATGTTATATGTAGCACATTCATACCAAGGGCTTTATTGCAAGCGCAATAATATTATAAAGTCTTACCTAACTGTGCCTTGCCCAGTGAGCGATGCTACTACTAAGCGAATGCAATCATTGCTCTCTAACGTTAAAATCGACAAAGTTGACCTTGAAGTTAAGATAGATCCCACTATGATTGGAGGATTTATTCTTCAGTATGGTTCTTATAAGCTCAATGCCTCTGTCGATGCACAGTTAGCAAAGGTAAAAACAAGCTTACATTAACAACGTTTTATTTTTTTGAATAAGAAATAAGGCAAGTTCTAAAAATTAGCTAATTTCATAAAAATATACAAAATATTAGCAAGGTGATTGAGCTGATATACAACGTAAAAATGAACATTAGTAATTCTTAGAATCTACCAAAGTATTCTTTAGTCGTTCTGCTTTTCTGGTTTTTCCAACCAGTGTAGTGGTTTTTTAAAAGGGAATTAAGAGGTTATCGTTAGTGCCATTTTATAGTACATGACTTAAAGTTCATACTCTCTTTTTCTCCTTTTTCATTTGACTAAAGAATCTTAATGATCAATAAAGTAGTAAATATGTCGAATACGATTAAACCGAGCGAGGTTTCCGAAGTATTGCTTCAACAACTTAAGAATATAGACTTAAATGTTAAGCTTGAGGAAGTTGGCGTTGTCCTTTCCGTAGGAGATGGAGTGGTACGCATCTATGGGCTTGATAATGTTACTGAAAACGAGCTCATTGAGTTCGAAAATGGAGTTATGGCTGTAGCCATGAATCTTGAAGAAGACAATGTTGGAGCCGTTTTACTAGGTGCCACTGAAGGCATTAAGGAAGGCCATAGCGTAAAGCGTACAGGTCGTGTAGCTTCAATCGAAGTTACAGAGCAAATGCTCGGCCGTGTTATCAATCCTTTGGGGCAACCCCTCGATGGAGGTTCTGCGATTGAAGGCGAAAAGTTCCTCATGCCACTCGACCGTAAAGCTCCAGGTGTAATTTTCCGCCAACCTGTCACCGAAGCACTTCAGACAGGTTTAAAGGCTGTCGATTCAATGATACCGATTGGTCGCGGACAGCGAGAACTCATCATTGGCGACCGTCAAACGGGTAAGACTGCCATTGCGATTGATACAATCCTCAATCAGCGAAAGGCTTATGAAGAGGGTACCCCCGTCTATTGTATCTATGTAGCAATAGGACAGAAGGCTTCAACAGTAGCCAACATTGTTAATACGCTTAAGAAGGGTGGGGCGATGCCTTATACCATCATCGTTAGCGCTACAGCATCTGATCCAGCTGCATTGCAGTATTTTGCACCCATGGCTGGAGCTGCTATTGGTGAGTATTTCCGCGATCGTGGTGAGCATGCCCTTGTCGTTTACGACGACCTCTCAAAGCAAGCAGTAGCTTATCGCGAAGTATCGCTCATCCTGCGTCGTCCTTCTGGTCGAGAGGCTTATCCTGGTGATGTCTTCTATCTTCACTCACGTCTCCTTGAACGTGCCGCTAAGATCAACAATCAGCAACAGGTGGCTGAGCAGATGAACGACCTTCCAGCTTGCCTTAAGGGTAAAGTTAAGGGTGGAGGCTCGCTCACTGCGCTCCCCATTATTGAAACTCAGGCCGGTGACGTCTCTGCTTATATCCCTACCAACGTAATCTCTATAACCGACGGACAGATTTATCTTGACACAAATCTCTTCAATCAAGGATTCCGTCCTGCAATTGATGTTGGTATATCAGTAAGTCGTGTGGGTGGTTCAGCACAGATTAAGCCGATGAAGAAGATTGCTGGTACGCTCAAAATTGACCAAGCTCAATATCGCGAACTCGAAGCTTTTTCGAAGTTTTCGAGCGACATGGATCCCGTGACAGCTATGACTATCGACCGTGGACGTAAGAACAATCAGTTGCTTATTCAAGGACAATATAGCCCTATGCCCGTAAGCGAGCAAGTTGCTATCCTTTATTGCGGCACGCAAGGTCTTCTTAAGGATGTGCCTCTTGATAAGGTGCGCGACTTCCAGGAGCAATACCTTCAATTGCTTCGTGCAAACCATGCCGAAACCATTCTTACTGAAATTGCAGCAGGCAAGCTTACCGACGAAATGTTGCAAACGCTCCGCCAGCTTGCTGCAGACTTGGCCAAGCAGTATGCTTAAAGTTAACGAAACGATGAACGTTTAGCGATGAGTGATTTTCGCTCATCGAAATACAGCTAATTATTAGTAAGCTAAATGCAAATCGTATAGTTGCTAGTAGCCAAACGCTAAACGAAATAAACGCCCATGGCAAGCTTAAAAGAAGTAAAAAATAGAATATTCTCCGTTCAGAGCACGCGTAAAATCACCAGTGCGATGAAGATGGTGGCAAGCTCGAAGCTTCATAGAGCCCAGCAAGCCATAGAGAACTTACGTCCCTATGAGGCTGCACTCTCCTCCATCATGAGCCGCATTGCTACAGGTGATGATGATGCATTGTCATCGCCTTTTGCCCAACAGCGTATAGTAAAATGCGTTGCTATTGTGGCATTCACGTCCAACTCTAGCCTCTGTGGCGCCTTCAATGCTAATGTTGTTAAAAGCGTCAAGCGCCTAGTTAGCGACTTGCAGCAAGCTGGCAAAGAGGTGACAACAATTTATTGCGTAGGTCGTAAAGTTTCAGAAACTAAGTGGGACACTTCTTCTACTATAGATGCTTCATCATTGCTCGATGATCCTCAGGCGCAACGTACAGCTGACATAGCACAAGCCATCATGCAGCAGTTTCTCAATGGCGACATCGATGCATGTTATCTTGTTTATCATCACTTTAAGTCGAGTGCTGTGCAGCAACTCACTACTGCACAGTTTCTCCCCATTCGTCAGCAACAAGACACTACCGCAAGGACGTCATCTCTATGTGCCAACTATATCGTAGAGCCCCATGCGCAGACTGTCCTTGACAGCTTAGTTCCGGCTACTCTTGAACTTCAGTTACATGCAGCCTTGCTTGATTCTTTGGCTTCGGAGCATGCTGCGCGCATGATTGCCATGCAAGTAGCCACAGACAATGCAGATGAACTCTTGCGTCAGCTTCGACTGCAGTACAACAAGACGCGACAAGCAGCCATCACAGCCGAACTTCTTGATATAGTAGGAGGTAGCATGGCGTGATTCTTCTGTTCCACCTCGCTTCTTTTCTATCTGTATGAGAGGTGTAAAAGACACTTTTAAAAAAGTAACAGATCTCCAAAAATAGCCGACTTGTAAAATTTTACAGGTCGGCTATTTGGTAATAGCTCGTAGTTTTGAGAAGGTTACGAAATTGCTTCTGTTGAAAAGTGAAAAAAAATAGAGGGTGTGCCAATTGTGACACACCCTCTTTGTAATATAGGCGATAATTATTTAAAATTACTTTACCTTCGCTACGATAGCCTTGAAAGCTGCGGGGTTGTTAACAGCGAGGTCAGCGAGAACCTTACGGTTGATTTCGATACCTGCCTTGTGGAGTGCACCCATGAGCTGTGAGTAAGACATACCTTCGAGACGAGCCGCAGCGTTGATACGCTGAATCCAGAGAGCGCGGAAGTTGCGCTTCTTGTTACGACGGTCACGGAAAGCATAGGTAAGACCCTTTTCCCATGTGTTCTTAGCTACTGTCCAAACGTTCTTGCGAGCGCCGAAGTAACCGCGAGTCAACTTAAGAATTCTTTTTCTCTTAGCACGTGATGCAACGTGATTTACTGATCTTGGCATAGTTAATGTACTTTTTGAATGTTAGCGCCGAATCTACATCGCTCTTTTTTTTATGCGACTAAACGGACTTGCGTTGCTAAGCATTCGGTTAGAAATTAAGTTTGTTGGATTAAGAGGGGTGCTAATGGTTAAAGATTAGCGCATGCAGAGAAGTTCGCGAACCTGCTTAACGTTTGTTGTGTCAACGATTGCGTCGTGAACGAGGTTACGCTTTTGCTTCTTTGTCTTCTTAGTCAAGATGTGACTGTGGAAGGCATGATGTCTCTTAATCTTACCCGTTCCAGTGAGAGCGAAACGCTTCTTTGCACCAGAATTAGTCTTTACTTTTGGCATTTTCTTTTAAATATTTAATTATTAATATATTGTGCGGTTAAGTGAGATACCAAACTTAACGCGCTACACATTTTCTCTGCTTGGGGTTTGTGGTTTGATTAGAAATCTTCGCCTTCAACGCTCAAGGTGAATTCCTTCTTAGCCTTCTGCTGGGGTTGCTTCTTTTCAGCCTTTTGGATGTTTTCTTCAACTTCCATTTCGTCGTGTTCAACGTGCTTGCTTGCCTTCTTCACGTTCTTAGGTGCGATGTAGATAATCATACGCTTACCTTCGAGCTTGGGCATGCTTTCAACCTTGCCATATTCCTCGAGGTCGTTAGCAAAACGGAGGAGAAGCACTTCGCCCTGCTCCTTGAAGAGGATAGAACGTCCGCGGAAGAATACGTGAGCCTTTACCTTATCGCCTTCCATGAGGAACTCCTTGGCGTGCTTGAGCTTGAAGTTGTAGTCGTGCTCGTCTGTCTGAGGTCCGAATCTGATTTCCTTAATTTCGACCTTCACCTGCTTAGCCTTGATTTCCTTCTGCTTCTTCTTCTGCTGATAAAGGAACTTTGAATAGTCAATCAAACGGCAAACGGGTGGTTCGGCATTGGGAGAAATCTCTACGAGGTCAACGCCCTTCTGTTCTGCCAATTTAAGCGCATCGCGTGTAGCCATTACTGTTGATTCTACATCATCGCCTACGATGCGAACTTCGCGAGCACGTATTTGTGTGTTGATGCGGTGCTGCGCCTTCATATGATCATTCTTCATTCAGAATAAAACTTACTTTTTTTGTCGTTTTTGATTGATTATTTCTTGGTGTTAGGCACTTCATATGCCTAATTCGGGTGCAAAATTACTAAATTTCATTTGTCGGACAAAATTTTTAGTATTTTTTTCAATCCGTAAGTTCTTTATTTCTTAAAAAAGAAGCAAGTAAGATGCTTAAATGGTAAAATTATGCCACCATAAGGCTCTTACTTGCTTATTGCTATACAATATGTGGATTACACTTGTGTCATTTCTGCCACTTCGTCGTTCACCTTCTTCGCAAAGTCAGCGATAGTCATGCTACCCTGGTCGCCTTCGCCCTGCTTACGCACAGCTACGAGACCTTCGGCTGCTTCCTTTTCACCCACAACGAGGAGGTAAGGAATGTGCTTCATTTCGTTGTCGCGAATCTTACGGCCAATCTTTTCGTTGCGGTCGTCGACGATGGCACGAACATCCTGAGCTTCAAGCGCTAAGCGCACCTGCTCTGCATAGTCGTTGTACTTCTCTGAAATGGGGAGAATAGCCACCTGGTCGGGAGTCAACCACAAGGGGAAATGACCTGCGGTGTGTTCGATGAGTACGGCTGTGAAGCGCTCCATCGAACCGAAGGGTGCACGGTGAATCATCACGGGGCGGTGCTTCTGATTGTCAGAACCGGTGTATTCCAACTGGAAGCGTTCGGGCAAGTTGTAGTCAACCTGGATGGTACCCAACTGCCAACGACGGCCGAGTGCGTCCTTAACCATGAAGTCGAGCTTAGGACCATAGAAGGCTGCTTCGCCATATTCAATAACGGCGGGGAGTCCCTTTTCCTGGCATGCCTCGATGATAGCTGATTCTGCGCGTTCCCAGTTTTCTTCCGAACCGATGTATTTCTCACGATTCACCTTGTCGCGGAGTGAAATCTGAGCTTCAAACTTCTCAAACTTCAATGCCTTGAAGATAATCATGATTATGTCCATTACGCGGAGGAATTCGTCCTTCACCTGGTCGGGACGGCAGAAGATGTGGGCATCGTCCTGAGTAAAGCCGCGCACACGTGTCAAACCGTGGAGCTCACCACTCTGTTCGTAACGATAAACCGTACCGAATTCGGCCATACGGATGGGGAGATCCTTGTATGAACGGGGCTTCCAAGCGTAGATAGCGCAATGGTGGGGGCAGTTCATGGGCTTGAGGATGTATTCTTCGCCTTCTTCGGGAGTATGGATGGGCTGGAACGAGTCCTTGCCATACTTAGCGTAGTGGCCAGAAGTTACATAGAGGCTCTTTGAACCGATATGGGGAGTCATTACCTGCTGGTAACCGAACTTCTTCTGAATCTTCTTCAAGAAATCTTCGAGACGGAGGCGGAGCGCTGTACCCTTGGGCATCCACATGGGAAGTCCCTTACCTACGAGGTCGGAGAACATGAAGAGTTCCATTTCCTTACCAATCTTGCGGTGGTCGCGGCGCTTTGCTTCTTCAAGGAGCTGGAGGTATTCGTCGAGGAGCTTCTTCTTGGGGAATGAAACGCCATAGACACGTGTCATCTGAGGACGCTTTTCATCGCCACGCCAGTAGGCAGAACTTACGCTCATCACCTTAAACGCCTTGATGGGAGCAGTAGTCATCAAGTGAGGACCACGGCAAAGGTCAGTGTATGCACCTTGTGTGTAAGTCGTAATCTTACCGTCTTCGAGCTCTTCAATCAACTCGTTCTTATAAGTCTGACCACGCTCTGCAAAGAACTTGAGCGCATCAGCCTTAGAGATGTCTTCGCGCACGAGGGCATCCTTTTTCTGAACAAGTTCCTGCATCTTCTTTTCGATTTTCGCAAAGTCTTCTTCACGGATGCTCACGCCCTGAGGAGGCATCACGTCGTAGTAGAAGCCATTTTCGATAGCAGGACCAATACCAAACTGCGTGCCAGGCCAAATTTCGCCAATAGCTTCGGCCATCAAGTGTGCAGAAGTGTGCCAAAAAGCATGCTTGCCTTCAGCATCGTCCCACTTATAAAGATTGATTGTTGCATCTTGCTCAATGGGGCGATTCAATTCCACCGTCTCACCATTTACACCACAAGCAATGACGTCTTGTGCCAAACGGCTCGAAATGCTTTCGGCAATCTGCAAGCCAGTAACGCCGCTTTCGTACTCACGAACGCTACCATCGGGAAAAGTTATTTTAATCATAATTCGAGTGTTTAATTTCTGATAATGTCTGCAAAAGTACAAGATTTTAAGGGATGCACAAAATAAAAAAAGGTTTTATTAGCTTTTTCCTCCTCAACAAAGGTGATTAAAACGATTTCGGGCAAAATAAATGAAGATTGCGCTTTGAAATATCGACGCGCAATCTCCACTTGTTTGTATATATCGAAAAATAATCTCTCAAATAATTATTTTGTCTTTCTTATTTCTACGCGGCGAATCTTTCCGCTAATCGTTTTGGGCAATTCGTCCATAAATTCAACTACGCGTGGATACTTATAAGGAGCTGTGACGCGCTTTACGTGATCCTGTAGTTCTTTCACTAACTCGGGCGAAGCTTTTTCCTTGTACTCTTTCGTAAGGATGATAGACGCTTTTACGACTTGACCTCGCACTTCGTCGGGGATGCCGGTGATGGCACATTCAAGCACAGCTGGGTGTGTCATCAAAGCGCTTTCAACTTCGAAGGGGCCAATGCGATAACCTGAGCTCTTGATGACGTCGTCGGCTCTACCGACAAACCAGTAATAGCCATCTTCATCTTTCCAAGCTACGTCGCCTGTGAAGTACATGTTATCATGCCAAACATCCTTGGTGCGTTCTTCATCACGATAATACCCCTTAAAGAGGCCTACAGGTTTCTTTTCGTGTAATCGGATTACAATTTGTCCTTGTTCGCCAGCTTCGACCGAACGTCCGTTATGGTCAACCAAATCAATATCATATTGAGGATTGGGCAAGCCCATACTACCTGGCTTTGGCGTCATCCAAGGCATGTTGCCTAAAAGGATGGTTGTTTCTGTTTGGCCAAAGCCTTCCATTAAGGATATTCCTGTAAGCTGCTTAAAAGTGTCGAATACGGCAGGATTGAGCGCTTCGCCTGCAATGGTGCAATATTTTAGTGCTGAGAGGTCAAAGCGTGTGAGGTCTTCATGGATAAGGAAACGGAAGATGGTGGGAGGCGCACAAAGCGATGTTACTTTGTAGTCTTGGATTTTTTTGAGAATGTCTGCTGGTGTGAACTTTTCGTGGTCATAGACAAACAATGTTGCTCCTGAAATCCACTGACCATATATCTTGCCCCATGCAGCTTTTCCCCATCCTGTGTCGGCTATTGTTAGGTGTAAACTGTCGGGTTTAAGATTGTGCCACACATGAGCCACGCTAATCATTCCGAGTGGATAAGTGAAGTCGTGTGCCACCATTTTTGGGTGTCCCGACGTGCCACTGGTGAAGTAGATAAGCATGGTGTCGTCGTTTGTATGTGTATTTTCAGGGCGTACAAACGGTGCAGCATTAGCGATGCCACTTTGAAAATCCTCAAAGCCTTCTCTTGTTTCGGGGCTTATGCTGACAACCTTTTTTAGAGATGGACATTCAGGCACCGAGTCACTGATATGGTCGAGGATAATCGCATCGCCTGCGCAGACAATCATCTTGATATCCGCCGCATTGCAACGGTAAACAATGTCTTTCTTTGTCAACAAGTGAGTGGCAGGAATCACGACGGCTCCTAACTTGGTGAGCGCTACGGTTGAGAACCAAAACTCTGCTCTGCGCTTTAAGATAAGCATCACGCAATCGCCTTTGCCAATGCCTAGGCTTTGGAAGTAGGAAGCCGTTTGGTCGGTGTAGTGCTTCATGTCGGCGAAGGTGAAGCGGCGTTCTTCGTCCTTATCGTTTGTCCAAAGCATGGCCAATCTTTCTGGCTCTTTTTCCGCCCAACCATCTACAATGTCGTAGCCGAAATTGAAATTGTCGGGCACCTCTATTTTAAAATTCTCACGAAAATCTTCGTTCGATGAGAATGTTGTTTGTTTTAGATATTTGTTAATCATTTTAGTTTGCGTGTTGTGTATGTGATTGCTCATCCTGTCGATGAACCTGAGAATAGTGAGTTTTTACATTTGTTTTAAAGACGTAAAAACTCTTGTTTTCTACATGATAATGGCAAGTATCTTCAATGTTTTATCATCCAAAGCTCTCATGCCGTGAGGTAATTGGGCATTGAAGTAGATGCTATCGCCTGTTTCGAGGGTAATAATTTTACCTCCAATGCTTATTTCCATTCGTCCTTCAATAACGATGTTAAATTCTTGTCCAGCATGGTTGTTAAGGTGGAATGGTGTGTCGGCAGGCTTAGGTTCGATGGTTACGATGAAGGGATCGGCTATTCTGTCTCTAAACCCAGCTGCTAAAGCTTGGTATTTGTAAGCCTTTGTTCGCTCAATGCTTGTGCCTTTGCCTGCGCGTGTAACGAAATATGTGCTCATCTTAGGCTCTTCGCCAAACATCAAGGTGTCGAGTGAAATTCCATACTGACGTGAGATTTTTTGTAACATTCCGACAGATATGTCAACCTTTCCGCTTTCAGCTGCAATGTATTCTTCCAAACTTATGCCACACGATTGAGAAATTTCTTCTGCACTCAACTCGAGTACTTCTCGTAGACCTCGCAAACGCTCTGCTATTTGAATAATCTGTTCGTCCATAATTTCAATCGTTTATGTGTTTGACAATAATCTTTAAAGTTAGAAACCGCAAATTTAAATAAAATATTATGAAATCACCTATAGGAGGTTCTATAAATTATTTTTTTTCGTTTTATAGGTCGGTTGATGGCCTCAAGCTGATTTTTTACTTATTTGAAAACCTCTTCTTGTATGCGCGCTGATATTTGGCAGCATTGCGTTGGTGCTCAGCATAGGTGGAAGCAAAGCTATGAACGCCGCTGAAATCGTCCTTTGCACACATATATATATAATTATGAGTGGGCATGTTGAGCACAGCATCAATTGCCGCTATAGGAGCTATGAAGATAGGTCCTGGTGGGAGTCCTGCGTAGCGGTATGTGTTGTAGGGGGAGTCGGGGTCCATCGGGTTGGTTAGGCGTGTGATGGAAAAGTCCTTACGTGCAAAGATCACCGTGGGGCATGCTTGCAAGGGTATTTTCTTCTGCATGCGGTTGTAATAAAGTCGTGCTATCACGGGCATCTCGAAGGCATTGTTCGTTTCGCGTGCTACGATGGAGGCAAGTGTGCTTACTTCGTTAGGTGTCATTCCTAGCGCTTGAGCTTTGGTCAATCGTTTGTCATTCCAAAACTTTGTGTGCTCGCGCTTCATGCGTTTTACTAAGCTCTGAGGCGAGCTGTTCCACCACACTTCGTAGGTGTTGGGGACGAACAGAGCGGGTAGCGTTTCTTTTGTAAATCCGATGTCGGCGAGAGTGCTGCTATCGTTGAGATATGCCACGAGGGTGGTGGAGTCCATCATTAATTGGTTGGCTATGCGTCCTGCCATTTTCTCTATTGTCCATACGGAGGGGATAAGGAGCTTTATGGGTATCTGTTGGCCATTTCTGAGTCGGCGAAATAGTTCTACGGCATTGGTGTTGGGATCTATTACGTATTTACCAGGTTTTAATGTGAACTTGGTGTATTGCGTCAAAGCGTATAGCATAAAGGGGCGAGTGCTTGTAGTTGCTTGTGTCTTATAATATAATGAGTCGAGATTGTCGTTGTCGTCAATATATAAGTATTGACGGCTTTTGCCACTCATCACGGGAGCTGTGCACATATAACTTATAAGAATGACTCCCAATACAATTATCGTCAGAGCGAGTAAGAGCAATGAATTGTATTTTTTATTACATTTCTTCCATCTAAATGTGTGTAAACGTATCAATTTCATATCAATTTTGCTGATTTTAAGCGCAAAATTACACATTTTGTGCTCAAATGTGTAATTTTTTGATGCAAACCTACTGCTTCATCCAATAATTAATACTATTTTTGCACAAAATTTTGAGATTTGTGCGATTTTCGTGTTTTAGCGATGCGCAGGGTCTTATTACAATTATTATTACGAAATGGAATACAAAGACTTTAACTCGCTTTTAGCAGAGAGTATTAAAAAGCATTGGAATCTTGACGCTCTTACTGACTATGAAGGTAAGACATTGCAGTACAACGACGTTGCGCGCAAGATTGAAAAACTTCACATCCTTTTTGAAAATGCCGGTGTTGTAAAAGGCGATAAGATTGCGCTTTGTGGGCGAAATAGTGCTCATTGGGCAGTGGCTTTCCTCGCAACGCTTACTTATGGTGCCGTAGCAGTGCCTATTCTTCATGAATTCAAACCTCAGCAGGTTCACGATATTGTAAATCACTCTGATGCTCGTCTGCTTTTCGTAGGTGACGTTGCTTGGGAAGAACTTAATGCCGACGAAATGCCCCATCTTGAGGGTATTGTCTATATCCCCGACTTCTCGCTTTGTGTGAGTCGTTCTGAGCGCCTTACAGAAGCGCGTGAGAACCTTAACCGCTTCTTTGGCGAAAAGTATCCAAAGTACTTCCGTCCTGAGCACGTCAACTATCACGTGGCAGAAGCAGAGGAACTTGCGCTCATCAACTATACATCGGGTACGACAAGCAACTCAAAGGGTGTGCTCCTTCCTTATCGTGCGCTATGGTCGAACGTAGAGTTTGGTAACGAAAAATTAGGTCATATCCTTAAGAAGGGCGACAACATTATCTCCATGCTCCCCATGGCACACATGTATGGTATGGCTTTCGAATTCCTCTTCGAGTTTATCAACGGTTGCCACATCTTCTTCCTCACTCGTATCCCTTCGCCAAAGATTATCTTCAAGGCGTTTGGCGAAATCAAGCCAGCCATCGTAATCTCTGTGCCTTTGATTATCGAAAAGATTATCAAGAAGAATGTGCTTCCTAAGCTCTCTACGCCCAGCATGAAGTTGTTGCTCGCACTTCCCGTGGTGTCTGACCGCATCCTCTCAAAAGTTCGCCAGCAGCTCATCGACGCTTTTGGTGGAAATATCTACGAAGTTATCGTGGGCGGTGCAGCCTTCAATAGCGAAGTCGAACAGTTCCTCCAGAAGATTGGTTTCCCCATCACTGTTGGATACGGCGCTACAGAATGTGCCCCCATCATTTCGTATGCCGACTGGAAGGACCATCGTGCTACATCATGCGGTACAGCCGCACCCCGTATGGAAATCCGCATCGACAGTCCCAATCCTCAAGAAGTCGTAGGCGAAATCCTCGTTAAGGGTACAAATGTGATGCAGGGTTACTACAAGAATCCCGAAGCTACAGCTACAACTCTTGTTGACGGCTGGTATCACACAGGCGACCTCGGCTTAATGGATGAAGACGGATTCCTCTACATTCGCGGACGCTCAAAGAACATGCTTCTCGGAGCAAGCGGACAGAATATTTACCCCGAAGAAATCGAAGATAAGCTCAACACACTCCCCTATGTAGCAGAAAGCATCGTCATCCAAAAGGGCGAAAAGCTCTATGCGCTCATCTATCCCGACTTCGACGAAGCCTCAAAGGCAGGACTCGACGAAGAAGGCATCAAGCAAGCTATGGAGCAAAACCGCAAGGACCTCAATGCCATGGTGGCGGCTTACGAGCAGATTTCAGGCTTCCGCATCTACAACGAAGAGTTCGAAAAGACACCTAAGCGCTCAATCAAGCGTTTCCTTTATGCAGATGCAGAGGTGTAAGTGCTTTTTCTGAAAAATAGGTGAATCATTAAGGAGAACGGAGAATAGAGTCGTGCGGCAGCTTGCGCATAGCCTTTCTCCTTTCTCTTTTTTCGTTTATACTTACTCTTTCTCATTTTATTGTTGTAAATTTGCAAAGATTTGAATGTAGTGTGTTAAGGTTGGTTCTAAATCTTTTTATTACGAACATTCAGAAATAAGAATTTATAACGCAAACAAAATCTGTCCATGGTAGCATTTACAGCCCCATCTCCTGAAATACAAGTTCTCGAACCGCTCGTGTTGCGCACCGAAAACCTCGTGAAGCAGTATGGTAAGCGCACTGTTGTCAACGGTGTGTCCTTCGACGTGAAGCAAGGCGAAATTGTAGGCTTGCTCGGCCCTAATGGAGCTGGGAAAACTACTTCGTTCTATATGACCACGGGCTTAGTAGTGCCTAACGGAGGGCGAATATTCCTTGGCGACGAAGAAATCACGAAGTACCCCGTGTATCGCCGAGCTCAGTCGGGCATTGGTTATCTTGCTCAGGAAGCCTCAGTGTTTCGCAAGCTCTCTGTGGAGGATAATATCTCTTCTGTGCTCGAGATGACTGGCAAGCCCAAAGAATATCAACGCGAAAAGCTTGAAAGTCTCATTGCAGAGTTTCGCCTTCAGAAGGTGCGCAAGAACTATGGCGACCAGCTCTCAGGGGGTGAACGTCGTCGTTGCGAAATCGCACGATGCCTTGCCATTGACCCTAAGTTCATCATGCTCGATGAGCCCTTTGCAGGTGTTGACCCCATTGCCGTTGAGGACATCCAGTTTATCGTATGGAAGCTCAAGGATCGCAACATCGGCATCCTTATCACTGACCACAATGTGGAGGAAACGCTTTGTATTACCGACCGCGCTTATTTGCTTTTCGAAGGGCGCATCCTCTTTCAGGGCACTCCTGAGGAGTTGGCCGAAAATCAGATAGTGCGCGACAAGTATCTGACGAACTCCTTCAAGCTTCGTAAGAAAGACTTCCAAACGCTCGGGCAAATCCGTGATGCAGCCATGCAGGGTGGTAGTGCCGACTAAGGTGCTTCGTGAGTCAGAGTTTTTTGTAGAATCCATAAAAGAGAATGTGCCGATTTTTAGTATTTGTTGGTGCATTCTCTCTTTATTTGTAGTTCTTTTTCAGAGTTGCTCCAACAAGCGCGATTGTAAACCAAAGGTAGTAGCGATAGACGTCAACATGCTGATGATGAACTGGACGTTTTCCGTCCTAAATGGGATTTTTGTTAGTTACTTTCATGGTGTGTTAGTTTTTTTGAGGAAGGTTGATGATTGGATTTTTTGAGGATATAGTGAGGAAGAAGGAGATAAGAGGTAGGAAGTCGGAGGTAGGAGGTCGGAGAAAGGAGTTCGGAGGTCGTTGCTAGGAGGTTGGGGGAGAGCTTTGTTTACGTTGCAAAGATACAACATGCTGATGGCGATGTGAGAATTAGTGAGAATTAGTGAGAAATAATATTTGCAAGAAGTGGACAATGCCATTGGCGAATTGGGCAACCATGTCACAACAATTGGCCATAAAATTTGGAGATAGATTCAAATTGTTATAATTTTGTCGCTCGTCGGGACGGGTGGTCCCGCCCCTTGCAGCTGGGCGCTCCCCGACCGATGAGTTTTAAACTGAAAAATATTGCGTGACACAGTTTATTTTACGACACCCATTTTAGGAACATCACTCCTCTCTCTCACGCTCTTCATCCCCTTCATTCTTCATCTTCATCCCCCTTACCAGCACTCAGGTACTCAGTACTCAGTAAAATTTTTTTGCCTTTCAATCCTGCCGTGTCAATCCATAAATAATTTTATTATATATATAATATATATAATAATTTTTTCTTTTGTCATAATCTGCATTTTTAAGTCAATTTAATTTTACTGAGTACTGAGTACCTGAGTGCTGCTTTACGCATTCAAAGTGAAATTGAGGTTTCAGATGTAGATTATTATATTGTTGATTTTCAGATATTTGAATGTGTTTGTTTTAAGTGTAACAATACATTTGTAGCATTGTCATTGAGTGTGTGTCTGCACTCAAAATGTTATCAAAATCTTACGAATATGGCACTCAGGTACTCAGTAATCAGTTAAAATAAATTACTATCATTACCCCCCAAATGGAGACAAATGAAGGAATCCATGGAGTAGAAGAATCCCCTTTTTCGTGCTATTTGCCAAACAAATTAGCCCCGATTCGCACATTTTGGATGCGGAGTCGGGGCTTTTTTCAGTATGGTTGGAGAGGGTTTTATGTTGCTAGGAGTTGTGAGCATTGAGCCCAGCATGTAGGAAGGTGTGTGCACGTACTTGCCACTCCTGAATGTTGCGGCTGACGAGCTGGCGGTCGATGGGTGCATTGGGGGTGTCGGCAAGTTCGGGGCAACCCAGCATCGTGAGCAGGGAACTGATGCGGCTAAAACCACCTGCCGCGTTGCAATGCAGGCGCAAGGGTCGCTCGAAGATGAAGGAGAAGACGATGCCGTGGAAGGAGTCGGTGATGACGGCATCGGCATGTGCCACGAGGGCGAGCCATTCTTCAACGCTGGGCAGGGCACTCGTTTGGTGGAGGCTGACGATGACAATGTGCTTACCTGCTTCGCGATAAGGGCGTAGAAGTTCTTCAAGAGCCGATTTGTCGGGGTTTAGCCAATAAGCAAAGACGTAGGGCTGGCTCGGTATGGAGGCGTTGGTCATGAGCGCTCGATAGTCGTCGGCGCTGAGCAGGAGGGTGGGGTCGGGCATGACGCAAGCCTTAATGTCCAGCTCAGTTTGGAGCAGGTGAGCTGCTTGGCTTTCTCTGACGGAGAGGGCTGTAAACTGACGAAGGTGGCTGGCAATTTGAGCAGAGTCGGTGGGCGAATAGTCCCACGTGTCAACGCCTATAGAGGCGGCGTACGACAAGCGCTTAACGCCCGTGGGTACGAAGTCAAGGTAGTACTCAAAGCGCCAACGGTCGACAAACTCCTTGCGCCACACTTGGTCGCTACCGACGATGACGGCCTTTAGCTCGTGGTCGGCAGAAACGCTGAGCATCTTCGCACGTGAGCGTATGGGCGGAGTGAGGCAAATGTGTTGGCGGATGAAGGGGCGTAGGCGGCTACCGTCAGCTCGGTCAGTGCGCTCAAGGTAGCGGAGCAGACCGAAGTGTTGGAGCAGGAGGCGCAAAGGAGTCTTCCAGTTGCTATTAGGTTCTCGTTGGATGACGACGGGGGTGTGCCCCATGCGCTGGAGAGTGGCGCTGAGTGCGTAGCATTGGAGGATGCCTCCGTAGTTGATGCCGAGGTGATGGGTGAGGATACCTATGTTCATTTTTCGATGAGCGATGAGAGATGAACGATTAGTGTTGATTAAGCTCTAACCGTTGATTCTAATTCGATTCTTAATTTTGTCAATAATAAAGCTGCGTTCGTTCTTCGTGAGGCCTAAAGCGAAGGTGAAGAGGCTTGTGGCTAGGATGGAGCAAGCGCACACAACGACGAGGCGCGCAAAGCCCTGAGGCAACGAAGCGCTGGCTATGAGGGGGAGGGGGAGCGAGGTGAGCATGACGGCAAGGATGGGTGTGTAAACCCCTTTTGCGAACTCACGCAAGCTGAGAGCGATGAGTGGGCGCAGAAGGAGCAGGCGTGCAGTTTGTGCAATCAGCTCGATGCCAATAGCTACGATGAAGACGGCATGAGCTGGAGCCCCTAAGCTGAGCGTGGCGTAGGAAATGGGGAGCGATAGCAACAGAATACCGCCTACGATGGCTTGATATCGCTTCACCTTGCCCGTGGCTTGGTTGGCCACAACGCACGAGCCTGCCGTAGCGGAAATGAGCGAGCAGACGAGCAGAAGGCGAGTGAAGATGGCTGTGTGGGGCGGAACGGTGTCGAGCCAAAGCGAGAGCAGGTAGGGGGCTTCGATAATGACGGGGAGCGCCAAAAAGTAGAGCAGGAAGAAGGAAAAGCGCGAGCTACGGTGGATGAGTGTGTGCATCTCATGTAGCTCTCCTGCGGCATAGGTTTTGGTGATTTGCGGGTTGAGCGCCATTTGGAAATTGCCGACAAATTGGCTTACGGCCGTCTGAATCTGCACGGCAAATTCGCGAGCCGCATTGACCACGATGCCAAAAAACGTATTGAGCAGCATGTTGATGCCCTGCGTGTTGAGCACGTATGCGAGGTTTCCCCAGAAACTCCAACCAGCAAAGCTTGCCATCTCGCAAAGAAGGGGACGGTTGATGGCATGGCGATAGGTGGTTGCCGCATAATGCCTTTTGCAATAGAGCATGTATGCCATACAGGTGATGATTTGTATGGCAAGCATCAGGACGGCATAGGTGGTGAGCTTGTCGGAGGGGAGGATAGTGAGCAGGTAAACAATGGCAAGCTTGAGCGCAACTTCAACGACAGAGATGTAAGCAAAAGCCGACATCTCCTCGTGGGCGATGATGCAGGCTTTGTAGGGTACCACCATGATCGTGGCGACGCAGGTCATGATGGAGCATTGATACACCCAAAAGGCGGCATCGAGGCGGGCTTCGGGGATGATGAGCTTGTTGTAGAGGAACCAAAGGCCAAGGGTTTCGCCCAGCAGGATGATGATGCACGAGATGATGGCATGTATCTGAAGAGAGCTGCTGAATACGCTTGAAAGTTGGTGGTCGGCCGTGGTAGCGCTTCGCCCGAGCTCAAAGGTGATGTAGCGTTGAGTGGCTGTCACCATGGCTGCATTGATAAACGTGAACATCGTAATGATGCTACCCACAACACCATACGTGCCGAAGTCCTCCACCCCAAGCGTTTGAAGCACAACTCGCGAGGTGTAGAGCAAAACACCCATGATGAAGAGCATTCGGATGTAGAGGAGCAGCGTATTCTTGGCGATGCGTTTGTTGTTAGCTTGTGTGGTGGGTGAGGATGCTTTTTGTGGCATATATGGGAAGGCGTGTGTGAACGATTTTGCGATGAGCGTTGTGGCGGATGTTGTTAATCTTTAATCGTTGATTTTTAATTGTTTAAGTCTTTGTTGTTAATCAAAAAAGTTAAGTAGTAATTGTTGGTCGCTACCTTCATAAGTGATGCTGTCTTCGGCTGCAATGCTGATGTGGGAGGAGGGCTCTTCGGGGGGGGGGTCGTAGAGAGTGAAGTCCAATTCGAGTTGTTGGAGTCCTTCGTCAAGCAGCGTTTGTGTTTCAGGCGAATCGAATATGCTGGTGTCGCAGGCTTCTTCGTAAGCGTCGAAGTTGATAAATAGCTGTTGCGGGATGGAGTGAAATAGTTTGTAGCATCCCTCTTCGGAGAGTGAGAAGTATTTAACGTTGGCTTTTAGTAATTTCCTAAGTGAGCTTCGAAGAGTGCGCAATGTGCTAATTTCACCGAAGAAATCGGCATGTCGGTTGTAGAGATTGAGGCTCAGTGCTTGAAAGGTGAGCCCCTCCTTGCCACTTTCGCGTAGGACATCAATCACTTCTTCTAAATGGAGTAGTGGAGAGCGTTTAGGGGAAAGGAAATTACACATTGTTGCGAAGCTGTTTTAGGAGTATGAGGTTAACGACCGAACGATTAACGGTTGGTAATTTTGAACTGGCTGAATTAAAACTATTTTGCGAAATTACTTATTTTTTTAAGAATAACTAAGCAAAAGTAGATGTTTTTGTTGTGTTGATTTGACGTTTTTATAGTTTTAAATTTTGTCATTCGCCAAGCAAGTATTACTTTTGTCAAAATTTTTGCGAGGCAGTGTCAAGAAACTACGGCTTTCGCACCACTTTTTTATTAAATCATAATTGGAAATAAATGGGAATCTTTGATATTTTTAAGAAGAAACCAACAGTAGCCGAAGAAGGTTGGCGCGTAGGAGGAATGGAGGACTTTATGTCGCTCGTTCAGGTGTATTACCAAGCAGTAATGGCTGCACAATTAGGCATTTCAAATTTAGCACTTTTACCCAATTTGCGCACGTTTAAGCAGACGCTTAAGGTGCCAACAGTTAATAACAAGTTGGGCGTTGGCGAAAAGAATCGTTGCAAGAAGATGTTGCAGGAAATCTACGGACTTTCCGACGATTTTTTCAAGGAGATCGATGCTAGCCTTAAGAAAAAGTGTCGAACAATGAACGATGTACAATCTTATCTAAGCCAGCTACAAGCCTATACGCAAGACGTGATGATGTTGATGGGCAATTTGATGAAGTGGAAGTTTCGCCTGCCAGGAATCTTTAAGGAAGCCTTCCACCGAATGACCGAAAAGACCATCCACGATGTGCTTAATAAGAACAATTGGAAGGACGAGGCTGTGATGCGTGCGTGCTTCTCGGTGCGTAAATATCACAATGCGTTGGGTTACTCTGAAGCTTGGCTCACGGAGTATGTGTACAACATTTTGGCATTGGCAAAGAAAGAACCAACACCAAAGAATAACGAATAATCGACAAAAATGTGTCGAAAATTGTTTTGCTGAGTGAGCAATTTTGTGTAACTTTGCGAATGCTTTGTAAAACTATTTTGAATAGTTAAAGGTTACGACGCTCTGTTTCATAGCTTTCAGAGCGCAAGAATTTACTATTTTTAGGTAGGTACTTATGACAAAGGAGGAAGAAAAGGCTTTACATACGTTTGAAACAAGAATTAGACAACTGATTCTTGCCCATCGTTCACTCTTGGCTGAAAATGCTGAGTTGTATGCCATGGTTGACGAACGCGACCGTCAATTGGCAGAGGCAAAAGCCGAAATCGAACTCCATAAGAAAAATTACGCCAATCTGAAGCTCGCTAAGATGATAGAAATCTCAGACGACGAGCTTAAGAATGCCAAGCAACGTTTGGCAAAGTTGGTGCGCGACGTTGACAAGTGTATCGCGCTGATAAATGTATAAAAAATTATGTTGAATTTTATCCTTTTGTAAGTAAAGGGTGATGTTCTAAAGATTTAAAATTCAGGAAAGCAGCGCGTATGGAAGTAAACGAAAAATTAGTTATTCAGCTCCTTATCGGTAAGAATCTACAGCAGATCACCGTAAAGCGTGACCAAGAGGAAATCTTTCGTAAGGCCGCATTGTTGATTAACGAACGATTGAATAAATATAAAACGGCATACCCTAATCAAGGAGACGTGAAATACATGTCGATAGCCCTTCTTGACTTTGCTGTAAAAGTGCTCCAAATGGAGAATAACATTGATACAGCCCCTTACAGTGCGTCGATTGAGCAGTTGACGAAGGAGGTTGAAGAAGTGTTGACCATCAAGTAATCAGTTCTTCCGAGGATTGTTGTTAAAAGAATAAAGTTGTAAGCTTTCGTCTGTTCTTGCGTAAGTAACACTTTGAAGAATCGTTTTTTTCATTACACATCGTTAGCACCAGCTACTCATCGTTTTACCGCTTAAAATGTTTTCTATTTGAGTGGAAAAGGATGGGTTGTTGGTGTCGTTTTTTTCTACATCACCTTCCTATCAAAAATAACTTTGAAGAATTTTTATAAGTATAAACATGAGATGTTAGTTAAAGTTGAATATTAGCTATTTCTCTTAATTCTAATTTAATCAAGATGTTAGGAAACATATTGTTCACAGTTGGCGGACTCCTTGTCGGTTGCATAGTGGGATATTCCTTCTATCGCTATGTGCTCAAAAGCAAGTATCAACGAGCACTAGCCGATGCCGAAAAAGAAGCCGAAGTAATTAAAGAAAAGAAACTCCTTGAGGTTAAGGAAAAGTTTTTGAACAAAAAGTCAGAGCTCGAAAAAGAAGTCCAACAACGCAATCAGAAGATTGCACAAGTTGAAAACAAACTCAAGCAACGTGAGATTAGCCTCAACCAGCGACAAGATGAATTAAATCGTCGTAAGCAAGAGTTAGAAAACGGTCAAAATAAGCTTAACACTCAGTTGCAGGTAGTGCAGAAGCGTGAAGAAGAACTCGAAAAACTTCAGCTCCAAGAGCGCGAAAAGCTCGAAGAACTTGCTGGATTTACAGCCGAAGAAGCAAAAGAGCGCCTTATCGAATCGATGAAGGACGAAGCGCGTAGTAATGCGCAGGCTTATATCAATGAAATCGTTGATGAAGCCAAGCTTACAGCTTCAAAAGAAGCTAAAAAGATTGTCATTCAGACAATTCAGCGCACAGCTACAGAAACGGCAATTGAAAACAGCGTAACCGTTTTCCATATTGATAACGACGAAGTTAAGGGGCGCATTATCGGTCGCGAAGGTCGCAATATTCGTGCGCTCGAAGCTGCCGCTGGTGTTGAAATCGTTGTTGACGACACTCCCGAAGCTATCGTAATTTCAGCGTTCGACCCCGTGCGTCGAGAAATCTGCCGCCTTGCGCTTCATCAGTTGATTTCGGACGGACGTATTCACCCTGCTCGCATCGAAGAAGTGGTGCAGAAGGTGAAGAAGCAGGTTGAAGAAGAAATCATCGAAACAGGTAAGCGTACGGCTATTGACCTCGGTATCCATGGTTTGCACCCAGAGCTTATTCGTATCGTAGGTAAGATGAAGTATCGCTCTTCTTATGGTCAAAACCTCCTTCAGCACGCTCGTGAAACAGCCAATCTTTGCTCCGTGATGGCAGCAGAGTTGGGGCTTAATCCTAAGAAAGCTAAGCGTGCAGGTTTGCTCCATGACATAGGTAAGGTGCCCGATGAGGAAAGTGAATTGCCACACGCACTTTATGGTGCCAAATTGGCTGAAAAGTATAAAGAAAAGGCTGAAATATGCAATGCTATCGGTGCACACCATGACGAGTCGGAAATGACAAGCTTGATAGCACCCATCGTACAGGTTTGTGATGCCATCAGCGGTGCACGTCCTGGTGCACGTCGTGAAATTGTCGAAGCTTATATCAAGCGACTCAATGACCTTGAAAACATAGCGATGTCATATCCTGGTGTGGTTAAGACATATGCCATTCAAGCTGGTCGTGAATTGCGCGTAATTGTAGGTGCTGACAAGATTGACGATAAGGAAATTGAAGTACTTTCTGCTGATATCGCAAAGCGCATTCAGGATGAAATGACTTATCCAGGCCAGGTTAAGATTACGGTGATTCGCGAAACGCGTTCGGTGAGCTATGCGAAATAAGCTCCAATAGCTTTTTGAATCGTCATTAATCACAATTGTTTTGAAAAAGAATTTGTACATATTATTGCTTATAGGGCTATTGAGTTTAGTGCTCAGTAGCCCTACTTGCTACGCAGCTACGTGTTGTGATGATTTCGTTGCTGATTATGTACAATCATCTAATCATACTGAGGCAATAAGCATCTCAAAAGGAAGTGATGCTTATGCAGCGCAGGTGGGGATTCAGCTGAGCGTTCCTCAGCAAATTTCTGAGCGCACAGTACGTACGTATTCTTTTCGTCCTTCTTCTTCTTTTTCTACATCTTTAGGGCGCAGATTACGTCATTTTACTTCCTTTTCTAATCATTCGTCTTGGCGCATTTTTCCAGCGTCTGCTCCCTTCTATTGCACGACCTCTAAGCTGTTCTATGTCTATGCATTGAGGGAGATTATCCGTTAGCTTTTTAGTAATGTTTTCATAAGTTTTCCGCAGGAGGTTTTCTTTTGCGGACAAGTTTGCGTGTACTTACTTTTATTCGAAACATGATGATAAAAACTTTGTGCTCGCAGAGATTATCATTTTTATGAACTTAAACATTACTAAATCAATGAATACAATTAAAGAATTTGTACATCCACATTTGGGCATTCGCTTGGATATAAAGATTGTTGTGATTGCTGCAATTTTACTCTTCGTTGGAGTTGCCCTTATCCTCTATTCGCTCGACTTACAATCTGCTCAAAAAGAATTGCCTGTCGCACTGCTCGGAGCTGGAGTTGCTTCTGCAATACTTGCTATAGTGTTGTATTTTACGAAAGCGAGAGCATTGTATTTTCTGCCGACAGAGTCGAAAATAGAACATACATCCTTACATTTTGATGCAGAACATCTTCCTGTTTTAAAGGAGCTTTGTGAGTCAGGACGCTTAAACGCAAAGTCGTTGATTACTTCAAAGGAAATAGGCAACGTTCGACTTGATATTCTCAAAGCATCCGACAATACTTTTGCTGCAGTTCAGGTGTATCAGTATCAAGATTTAATGTACGTAGCTCAATCTTCCGTACGTACTTTGAATGTGTCAGAAGTAGAGGACTTGCTTAAACATATAAAACTCTAAACCAAATAACTCAATAAAATTCTATGTTTACAACTATAATTATCAGTATCTTCATCGTAGGATACCTCTGCATTGTGTTCGAACACAATTTGAAAGTAAATAAGGCGCCCATTGCTTTGTTCATGTGTGTGGCTTGTTGGACATGTTATTTTCTCGGTGTAGATAATTTTGTCACTGGTGATGTTAACCCCTCCGACGCGGCACATTCCAGCTTGCTTCATCATTTGAGCGAGGCTTGCGAAATCCTCTTCTTCTTGATGGCAGCTATGACTATTGTTGAAATCATTGATGCTAATGGCGGTTTCAACTTTGTGCACAATAAGTTGATTACTTCCAGCAAGCGCAAGTTGTTGTGGCGTGTAGCGATTATCACATTCTTCCTTTCAGCATTGTTAGACAACCTCACTACAAGCATCGTGATGGTCATGGTGTTGCGAAAGCTAGTGAGCGACACAAAGGAACGAATGATTTATGCTTCTCTCATTATCCTTGCTGCAAATGCAGGTGGTGCATTCTCGCCAATTGGTGACGTTACAACCATTATGCTTTGGATTCGCAATCTTGTTTCTACTGAAGGCATTTTGCTCAGCCTCTTTATCCCAAGTATTGTCAGCATTATCGTGCCAACGTTCATCTTGCAATATTCTTTGAAGGGTGAATTACAAATGGCTTCAGCCGACAATGCTCAGCCAACTGCTGATTCAACTCAAAACTTTTCAGACAAGGAGCGCACAGCTGTCTTCGTTATCGGCTTAAGTGGATTGGTTTTTGTACCTGTGTTTAAGATGCTCACTGGGTTGCCTCCTTATATGGGTGCACTCTTGGCGCTCTCTGTGTTATGGACAGTTACGGAAATCTTCTTCCGCCGTGGTCACAACAAGCACATTTCTTCTAAGCAACGTGTCGCAAGCATCCTTTCTCGCATTGACATGACAACGATTCTCTTCTTCCTTGGTATTTTGATGACCGTTGCTACATTGCAGGAGATTGGTGCTCTTTCATCTTTCGGTACATGGCTCAACACTGCTGCATCGGGCAATCAATACCTCATTACGGGTATCATTGGTGTAGCATCTAGCGTTGTCGATAATGTGCCCCTCGTTGCAGGTTGTATGGGTATGTACGACCCCTCAATGGGTGGTGATTTCGCATGCGACGGCATCTTCTGGCAGCTCCTTGCTTATTGTGCAGGGGTAGGTGGTTCGATGTTGATTATTGGTAGTGCTGCAGGTGTTGTTGTTATGGGCCTTGAGCTCATTAGCTTTGGTTGGTATCTTCGTAAGATTACAGGCGTCGCTTTTCTTGGTTACCTCGCAGGGCTTGTTGTATATTATTTGCAGACATTGCTGTTTTAAACTCTAACCAAAAGAATTCTAAAAAAACGACTGGGTATTCATTTTAACCTTCAAGGACGAAATGGAAATCCAGTCGTTTGTCGTTTTTTATTTTGAAAACCTAAATATTCATAGGCGAGGAGTGGTATAAAATTATTATTTTTGTTTTTTGTAAACATCTTAACCTTGATAAGTATTAAGCTCAAAAGATATGAAATCTCTTGTTATATTCGACCTTGACGGAACGTTGCTCAACACGATCGACGACCTAGCTTTCAGTGCCAACTACGCTCTACAGGCACTAGGCTATCCTACTCACGATGCCACAACTATCCGCTCTTTTGTAGGCAATGGTATTAACAAATTGCTCGAACGCTCATTGCCCGAAGGCGAGAAGTCGCACGATAACATAATGCGCATGAGGAGCGTATTCATTCCCTATTACGATGAGCACAATGCTGACTTTAGCGCACCCTACGAAGGAGTGGTAGAGTTGCTTGCAACATTGCAATCCAAAGGCATAAAGCTTGCCGTAGCTTCAAACAAGTATCAAGCTGCCACCGAAAAGTTAGTGGCTCACTATTTTCCGGAGATAACGTTTGTAAAAGTCTTCGGTCAGCGCGATGAGGTGCCCATAAAGCCTCATCCAGCCGTAGTTTTCGAAATAATTAAGTCAGTAGGAGTGAACGAAGAAGACGTGCTCTACGTAGGCGATTCAGGAGTAGATATGCAAACAGCCATGAATGCAGGCGTCGATGCCGTAGGTGTTACTTGGGGATTTCGCCCCGAGGCAGAGTTGCAAGCTTATCCCTCGTTAGGGCTTATCGATAAAGCTTCAGAGCTTGTGCGTTATGTGTAGGTTCTTCTTTTTTCTGGCAATGAGCATAAACTGTGTTAAGTTTTGAGGGTTAGTAATTTGGATTGTTTGTGAGGATATGGTGAGGTAGGAGGAAGAGGTAGGAAGTAAGAGATAGGAGGAAAGAGGTAGGAAGTAGGAAGTCGGAGGTCGTTGCGAAGAAGTCGGAAGTCGTTGCGAGGAGGTCGGACGGGTGGTTTGTTTACGTTTACAAAGGTACGAAGCGATTTTCAGGGGTTGAGAATTTTTGCGATTTAGCTGTGGGCGAGGGAGCTTTTCCTTATACTAGATGCTTACTTTTGGACATAAGATAAATACAAAAAAACAGAGAGCAGGACGCTACACGATGGCGACTGCTCTCTTGATTATTTAGATGTTTCTTTTATTTTCTGACCTTCGTAACGCTAACGTAACGCGATGATACTCACAGTTATAACTAACTTCTGCTCACCGCTTTGACGCCCTTAACGGTGCGTAGCTTTTTAATAAGTTGGGTGAGCATGGAGGTGTCTTTGACCATGACGGTGAGTATGCCCGAAAAGAGGCCGTCGTCGGTGGAGTTGATGCTGATGGAGCGTAGCATGATTTGTTGTTCCTTTGAGATGATGCTCGTGATGTTGTTTACGATACCGAGGTCGTCGTGCCCAATGACATGTAGCGTGATGGGGTAGGTACTTCCGCCCTTTCCTGCCCATCTTGCGCGTACGATGCGGTAGGGGAATCTCTCCTTTAAGGCGCTAGCATTGGGGCAATTTGTGCGGTGAATCTTTATGCCTCCTCCCGAATTGACAAACCCGAAAACGTCGTCGCCATAGACGGGAGAGCAGCATCGTGCCATTTGGAAGTCGATACCTTTGAGGTTTTGGTCGATAACAAGCTCATCGCTATCGGCATCGGAACGCTTGTTTTCGCCCTCTTGAACGAGGTTGAATTCCTCAGCACGGCGTAGTGGGGTGGTACGCTCGAGTTGGCCAGCTTCGCGCTTTGCTATTTCCACGTAGCGCTCAATGACTTCGGTTGCGTCGCTTCGGCCGTCAGTGAGTGACTTATAGAAATCGCTCGCCTCTTTGAATCCGAGTTTCTTGATTAGGATGTTGATGACCGTTTCGTCCCAATCAAGCTTTTTATTTTTGAGTTTACGCTCCAGTAGTTCGCGTGCCATGATGGCTTCTTTGGCTTGAAGGTCGCGCACGCTGGCCTTGATTTTAGCGCGTGCATGCGAGGTCATAGCGAAGGTGAGCCACTCCAGCTTTGGGGTTTGTGTTGTTTGAGTGAACACCTCCACAGTGGTTCCACTCTCGAGCTGTTGGCGAATGGGCACGGCCTTTCCGTCGATGCGTCCGCCCACGCAATGATCGCCCACTCGCGAGTGAATGTGGTAGGCGAAGTCGATCACCGTGGCTCCGGGGCCTAATTTATATAGGTCGCCCTTTGGCGAGAATACATAGACATCCTGCTTGCCACTCACGGCGAGATTGTCCGTAAGCATTTTGTCGTTGCCCGTTTCGAGTGCGGTGCGGATGTTTGCCAACCACGACTCCATGCCGCCACCCGATGCCTTCACACCCTTGTAACGCCAGTGTGCGGCAAGTCCGTGTTCGGCAATTTCGTCCATGCGCTCTGTGCGAATCTGCACTTCTACCCACTTGTCTTGAGGTCCGCGCACGGTGATGTGAAGGCTTTCGTAGCCATTGCTTTTGGGCACGGTGAGCCAGTCGCGTAGTCGCTTAAGGCTGCTTTCGTACTTGGCCGTGACGAGCGAAAACACCTTCCAGCACTGCTCTTTTTCCTTTTCAAAGGGAGCATCAAGAATGATACGGATGGCAAAGAGGTCGTAAACTCCGTGGAAACCACATTGTTGCTTCTTCATCTTTTGCCAAATGGAGTGTATAGACTTTGTGCGCCCCTTGATGTGATATTTAAGCCCTTCTTCGTCGAGTAATTGCCGAATCGGCGTGATAAATTCCTCGATGTATGCGTCGCGACTCTCCTTCGTGGCATTCAAGCAGTCCTTGATGTGATAGTAAGCATCGTGCTCCATGTACTTTAGCGAAAGGTCTTCGAGCTCGCGCTTGAGCTGATAAAGTCCGAGTTTGTGGGCTAAAGGTGCATAGAGGTAGGCGGCTTCGCGCGATAGGGTAAGTTGAGCATCGAGGTTGTCGGCTCCCTTTGCATGGCGCATGAGCACTACGCTTTCGGCGATAAGAATCAGCACGATGCGCATGTCGCTCGCTTGGTGTACGAAGAGGTTGCGGAAATTTTCTTCCTTAAATTTGTCGCTTCTCAGGAGTAAGGAAGAGACATTGCTGAAACGGTCTAAAATCTCGCCAATTTCAGCTCCATAGAGTTCCTTTGCGGCTTCGCATTGGCTATCCGTGTCGATGATGCAATGCATCAAGTAGGCCTTGAGTTCGTGTCCCTTGAGTCCGATTTCGTCATGTACCAATTGGATGGTACGCAATGCCATACTAATGCGGTTGTGTTGAAACGCATTGTATAAGGGCGCACCTTCCTCGATGCACCTGCTTATGAAGCTTCGCAATGTTGCATACTCCTCCTTGATAGGCCTGAGATGCGGAGATTGGCAGATGAATTTGAGTAGTGAAAACATGAGTGAAAAAGTAGGGTGTTATGTGCATATTACCGTAGAGGGGCGATCGTAATGCGGCATTTCATACGTGAGGTGATGAATCCTTAATGTCGGTCCTCAAATTTTGTAACAATATTGTCAATAAGTTGTCGGGCAAGACTTACTTTTCCGGGAATAGCAGGTAGGTTGTCAATAGGATACCACCCGCCTTTATTCAATTCGGAGCGTTGAATCAGGAGTTCGCCGCTATCATGTTCAGCGGTGAAGCCCACCATCAATCCGTAGGGGTAGGGCCAAGCTTGGCTTCCGGCGTATTGGATGTTGCGAATGTTGATGTTGGTTTCTTCCTTAACCTCTCGAGCGACGCACGTTTCAAGAGTTTCGCCCGTTTCAACGAAACCAGCAACAAGCCCCATGTAGTCGCCACGGAAGTTTTTGCTTTGCACGAGCAAAATCTCTTTGCCTCTCGTTACGGCAACAATAATTGCAACCGCTACGTTGGGCCATACTTCCTTGCCACATCCCGAACAATGCTTTGAGATTTCCGTGTGGCGTTTCATGGGGCTTCCACAAATGCCACAATACTGAGTGATGTCGTTCCAGTAAAGCAATTCGCGTGCCTTGCCTGCTAGTGCATAACTTTCGGCATCCAACATCTCAAAAGAGTCGCGAAGGTTCGTCATTTTGTACCCTGTCTTAGAAATGGGAGCCTCTAACTTTAGTGCAACGCATGCAGGAGCAGAAGACGACGTAGAGTGAAATTCCATTTGGGGTGTCCACGGATGAATGGGCAGGAGATCGGCTAAGTCCTCAGGTATCTGGTTATCAGAAGTAAGTAATATGTCGCCTTGACAAAATGCAAAGTAGCGCATGGCAGGATTATATTTGAACTAAGAATGGAAAAAGAAGAAAGGAGAAATAGGTTGCGAAACTCACAATTTCTTTCTCCTTTCTTATTTTCTAAGGTGTATCTAATGATATCAATTAGAGGCCAAGCGACTTCTTAATATCCTCAACCTTAGCCTTAGCCTTTTCTACCAATGCAGAGTACTCGCAAGAGCAAGTCATTGTGTCCTTAATTTCGCAATAGAACTTAATCTTAGGTTCTGTGCCTGAAGGACGCACGCTAATCTTTGTGCCGTCTTCGCAGAAAAATTGCAATACGTTGCTTGTAGCGGGGAAGTCGAGCTTTGTTTCATTGCCGAGGTTGTCCTTTGCAATGAGACTTTGATAATCCTTAGTTAATACTACAGGGCTACCAGCGATTGTCTTAGGCGCCTTGTCGCCGCGGAAGTCAATCATCATCTGCTTGATTTCGTCGGCACCAGACTTGCCTGGCTTTGTTACATTGATAGTGTGTTCGAAGCTGAAGCCGTATTCCTTATAGATGTCCATGAGGAGGTCGTATAGCGTCTTGCCTTGATTCTTAGCCCATGCCGCAATTTCGCAAATGAGGCAAATACTTGCGGGAGCATCCTTATCGCGCACTTTGTCGTAGGGTAAGAAGCCGAAGCTTTCTTCGCCACCACCAATGTACTTTTGCTTGCCTTCAGAGAGCGCAATTTCGCGTGCAATCCACTTAAAGCCGGTGTAGCAATCACGGAGTTCAACGTTGTTCTTCTTAGCCATTTCAGCAATAGCTTCGGTTGTAACGATAGTCTTCACGAGGAAGTCGGTAGGCTTCAATTGTCCGAGGGCAATCTTGTTCTTGATGATGTAGTAAACAAACATCATAGCCGTTTGGTTACCATTGATGATTTGCCATTCGCCTTGAGGATTGCGGCAAACGATAGCCAAACGGTCGGCATCTGGGTCGGTTGCTACCACGAGGTCAGCGTTCAACTTAGTTCCCAAGTTCATACCAAGCGTCATTGCTTCGGCATTTTCGGGGTTAGGGCTGATAACAGTTGGGAAGTCGCCATCTACCACCATTTGTTCGGGCACCACGTTGATGTTTTGGAACCCCCATGAGCGCAAACATAAAGGTACGATTACACGTCCAGTACCGTGCATCGCACTGTACACGATGTTGAGGTCCTTTTGACGAAGAATCACCTCTTGGTCGATCATTGCTTCCTTAACGGCAGTCATATAGTCATAGTCCATTTCGCCACCGATAATCTGAATTAAGTCCCAATTGGGTTCAAACTTAACGTCCTGAATCTGTACCTTGTTGACTTCGTCAATGATACCCTTGTCGTGAGGTGCCAATACTTGTGCTCCATCTGCCCAATATGCCTTGTAGCCGTTGTATTCCTTGGGGTTGTGTGAAGCAGTTACGTTCACACCTGCTACAGCACCTAATTGGCGGATGGCAAAACTAATTTCGGGTGTAGGACGAAGGCTTTCAAACAAATAAGCCTTAATGCCATTAGCGCTAAAGATAGCAGCAACGCTTTCGGCAAACATACGTCCGTTGTTGCGGCAATCATGGCCTACCACTACACTCTGCCCACCTTCGGGGTATGCCTTGTTGATGTAGTTGGCAAAACCTTGAGTGGCCATGCCTACGATATACTTGTTCATGCGGTTTGTGCCCACACCCATAGTGCCACGCAAACCACCTGTTCCGAATTCCAAGTTCTGATAGAAAGCATCAATAAGTGGTGTTTTGTCTTCGCTTTCTAACATCGCTTTAACTTCAGCTTGAGTTTCAGCGTCAAAGTAAGGAGAAGTAGCCCACACCTGTGCTATCTGCTCACATTTTTGGATTAGTTCCTTGTTTTCCATAACAATGATTGAATTATAATGAAAATGTAATAGTTTTTCCTAAAATGCAAAGTTAACGAAATCCTACATCCCCCCAAATAAAACTTGATATTTTTTGTAACTAAAGGTAGCAAAAGTGGGTGCTCCTAAATATTGGAACACCCACTAATTTTATATTTTTGTTAAAATGACTATACAAATTGCTGAGAAAGTAAGTCGTATGTGCCTTTATACCAAGGGGTAGAGTGTAGTTCAGACGTAAGAGGATAGTAAATGGGTAATATATCTGGTGAACTCCATTCTAAAACTTGATTTTTAAGGATTACTCTTTCAGGAAGTATGAGACGAGAGACTGCTATTCGGCGTATCATGATTTACCTAAGTGAAACGTTTTTTGTGCAGGTTCTGAGTTCGTTTCTTTTTCTAGCATATTCTTTTTACTGGAATTATGATAGCGAATAAGTGAAAATTGTGTGAGAGCAAGCATCTTTGGGGGATCGCTCCATGGAGAATTTTGCATCACATAAAAGTTGATGCTCAACATTTTACGATTAAGTATACGTAGATTTAGCTGCTGAGGACCGCTAGATGAAAGATGGTGAACGTCGGAAGATATGGTGTCTCCTTCGTATTCCACGGTGAGAATGGCTGTAGCTTGGCGTGGGCCATCTTTGTATATCCATTTAGGCGTAAAGGTGAGTTCAAGTTTGTCACCTTCTTGAAGAATAGTGTCAGCTGGTAAATGGATGGCTAGGTAGGGTTGCTCGTTAGAATGAAGAAAGTAAAAATTCTTAGCTGACCAAATGTTGGCAGTGTCACCTTCGGAAGTGTAGAGAGGTTCAGATGTAGTACCAGCTATTTCGCTTAATCTTTCTACGATAGGTGCATAGATTTTGTGAAGTTCATCAGCACGACGATGGTAGTAGCGTAAAGAATTATCAAATTGCTCTTCTGTTGTATTGTGTTTCTTGAAAACAGCTTGTGCATAAACGCGAATTTTGAAATCTACACTATCTCCATTTTGACTTGCTAATGATTGCGCTAAATGGTAATCGTAAAGAATATCCTGCATTTGTTTGTGGCTTAAAACCTTTTCAGGATGTTTGGTGTCACCACAAGCGATAGTTAAGGCTATAGAAATTATACTCACAAGGATGTTTATAATTGTCTTCATTATTAAAGGAAGGTTGTATGTTTTTGTTGCATCTAAATCTACGAACTAACTATAGTTGTTATTCAATGCTGGATTTTGAAAAATTTCGGCTGTAAAAGAAAAGGAGGAATATAGCACTAAGTGAGATAGCCGCATCTGCCACGTTGAAAACAGCTCCAAAGAAAATGTCGCCCCCTATGATTGGAATCCAATCGGGCCAAGTAAATAGGGGGAAGTAGAACATGTCAACAACTTTGCCAGAAAACATTTCTGCATATCCCATTCCGAAATCTACTAATTGTGCAGGCTTGTTGTTTGTATATGCCGCAGGTAAGCTTTGTGTGAAAATTTTACCGTAAAATAGATTATCTATGAGGTTTCCAATTGCTCCTGCGATAATTGAGGAAATAGCTAAGATAAGAGATTTTGAATACTTATTGTTTAAGATGATTTTGTATAGTATATAAATAAATCCAGTAATAGCTATAATTCGAAAAAAGGCTAAGAACATGGTACCTATGAAGCTCATACCAAATGCCATTCCTTTATTCTCCGTAAAATAGATGTAGAACCAAGATGTTACTTCGATTTTTTCGTATAAGCACATGTTGGTTTTTACAATATATTTTGTAATTTGGTCAATGATGACAATAATAGGAATGATAATGATTGGAATATGACTTCTTTTCATGTGGAGAAATGGTTTCGCGAACAAACACGGAATTAGGAAATAGGACGCTTATTTGATAGGACTGAAATGCATTTGTAAGTAGTCTCTTCTTCTAACTACTAATGCTTTTCAAAAGTGGTTTTGCGCATCCTAAAATCTAATTCCGTGTTTGAAATGATTTAATATTTGGTATATGCAAGAAGAAAGTTGATAGATTCCTTCATGGTTGTTTATACCTTAATTATTTTGCTGTTGTTTTGCTTCTATTGAAAGTGTTGCATGTGGTACGGCGCGAAGTCTTTCCTTAGGAATGAGTTTTCCTGTTACTCGGCAAATACCATATGTCTTATTTTCGATACGTACTAACGCAGCTTCAAGGCCGGTGATAAATTTTAGCTGACGTTGTGCCATCATGCTTAGTTCTTCTTTTGATTGCGAAAGACTTCCTTCTTCCAAAGCTTTATATGTTGGCATGGTGTCAACAATATCGTTTCCATGAGGATTTTTAATGCTTTCCATCATGTCTTCGTAATCACGCTTTGCGAGAGCTATTTTTTTTTCGATTATTTCACGAAATTCTTGAAGTTCTTCATCAGAATATCTAGGCTTGTCCATGGTAGATTATATATTAAAAGAGATAATATTTTTTGCCGAGGGGAAGGTACTTGATAAAATAGTACCTCCCCAATAGCAAAATAAGTTGTAATTTATAAGATTTCTTTATAATTTGTTGATTTCAATTTTTACATTGTAATCTTCAAAGTCAAAGAATGTCCCATTGTTTTCAGCAAAGGTAATGTCGTCAGCAAGTACTTGAGTGCAGATGTATTTTTTATAAGTACTAACCGCATTTTGTAATTCATCGTTAGGAGCTATAATAACATTAATGCGATCTGTAATTTCAAATCCGCTTTCCTTACGATAATTTTGAATACGTTTTACGATTTCGCGTGCAATACCTTCCTGTTTAAGTTCATCAGTAATAGTGAGGTCGAGTGCTACGGTAAGACTACCTTCATTGATAACCGTCCAACCAGGCATATCTTCAGAGATGATTTCTACGTCAGATCGTTCTATCACAACATCTTGACCTTCAACGTTAAGTGTTATTTGTCCTTGTTCGAGTTGACTTATTTGTTCCTTCGTGAGAGTTTCGCATGTAGATGCGACAGCTTTCATGAGTTTACCAAATTTCTTGCCCATTACTCGGAAGTTACATTTAACCTTTTTATCGAGCATATCACCTTCCACAAACATTAATTCTTTAACATTTACTTCGTCGAGAATTAGTTGCTTAACAGCTTCAACGTTTGCCTTCATTGTAACATCATTCATGGGTATAGAGATACATTGAAGGGGTTGGCGTACGATAATATGTTCCTTTTTGCGTAATGAAAGCACCATTGAGGTAATTTTTTGTGCTAAACTCATTTGCGTTTCAAGTGATTTGCAAATTAGATTTTCATTAGCAATGGGGAACTTGTCAAGGTGTACACTTTCTGCCTTATGGGAAATTTGTTCAGTAAGGTCGCGGTAAAGTCGATCTGCATAATAAGGAGCTATGGGTGCCATGAGTTTGCTTGTGGTGAGCAAGCATTCAAAAAGAGTTTGGTATGCAGAGAGTTTATCCGTACTCATTTCACCTGCCCAGAATCGTTTGCGATTAAGGCGTACGTACCAGTTTGATAAATTATCAGCTACAAACGACTCAATCATTCGACCTGCACGTGTGGGCTCATATTCTTCAAAAGCAGTTTGTACATTCTTTATTAACGTTTGTAGTTCAGAGAGAATCCACTTGTCAATTTCGGGGCGCTCATTGAATGGTACTTGTTCTGCAGTTGCGTCAAAGCCATCTACGTTAGCATACATCGCAAAGAATGAATAGCTTTGGAATAGTTTCGCAAAGAAGCTACGTGCCACTTCCTTCACACCATCCTTGTCAAACTTGAGGTTGTCCCAGGGTGCAGAGTTGGTAATCATGTACCAACGCACGGGGTCAGAACCAAATTCCTTGATACATTCGAAGGGGTCGATACCGTTGCCGAGGCGCTTTGACATCTTCTGACCGAACTTGTCGAGCACAAGACCGTTAGAGATAACCGCCTTGAAGGCTAC
>JAZLDQ010000029.1:0-12166 GCA_045614785.1 Alloprevotella sp.
CAATGGTGGTTATGGCTGGAGCGTGCTCACAGAATCTTCACTCTACAACAGTATGAGTACATGGGGTAGCAACTATCTCGTTGCCAACGTTTGGTACACAAGCCACCTCTGGACACACTGGCGCTACACTCAGGACAAGGACTTCTTGAAGAAGGCATTCCCCGTAATGTGGGACTGCGCTGAATTCTGGTTCCACCGCCTCATTCAGGACCGCGTAGTGAAGGATGGCACTTACGTTGCTCCCGACGAATTCAGTGCTGAACAGCACGGCAATGAAAAAGAAGACGGTACTGCTCACGCACAGCAGATGATTTCTTACCTCTTCCAGAACCTCGCTGATGCTATCGAAATTCTTGGCGTTGAAAACACAGGTCTCTCTGCTGCTGATATTGACAAACTCAACCTCTACCTCGAAAAGACCGACAAGGGTCTCCACACAGAAGTGTACGACGGCGGATGGGGCGACCCATTCAATGGCGTGAAGAAGGGCGAAAAGCTCCTCCGCGAATGGAAGTACTCTCCCTATAGCGTAGGCGAACGTGGCCACCGCCACATCTCTCACTTGATGGCACTCTTCCCCATGGACCAGATTTCTCCCGAAAGCGAATACTTCGTTCCCGCTGTTAACGCTCTCAAGCACCGTGGCGATGCTGCTACAGGTTGGTCAATGGGTTGGAAGGTGAACCTCTGGGCACGCGCTCAGGATGGCGACCACGCTCACGTCATCATCAAGAATGCCCTTAAGCACTCTACAACTTACGGCACAGACCAGGGTCAGGGTGGTATCTACTACAACCTCTTCGACTCTCACGCTCCCTTCCAGATTGATGGTAACTTCGGTGTTTGCTCAGGTATCGCAGAAATGCTCCTCCAGAGTGCTCACGGCTACATCAACATTCTCCCCGCACTTCCCAAGGTATGGAACAAGCAGGGTGATGTTAAGGGTATGAAGGCTATGGGTAACTTCACAGTTGACTTTAACTGGGTTGACGGCAAGTGCCAGAATGCTCGTATCGTAAGCAACGCTGGTGCAGAACTTAAGGTACGTTGCACACGTGGTGCGATGGACATCGAAAAGGCTTGCATCAAGGTGAACGGCTCAGAAGTAGCAGTAACAGTTGACGCTAACAACATCGCTACTATTCCTTGCGAAAAGGACGACGTTGTTGAAATCAACTTCACTCAGGTTACAAGCATCAACGGTGTTGCAACAAACAACGTTGCAAACAACGGCAACATGTACGACCTCAACGGCCGCCGCGTATCAACAACAAACGCAGGCCAAGTATATATTCAAAACGGTGTAAAGAAACTCTCAAAGTAATCTTTAACGAATAACTGTAAAAGCCCCGCTTCACTGAAGTGGGGCTTTTATTATTTCACCTATTTCAAAGGTAACAAGCCGACGCGAAGAGCAGCCAGCTATCAGCCCAAAGAACAGCACACTGGGTTAGCATTCATCCCGAATGTTGAGTACAGAAAAGCCCAACAGTGTCTTATTATTTTGCAATTCTGCTATACCTTACCTTGCAGAACGAAACAAACCAAACTGTCAATCATCCATTACAAAAATAAAGCATACAACATCTTTTTTAAATATTTTCACAAAAAAAACACGTAACTATTTGTCATTTCAAATAATCTTACTACTTTTGCACTCGCAATTCGGGGTGTAGCTCAGTCCGGTTAGAGTGCGCGTCTGGGGGGCGTGAGGTCGCTGGTTCGATTCCAGTCACCCCGACTGAATTGTCAAAAGCATCGACAGTCAAAAGATTGTCGATGCTTTTTTATTATTGTCGCAAATGAGCAAGGAGCACACAAAAATATAAACTCAGCAGATGGCTTAAGCAAAGAAAGGTAGATAAGAATTTGTGACAGCAAAGCAGACAAATGCTGATTAAACATGAATCAAAGCAGATTTGGATTTCGTGCGAAAATGTTGTATCTTTGTAGTACAAGGAGGAAGCTACGCAGTTTCCTCCTTTTTTTAGGCCTAAAAATGGCAAAAATGACCTCAAAGGTAGGAAAAATTACTTCAAAGATAGGAAAAACTACCTTTGAGGTCGTTTTATCTAAGTCCGATGTAGTGCAACGAACCCTCAATTTTGTGCCGAAAACTTCCAAATTCTAACAAAAAAACACTTTTTTAATTTTTCTAAAGCAGACAAAAGCGCAACGGATTTTTTCATGCGGATGCTGTAGGGGCCACTTTATGTCGGCCCGTACGCCGCGAGGCGTAATTTTATCACGCTACTTTATTTTTATCAATGTTGCACAGATGGTTTTGACTCACACAGTGGGTAGCGTCCGACGTAGAGACGTCCCATTGGGGCATCTCCTTATTTAATTGGCATATTATACGTATGGAAGAAATATGCACCCTCAATTCTGAGACGCCCCACTGGGACGTCTCTACGTCAATAAAATCCCTTCTCAATACGCATCTCGTAAGCAAATACATTATGCCTTGCGGCATACGGACCGACATAAAGTGGCCCCTACAGCATCCGCATGACTCTAAAAACATTCATCACAAAAAAAGAGTGGTTCACACACACCATACAGGGTGTAGGAACCACTCAATATATATAATATAGCGTGAATTAGAACAACTGCTTCTTACCGTTTACAATGTAGAAACCCTTACCTGGTTTTACTACACGGCGACCTTGGAGGTCGTAAACAATTGTTTCTGCACCAGACTGCATTGTAGGAAGTTCGACAATATCTGTTGTGCCATCAGCATTTACAAAACGGAGGCGAAGAACTTTTGCTTGTGCAGGAATGTTCAAGTAAGCCTTGTTGTTGTAAACTTTAAATGCAGAATCCTTCTTGTAAAAACCTTCCTTTCCGCTTTCCACGGCAAGCACATAGTTAGTAGAACCATCAGTGGGGAGTGCCACTTCTTCGTAGGCAGCAACGCCTGCATAACCACGCAACATGTTTCCATCAACCGCTGTACCTTCTGTTGATACCTTTGTGAACACATAAGCACCTTCTGCAGCACGGAGCACAACACCCGTCTTAGCAGGAACGACTCCCTCAAGTTCACTCATTGTGATAGTGCCTTCGTCGCCATTCATTACAGGAGCATTTGTTGCAACATATGCCGTTACGTTAGCAGGAATATTCATCGCATCGTTAGCATAGAAAGTACCTATTTCATAAGCACCAATGTACGAAGTTATAGAATTACCATCCACAGTAAAGCCCTTATCGGTGTTAGGATCGAGTGCAGTCAACGTATATGCTGCGCCACCGATTTCTTCAATCTTAATGACACCACCATTCATGGTGCGCACGGCTGTAGAGAAGTCTACTTCAACCTGACCGATGTTCACGTTGGGCATAGTCACGGTGCACTGACCGTCTGTCGCCTTAACGTTCTCTGCTAGTACATACTCAAAGGTCTTGCCGTAGTCGTCCGACATCAAAATACGCAAGCGACTATCCTCTGTAAAGTAGTTCGCGTTTACACCCCACTCTACCGTTACCTTTTCGCCAGCAGTGAAGTTAGTCTTTTCGCCAGCAATAGTTGCCTTGAAGGCTTCACCTGCAACCACCTGCACCTGAGTTTCCCAAATGGCATAGGTGCTGTAGAACGGATGGGTTGCTAACGTTTCGTAGTTCCATGCCGTTTCGGGCACGTCGTTGACAAGGATGCTGAGAGGATAGGTGCCAGGTTCCATTTCGTGAATGCCTGTGCCTTCTTTCAGATAGAAATAGTCGTCATAGAAGATATCGGCAGTGTAGATGGGAGAATAACTGATAACGTTGCTTTCCTGTGGTGCAAACGATGCGAAGGGAAGATTCACGTCTTTACCTTCCTGAATGTTATCCACATTCTGGGCGGTGCAACCGATAGCGGTGTACATCAACTTGTGCTCTTCAATGTCTGTTGCCTGCACATCGATAGCGAGGCATGCACCCTGAGGGATGCGGTAGGTCTGTTGCATCTTCTCCTCGTCAAACTGAGGAGCGTTGTTTGCCACCTTCACGTTGTTGTGAGAAGTTGTTCCAATAGCACTGTTGCGAATCGCCTTGATAGAGGGGTAAGAGAAATACTCACCCTGATTATCCATCAAACTGCCCTCGCCCTGCAGTGTATGCACTGCGCCGAACATATGGCCCAATTCGTGAGCCACCACCCACTTGTCTGTTTTGGCATAACCGCTACCCTTCTGACTTGACGTATATGCACCACCCAGTGCAGAAAGACCTGAGTTCTCTTCCGCATCGTCACGATGTGTTACCCACATGGCAACATCGTAGTTCGCTTCACCGATAAGGTCGTTGAGATCATAGGTGCAGTTACCAATCTCAGGCAAACCGCTATTGCCGATGGTAAAATCGGTCACATCAATCAACTTATCATCTTCAACCACATCGAAGCAGAAGCCGAGGGGAACAAACATCTGATTCACAAACTCCTCGCACTCTTGCCAGAAGGCACGAACCTTATCGTTGTTGCTTTCAAGGTCATTTTCGAAAGCACTCTTGGTCACAGGAATTGCCAAGCGGTAGAAACGCATAGTGCCGTCTCCAGGGAGGGCATCTGCGCTCACGATTTCTTCACCGCCCTCTTCCTTTACTTCAGGAGTTTTGTAAGCATCCTTAGTAATGGCTTCGATAGTAAGAGGAACATATACCATGCAGTAACCCTTAGTATAATCATCACCGTAGCAAGGCGCTTCCTCGAAGAAGAAGGCTATCTTACCATCAGCCTGCAAAGTCATTGCACTGTAAGAACTCTGTTGCGTACTTACTTGAAGACCTTGTGTCCAACCATCCTTAATCGATGTTGTTGTGTATGTTGTATTGGCATCAACTTCCTTGTACCAAATGGTAACATCCTTTCGGTCGTAGTGACCAGAACCACCCTTAGGCTGTGACTGCATGAGGAGTTTTACTGCATCACCATTGGCATTCTGTGCATCAACAAGGAAGATTTCACCGTTTGTACCGTTGCTACCTGTGTTGCCACAACCATTAGCAGCCTCTTCGCCCCATGAACCAGCACCATTAGTCTTATCGTTCTCTCCAGTGCCGTAGGTGAACACTCGGAATACACGACCACCTTGACGACGAGCACTTAGAAGAATCTGACCATTGGGCAGAATCTCCATCTTGGGCTCATCGGCATTGGCAACAGGAGTGGTGCTACCACCAAGAATCTTCCAGTTCTGTCCCAGATCGTCTGTATAGATAGGATAAATGTTGGTTGTTGTGATCGCATTCTTTACCAGCATAGCGCCATAGATACGAGCCTTACCTGTGCCATTGAAATTCTCGTCCACAGCCAGTTTTCCGCTACCGAAGAAGGCTGCATGACCATTGGGAATCAAGGCTGTCTCGCCAATGAACATCTTCTCGGATATGTCCTCCTTTGTCCATGTGGCACCGTTGTCGGCGCTGAACACGCGCACTGTTCTGTTGTGCTTGTCTGCTGAAGCGCCATTATATACCACATTACCGGCAGCAGCCATAACCAAAACATTCTGACCAACAGTTGCTATGGCAGCGTCGCCGTATGCACAATCATAACCATTGGCTTGCTTGTTACCCGACCCCTCAGCAATGGTCTGCTTCGCACTCCATGTCTTACCATTATCGTCGCTATAACGCATCACGAGGTCGATACGGAGCTTGCCTGTACCATGAACGTCACGACCAATATCATCAAGGTTGTGACGATAGTCGCTCACTGCAATCAGACGACCAGTAGAGGTCTTGCCGATGGCAGGGATGCGATAAGAGTACTCGTCATCGTCGTAGAAAAGTGTCACGTCATCAGTCGTAGTGAACTTAGCCACGAGGGGATTTTGCTCAGAAACCTGAGTCTTGAGCTCGGCTGTAGGAGCAAAGCTCTTGCCAAGATTTGTCTCACCAACAAAGAAACCCAGGAACTCAAAACCACGATATTCACGGGTGAATTCAATGTTTGTTGTTGGGGTCTCAAGGTAACCAATTGATACAACAACTGGGGTTGTATTCAACTTAACTGAGTTGATGCCAAACTTGCTTGATACCTTTAAAGTGCCGAAGTGGGTGTTGGGGTTGTTCTCTGTCATACCTTCAACCTCAGCCTTCACATAGAGCTGTACCTGTTCTGCCTCAGCCTCATCTACCAAGTCGGTGATTGCCTTTAATTCTGCAGCACTCAGTTCGCCAACGTATGTCACCTTATGGTTGCTACCTTCATCGTTGAGGGTGTTCCAACCACCAGTCCACGTTATAAGTCCTTCGCCATGATCTGCGCTGTGGTTAACAACACCTGCATTGTCGGTAGAGAACATGATGGGATACTCTTCAGAACTGCTCTGTTTGAAGGTCAGTTTCTTGTTATTGGGAGCATCCACAAAAGGAACAGAGGCATTGTTAGTGCTCTGCACACCCATATACTTTGCCTTACCTATATTATAAAGGTAATAGTTACCCTTGGGAGACTTGTACACTGTCCACTGGAACATGGTATTGGATGCCGATGCTTCGGGAGTGACAGTAGTTCTTGCTGTAGAGATAACATTGTTGCTGCTTGCAGTAGCACCCATCCAACCGCGCTTAGCCACGAAGGTGTAGATGCCGCCATTCTTAAATTCCTCTGCACTCTTGATGTCAACAGACACAACATCCTGTTCATAGAGATCGGTGGGAATGAAGACGAAGTCGGTACAATAATTTGTGCTCGTCTGATTGTATGTATTAGTAGATTGGTCGAAACCGCCATCAGCATTCTTGATAACAAAATAGTTGCTTCCCTGTGTGTGCAATGTCACACCCATGTGATGAGTGGTTGCTGCTACGGTGAAGTTGTGAGCATTGTCGCTCATGCCCTTGTGGGCGAGATACTTGCTGGACTTGTTTTTGAAATTGTACTTGCCGTCTTCGGTCTGTGCTGGAGTCCAAATATAATTATCAGCACCTCTGAGCAACTCTGTTGTAAGGGTAAGCGTACCATTATTATTATAAAAGTAGCGATTTAGGAAGTTTCCATCCTTGTAGGTGTCTGCATAGATATAAGACTCCACGCCCAAAACAGGACAACCTTCTGTCAGGCCTTTATTCCATGCGTAAACAGCATTGAGCGCTGTAGCAGTTTCAACTGTAGCCGCCTTGCGATAAGCACGTACTGCATTGAAAGTCTCGTTTACCTTGGTATAATTGGTGGGGAAAATATAGAACTCGGAAAAGGTGTAGAAAACGGTACCACCATTAGTTGAGTTCACTGTGAAGCGATAGTGCTGGTAGGCTGTCTCGTTGCTGACTTCCTCTGAATAATAGTCGAGCACAGCAGCATCAGTGGGGAAGCCGCTACTGATTACAGTTACGGGATTCCAAGTTTCCTTGTCGTTCGAACCCTCAATCGTAATCTTTGTGGGGCGGTTGGTATCGTTCTGACTGCGCTTCTTGAAGTAGAAACGAAAGCTCTTCACCGCCTTGCCAAGGTCGGCCTGCAGATAGTGACTACCTTCACCGATGGTGTTGCCATATCCGCTATGGAAGAAAGTGGTGTATTTACCATCAATGAGGTTTGCATAGGCGTTGCCGCTTTCCTGAGAGGTTGCAGCGGGGTAGTTACAAATAAATTGGCCATTGCCCTCAAGACCTGTACCAGCATCCTGCACCAAGCCGAGGTAGCGCTGCAAACCAAAGATGTTCATATTGGTATTGGCTGCTACTGCATCGCTGAGGATAATGTCTTCTTTATTAATAGGGTACTCCAGTTCGGCAATCTTCGCAGCCTCGAGAGCGCCTTCGAAGAATTGCACTGAACGGATTTGACCGCCGAACTTATCACATTGAGCATTAGTACTTACTACACCACCACCGATATAGAGCTTTGCATTAGCATTGCTAGCGAAGTTGCTGAAGGATTGAAGTTCGTAATCACTATTGGGATAATTGCCAGTGCTCTTCAGTTCACCATTGACATAAATCTTAAAGACACCGCTGGTCTTGTCAATGGTATAGACAACTTTGTAGTTAGTAGATGCTGTTGCCGAAAAATCTCGATAGGTAAATCGGTCTCCGCCATTTGAAGATGCCAAATATGCGGGTTGATTACCATACAAGCCGTAAGCGATGTAAGGCGAATTATTTTTAGTTACACCTGTTGCTGCTTGAGTTGGATCTGCACCACAGACAAATGCTTGACGACCACTCATAGATGCAGGCATAGTCACATCCACCGCAATAGTGATGTTCTCCTGCGCAAACACCTTGGCGGCAAGTGCATCATCTACAGCATAGGGATAGGTCTGACTGCCCAATCCTGTGAGCGACACGAAGGGCTGGGGGGGAATGCTTGCGCTAACATCCACAAAGCGATACTCACAACCATCGTCGGTAGTGTTGGTACCGCTACCCCAGTTGAGCAGATAGAGGTTACCATCCTTCTGCTGGTTGAACTGCACACTACCGCTTACAACAATCACATTACCGGTATTTTCAGCCTGCTTGATAGACCAACCAGCATTGGGTTGAGCTGACACGGTTTTAAGTGCTGTATTGTTGTTACTTGCAGGTGAGATATAGGTACCATCTGCCAAATTGATGATATCGAATGCATTGTCGGTACGTTTTACGAATTTCCAAATAGAAGCCTTTGTTGTAGCCTCGGTAGGACCAGTGATGGCAGCATCAGCGCCATTACCTGTTGCATAGCGATTGGCGCGAAGAGGAGTGTACATGCGATAGTAGTTGCCACTCACAGGCTTATTCATATTCGCCTCGGTGAGCGAAGCCACAAAATCATTCCATGCAGTCTGGAGCTCAGCAGCCTGAGTTTTACGCTGCTCTGCGGTCATTGTTGTGGAGTAAGAATCTTCCACCTCCTTCACCTTCGCATCAAGTGCTGCAGCTACGCTCTCGGGCCAAAGACCAACGGCAGTGCCGATATAGTTACCACGATTGCGCTTGATGTTGCTGATCTCTGCAGCTACAGCTTCAGTAGCCTCATCCATGCACTGGTTGGGAGAGTAGATAAGGCCCTCAACGGCATTCACACCTTCGGTGTCGGTAAACACACAGGTGAACATCCACTTCTTCAGACGGTAGCCCTTGTTGAAATAAGGCAACTTCATGAACACCTTGTTCCAACCCTGCTTCAAAGTAACCTGAATGGGCTTACGACCGGGGAAGTTCTCGTTCTTCAACATCACTTCCTTATTATTGACACTCACACCCGTGTTGTCCCAAGTAGGCGCAGCGATTTCCTCGCCGTTCACCCAAATCTTTGAACCGAAGTGGTCCCACTTACCTGCAGGCGCAGCACCATCTTGTTCAGAACGGCTGTAGTTTTGGAATTCAATCTGAGCACCTACTGTTTGTTCCTTTTCAGAATATACGTATGTCCACGCATAAGCCGTGTGGTTGAACTGAGGATTCTTGTAGTAAGCATCGATAATGCTATTGCCCCAAGTGTGTGCAAGGTAAATACCCGCACCTGTCGCCATACCTGTGTAGTAGGTCTTGCCGTCATGTGTATAAACCTCGGGGAGAAGGTCTGTAGCAGCAGTTGCACCCGCAGTTTCAGGACCAAAGGCTGCAGTTTCTGAACCGCCATTGGGGAAGGCGTCCGTAATGCGCCAGCGCACGTTGGTTTGCTTAACGTAAGGGATGGGTTCGCCCTTCAAAGAGTTTGCCTTGTGGAAGAGGAAGCGTGTTTCCCAGCTCTTAAATTCTTCGAATTCATCGCCCGAGTTGGGGAGCATCACACCGCCGTGACCACCGTCCACCTTCAAGTTATTGGGTGTGTTGGTCATGTTGTCGATGTAGCGCTTACCGCCACCCATCCAGGCGCGTTCTGCAGTAGCGATGACATTCGCCCACACGTTGTTTTGCGCCATAATCGCTTTTTCGTCAGCCACCTTACGGTCGTTCCAGCAACCTGAAATCGCACCTGCTACTTCAGGTGTACCCTGTGCGTGGTAGTAGATGTTGCTCTTATAGATACCTAGGAGGTCGGCAAACACGTCAAAGTGGTTGGTGTAGTTATAGCGGCAGTCAATGTTTGCCTTGCCTGTTGCCAAGTAGCCGCGTGTACCCCACATTTGTGCCAACGTGTGGTTCAATGCATCCTGACCGATATCGTTAATGGGGTTCCAAAGACCACCCTTAACATTTGTACCCTTGCTTTCCGCATAGGCAAGCATTTCGTTGAGGTAAGCAGCAGTTGTTGACACTTCGTCACCACCGATGTGGAGGTAGGGAACACCAGCAAATACTTCTACCACCTCGTCAATCACTTTCTTGAGCACTGCTTTACCTTCTTCTGTCTGCATACCAAAACCCATAGCGCGCTCAAAGGCTTCACTATGACCGGGCATATCGATTTCGGGAATCACGATAACACCGTGCTTCTTTGCCACCGCCAGCAAACGCTTGCAGTCTTCCTGCGTGTAATACTGTCCGGGGAAGCGCGTCATGCTTGCATCTGAAGTTAATTCAGGATACGCCTTCACCTCAAAGCGCCATGCCTGGTTTTCGGTCATGTGCCAGTGGAAGGTGTTAATCTTGAAGCGTGAGAACTTTTCAACTTGCTTCACCAATTCATCGATAGAGATGAACGAACGACCCACGTCGTGCATGTAACCGCGCAACTTAAATGCGGGCCAGTCTTTCATGGTGAGGCATTCCAATGCAGGCGTTCCGTCCCAACCTTCAGCCAATTGTGTCAGGGTTTGAGCTGCACGAATTACACCAGTGTTGGTCACTGCTGTAATGTTGATAGCATTAGCAGTAATCTCCAATGTGTAGGCTTCGTTTTCGTAGCCGTGAAGTTCGTAGTCGTAAGCGCCGACAATGCTTTCAACGAGCGCCACGTTTACGGCTTTGCCATCAGTGGCAATGGTGCAACCGTTCGAAGTGAAGAACTCTTCGAGCAATGCGCATTGCTGGGCACCATCCGAATAATTAACTGCCACACTACCATTGAGCGCAAAGGTCGAACCTTGCGTCACAGTTACCTGTTGCGGTTTTGGCAACAAATGTTCCACCTTAGCCTGTACGGCCATGGGAAGCGCCAACATCATGGCAAATGCTGCCTTCAGAAAATGTTTTTTCATTCGACTAAAATATTAATAAAATTTATAAATTTAATTCCCTAAATATTTGGCAAAAATACGAAATAAATCTTAAGTAGCTGACAATATACGTATATATATATATTTATATAGATATGAGTTATAAGCACTTTTTACAGTTTTAAAAAAAAGTTGAAGTCTAATAGCTATTCATCTTTCAATAACACTATCATAAAAAAGAGCAACTCTTAGCAGAATACAAAAAATGGCACGGCTTTTGTTAATTACTTTATTAGAATAATATTAACAAACAAAACATCTTATACAATTATGACAATTAAACCTCTTGCAGACCGCGTGGTGATTAAGCCCGCTCCTGCTGAAACAAAAACTGTTGGCGGACTCATCATCCCCGATACAGCAAAGGAAAAGCCCCTTTACGGCACTGTGCTCGCAGTAGGCAATGGCACAAAGGACGAAGAAATGGTGCTCAAGGAAGGCGACGTTGTGCTCTACGGTAAGTATGCCGGCACAGAAATCGACATCGATGGCGAAAAGTTGCTCATCATGCGCCAGAGCGATGTTCTTGCAGTGACAGTTAAATAAAGTACAGATAACAGAGTACAGAGTACAACTCCATGCGGAACTTTATGTACTCTATATACCGGATGGTAGTTGTACTCTGTACTCTGTAAGTTGAACTCTAAATAAAAAATTATGGCAAAAGAAATTAAATATGACGTTGACGCACGCGACTTGTTGCGTCAGGGTGCAGACGCTCTTGCGAATGCAGTAAAAGTAACTCTCGGCCCTAAGGGCAGAAATGTTGTTATCGATAAGAAGTTTGGTGCTCCCCGTATCACAAAAGACGGCGTTTCTGTAGCAAAGGAAATCGAACTTGAAGACAGTTTCATGAACGCTGGCGCTCAGCTCGTTAAGAGTGTTGCAAGCAAGACTGGCGACGATGCAGGTGACGGTACTACTACTGCAACTGTGCTCACTCAGGCAATTCTCAACGAAGGCCTCAAGAACCTCGCAGCAGGTGCAAATCCCCTCGACCTTAAGCGCGGTATCGACAAGGCTGTAAAGAAGGTCGTTGAAAGCCTTAAGGAACAAGCAGAAATGGTGGAAGAATCTTACGA
>JAZLDQ010000030.1:0-6057 GCA_045614785.1 Alloprevotella sp.
GTACAGAGTACAACTGCCCTCCGGATGGCTTCTCGTCACTTGTTTTCTATTCTCGCACACCCACAGAAAATGTGCAATTTTCAAGCTAAAACATAGGCCTTTTTAATCTATTTAGCAGCTTTTATTGCGCAAAAACACAAAAAGTGTGCAGTTTTTGCGTTATTTTTCAAAAAAGTCTTTGCCAATTAAATAATAAGCTATACTTTTGCACTCAGTACAGACGGCATCTTGCCGCCCTGCTTAGAAGTTTTAATATTAACTTTAATAAAAAAATTGACTATGTCTGAAATTTCAGCTAAAGTAAAGGCTATCATCGTTGAAAAGCTCAGCGTTGACGAAGCAGATGTAACAAACGAAGCTAGCTTCGCTGGTGATCTTGGTGCAGATTCTTTGGATACTGTAGAACTCATCATGGAACTTGAAAAGGAATTCAAGGTTACAATTCCCGATGCAGATGCAGAAAAGATTGCAACTGTAGGTGATGCTATTGCTTACATTGAAGAACACTTGGCTTAATACATTTGCCAACAACGATCATCTTTTACTAAGTTGACCGCTGATAAGGTTTAACGTATAGCGTTTGAGTTGTGCGATTCGTCGTTGGCTCATCAACGTTAAACGTTAAACCTTTTTTGCTTTACCCCAAGGGCTGAAGCCGGATGGTCGGCTGTATCGTTAACGACAATCTAAGAGAGCGTGAGGGCCTATTCGGCTATTGAAAAATCTGCGCAAATATCTCTCTGCGCAATGTTTTTTGTGGCGCTATCTTAAACTTTAAATAAAAAATTGCAGCGCAAGCCTATATTTCCTTGTATGGCACCGCAGGAGCAATAAGCCTAATAAGCCCTATCACCTTATTAGGCCTATTGTGGTGGCTTGAAGAAATTGCAGGCTGACGCTTTGTTGAACTCTATTAAAATTATTAAGCACATGGAATTGAAAAGAGTAGTAGTAACAGGCCTCGGCGCACTCACACCTGTAGGCAATACAGTTGAAGAAACTTGGGAAGCTCTCAAGGCTGGTAAGAGTGGTGCAGGTCCTATCACACACTTCGATGCATCGCAATTTAAGACTCAGTTTGCCTGCGAGGTAAAGAACTTCAAGGCCACAGATTTCATCGACCGTAAGGAAGTACGCAAGATGGACATCTACGAACAGTACGCTGTAGTAGCTGCCATGGAAGCAATGAAGGATGCAAACTTCGACATGGAAGCACTCGACCGCACAAAGGTGGGCGTTGTACTCGGTGTAGGTATCGGTGGTATGCATACATTCGAAGAAGAATGCTCTAACTGGGCTGTCAACGGCAAGGAAATGGGTCCCAAGTTTAGCCCCTTCCTCATCCCTAAGATGATTGCCGACATCGCTTCTGGCCAGATTTCTATCATGTATGGCCTCCACGGTCCTAACTACACTACAACTTCGGCTTGCGCTTCTTCAACAAATGCCATTGCTGATGCCTTCAACCTCATCCGCCTTGGCAAGGCTAATGTGATGGTAACAGGTGGTGCAGAAGGCGCTATCTACCCCTTGGGCGTAGGTGGCTTCAACGCAATGCACGCACTCTCTACACGCAACGAAAGCCCCGAAACAGCAAGCCGCCCATTCTCAGCCTCACGCGACGGTTTCGTGATGGCTGAAGGTTCTGCAATCTTGATTCTCGAAGAATTGGAACATGCAAAGGCACGTGGCGCAAAGATTTATTGCGAATTGGCGGGTTGTGGTATGTCGGCCGACGCTCACCACATCACAGCATCTCACCCCGAAGGTCTCGGAGCACACCTCGTAATGACAGCTGCGCTCGAAGATGCTGGCATGAAGCCCGAAGATATTGACTACATCAACGTACACGGAACTTCAACCCCCGTGGGCGACGTTTCTGAAGTAAAGGCTATCACAAAGCTCTTCGGCGAACACGCTTACAAGCTCAACATCAGCTCTACTAAGTCGATGACTGGTCACCTCCTCGGAGCTGCTGGTGCTGTCGAAGCGTTAGCTTGCTGCTTGGCAGTGCAGAACGACATCGTGCCCCCCACTATCAATCACGAAGAGGGCGACAACGACGAAAATATTGATTACAACCTTAACTTCACCTTCAACAAGGCACAAGAGCGCACTATCAACGCTGCGCTTAGCAATACCTTCGGCTTCGGAGGTCACAATGCGTGCTGCATCTTGAAGAAGTACAAGGGCTAAGGTTGTGTGTACATACTACGAATGCGGTGGAAACAGTCGCTACAGCGAGCTCTGTTCTTCCACCGCTTCGTCTTAGTCAATACACATATCTACGAACCTATTCTACAAATGTTAAGAAGATTTATTGAACGACTGAAACTTCCCTTCCGTAAGGACAGGGAATTACGCTCAGCGCTCTACCGCATACTTGGATTTTATCCCCACAATATAGAGTACTACAAAATAGCGTTTGCCCACAAGTCGCAGGCCTTCCGCGACAAAAAAGGACAACTCCTTAATAACGAACGCCTTGAGTTCTTGGGCGATGCTGTACTTGAATCCGTTGTCAGCGACATTCTTTTCCACCATTTTGAGAAAAAACACGAAGGTTTCCTAACCTCAACGCGCTCAAAAATCGTGCAGCGCGAATCGCTCAACAAACTCGCCAAAGACTTAGGCATCGACAAGCTCGTGCAAGTATCAACGCGCAACAATTCGCACAATTCGCACATTGGCGGAAATGCCTTTGAAGCACTGATGGGCGCTGTGTACCTCGACAAGGGTTACAAAACTTGCCAACGCTTCATCCGCAAGCAGATTTTGGGTCGCATTATGGACCTTGATGGTGTTGCCAACAAAGAAGTGAACTTCAAGAGTAAACTTCTCGAATGGTGCCAAAAGAATAAAATCCATAATGACTTTGCCATGACAATGGAGGAGAGCGCTAAGCAAAATGAGCCCATTTTCCATTGCACAGTAATCATTGAGGGGATAGAATTTGGCTATGGTAAAGGTTATTCGAAGAAAGAAGCTCAGCAAGCAGCTGCAAAGGAAACGCTTACAATACTTCGACGCGATGAAAACGCCGTAGATGGTGTATTCCGCTCAAAGGAAAAGCGCACAGCTATGGAAGCCAACGAAGTAGCCGTGCTTCCTAAAATTGAGGAAATAGAAGAAGCTTTGCAGCAAGAGAAACAGCAAGGTAAGAAAACCTCAGCACCACCTCCCGCAGCCGAGACTCCAAAGAAGAAGGAACTTCCCCAACGCGAAGAAGTACGCGTAGAGAAAAAAGAGCAACCCGCAAAGCCTGCAAACACACCTTCTGCAAAAGAAGTTGTCAAAGAAGCTAAGCCCGAAAAGCTTGCAATAACAGAAAAGCCAGCAGAAGCTTCTGCCGAAAAGCCAGCTAAGCTTGCCAAGGCTACACCTGTTGTTATCGCAGAAGCGGCTATAGCAGATGCTGAGAGCCGCATGTATCCCCTTGTAGAAACTCCAAAAAGAAATAAGCTTCCTGCTGTAAAGCAACCACAAATAGAGTTGAAGCCCCTCGCGCAGAATGCGGAAGAAGCTAAGGAAGAAAGCAAGGAGGTACCTACAAGTAGCGAAGAGCTCAAACAAACTCCTAAGAAGCAACGTCGTAAGAAGCACCAAGTGCATGCACTCGAAGAGTTTACGCAACCAAAGTCTGCTCCTGCTGAAGTAATCCCAGAAAATGAAGCCTCCTCCGCAGACGAGCCTAAAGAAGAGAAACTCTCACGCCGAGCGCGCCGAGCTGCCAAATTAGCAAAATCACAGCTCGCCAACGCTGAAGCCGACAAGCCTGAAGGCAATCACGTTCAAGCGAACCAACCTGTGGCGCACAACGAAGCTCAGCCACTCAACGTTGAGGCAAAGGACGTTAAGAGTGACACTGCGGACGCTGAAGCCAAAGTAGCTTCTAACGAACAAGAACCTAAAATCAGTAGAGCCGAACGCAGACGCAACAAACGTAAACAAAGCGCTGCTGAAAGCAAAACAACTGGAGAAAGCGCAGTAACAAACACCGAACCTGCTGCGGCTACTCAAAAAACAGAAGACAATACGCTCGCTAAAATCGAAGCTCCAAAAACAGACACCCCTGCTGCTGCTCCTCGCAAGAAGCATCAGAGTGGCAACAGCCGTATGCGACGCAAAATGCAAGCGCGCAATGCAAATCAGGATGCAACACCTGCCAATGAAGCCAACGATTAACGTTCGCTAATGTTTACATTCAAAAAATATGCCAACCTCAACTTACTGAGATTGGCATATTTTTTAGGTAGGTTCTATAAATTAGCTTGAGGCGATTTACTTAAGATTTTTGAGATTTTTTCTTTTTGACAACGACGAAGCGTAGCTGGCTACGTTTCAAGGAGTTAAAAAGAAAAAGGCCAAAAAGATTTGCAAAGCAACCAAACTGAGAAACTTCCAAAAAGAAAATATTAAACTAATTTATAGAACCTACCTTTATTCTTATTTGTGATTTTGCCACACTTTGTGTCCTTACATCACCTTGCGCAAACGAGCCAGGAAATCATCAGCCTGCTCTTTTGTCAAAGTAAGCGGCGGTAGCAAGCGAAGAATATTAGTAGAAGCACAGCCTGTAAAGACATGTTGCTCTTTCACCAAAGCTGTACGCATCACCTTAATCGGTTCTGCAAACTCAATGCCAATCATCAAACCCTGACCACGCACATCCACAATCTTTTCGCCCTTCATCTTGTTGAGTTCGCTGAAGAGGTAGTCGCCAACGCTGGCTGCATTCTCAACAAGTCGTTCGTCCTCAATAATGTCGAGCACTGCCAGCGCAGCAGCGCAAGCCAAGTGGTTGCCACCAAAGGTGGTGCCGAGCTGACCATAAGTGGCTGTGAACATCGGTGAAATCAATACGCCACCACAGGGGAAACCATTGGCAATACCCTTTGCGCAAGTGATAAGATCGGGCTTCACGTCGAGGTGTTGATGGGCGAAGAACTTACCGCTTCGGCCGTAGCCACACTGGATTTCGTCGCAGATAAGTACAGCACCCGCTTCGGTACAAGCGCGGCGGAGTCCCTGCATAAATTCCTTGGTAGCGAGGCGAATACCGCCCACTCCCTGGATGCATTCTACGATTACGGCTGCCACGTCACCCTTCTGAAGTTCCGCCTCAAAGGCTGCGAGGTCGTTAAGCGGGAGGAAGGTGCAATGACCATTGGCATTGATGGGCGCCACAATCTTGGGGTTGTCCGTAGCTTCTACGGCAAGCGAGGTGCGTCCGTGAAACGCCTTCTGCGCACAGAGTACGCGGCTCTTGCCTGTGTGGAACGAAGCGAGCTTCAAGGCATTTTCATTCGCTTCAGCACCTGAATTGACGAGGAAAAGGCGGTAGTCTTCATAATCACAGGCCTTGCCGAGACGTTCAGCGAGCTGTTCCTGCAAGCGATTGATGACGGAGTTAGAGTAGAAACCTATCTTGCTCAACTGTTGGCTGATGGTTTCCACATAATGGGGATGGCTGTGACCGATTGAGATAACGGCGTGACCACCATAGAGGTCAAGGTATTCTGTGCCGTTATCGTCCCACACGCGACAGCCTTCGCCCTTCACAATATTGATGTCAAAGAGGGGATATACGGGGTAGAGAGTCATTTTTTTAGTAGACGAGTTTATAGTAAACGAGTAAACGAGAGAATTTGGGAGTGCTGGTTTAGTAACGAGTTTATAGTAGACGAGTAAACGAGAAGCGAATTACGCATACTATCTTGTTTACTCGTCTACTTTTAACTTGTCTACTATTAAAAAGCTACTGGCTTCAAGCGAAGTCCTGCAGATTCTTCTAAACCGAACATGAGGTTCATGTTCTGAACGGCTTGTCCGGAAGCTCCCTTGAGAAGGTTGTCGATGCAGGAAGTAACGAGAATCTTATCGCCAAAGACATCCACGTGAACGAGACATTTGTTCGTGTTCACCACTTGCTTCATGTCGATTGCCTTGTCCACGTAGTGCGTAAAGGTTGCTTCAGCGTAGAAGTCCTTATAGAGTTGCACCACATCCTCCTGGAGGTTTTCTACCTTTACTACGGCAGTGGTGAAGATACCACGG
>JAZLDQ010000031.1:0-1819 GCA_045614785.1 Alloprevotella sp.
CCACTCCTACGGCTATCACATTCATAGAGACCCCTCCCTTTTTAAAGGAAGTAAAAAAAGAAGGTCCTACTTGCAAACCAATACAGAACACAAAAAGTATCAGCCCGAAGTCTTGAACAAAATTAAGAATCTGAGTATTACCGGTAAATCCAAAGTGTCCACAAATAATACCGACAAACAAAACAAAAGTCACCCCAAGTGACACGCCAAAAAACTTAATTTTCCCTAACAACACTCCAATTGCTACCACAAAAGCATAAAGCAACATAATGTGTGCAATGGAGTTTTCATCTGTCAACAAACCATGCAACCAATCCATAATTAGCACTTATTAATTTAATCATTTTTCAAATGAATACGACAGTAGTTATTTAATATTGTTTTCCGAATAAAAAGAAAAGAATTTTATCCATTTATTTGCTGTTGTTTAAAAAGGATTTACTAATTTTGCCTTATTATTTATAAAAGGTAAAACATCTTAATTTAATATCAAAAAAGCTATGGCAGATAGTAAAGAAAAACTCTTTTCAGATTTTCCGAGCGTTTCAACCGAAGCGTGGATGGAAAAGATTACAGCTGACCTAAAAGGCGCTGACTTTGAAAAGAAACTGGTTTGGAAAACCAACGAAGGATTTAAAGTAAAACCTTTCTACCGTCAAGAAGACTTAGAAGGATTAAAAACAACTGAAGGATTGCCTGGACAATTCCCTTACGTAAGAGGTACCAAGAAAAACGACAACACATGGTATGTTCGTCAGGAAATCAAGGTGGAATGTGCTAAGGAAGCTAATGCAAAGGCTCTCGACATCCTTAACAAGGGCGTTGACTCTTTAGGCTTCAGCCTCAAGAAGAAAGACCTCTGCGCTGAATACATCGAAACTTTATTGAACGATATTTGTGCTGAATGTGTAGAACTCAACTTCTCTACATGCCAGGGTGCAACCGTATTGTTGGCTAACTTGCTCGTTGAATACTTCACTAAGAAGGGTTACGATTTGGCTAACTTGAAGGGTTCTATCAACTACGACCCGATGGGCAAGATGTTGAGCAAGGGTAAGGACGTAAGTAACTACATCGCTACAGCCAAGGAATTGGTAAGCGTAATGGCTGCTCTCCCGAAGTATCGTTGCATCAGCGTGAACGCCATCGAATTGAACAATGCAGGTTCATACATCGCACAAGAATTGGGTTATGCTCTCGCTTGGGGTAACGAATACTTGAACGCTTTGATTGAAGCTGGCGTATCTGTAGACGATGCTGCCAAGAAGATCAAGTTCAACTTCGGTATCAGCTCTAACTACTTCTTGGAAATCGCTAAGTTCCGTGCAGCCCGTATGTTGTGGGCAAACATCGTGAAGGAATATGCTCCTGCTTGCGACTGCTCATGCAAGATGTTGGCTCATGCTGAAACTTCTACTTTCAACTTGACTTTGTTCGACGCTCACGTGAATATGCTCCGTACTCAAACAGAAGCGATGAGTGCTGCCCTCGCAGGTGTGAACTCTATTACCGTTTCTCCATTTGATAAGGCATACCAAACTCCAGATGATTTCTCTGAACGCATCGCCCGCAACCAACAATTGTTGTTGAAGGAAGAATGTCACTTCGACAAGGTGGTTGACCCAGCTGCAGGTTCATACTTCATCGAAAACTTGACTGTTTCTATCGCTCAACAAGCATGGAACCTCTTCCTCCAGGTAGAAGAAGAAGGCGGTATGATGGAAGCTATCAAGGCTGGTAAGGTACAGGAAGCTGTGAACGCAAGCAACAAGGCTCGTCACGAAGCCGTAGCTAAGCGTCGCGAAATCCTCCTCGGTAC
>JAZLDQ010000032.1:0-13314 GCA_045614785.1 Alloprevotella sp.
GATTTGAAGGAATATATTGAATGGTATAACAATAAAAGAATAAAAATGAGGTTAAAAGGAATGAGCCCGGTGCAATACCGAGCTCAATTCTTTAAAAATAAATAACGTGTTTAACGTCTAACTTTTGGGGGGCACTTCAAATTCCAAGATTTCGACACACCCTCTATCATAACCCTCTATCACTTCAACTTAGGATATCCAAAAACAATAGCAAGTGATGACATTAAAAGAAGCAACATAGGATAATAAAGATAAGGAATAATCTCAACAGGTGAAATAGAAGCAAGCCCTGCCGCAATAAGAAGCTGTGCACCATAAGGAATAAAGCTCTGAACTATGCACGAGAACGTATCAAGAATACTTGCACTACGACGCTTATCTATATTAAAACGTTCAGCTATATCATTTGCAATTTTTCCAACACTAAGAATTGCTATTGTATTATTCGCAGTACAGAGATTCGTTAAACTAACAAGCATTGCGATACAGACTTCTCCCCCTTTTAGCGTATTTACTTTTCTCGTAAGACGATGCATTATATAAGTGATTCCACCATTTACACGAATCAATTCAAGCAATCCTCCAGCAATCATCGAAATCAGAATAAGCTCTCCCATTCCTGCTATACCATTGGCAGATGCTGTCATCCATTCCAACACCGTAAAATGTTCTGCACAAACACCTATTACACCTGTTAAAAATACGCCAACAAAGAGCACAATCAATACATCAACCCCCAACAAAGCCATCACTAACACCGCAATATAAGGAAGCATATTAAGAAAAGTGCTAAAATCTATTGTAACAGAAGGCAATGATATTCCACTTTCCATTTGCCCCATTACGGCATACAAAAGAGCGGTGAGCAAAGCTGCAGGTGTAGCAATACGAATATTAACTTTAAATTTATCTTTGAGCTTACACCCTTGCGTGCGAGTTGCTGCAATTGTTGTGTCCGAGATAAATGAAAGATTATCTCCAAAAAGTGCTCCACCAATAGTTGCAGAAACCAAAAGAGGAAGTTCTATCCCAACCTGGCTCGAAAGCCCTGTTGCAATAGGTGTAAGTGCTACAATCGTTCCAACCGACGTCCCGATACTCATACTTACGAAACACGCCGTAATAAATATCCCTGGCAACAACATACTCTGAGGAAACAATGCCAGTGTGAAATCTACAGTAGCATCGATAGCCCCCATGGCCTTAGCACTACTGGCAAACGCACCTGCAAGTACAAAAATCCAAACCATAAACAATAGATTTTTACTCCCCGCTCCTCGCGAAAAATAATTAATCCGTTCTTGCATCGTATGTCCTCGCGTAATAAGCAATGCATAAGCTGTTGTAAAAATAAAAACAAGCAAAAGCGGTACTTTATAAAAATCGTTGAAGCCCACTCCAAGGCCTAAAAAACAAATTATAAGCACAAGCATAGGACTTACAGCAAGCAAGCCATTGCGTTTCCATTTTAATTTCGTTTTTGAAAAGTCGTTTGTTGTCATGACTATAATATATGAATTTGGAGTGTAAAAGTACATTTTTTTGGGCATTTTACCCTTTATTCTTCCATATTAATGTAAGTCGATTCTATGAATTTCAATATTTAGAGGATTAAGGTAGGTTCTATAAATTAGCTTGAGACGATTTGTTTCAGATTTTAGAGGATTTTTCTTTTTATCAACGAAGAAGCGTAGCGGGCTACGTTTCAAGGAGTTAAAAAGAAAAAGGCCAAAAAGACAAACAAAGCGACCAAATTGGAAACCAACCAAAATAATTTAAAAAACTAATTTTTAGAACCTACCTTAACAAGGTTTTACTAACTTTGCGAAACAATTCAAAATAATAATATTCCTACAAATGTTTACAGTAAGCAGAAAAGACCTTGGCGAATTACTCACGCTCTTCCGACTTGTCGAAGATATGTCCGTACCAGTAACTCTAACTGATGGATCCCCTTCCAATGAAAACGTTGAACTTTCGGCTGTTTTGCGAGAAGAAGAAAAAGTCATGCGTTGCTATCGTCGTGAAGAAGATGTTATTTACATTGAAAACGATGTTGACGATGAGGTTATAGAACTCAACGTGGAGGAGTGGCACACTGTAGCACAAAACCTCTTTGAAGCGCTCCGTCAAAACGATGACGAAAATATAGTAATTGTTGATGATGCTGATGAAGCTTTCCTCGACAAAGCTAAAATATTCAGCATAGCAGGCACATGCGAAGGCCAGCACCACTTACTTTTAGCCACCCCTTCTGGTTTAAACAAGGCTGGTGTATGGCTTCGAGCAGGAGCTTATCCTACCAAAGTACTGGACGGCGGACGCACTGCCAATCTAAAGTTAGAACAAACCGGCACTCGCTTTGCAACGCCAATGGCAGCCAAGGTAAACTATCTTGAAACACCTAACACTATTCGCGACCGTATGCTACTCATCGAAGATATGGGAAGTTCGCTAAAGTATTACAACGTTGCCGATAAAGTGTTTCGAGCAAACATCTCTATGCTCGATTTACATTTAGGCAGACTACTCACAGAGATGGTACGCCTATCATACATGGAGGACCTCATGAAACTCGACGAACTCACAACTCGAATGAACGAGCTCAACCCACTTAAAGTAAAATCCGAACTCATCGAGAAGCACCATTACTATGAATACAAAGTGAAGCAACTACTCATGGCATGTGCTGCAGGCATGCGTCCTGGAAAAATCTTCAACGGTTCAGAAGACCTACCCCCCTATTTCTTGATACTCAACCCCAACGGAAATCCAGTCGCATTTCCTGCATACGACCGCTCAAAGCTTGCCGACTTCCTTTTTCACACAACTCGACTCGAACGAGGTTCACAAGAAAAAGACAAGTATGGAATCCTCGAACGCGAAAACAATGTTTACTACTTTAAGCTCAACCTGAAAATCGGATTGTGTAAACGATAAATAAAGGATTCCCAAAACAAGTCAAAAGAAGGAAAAAATATTGCTCTACAGTAAACTTTGTAATCACTCATTTATAAAACCTACCTTAATGCATCCGCATCCCCGATTTATGGGGTTGCGAGTGTTTTATTTGAAAAGTAGACCCTCCATCTTATTTTCTCACGCAGACCACGCAGAAAGCGCAGAGACCACGCGGAGCCCAAGATAAAATAAATGGGATTACTCAGAAGCGCACACGCTCCGCTTGTGCTTCCATCCGGATGTGGCGCAAGCGAAGCGTGTGTGTGTCTGCGAATTCTTTACAAACATGAATGACACTCCGCAAGGTTTGACTTACGCGACTATATTAGCTGCGACCTTTGGTTCTGCGAAAGTCCTCATTGCCAAAAAAAGGCAAACAAAATAGATCTATAACAAGGTTTGTTATATAGAAGCAATAAAAGAAAAAGAAGACGGTAGCACAAAACATCTGTGTGCTACCGTCTTGCTTTATAAAAAGGCTGTTCGATGATGTGATGAAACTCCGAGTGAAATAAGATTTGAGTGCTCCACTGCCTTTGTAATCCGACCCTACTTAAAAAAGCATATCGGCACGCCATTGGACGGCTTCGCTTGCTCGGTTTTCAGATAAATTGATGAGAATCCCAGTCAAATCGATACAGCCAATATTTCGAAGAAAAATTCTCGCTTGTTTGCGAATTATCTGATGCAAATATACAGACTATTTTTCTTTCCCTCCAAATTATTATGCAGTTTTTTTAGAGTTGCAAGTAGTTTTTTCAAAGCCCACAATTTTCGCACCCCCACTCATGCTGGGAGGAACTCCTGATGGATGCCCTGCTCTATGTGGCTGAGCACCACGTGGATGCCATACTTGGCGTGGAGCCGCTCGGCAAGGTGCTGGGCACTATACACACTGCGATGCTGACCGCCCGTACATCCGAAGGCAAACATCAAGTCCGTAAAGCCACGCTGCATATAGCGCTCAACATGAGCGTCGGCAAGGGTATAGATGGGCTTAAGGAAGTCAAAAATCTCGCCATCATTCTCCAGAAATTCTACGACGGGAGCATCAAGCCCCGTGAGCTTCTTGTAGGGCTCGTAGCGACCCGGATTGTGCGTCGAACGGCAATCAAACACGTATCCGCCACCATTGCCGCTCTCATCGTGAGGGATGCTACTCTTTTTGTAGGAGAAGCTGAAAACTCTGACCTTCAACGTAGGCTTCTGCTGGGATGAGGGGCTCGACGTCTGGCTCGTCAGAGGAGCTATGGCAGGGGCGGGAGTCGACTTTTCGTACTCGCTCAACTTCGTTGCCACCAACTGGCTGAGTACCCTTTCCAAGCAAGGATAAGCGCCACAAGCGCCCTGCTCCAACAAGCATTGCAGATTCTTGATGGCATGGGGGATGGAAGCAAGGAAATAAGCCTTCTGCTCGAAGTATCCGCGCAAACCATAAGCCCCCAGCACCTGCATCGTGCGGAAAAGCACAAACAGCCTTAGCTGCGCCCTAAACGCCTCCCTATCGACCGCCACAAGCGTTTGCAATTCGTCAAGATAAGCATCTATCAGCGCATGGCGAAGCTCCTCAGAATACTTGGCAGAAGCCTGCCACAAGAAGGACGCCACATCATAGTGGAGAGGCCCACGCATACCACCCTGAAAGTCGATGAAGAAGGGCTCGCCACGAACAAGCATCACATTGCGCGCCTGGAAATCTCTGTAGAGAAAGCCCATGGCAACGCTTTGCCCAATCTCAACAAGGTCGGCAGCAAACCGCTTCATATCGGCCTCGAGATGCACCTCGTCGAAGGGCACGTCCGTCGTCTTCAAAAAGCAGTATTTAAAGTAATTGAGGTCGAACATCGCCGCTTCAAGGTCGAACTCCGTCGGTGGGAGCAACTGCGCAAAGTCCAAACCCTCGGCACCCAAAATCTGAATGCGTGCCAGCTGCCTGATAGTAGCGCAGAGCAAGCCCGCCTCATCCTCCGAATAGTTGCCCAAAGCCCTGCCCTCGGAGAGCGCATCGTAGAGCGAACGCGAGCCCAGGTCGGTTTGCAGATAGCAAAGGCCATCCTCGCTGACAGCCACAACAGAAGGCACATTGAGGCGCTTAGCCCCAAAATGGCGAGCAAGGCTGATGAAGGCCCCATTCTCGCACTGCGAAGTGCCCACAACGCCCACAATGGTAGCGCCATCGGCAGCCGTCAGGCGATAGTATCGACGATTGCTCCCAGCCTTGGCCAATGCCGCCACGTTGGCAGGCGCAGCGCCATAAGTCTTCGTATATAAATCTATGATTGATTGCATAAGTGTGTGTGTGTTCTTCTCAAAAAAAATAAAAAAAGGGCGAGGCGCTCAACTTTTTTGTCGGAAGGAAAATCAACTTTTATTGTCGGAAGGAAAAGAAAATATATATAATTGCAGCATGATTACACAACGAATTGCCCTCTCCCCCAGCATCAGCAACGCTTAGCCAAAGCCATAAGATGAACCGCCACGAGCGCAGCCGTCTCCGTTCGCAATCGGCTCTTGCCCAGACTGATAGACACAAAGCCAGCCTCGACCGCCATCTTCACCTCCTCAATGCTAAAATCACCCTCGGGGCCAATCATCACCAACGAAGGCTCTACATCGCTCAGCACATCGGCAAGAAAAGATTTGTCGGCACTAACGCCAGGCACATCGTCGTAGCAATGGGCTATGAACTTCTGCCCCTCGAAAGGCATCTTCACAAACTGCTTGAAGGCCACCATCTCGCTCACGCTCGGCTTCACCGCCTTATGGCTCTGCTTCATGGCCGACACTACGATTTTCTCAATGCGCTCCGTCTTCAGCACCTTGCGCTCCGAATTGGCACACAGCAGGAAGTGGATCCCATCAATACCAATCTCCGTAGCCTTCTCTGCCCACCACTCCATACGATCCATATTCTTCGTAGGCGCTACGGCAAGATGGATGCCACCCGTCCACAAAAGCTCGCCTTCGCGCTGGCGCTGAATCTCAAGGCAACAATGCTTGTTCGAAGCCGAGGTAATGACACAATCGTAAAACGAACCCTTGCCATCCGTAGCAACAAGTTCGTCGCCCTCCACCATGCGCAACACACGCACAGCATGCGCCGCCTCGTCGTGAGGAAGCTCGTGGGTAGTAGTCACATCGGGAGCGTAGAAAATATGAAGTTCTTTCATCCTTATACGTAAAAAATTATGTGAGAAAAATGAAAATAAATGTTACAGCGTAATAAAATCACACTGAACAAAAACCGCATAGGGGTCAGCTATATTGACAGGCGAAATTAATAAGTTTTTTTTACATACATACCAAAATCACCCCCGAAAGCACACCTTGCAACCATCAACTATAAACATTTTTACACTTTATTGCAATCAACTCAAGAAAAAACCAAGCTAAATGCTATCACAAACGCACTTTTTTAGTATTTTTGCGAAGAAATGCAGAGGTTTATCCAAACAAAGCATCGCAACCCGCGTTGCCAACAACTAGGCCAAAGCAAACAATACTTCCACTTCAAAGGCTAAAAAATGAATACGGTTGAAGTTTACGATAAGAAATTTGAAATTTCTATTCCAGAATCCGCAATACTCGAACGCGTGCGTGCGATCGCCGATCAAATAAATAAAGACCTTGAAGGCAAAAATCCAATCTTTATCATCGTACTAAATGGAGCCTTTATTTATGCTGCAGATTTGGTTAGAAACATCACTATCCCTTGCGAAGTAGCCTTTGTCAAAATGTCTTCCTACACGGGCACTGTATCCACAGGACATGTCAAAGAACTTGTAGGTCTCAATATCGACATCGAAAACCGCACAGTAGTCATTGTCGAAGACATTGTAGATTCTGGTTTAACAATGAAGGAAATGCTCGAGCTCTTAGGTAAAAAGCACCCTGCAGCCATACACATCTCTACACTATTAGTAAAGCCCAACAACCTAAAAGTTGAATTAGACATCAAATACAGTTGCTTTAGCATCCCTAACGACTTTATCATCGGTTATGGTCTTGATTACGATGGATATGGCAGAAATCTTCGCAACATCTATACAATTAAAGAATTATAACGAACACACTCTTTAGAATAATATGAAAAACATTGTCATCTTCGGTGCTCCTGGTTCAGGAAAAGGCACACAGAGCGATTTGCTCATTGCAAAATACGGATTTAAACACATTTCTACAGGCGACGTATTGCGTGCAGAAATCAAGGCAGGCACAGAACTCGGCAAGACAGCTCAAAGCTACATCGACGACGGACACCTCATCCCAGACGCACTGATGATTGAAATCCTTGCGCACAAATACGATGAACTTTGCCCCTGCGAAGGACTCATCTTCGATGGCTTCCCTCGCACAGTGCCTCAGGCTGAAGCTTTAAAGGAAATGCTTGCTAAGCGTGGCACAGCGGTAAGTGCTATGCTCGAACTCGCCGTGCCCGAAGCCGAACTCATGGAACGACTCATCCTGCGCGGACAAACAAGCGGACGTGCCGACGACAACGAAGAAACCATCAAGAAGCGCCTTGGCGTATACCTCACACAAACAGCTCCCCTCATCGAATGGTACGACAAAGAAGGCCTTCGCCATGCCATCAATGGTAGCGGCTCATTAGAATCAATCAACGCAGCCCTCTGCGACGTAATCGACTCCCTCTAAACAACATCCCAAGCATGGCAGAAAGCAATTTCGTAGATTACGTCAAGATATATTGCCGCTCAGGAAAGGGCGGACGAGGCTCTATGCACCTCCACCGCGCCAAGTACCAGCCCAACGGAGGCCCCGACGGAGGCGACGGCGGACGAGGCGGACACATCTATCTTAGAGGCAACCACAACTACTGGACACTACTCCACCTACGCTACGAGCGCCACGTCTTTGCCGGACATGGAGGCAATGGCTCAAAATGTTGCTCGCATGGCGCTGATGGCGAAGACAAATACATCGACGTACCCTGTGGAACAGTCGTTTACGATGCCGAAACAGGCAAGTACGTGTGCGACGTAACAGAAGACGGACAGGTCGTTATGCTCCTCAAAGGCGGACGAGGCGGTTTAGGCAACTTCCAATTCCGCTCAGCCACAAACCAAACACCACGCTACGCACAACCAGGCGAACCCATGCAGGAAATGATGGTAATCCTGGAGCTCAAGCTCCTCGCCGACGTAGGTCTTGTAGGCTTCCCCAACGCTGGAAAATCCACACTCCTCTCAGCCCTCAGCTCTGCGAAGCCCAAGATTGCCAACTATCCCTTCACCACACTCGAACCCAGCCTCGGCATCGTGCCCTATCGCGACGGACGCTCGTTCGTCATGGCCGACATCCCTGGCATCATCGAAGGTGCAGCCGAAGGACGAGGCCTGGGGCTCCGATTCCTCCGACACATTGAGCGCAACTCCCTATTGCTCTTCATGATTCCTGGCGACACCGAACACATTGCCAAGGAATACGACATCCTCATCAATGAGCTCCGCAAGTTCAACCCCGGTATGCTCGACAAACATCGCATCCTTGCCATCACCAAGTGTGACCTCCTCGACGAAGAACTCATCGAAATGCTCAAGGAAGAATTGCCAGCCGACCTCCCCGTGGTGTTTATCTCAGCCGTAACAGGCCAAGGCATACAGCAACTCAAAGACTTGCTATGGGAAGAACTCAATGCTGAAAGCAACAAGCTACAAGCCATCAGCGAAGGCGGAAGCATCGTACACCGCGACCGAGAAGTAGAACGCTTCCAAGCCGACTTCTCCGATTGGCAATATGCCGACATCGAAGACGCTGACGACGAAGAAGACGAATACCTCGACGAGTACGAAATCGAAGACCTCGAAGACTAACAAGCCGACCACAAATCTCCCTCAGCAGATTCATTAATGAAACTCTTGGAATATAATTTAGGCAATGGCGTCATTGCCTTCAGTACAACACGCGAAGGTGGAGTGAGCAACACAGCTTACTCCACTTTCTCTATATGCCATTATTGCGGCGATGATGAAGCCAATGTTCGCGCCAATCGCAACACACTATGCCAGCACCTCGGCATCGCCAACACACACCTCATCCTGCCCCACCAAACGCATAGCACCAACGTACACCGCATCACGCAAACCGACATTGACACCCCATCAGCACTCACCGACATAGATGCCCTCATCACAAACCTGACAAATTGTTGCATAGGCGTCTCTACGGCCGACTGCGTGCCCATTCTGCTCCACGACCCCATAAGCAAAAGCATTGCGGCCATACATGCAGGATGGCGCGGAACAGTAAATAAAATCACAGAGCGCACCATTAAAGCAATGTTTCAAGCATTTAATGCTAATCCTCAAAACATCAACGCAATAATAGGTCCATCGATTTCAGAAGAAGCCTTCGAAGTGGGCAACGAAGTGTACGACGCATTCAACCAGGCCGGGTTCGACATGACACACATCGCCCATCGCTATTCAACCAACGATGGTGGCGAAAAATGGCACATTAACCTGTGGCGCGCCAACCAAGACATACTCGTCGCAAACGGCATTCCCGCAAAGCAAATACACATCAGCGGCATCTGCACCTACACCAACCATCAAACCTACTTCTCGGCACGCCGACTTGGCATTCGCTCTGGTCGCATCTTCACGGGCATCATGCTAACGCCATAGCACCACCCACCCTAAAGTAAGCACCACACTTGCTATTACCGCCCTCCCAAACGCAAACCGCTACGATTTATAGGCAATAATACGCCATATCCCATCATTTTTTAGTAATTTTGCTCAGAAAAATAAATTTCAAATTACCAATAATACTTTTCTAACGATGAAAGAACTCGAATTAAAGTATGGTTGCAACCCCAACCAAAAGCCCTCACGCATCTACATGACGGAGGGAGAACTCCCCATCGAAGTATTGAGCGGTCGCCCTGGCTACATCAATTTCCTCGACGCCCTCAACGGATGGCAACTCGTTAAGGAGCTCAAAGCAGCTACAGGACTCCCCGCAGCAACAAGTTTCAAGCACGTAAGCCCCGCAGGTGCAGCTGTAGGCGAACCCATGAGCGACACGCTCAAGAAAATCTACTTCGTTGACGACATCAAAGAACCTCTCACACCCATCGCAACAGCTTACGCTCGCGCTCGTGGTGCCGACCGAATGTCAAGCTATGGCGACTTCATCGCACTTTCTGACACTTGCGACAAAGCTACAGCTCTCCTTATCAAGCGCGAAGTATCGGACGGCGTCATCGCTCCCGACTTTACAGAAGAAGCACTCCAAATCCTCCGCGAAAAGCGCAATGGCAGCTACAACGTACTCAAGGTTGACCCCAACTACGTACCCGCTCCCATCGAAAGCAAGCAGGTATTTGGCGTAACATTCGAACAAGGACGCAACGAAATCGACCTTACAACCGACACGCTCTTCGACAACATCCCCACCGTAGCAAAGGATTTCCCCGAAGCAGCTAAGCGCGACCTCATGATTGCACTCATCACGCTTAAGTACACACAATCCAACTCTGTGTGCTACGTGAAGGACGGACAAGCAATCGGTATCGGAGCAGGACAGCAGAGCCGTATCCATTGCACACGCCTTGCTGGTAACAAAGCAGACATCTGGTGGCTCCGTCAGCACCCCAAGGTGATGAACCTTCCATGGGTAGAAAAGATTCGCCGTGCCGACCGAGATAACACTATCGACATCTACATCTCTGACGATTACGAAGACGTACTTGCAGACGGTGTATGGCAGCAATTCTTCACAGAAAAGCCAGAAATCCTCACACGCGAAGAAAAGAAAGAATGGATTGCAAAGAACACTGACGTGGCTCTCGGATCAGACGCATTCTTCCCCTTCGGTGATAACATCGAACGTGCTCACAAGAGCGGCGTACGCTATGTAGCACAGGCTGGTGGTTCTGTTCGCGATGACCATGTTATCGAAACATGCGACAAGTACGGCATCGCTATGGCATTCACAGGCATCCGCTTGTTCCACCATTAATCCCCACTACTCTATGCGAAAAGCTGGCGAAGAAGAAATCACACAAGCCATGACCATTGGCATCACCTTCAAAGGAGCAAAGCTCAAAGCAAAGCCCACTGAAGAAAAGGTGAAGACAAAGGCCAAAAAGAAAACCTACATCACAGGGCTCCACGGCTCAGGCGCAGCAAAGAAAAAAGCCGACATACGTCGCCGCCGCGCTAATCGCCATAAGAATTGAATAAGGTTATAAGGTTCTGAGGTTCTAAGGTTTTTAGACCTTACGGACTGAATCACCTCAGGACTTCAGAACCTAAGAAACTTAAGAACCTTAAGAACCTTATAACCTCAAAACCTAAGAAGTTGAGCACAGCGAAACTTCAGAAATTTAAGCAACATCTAACATTTTGCGATTAGCGATTTCCGTTCAGTGCGGTAATCGTTAATCGCTCAATGTTGGTAGTTCAACGTTAATTGCCCAACGCTAACCGTTCAACATTACACTCCCTCCCCACCCTCTATGAATATTTACGTTCGATATTTTGATCAAGAGGCACTTACTACCTCCTACGAGGAATTAATGGAATTTTTAACATCAATTCCAGAAATACCCGTTACGCAAGAACTGATGGACATTGTGCGTGCATATATGGACAGCCCAATGCCCTACCCCAAACGCTACAAGGTGCGCCCACGTGTTTACTTTATTCTTATAAAGACTACGGCGCAGACCATGCAAGAGTTTAAGATGAATCGTAATCAAGTCATCGAAGAGGCAGCAGAGTGTAATGAAGAAACTCAAGAAAAGACACCCCCACCAACACCCATCGAACAGTATGGTTGGTACGAAAGTCGCCTTATGTTTAAGCGAGTTGTCCTTGATCCCGAAACAGAAAAATGCCAATACGTAGATACAGAATTTTCAGCCTATGTAAAGGCAAATTCCGAACTCGAGTGCTACAACCGAATAAAGAACTATATCATGCATCACAAAGAAATAGATGCTAGAAGCCAAATCCCATCCGTTAAAAGCAACTATTTTGAATGCAAATTCGTTGGCGAGGAGTTTCCCAAAGCAAAAGCAAACTAATTTCTGAAAAATTGTGCAATCCTCTTTGTCAAATGAAGAAATTAAACTAATTTTGCACGCGAAACAAGTAAGTTTTGGTTCCGTAGCTCAGTTGGATTAGAGCAACGCCCTTCTAAGGCGTGGGTCTTGGGTTCGAGCCCCAACGGAATCACTTCTACGTTGACAAAACAACCACGAGTGTGTAGAAATTTTCATTTCGACACACTCTTTTTTTTATTGGTAGGTTCTATAAGCAACAAAAAGACAACTGAAAATGAATACGAAAGGAAACGATATGTTATTAAAACTGATGCAGGTTATTATTTACATATCACTAAATTTATGCAAAGATAAGCAAAACGAGCAAGCAGAGAATCTACCAAAAGAAATAAAACTAATTTATAGAACCTACCTAAAAAGTAAGCAAACCGAATGGCAAAGCTTAAAACCTTATAACCGATAACCTTAAAACCCAAGAAATGGAGCATTTGCGAAACTTCTGATGGGAAAGAATTTGAGACATAAAGCAGACTAAAGCAGTTTAAAAAGCAATCAAAGCAGATTTGGATTTCGAACAAAAATGTTGTATCTTTGTACTACAAGGAAGAAACTACGAGGTTTCTTCCTTTTTTTGACACTCAAAATGGCAAAAATGACCTCAAAGGTAGATTAAAATTCTTCAAACATCGGAGAAACGACATCAAAGATCGTTTTTCCTATCTTGTATGTCATAATTTTCACCTCAAATTTTGCTCTCAAAACCTTCAAATTCGAACAAAAAACTACTTTATTGAAAAAAAACTACTTTTCTAAAGCAGAAGAAAAAGCAACGATTTTTTGAAAGAGTACAACTGACAGAGTACAGAGTACAACTTCCATCCGGACGGCTTATGGTCAACTCGTTACTCGTTAACTTGATTACTAATTCCATCTGGAAATATTCCAACGAGTGAGTCAAATCAAATTCCTCCCCTGAGTTAGGGGAGGTGTCCGCAGGACGGAGGGGTCTGTAATAATTACAGGCTGTCCACCGCGGATGCTGTAGGGGCCACTTTATGTCGGCCCGTACGCCGTGAGGCGTAATTACATCCCGCAATTATATTTAAATTCTAAACTGTTTTTAGCTGCGCGACGTGTAGATTGTTAAACCACAAATCTGCACAAATTTACACAGATCCTTGCGGTGTAAAAACACCCCGAATGGCATTTGTGTCGATTTGTGTAAATCTGTGGTTCAAAAAAATATTAATGGTGACTATGCCTGACGGCATAAATCATCCGGAATATTCGCATGGCAATGACGCTGAAGGCGTCACCGC
>JAZLDQ010000033.1:0-38633 GCA_045614785.1 Alloprevotella sp.
CACATGATAACGTTTCATTAACTCAGACATGCTTGCTCCTAATTCATGTAAGCGGATGATTTCTTTCTTTTCTTCTAAACTGTGATGTATATACATAATGAACCCCAGAAGTTTTTTGTCTAACTTCTGGGGTTCACTTCATTTCGGCACACCCTCTTAAATTGTATAATTGCATAGAAACATATTAAATGTTAGGAGAAAAATTTAGTTACATCCACTCGTCTGTAAAGCAACTGAGTTCTCCATGCTGAACAGTTGTTTTTACTTGTAAAACTTCGCACTTCAAACAGCCCAGCAATGTTCGTACAAGATTTTAAAGCCTATAGCAAGGAGAACGATGCCTCCAACAATCTCCATGCGCCCAGCCTTGAACCTGCGGCCAATGGCGGCTCCAAGCTTGAAGCCAAGTACGGACATGAGAAATGCGACAAGGGCTATCACTGCCACAGGTGCAAGAATCTGCACTAACTCAGTGTAGCCCACACAACGGAAGGTGATGCCTACGGCTAATGCGTCGATGCTAGTAGCAACCCCAAGTACAAACGTTGTCCACCAGCAACGAGGGTCGATGCCGGGCTCATCGGAGGGATGAAGTCCTTCGTGAATCATCTTTCCGCCCACAAAAGCTAACAGGCAGAAGGCTATCCAGTGGTCGATTTGCGAAATAAGATGCGCGGCTACAGAGATGCCCAACCACCCCAACAGGGGCATGCCGCCCTGGAAAATGCCGAAACAGAGAGCTGTCGTCAGCACGTAGCGCCACTGCATGGAGCGCCATGTAATACCACTGGCTACACACACGGCAAAACAATCTACGGCCAACGCAAAAGCTAATAACCAAATTTCTAAAATACTCATGATAACAGGACATTTAACGTAACAATCAGTAAACGAGAGGACAAGTAAACGAGTTGACGAGAACCATCCGGAACAAACCGCGTTCGTGTCAAATTATCTTATTTACTCGTCAACTTGTTTACTCGTCAACTCAAAAGATGTGCAAAGATACAAATCTTTTTGCAATTCGCCGTCATAACATAATGCGCAACTGCAACTGAAGTTCTGACTTCGTAGGACCAGCAATCGTTTGAGCATCCGTTCCGATTGAACTTCGGTCGAAATAATGCGTCAACATGTACTTCGCCCCTAAAGCAAAGCGCTTCGTGGGCTGCCAATCGAGCAACAAAGCAAAGCGGCCGCCATGATAATAAAAGTTTCCGAAGGCATACTGCCCTCTCAACTGCGGCTCGTAAGCATAGAGCGAGGTGGCATAGTCGTCTGTACGGAAATAAGCTAAAAATGCAGAAGTCTTCAGCCCTCCGCGCAATTGCGAAGTAGTACGAAGAAAGGCCATCCAGCCATAATGAGCAGGCTGTTGTTGCGTCATATAGCATGACGCTTCCAATTGAGCCTGAAGCGAAAATTGCGGCTTTCGCCAGGTAGATTGCAAACTCATGCGATGCTTGCCTGTCCACTGATTGACGTGCGTTCCGCTGATGCGTTGCTCCTGAGCTCGTAGCTGATAACGCGCTGCAATTTGCCAACTGTCACTCAAATTCTTATCCACATGCAGTAAAGTTTTCACACCTCGTGCACCACGCTCTGCTCTATAAGTAGGATTCGTAAAACGATAGACATCAACATAGGCTTTCCAACCCAAACCTAACCAGGCACCATGCGTTACGCCACACATCACTCCCTGTTCGCCCTGTGTTTTAGAAGAAGCTACCAAAGGGCAACTATATGGAGCTACATACTGATTGGACAACCAACGACCTTGGGCCACAAGCAAGAAATCTGAACTTAAAGCCAACCGCCCCCAGCCTATTGCAGCAGGATACCCTCCTTGATCCATAGCCAACTCGATTTGCGTAGTCCAACGCTTATGCTTAAAACTATGACTCGCCGAGAAGCCAGCAGCCTCCTTACCCCTTAAATAATAACGATTATAGTCAGAGAGCGTTGGCTGAATTGGATGTTCGTAAGTAGCCCAATAGCCATTCAGAGACACCAGGTGACGACCAACAACACGACTAAAGTTTGCTCCAGCCGTAAAAGTGCCTAAATTATGCCGACGTTGCTGCTCAACACTCGTTCGATGCAGCCCAGAAGTTTGCAGCGAGGTTACGACTCCATCTGTTAAATTTGCATCAAGCCACCTGTACGAAAGAAAAGCACTTGCCTCCCATCCATCTCCGCTATATTTCACTGCTGCACCACGCAAAAAGTTTGTTTCGTCAGTGCCCTTGTGCGAAATGATTCGATTGGTTTGAATATCATTTCCATTCAGCAGAGACAGTTGTCCTGCATAAATCGGACGCCCCATCAAAAGACCTAAGTCAAAATTTACTTTGTAGTCGCCCAAATATACCTTCCAACAATCGTCAGCTGAAGCATAGTTAACATAAAAAGAATTGTAATCGTAGGGCAACCCACCCTTTACAGGAAAAGGTTCACCAGCATCCTGCTCTAGCGTAAACCCATAAGAAACACGTTTACCATATTTATACCTATAGCGCATACTATGCTTTAATGGAGAACCTAAATATATCTGCGAAGGCCTCTTAAGTTCGCCATTATTATCTATTGTTGAGAATCCGGCCCGTTTGTAAAAAGGATGTTCAGCTGTAAAAGAAAGTTCATGTTTGCCTTTTGTCAACAACTCTGCGAAAGACAATGGTTTTCCCCTTACATCGCCTGCATACACAAACAGCGAAAGATAACGACGAGTATTATAGTCCATCCCCTTTACAAATTGCAGTTCACCGAGGGTTATGATACGTTGCTTGAAATCACGATAACTCAAAATAGAGTCAGCCTGACTTTCTGAAAGAAATGGCAACTGCAACAAGTCAGACTTAGTGGCCAGATTAATATTTAGCGGAGACGCTGCCAACATTGCTAACTCCTCTAAATATTCATCATTTTCCTCAACATCGGCCGCATCATCGTCGGCCGCCATCGGCAGAGAAGAATAATATTCAGCCACAAAATCATCCCACGACATGTACACTTCGCGGAAAACATCTTGCGCAAACAAGCCCAATGCATGCAAAACGAAAAAGCTAATCAGAAAGACGAAATTCTTCATACACCTCTTTAAAAGTCACAAAACTTATCGCAATTTCGTTATAATTAAGGAACTAACCAAACATATCTCCTTCGTAAATCTCCTTTTTATAATTAAAAATTTATCTGAATATATGTTTTTTCGGTAAAAATGCTTTACTTTGCAGTTTGGAAAGCAATGGGCTTTCAATATTAATGGTATAATACTAAAAAATAATAGATCTAAGCAATTATGTTTGACGTGAAAGAATGTCTCGCACAGTGCGAGGAAAAGATGGAAATGAGTGTTATGCACCTTGAAGAAACACTCAGCCACATACGAGCAGGAAAAGCAAATGTGCATATCCTCGACGAAATTAGAGTAAATTCATACGGTTCGATAGTGCCCATTAACAACGTGGCAGCCATCACGACTCCCGATGCCCGCACAATTGCCATCAAACCTTGGGACAAGTCCATGTTCCACCCTATCGAAAAGGCCATCATCGACTCAAACGTTGGCATCATGCCCGAAAATAATGGCGAAGTAATCCGTCTGGGCATCCCTCCTTTGACAGAAGAACGTCGTCGCGACCTCACAAAGCAATGCAATGGCCATGGCGAAGACGCTAAAATCGCAATTCGCAATGCTCGCCGCGATGGCATCGAACGCCTTAAGAAGGCCGTAAAGGACGGTTTGGCAGAAGACCTCCAGAAGGACGCAGAAGCAGACCTCCAGAAGATTCACGACAAGATGATCAAGAAAATCGACGAACTCCTTGCCAACAAGAGCAAAGAAATCATGACTGTATAAACTTTTAGTTTGAGGTTTTGAGAAAAAGGTTCTACTTACGCAACTCTCAGAACCTCAAATTCGTTTTTTTCCCAACAATACATAAACATCCCATATTTTGCGCGGCATAGTCATCAGAAACACAGGCTCATGGTACGAAGTGCGTACCGACGAAGGACGTATCGTAGAATGCAAGGTGAAAGGCAACTTCCGCCTTCGGGGCATACGCTCCACAAACCCCGTTGCTGTAGGCGACAGAGTTGTCGTTAGAGAGAGCGATGGTAACGACGCCTCCTTTATTACAGAAATCGAAGAGCGCCGCAACTACATCATCCGCAAAGCCTCTAACCTGTCGAAACAAAGCCATATTCTCGCTGCAAACGTCGACATAGCCTTTTTGGTCGTGACGATACAACGACCCGAAACGAGCACCACCTTCATTGATAGATTCCTAGCTTCAGCCGAAGCATATAGAGTGCCCGTCGTACTGCTATTCAATAAAATAGACGACTACACGGAAGAAGAACGTAGCCAAGCAGAATATCTCATCGCCATTTATAAAAATATAGGCTACCAGTGCTATCCCATTTCTGCTCTATACGACAAGGGGCTTGAGCAAATCAAGACCTTGATGAAAGATAAAACGTCCCTCCTCGCAGGACATTCGGGCGTTGGGAAAAGCACACTTATCAACTCACTCATCCCTGGAGCAAACGTTAAAACGGCAGCAATATCAACCTCGCATGGTTCGGGCATGCACACTACGACCTTCAGCGAACTACGCGACCTGCCTCAAGGTGGGGCCATTATCGACATCCCTGGGATTAAAGGTTTCGGAACATTCGATATGGAGCCCGAAGAAGTTGCACACTACTTCAAAGAGATATTCGATATTTCAAAAGACTGTCGCTTCAACAATTGTACGCACACACACGAACCTGGCTGCGCAGTGCTTGAAGCATTAAAAAACCACCAGCTCGCACCAAGTCGCTATGCATCTTACCTTTCAATGCTCGACGACAAAGAAGAAGGAAAATATAGAGACTAAGTAATCAGTCATATTAACGACAGAGTTATTTACAAAAAGTCGCAGCCATCACTTTTTTATGAGGATGACTGCGACTTTCGTATTGGTCGTAAAACTTATCTTTACTGTATCTAAATATTTAGGCATAAAAAAACCCACCGACTACGGCGGGAAATAATGCGTGTTTGATGCTCGGCGTTTCGCAGTAGCTTAACACGTCTTTCGCTTCTCGATAGATTAAGCGCAAACTGAATCGTTGCAGAGAGAATCAGCGCAAGCTGAATCAGCGCAGCAAGAATCCTGGCAGCAAGAATCGTTAGCGATTGTGTCTACTGTTTCTGCTTCAACAGCAGGAGTAGTGTTACCACCGCAAGATGCGAAAGATACTGCAGCGAAAGCAGCGAACATGAAAACCAACTTCTTCATTTTCTTTGTTAAATTTTAAAGTAATACAATTAATTGTCCTATTAAAACGGTGCAAAATTACGGACTTTTTCAGATGCCAAAAAATGTTGACACTTATTTTTTTACTTATTGACATTTTTTTAACATTTGCTAAGAAAATATTTAATAATTTGCGAATTAAGCCTTTCAAACTGTGCGCTTTACAAAACAAACAGTAGAGAGAAAAAGAAAAAAAAACACCACTCTGCTTCGGCAAATAATTTAGATACAAACGCGCCAGCATCGTCTTTTGTCGTATATTTGCACTAAGTAATAATAAAAAATAATTGCTGAGAATAAAATTCGCAAGATTTCACAACATACAAACCACTCATATATATATTATAGCACACGTGAGCTCTATCTTAAGAAATAAAAAAGCAGCATTCCACACATTGGGCTGCAAACTGAATTTTGCCGAAACGTCCTCACTTCAAGACGCGCTGCATCAGCGCGGCATGACCACAGCTGAAAAGGGGGAAGTGGCAGACCTCTGTATTGTCAACACATGCAGCGTTACAGACGTTGCCGATGCGAAATGCCGTCAAACGATTCACCGCTTTACAAGGAGGCACCCTGGAGCCTTTGTTGTCGTAATGGGGTGTTACGCTCAGCTTCAGCCTGAAGCTATAGCCAAGTTTGAAGGGGTTGACCTCGTAGTAGGCATGGAACACAAGGGACAAGTTATACAATTAATCGAAGAACGATGGGAAAGAAAAGCTTGTCTTCCTCATGGCGAGGCATGCCATGAGGCTATCGCTGTGCCCACACGCGAAATCACAACATTTGTCCCCTCGTGTTCGCGTGGCAATCGCACTCGCTATTTCCTAAAAGTGCAAGATGGATGCAACTACTATTGCAGCTACTGCACCATACCCATGGCACGCGGAAAAAGTCGTAACACCACCATTGCAGACATCGTAGAACAAGCCGAGGAGGTAGCTAAAACAGGAGGCAAGGAAATTGTCATTACAGGTGTCAACATTGGCGACTTCGGGCGTTCGACAGGAGAAAGCTTCTTCGAACTTGTTCGAGCCCTCGACAACGTTGAAGGCATCGAACGCTACCGCATATCATCAATTGAGCCCAACCTGCTTACTGACGAAATCATTGCGTTCTGTGCCAACTCAAAAAAGTTCATGCCTCACTTCCACATACCCCTGCAAAGTGGTTCGGACACTGTCCTTAAGCTCATGCGACGCCGTTACGACACAGCGCTTTTTGCTGAAAAGGTGGCTCGCATAAAAGAGCTAATACCAGATGCATTCATTGGAGTTGACGTTATTGTGGGCATGCGAGGCGAAACTCAAGAATGCTTTGAGGAGGCTTACCGATTTATTGAAGGACTAGAGATTTCACAGCTACATGTCTTCAGCTATTCAGAGCGCCCAGGCACTAAGGCACTTGAAATCCCTCACACCGTAAGTCCTCAGGAAAAACACGAGCGAAGCCAACGACTCATAGAACTATCAGAAGCAAAACGCAAAGCCCACTACGCTGCATGTCGCGGTGCCGTCCGCCCCGTGCTTTGGGAACATTCCAAAGAAGGAAGCCCTCTGAGCGGATTTACAGATAACTATATACGAGTTGTCGCTACCGAAAGTGTGAAAGCCGAAGACAATACTGTCAGTTTTGTTACGCTAGGTGAATTCAGCGAAGACAACGAAGCACTCTTGGCTAAGCCTCTCGCCTAAAGCCCCCCCCCACCACCTTTGCTTATGAATATCAATAAGAAAATAGCTGTTGTCATCCTTAATTGGAATGGTAAACAGATGATGCGAGAATTTCTTCCCTCCGTGATTAAGCATTCGTCGGAATGGGCTGAAGTTATCGTGGCCGACAATGGTTCGACAGATGGTTCTATGAGAATGTTATTTGAAGAATTTCCCTCCGTCAGCCAAATTCAATTGGATAAGAACTATGGCTTTGCAGAAGGCTATAATCGTGCTCTGGCACAAGTTGATGCAGAATACTACGTATTGCTCAATTCTGATGTAGAAGTTGACAATGATTGGCTCCGACCTCTGCTCGACTTCATGGAGCAACACCCAGATGTTGCAGCTTGTCAACCCAAGCTGCTAGCACAACGCAACAAAAAGCACTTCGAATATGCAGGCGCTGCAGGAGGTTTTCTCGACAAATATGGCTACCCATTTTGCCGAGGGCGCCTGTTTAACGTAGTTGAAGCCGACCATCAGCAATACGACACTCCTTGCGACATACTTTGGGCAACAGGCGCCGCACTCTTTATTCGCGCTAAAGACTGGCACGAAAGCGGCGGTCTTGACGGACGCTTCTTCGCTCACATGGAGGAAATCGACCTCTGCTGGCGCCTGCGCAATCGCGGACGGCGCATCGTCTGCATTCCTCAAAGCCATGCCTACCACGTAGGAGGTGCCACCCTCGACCAGGGCAATCCTCGTAAGACCTACCTCAACTTCCGCAACAACCTGCTGATGCTCTACAAGAATCTGCCTCAAGCAGAACTTCGCTCCATCATGCAAGGGCGCAAATGGTTAGACTACATTGCAGCCTTAAGGTTCTTAATTTCATTCGACACTGGAAATTTCAAGGCCGTGCTCAAAGCGCGCAGGGACTACAAGGACATGCGCCCTGATTTTGAGCGTCAACGCGACGAAAACCTCCAACTTGCCACCACCTTGCCTAAAGAGCGAACGAACTTCAGCATCCTATGGCAATTCTACATCTGTGGGAAAAAGAAATTTTCCGACCTCACTCACTTATTATAATAAAGGTTATATGTCTGCTCTCTATCTCATACCAACCACCCTTGGCGACACCCCTATTGAAAAAGTAATTCCTCCATACAACAAGGAAATCATCCTCAGCATCAGACACTTCATTGTTGAAGAAGTGCGCACAGCGCGCAGATTCTTAAAGGCCGTAGATCGCTCTATCAATATCGACGAACTACAGTTTTACCCGATGGGAAAGCATGCTGACGCAGCACTTTTCTCTTCGTACTTAGCACCACTACGTGGCGGAGAAGCCATAGGTGTTATTTCAGAAGCAGGCTGCCCAGCTGTAGCCGACCCTGGAGCCGACATCGTTGCGATAGCACAGCGCGAAGGCCTAAAGGTCGTTCCTTTAGTAGGCCCCTCGTCCATCCTTTTAGCTGTGATGGGCAGCGGATTCAACGGGCAAAGTTTTGCCTTTCATGGTTATCTCCCCATCGACAATGGCGAACGTGCCAAGCGCCTGAAACAACTTGAACTGCGCTCACTTCAAGAAGGGCAGACACAACTCTTTATCGAAACGCCCTATCGAAACGCAAAGCTCTTTGCAGACATCATGAATGCCTGTTCTCCACAAACACGACTTTGCATCGCAGCAGGCATTACGACAGAGCAAGAATATATCAAGTCAATGCCACTTAAGGACTGGAAGCGCGAAGGACTCCCCGATTTAGGAAAAATACCAGCAATCTTTGCCATCTACGCTCAAGCGGGGCGACCAACTCGTAGATAAAAACACCTCTCTACTTATGAAAACACGCCTTATTGCCATCTTAACATTGGTAATCCATGCCATCGCAACCTTTGCACAATCCGACAAATTCAGTGAGTACAAGGTAGCCATCCCTTTGTGCAAGGATTCTTTGTATGGTAAACTGCTACTCCCCTGCAACGCAACGGGGCCAATCCCTGTAGCATTAATCATTGCAGGCTCCGGACCTACTAACATGGACGGCAACACCATTGCTGCAACGAGGGTCATAACAAACAATTCGCTCAAGATGCTTGCTGAGGAGCTTGCTATCAATGGCATTGCCTCCCTGCGCTATGACAAACGAGGGATTGGCTCTAGCGCAAATGTAGGTGTTGAAGAAAAAGACTTGCGATTCGACCATTACGTAGCAGATGCACTTGCATGGATTGACTTTTTAAAGACCCATTCAGAATGGAGCTCTATTACGATCGTCGGACACAGCGAAGGCTCGCTCATCGGCATGATCGCAGCTCACCAGCATCCGGCTGCCACTCAATTCATTTCTCTGGCAGGCACCGGACGTCCTGCCTACGAGGTGATTGAAGAACAGCTATCTGAACAGCCCAAGGAGATACGCGACCAAGTAGCCATGTTTAACACAACTCTACGATTGGGCATTACTCTCAATGAAGTCCCCTCTTACCTTGAAGCACTCTATCGCAAATCCGTACAGCCCTACCTTATCTCGTGGTTTAAGTACAATCCACAAAATGAAATAAGCAAACTGCAAACCCCAACACTCATCGTGCAAGGAGATACTGACATTCAAGTAAGTCCATCAGACGCAACGCTTTTAAATCTTGCAACCCGTTCATCTCAAATATCAATCATTCCAGAGATGAACCACATCTTAAAACATTGCTCAACACTCGAAAGACAAGCGCAGCTACTGACCTACTCAAACCCCAGCTTACCACTCCACCCAGCTCTCATTCCTCTGCTCACAGATTTTATCAAACAAAAAAATAACAAATAATTTAGAAAAAAAATGTCATACCCCCGCGGAGTCGACTATTTTTCATAAATTTGCGATAACTATCACCTCATTCACATAAAACTATGAACAACCTATTATTACTTTATCAAGAACTGCCTCTCATTATGCAGATATTTTGGGGATGTGCACTCGTTTCATCTATCTTCATGGTTGTGCAGCTGGCGCTATCGCTTATAGGAATGGGCGACTTCGAATTTGATGCCGACGCAGCAAGTGCAGATGGACTTGACTTTAGCGGAGGCATGGACCTCTTCACGGTCAAGAACTTCACAAACTTCTTCGTAGGTTTTGGATGGGCAGGCATCAGCTTACGCGAATACATTGATTCAGACCTCACGCTCATCATCATTTCTGCGATTGTCGGCCTCCTCTTTGTGGCCATCTTCATAATGATTTTTAAGCAACTCATGAAGATTGAAGGCAGCACAGCAGTAGGTGTTGAAGCAACCATCGGACGCAAAGCCGACGTTTATCTCCGCATTCCGGCAAACCGCTCTGGCAAAGGCAAAGTGCAACTCAGCGTCAATGGCGCTGTTAAGGAATACAATGCCATGACAGACGACGCCGAACCTATTGCATCAGGCGGCATTGTCGAAATCATTGAGATGCTTGGCAAAGATTGCGTCCTTGTCAGACGGAACTAAAAAAATTAACCCTTAAAATCTTTAAAAACTATGCAACTATTTATTGCTGTCGCCGTATTCGTAGTGTTCACAATCGTAGCGATTGTCAACCGCTACCGCCGTTGTCCTTCCGACAAAATCCTTGTTATTTATGGACGCAAAGGCAAGAGCTCTGCCCGTTGCGTACATGGAGGCGGTGCCTTCGTTTGGCCCGTGCTCGAAGACTACGCTTACCTTAGCCTCATCCCTATCTCTATCGATGCCAACCTCACCAATGCCCTCAGCCGTCAAAACATCCGCGTTGACGTACCCAGCCGCTTCACCGTAGGTATCTCCACTGACCCCGACTACATGACAGCAGCTGCAGAACGTCTGCTTGGATTGACTCCAGCTCAGATTCAAGAACTTGCACGCGATATCCTCTTCGGTCAACTCCGTCTTGTTATCGCCACCATGAGCATTGAAGAACTCAACAACGACCGCGACAAGTTCCTCGAACAAATCTCTGCCAACGTAGAGGTCGAACTTAAGAAAATTGGTCTTCGCCTCATCAACGTAAACGTCACCGACATCAAGGACGAATCTGGCTACATCGAAGCCCTTGGCCGCGAAGCCGCAGCACGTGCCATCAATGAAGCAAAAGTACGCGTGGCCGAACAGGAAAAAGTCGGTGAAATCGGTAAGGCAGAAGCCGTACGCGAAACCCGTATCCGCACAGCCGATGCCAATGCACAAGCCGTAAAGGGTGAAAACGAAGCCAAGGTAGAAATTGCAAATTCAGAAGCTTACCGTCGTGAAAAGGAAGCCGAAGCACAACGCAAAGCAAGCGCTGCTGAAAAGGTGCAACAAGCACGTGCGCTTGAAGAAGCTTATGCAGCCGAACGCGATGCCGAACTGGCACGTGCCGAACGCGAACGAAGCACAGAAACAGCCAATATCCTTGTACCTCAGGAAATCGAAAAACAACGCCTCATCATCGCTGCCGAAGCCGAAGCCGAACAAAAACGCGTAAACGCCAAGGGTGAAGCCGACGCCATCTTTGCCAAGATGGAAGCCGAAGCAAAGGGGCTCTACGAAATCCTTACAAAACAAGCAGCAGGTTACGACAAGATGGTGCAAGCTGCAGGCGGAGATGCTAACAAGGCTTATATGCTCCTCCTCCTCGAAAAGCTTCCCGAACTCGTTAAGACACAAGTCGAAGCCGTCAAGGGCATCAACATCGACCACGTCACAGTTTGGGATAGCGGCAACGGAGCTAACGGCGGAAAGGGGTCAACCGCAAACTTCGTTTCAGGACTTATGCAGAGCGTACCTCCCCTCAACGAACTCTTCGACATGGCAGGTCTCAACCTCCCCGAGTATTTAGCTAAAAAGCAAAATCCAACACCCGAAGAAGTCGTTGTAGAAGAAGTAAAATAATATAAGATATAAATGCTAGGCGGGTGTGACACCCGCCTCTTTTTTTCTTTGCTCTTTAATCTGCTTTACGAACTAACATTTTTTTCAAAAAAGTTATATTTTATTCAAAATTGGAGTTTTCGAGTGCAAAATTAAAGGTAAGAATTAGTACATACAAGGTCGAAAAAACTACCTCAAAGATCTTTTCTCCTATGTCTGAAGAAATTTCAACGACCTTTGAGGTAGTTTTTGCCCATTTAAGGACCAAAAAAAGGAAGAAGCTGCGTAGCTTCTTCCTTGTACTACAAAGATAATACATTTTCGCACGAAATCCAAATCTGCTTTCATTCGTTATACATCAACTTGTGTCTGCTTTACTATCACAATTTCTTACCTAATATTACATTCTTAAGTTTTGTAAGTAGGGATATTCAGCAAATGCCAAATTTATAGAACCTACCTAAAAATCTAAGCATAATACTCATGCTTACCTGCCGCGAGCGTATTGAGCATAAGCATGCAAATTGTCATAGGGCCCACGCCACCTGGGACAGGGGTTATTGCCGAACAGAGGGGGGCTACATTTGCATAATCAACATCGCCCGATAAGCGGAAGCCGCTGGGACGTGACGCGTCAGGCACACGCGTCGTACCAACATCAATCACAACAGCTCCTGGTTTCACCATATCGGCTGTGATATATCCTGGTCGGCCGATGGCTGCAATCAGAATATCAGCAGCCTTGCACTCTTCCTTTATATTATTTGTGTGCGAATGTACAACAGTAACCGTTGCGTCGCCCATTTCCTTTTGCAACATAAGCTGCGCCATGGGTTTTCCTACAATATTGCTGCGCCCAACGACCACACACTTCTTACCTGACGTCTCAATACGATAACGACGAAGCAATTCGAGAATGCCCTTTGGCGTTGCCGAAATATAGCATGGCAAACCGATAGAAAGGCGACCAACATTGATAGGGTGGAACCCATCTACGTCCTTGCGATAGTCGATTGCCTCAATGATGCGTTGTTCGGAAACGTGCTTAGGCAGTGGTAACTGAACGATGAATCCATCCACATCAGCATCTGCATTTAGGCGATTGACTTCTGCTAGAAGTTGCTCTTCCGTGATGTCGTCCTCAAAGCGAATCAGCGTAGATTTAAAGCCGCAGGCTTCGCAGGCAAGCACTTTGTTCTTGACATACGTTTCGCTTCCGCCATCATGGCCTACAAGTATGGCAGCTAAATGTGGGCGCTTGCGTCCTGCTGCCACCATCGCTTCGACTTCTGCAGCTATTTCTTTTTTGATTTGGGCAGCCGTAGCTTTCCCATCTATAATTGTTGGCATAAAAAATAGTGTAAAAAAAGGAATTAGCTATCAACGTGCAATGGCTAATTCCTAATAAAATATTTAGTAATGGTTTTATCGTTTACCAAATTGGCCCTGCATCTGCTGGAGCTGTTGCATCTGCTGCATCTGCTGCATCATGCCCTTCATATTCGAACCCGTCATCATCTTCATCACCTTACGCATTTGGTCGAACTGCTTGATAAGGCGATTCACTTCCTGGATAGACGTTCCGGACCCCTTTGCAATACGGTTTTTACGAGTGGGCTGACGCATAAGCAATTCAGGATTATGACGTTCCTTGGGAGTCATCGACTGAATGATGGCTTCGATAGGTTTGAATGAATCGTTGCTGAGTTCTACATCCTTAATAGCCTTTCCCACACCAGGAATCATCGAAGCGAGATCCTTAAGGTTACCCATCTTCTTGATTTGCTGAATCTGATTGTAGAAGTCTTCAAAGTCGAACTTATTCTTCTGAATCTTCTCCTGCAATTTGCGCGCTTCCTTTTCATCGAATTGCTGCTGCGCACGCTCTACGAGCGAAATGATATCGCCCATACCGAGAATACGGTCGGCCATACGGCTAGGATGGAACTGGTCGAGCGCTTCCATCTTTTCGCCAGTACCCACAAACTTAATGGGCTTGTTAACTACAGTACGAATTGAAATTGCAGCACCACCGCGTGTGTCGCCATCCAACTTTGTGAGCACTACGCCATCATAATCCAAGCGGTCGTTGAATTCCTTTGCAGTATTCACAGCATCCTGCCCCGTCATGGCATCTACAACGAAGAGCGTTTCGTCAGGATTGCAAGCAGCCTTGATATTCGAAATTTCCTGCATTAACTCTTCGTCGATAGCAAGACGTCCTGCTGTATCGACAATCACTGTGTCGTAGCCCTTCGACTTCGCTTCGATCACACCTTCGCGCGCAATCTGAACGGGGTCTTTCGATTCATTATTAATGTAGATAGGCACTTGAATCTGCTCTGCCAACACGCGCAACTGCTCTACAGCCGCAGGACGATAAACGTCGCAGGCAACGAGCAAAGGTTTGCGATGCTTCTGCGTTTTGAGGTAGAGGGCGAGTTTACCTGAAAGTGTTGTCTTACCAGCACCATTCAAACCTGCCATCAAGATCACAGAAGGATGACTCTTAAGATTGATTTCCGCAGTTTCACCCCCCATCAACGCCGCAAGTTCGTCGTGCACAATCTTCACAATCATTTCCTTGGGCTTCACAGAGATAAGGACATTCTGTCCCATCGCCTTCTGCTTAACGGTGTCGATAAACGTCTTTGCCACCTTGTAGTTTACGTCGGCTTCAATCAAAGCTCGACGCACATCCTTAAGCGCTTCCGCAATGTTGACTTCGGTGATGCGGCCTTCACCCTTCAATATTTTGAACGAACGTTCTAATCTGTCACTAAGATTATCAAACATAACTGATATAAATTTTCATTCCCTGACTTAGATAAGCACCATCATTGTCGACAACCATCGAAGTCTAAAGGATACTCTATTGTTTTTACTTAATTTTTGTGTTTAAAAAAGACTTCTACTACATCAGGAATATAGATTTTCCCAACATTGCAAAGCTACTTGTTCTTTAGCTCTTCCCAAAACAAATCCAAATCATCGCTCAACCCCGCCATCAGCTCACCATCAAGCACAATCACGTCATCATCCACAAGATAAAGGTCGCAAATTGTTTCGTGGTCTTCATCAACAAGCACGTACGAATAGGGCTTCAAGATATGCAACCCTTCGGCTAGTTCCTTATTCTGCTGGAAAACATCAAGGAGCGTAGCCTTTACATTGTCATAAAAACTCTCATCCTTGCTTTCTATCCATTCCTCAACAACGCAGCGCGTAATCTCCACATCTTCATCGTTGAACACAAGCAATTCCCCACTCTCCTGATTCACCTGAATATGAATATCCGTGAGGGGCTGATTTTCTAACTCAACGTTAAATTTCTGAGCGACTTTTTTCAAAGCACGTTCTATCTGCTTAATGGTATGTTCGCTTGCTTGCATAAAATTTAGTTTTTATTCGAACCGCAAATTTAAAAATATTTTTCGGACTTTAACAATTTATCGCGTAAAATATAAAGATAAATAAGCACCATCACTGACTTTTTAGCAAACATTGCTATCGAAACAAATCATGTCCTCAGCAAAACGCATCTGTTTTCAGCCATTGCCCTATATGCACTGAAAACGGCTTGTTCCATTAAAATTACTTTTGCCTCACCGCGCCTATCCATGAAAAACTATATCCACGAGGCGCTTTTTTTGCATATTTTTTCCGAAATTCTTTTGGCTTACACACTTTATTATTAACTTTGCTAACTAAAAGAAACAATTAACAAAATTGTAATACAAATTATGACGCTTATTAAATCAATTTCGGGTTTCCGCGGCACAATTGGTGGCCGCCCAGGAGACACGCTCAATCCTATTGAGATTGCAAAATCAGTTTCTGCTTACGCAAGCCTTCGCGAAAAGTATGTTGGCACTTATCGTAAGAAGATTGTTGTAGGTCGCGACGCACGTATTTCGGGCGAAATGGTGAGCCACACAGTTTGCGGCACACTCATGGGCATGGGCTTCGACGTTGTTGACATCGGTTTGGCTTCTACACCTACTACAGAATTAGCTGTAACAATGGAAAAAGCCGTAGGTGGTATTATCATTACTGCCAGCCACAACCCACGCCAGTGGAATGCATTGAAGTTCCTCAACGAAAAGGGCGAATTCCTCCCACCCGAAGAAGCAGCCGAAGTCGTACGCCTTGCAAACAACTGCAATTTCGATTTTGCTGATGTTGATGCATTGGGTCACTACACAAAGAACTTCTACTACGACCAGCGCCACATCGACCACATCAAGGAGCTCGAACTCGTTGACGTTGAAGCCATCAAGCACGCTCACTTCTCTGTAGCATTCGATGCAGTAAACTCAGTGGGTGGCATTATCATCCCCAAACTCCTTGGTCAGCTCGGCGTAACACAGGTAACTCACCTCAACGCTGAAGCTACAGGCGACTTCGCTCACAATCCCGAGCCTTTGAAGGAACACCTCACAGAAATCCGCAACCTCATGCGCAAGGGTCGTCATGACATCGGTTTCGTTGTTGACCCCGACGTTGACCGCCTCGCAATGGTTTGTGAAGATGGTTCTATGTTCGGCGAAGAATACACTCTCGTTGCTGTTGCCGACTACATCCTCCAGCACACACCTGGTAACACCGTTTCCAACCTCTCTTCAACTCGTGCACTCCGCGACGTTACTGAAAAGTATGGTTGCACATACACTCCCGCAGCTGTAGGTGAAGTAAACGTAGTAACTAAGATGAAGGCTACAGGTGCCGTTATCGGTGGTGAAGGTAATGGTGGTGTGATTTACCCCACTTCTCACAGCGGTCGCGACGCCCTCGTTGGTATCGCTCTCATCCTCACTTACCTCGCTAAGACAGGCATGAAGGCTACTGAGCTCCGCGATTCATTCCCCAAGTACTACATCGCTAAGAACCGTATCGACCTCGATCCTACAACCGACATCTATGCTGTACTCCAGAAGGTGAAGGATATGTACAAGAACGAGCAGGTTACTGACATCGACGGTGTGAAGATTGACTTCCCCGACAAGTGGGTACACCTCCGTAAGTCAAACACAGAACCTATCATCCGCGTTTACTCTGAAGCTAAGTCTATGGAAGAAGCTGACGCCCTCGGTAAGCAGATTATGGATGTTGTGTATCAGATGACACAGAAGTAAAATCACTTTTTGAAATAAGAAAGGAGAAAGGAGAAAGGAGAAATAACCGTGCGGGACGTTAATGCGCCAGCTCTTTCTCCTTTCTCCTTTCTCCTTTTTTATTTCTCCAATTTTCTATGAAAAAGTCCTATCTCCCTCTCTCCCTCATTGCCCTCTCAGCAGCAGCACAGGAGAAATACAATGTGGTCTATATCATGACCGACGACCACACCGCACAAATGATGTCGTGCTACGACAATCGCTATGTCGAAACCCCCAACCTCGACCGCATAGCCAACGACGGTGTGCGCTTCGTCAATAGCTTTGTGGCTAACTCACTTTCGGGTCCCTCACGTGCTTGTATGCTTACCGGAAAACACAGTCATGCCAACGGCTTCACAAGTAATGTTTACGACGTGTTCGATGGTTCGCAGCAAACCATGCCCAAGCTCCTCCAGGCTGGAGGCTATCAAACTGCCATCATCGGCAAGTGGCACCTCATCAGCACCCCCACAGGTTTTGACTATTGGAACATCATCCCAGGTCAGGGCGACTACTACAACCCCGACTTCATCAACATGGATGGAACGACAACCAACCACAAGGGATATCTCACAAACATCATCACCGACAAAGCCATCGACTGGCTCCAGAATAAACGTGATAAAGCGCGCCCCTTCGCCCTCTTCATCCACCACAAGGCTTGTCATAGAAATTGGTTGCCCGAACTGAAATATCTCCACGAATACGAAGATAAAACATTCTCGCTCCCCGAAACATTCTACGACGACTACGAAGGTCGCCCTGCTGCTAAGGCACAAGAAATGAGTATCCATAGCCACCACGACATGGACCTCGCCTACGACGTAAAACTCATGGACGCCAACGTCACTACGCGCCTCACGCCCAACTACCTCAGTTTCATCGGTCGCCTTGACTCTCGCGAACGTGCCATCTACGACCAGTTCTACGACTCCATCGCCACCGACTTCCGCAACCGCAATCTGCAAGGACGCGAACTCTCTGAGTTCAAGTTCCAACGCTATATGCGCGACTATGCCAAGGTTCTCAAATCGCTCGACGACAATGTAGGTCGCACGCTCGACTACCTTCAGCAAGCTGGACTTCTCGAAAACACACTCGTCGTTTACACCTCTGACCAGGGCTTCTACATGGGCGAACACGGATGGTTCGACAAGCGCTTCATGTACGAAGAATCCTTCCGCACACCGCTTGTCATGCGCCTCCCGAATGGTCTTGACGCACGTGGCGACATTCTCCAGATGGTGCAGAACATCGACTATGCTCCCACATTCCTCGACCTCTGCGGTCTCCCCGTGCCCGAGGATATGCATGGCGTTTCAATGCTTCCTCTCCTCAAGGGCGAACAACCCAAGGATTGGCGCAAGAGTCTCTACTATCACTTCCACGAATTCCCTGCCGAACATGCCGTAAAGCGCCACTATGGTGTACGCACCGAACGCTATACACTCATCCACTTCTACGAAGACATTGACGTTTGGGAACTCTACGACCTACAGAAAGACCCTCAGCAACTCAATAATATATACGGACAAAAGGGTACGGAGAAAATCACCAAGCAACTCAAAAAGGAACTTCTCAAATTGCAGCAACAATACGCTGACCCAGCTATTGCCAAGACGAAGTAAAACCTTTCCCAATTCATCAGAGCATCCCCACAAAAAGGGATGCTCTTTTTTTGAAGCAATAAGTACACTTCCATCACTATCACAACCATAAGACGAGCATAGCTTACAACTTCTACATAAATAATTTGGCAACGTTCTAAAAATCTTGTAATTTTGGCAAGTTCAAAAAGCATTTCGATTACGAAGTGATAACGAATTATAACATCCGACAATATTAATTTAAACAAAAAACTGATTGATATGAGCCTCAACATTGTTGTACTTGCCAAGCAAGTGCCCGACACGCGCAACGTAGGTCCTGATGCTATGACAGCCGAAGGAACCATCAATCGTGCCGCCCTACCAGCCATTTACAATCCTGAAGACCTCAATGCGCTCGAACAAGCGCTGCGCTTGAAGGACACGCATCCCGGTTCGACCATCACCATCGTTACGATGGGACCTCCACGTGCTGCCGACATCATCAGAGAGTCAATGTACCGTGGTGCGGATGGAGGCTATCTACTCACCGACCGTGCATTTGCAGGTGCCGACACGCTGGCAACGAGCTATGCGCTGGCTGCAGCCATCAAGCATATTGGAAATCCCGACATCATCATTGGCGGACGCCAGGCTATCGATGGCGACACAGCACAAGTAGGACCACAGGTGGCTGAAAAATTAGGACTCAACCAAATCACATACGTTGAAGACATCATCAGCATCACAGACGGCATCCTCACCGCCAAGCGCCACATTGACGGCGGTGTAGAAACTGTGTGCGCTCCCCTTCCACTTGTCATTACAGTCAACGGAAGCGCTGCACCCTGTCGCCCACGCAACGCAAAACTCATGATGAAGTACAAGCGCTGCCGTGTGCCCATGGAGCAGACAGCCGATATGCCTTATGCCGAAGAATACGCAGTCAAGCCCTACCTCACATTGGGCCAACTCTCCTGCGCCGATGTCAATGCCGACCTTTCACAGTGCGGTCTTTCCGGTTCACCCACAAAAGTAAAGGCCATCGAGAACATCGTATTCAAAGCCAAGGAGAGCAAGGTTCTCTCGGCTGCCGACGAAGATATCAAGGCGCTTATGCAAGAATTAGTAGCTAATCACACCATTGGATAAAATCAAGCAGATATGAACAACGTATATGTATATTGCGAACTTGAAGGCAACCACGTTGCTGAGGTAAGCCAGGAACTCTTATCGAAAGGTCGCCAACTTGCCAATACGCTTGGCGTAAAACTCGAAGCAGTAGCTATCGGCACTGACATCAAAGGAAACGTCGAAAGTCAGATTCTGCCCTATGGTGTTGATAAGCTCCACGTCTTCGATGCACCCGGACTTTTCCCTTACACAACACTTCCACACGCATCTGTCCTCATCAAACTCTTCAAGCAGGAACAGCCTCAGATATGCCTGATGGGTGCTACGGTCATTGGTCGCGACCTCGGCCCTCGTGTGTCTTCAGCTCTACATTCCGGACTTACAGCCGACTGCACCGCACTCGAGATCGGTCCTCACGAAGACAAGAAGGCGGGTAAAGTGTACGACCAATTGCTCTATCAGATTCGCCCTGCTTTCGGAGGAAACATCGTTGCAACAATTATCAATCCCGAAAACCGTCCACAGATGGCCACCGTGCGCAGTGGTGTAATGAAAGCCGAAATCATCGATGCCAACTATCCAGGCGAAGTCGTTTACCCCGAAGCGACAGCCTACACTTGTGATGCCGACTTTGCTGTAAAGGTTATCGAACGCCACGTTGAAAAGCAAGACAGCAACCTCAAGGGAGCTCCCATTATCATTGCCGGTGGCTACGGTGTTGGTTCGAAGGAAAACTTCGACCTCCTCTATGCCTTGGCAAAGGAAATTCACGCCGAAGTAGGCGCCAGCCGCGCTGCTATCGATGCTGGCTTCTGCGAGCACAACATGCAAATCGGCCAAACCGGTGTTACCGTTCGCCCCAAGGTATATATCGCATGTGGTATCTCGGGCGCCATTCAGCACGTAGCCGGTATGAAGGAGAGTGGCATCATCATCTCCATCAACACCGACCCCAATGCGCCTATCAACCAAATAGCCGACTATGTAATTAACGGTTCGGTAGAAGAAGTATTACCCAAGATGATTAAGTATTATAAGGGCTAAGGCCCTGCCAGGGCGGCCCTAGAAATGAGAAAGGAGAAATGAGAAAGGAGAAAGAGGCTGGCGCAGTGAGTGTCCAGTGCTACATTCCTTCTTGTTTCGTTGATCTGTTAAGGCGAAAATCTCGGTAGTATTTATGTACCGCAAGGTTATTTCTCATTTCTCCTTTCTCATTTCTCCTTTCTCATTTCTCCTTTCCTCCCCTTTCTCCTTTCTAAATTTCTCAAAGTTATGAGCAACTATTATAGCGACATAAAAGAACTTCAGTTCGAACTCAACCATCCGCTCATGGAGCGCATCGTTGAACTTAAGGAGCGCAACTTCCGCGATAAGGAAACGTTTGACGAAGCTCCTCTTGACTATCCCGACGCAATGGACTCTTACGACAAGGTGCTCGACATCGTAGGCGACATCACAGCAAACGTCATCAAACCCAACTCTGAAGGCGTAGATGCCGAAGGCCCTCACTGCGAAAATGGCAGAGTGCGCTACGCCTCTGGCACTTACGACAACCTCAACGCAATGGTCAGCGCAGGCATGAATGGCATGACAATGCCCCGCCGCTTCGGCGGACTCAACTTCCCCATCACGCCCTACACAATGTGTGCCGAAATCGTTGCGGCTGCCGATGCCGGATTCAGCAACATTTGGAGTCTTCAAGACTGTATCGAAACCCTCTACGAATTTGGCAACGAAGACCAGCACAGCCGTTTCATCCCTCGCATCTGCCAAGGCGAAACCATGTCGATGGACCTCACAGAGCCCGATGCAGGCTCTGACCTCCAAAGCGTAATGCTCAAAGCCACCTACGATGAAGCCGAAGGTTGCTGGCGCTTAAACGGTTGTAAACGCTTTATTACCAATGGTGACGCACAGCTTCACTTGGTGCTCGCGCGTTCAGAAGAAGGAACTACAGACGGCCGTGGTTTGTCAATGTTTATCTACGACAAGAACGACGGTGGCGTTGACGTGCGCCGAATTGAAAATAAGTTAGGTATTCACGGTTCGCCCACTTGCGAACTCGTTTATAAAAATGCTAAGGCCGAACTCTGTGGCGATCGCAAGTTAGGGCTTATCAAGTACGTGATGGCGCTCATGAACGGTGCGCGCCTCGGTATTGCAGCGCAGAGCGTTGGTCTATCACAGGCAGCTTACAACGAAGCCCTCAGCTATGCACGCGACCGCAAACAGTTTGGCAAGGAAATCATCAACTTCCCCGCGGTGAGCGACATGCTTTCGCTCATGAAGGCAAAGCTCGATGCAGGTCGCGCACTCCTCTATCAGACTTCGCGCTACGTGGATATCTACAAAGCGCTCGAAGACATTGCACGCGAACGCAAACTCGAAGCCGAAGAACGCCAGGAACTCAAGAAGTTCTCAAAACTTGCCGACTCGCTCACACCTCTTGCCAAGGGTATGAACTCTGAGTACTGCAACCAGAATGCCTACGACTGCATTCAGATTCATGGTGGTTCAGGCTTCATGATGGAATACTTCTGCCAGCAGATTTACCGCGATGCACGCATCACGAGCATCTACGAAGGCACTACGCAACTCCAAGTCGTAGCTGCCATCCGCTACGTGACGAATGGTGCTTACCTCGCCCTCATGCGCGACTACGAAGCTGTGCCAGCTGCGCCTGAATTTGCACCGCTCATCGAGCGTGCCAAGGCTATGGCAGATAAGTTTGAGGCAGCAACAGCACACGTGAAGGACGCAGCAAACGCAGAGTTCCACGACCTCTGTGCGCGCCACCTCTACGAAATGGCAGCCAGCATCATCATGCTCCACCTCCTCACGCAAAATGCTACACGCTGCCCTGAAATGTTCGCTAAGAGCGCCCGTGTTTATGCAAACTATGTAGAGGCCGAAGTGATGAAGCACTACACATGGGTGATGAACCTCACACCAGAAACGATGGACGACTACAAGCAAGCATAAACCGCGTGTGCTTGAATTCAAAAACAATTAAAATGCCATTCGAAGGGCGTTCAAACACCTTTCGAATGGCATTTTATCGTTGCGCTTTTGTCTGCTTTAGAAAAACAAAAAAAATAAAAAAGTTGTTTTTGGCTTTGGAATGCAAGGTGTTGATGGCAAAATTGGAGGTAGGATTTGTGACATACAAGGTAGGAAAAAAGATCTTTGATGTCGTTCCTCCGATGTTTGAAGAAATTTTAATGACCTTTGGGGTCATTTTTGCCATTTTGAGGGCCAAAAAAAGGAAGAAACTGCGTAGTTTCTTCCTTGTAGTACAAAGATACAACATTTTCGGGCGAAATCCAAATCTACTTTGATTGATGTTTAATCAGCATTTGTCTGCTTTAGTGTCCAAATTCTTATCTTCTAATGCTGGTTTCTGAAACTAATCTTTTATGAAGATGTGTACAAATATTAGTTTATTTTTTTGAGAAACCACGGATTGACAGAAATCTTCACTAATGCCATCATAAGTATATGTGCACCGCATGGATTTGTGAAAATTTGTGTCAATCTGTGGTTAAACATTACAGGTAGGTTCTATAAATTAGTTTTATTTATTTCTTGTGGTAGATTCTCTGCTTGGTCGCTTTGAATAATATTTAAATCAACTCAAGCTAATTTATAGAACCTACCAAAATACAATTACGCCTCACGGCATACGGGCCGACATAAAGTGGCCCCTACAGCATCCGCAGTGGGTATTTGGGTACATTTTGCATCATTCGGGAGTTTATCACCACGGGCCAACACGGAAATCGTCACTACAGAGAATTTCATTTAGACGTTTCGAGGCTGGAGCGCTTTGAGCGGTTGTAGCTGCGATAGTCGTCGAGTTCAATTTCTACGTCGGGTTCGTGGAGTTCGCCAGCCTGGGGAAGTTGGAACTTGAGGTACTTAATAGTGAGTCCGCGGTCGAGCCATTGCTGCTCGTAGTAGGTTTTGATACCGAGGATTTGCTTCACGTCTTCGCTGGTTTCTTCGAGCAGCTGATGATAAAGGTCGTTGGTGTTGAAAAGAACGGGGAGGTTGTTTTCCTTCACCATATAGTTGGTGTAAGTGAAAAGAAAGTTACTATCCGTCTTGAGATGCACAACGCCATTGTCCTGAAGGAAGGTGCGATAGCGCTGCATGAAGTAGGTGGACGTGAGTCGTTTCGTCACTTTCTTCATCTGCGGATCGGAGAAGGTGAGCCAAATTTCAGCTACTTCGCCGGGGGCAAAGAATCGCTGTATGAATTCGATATTAGTGCGCAAGAATGCAACATTCGTGAGTCCTTCCTTAAGGCTCTCTGTTGCACCGCTCCACATACGGGCTCCCTTGATGTCAACGCCAATGAAGTTCTTGTCGGGGAAGAGACGGGCAAGTCCTACGGTGTATTCGCCTCGTCCGCAGCCCAGCTCGAGCACGATGGGGTTATTGTTCTTAAAAAAGCGTTCGTGCCACTGTCCTTTCATTTCGAACTGTGCTTCGGTGTCGAGTGCTTGAAAGGGGGCTTCGAACACGTGGGGATAACTTGCCATATCGGCAAATTTTGAGAGTTTATTTTTGCTCATTGTTTGAAAAGAGTGTTTCGATGTCGTTGGAGGTTTGTGTAAGTTGTTGCTTGCAGAAGTTGGCAAGCTGCTGGGCTTCTTCAAGGCGAAGGGTGAGTTCGTCTATGCCAAGCGTGTTATTTTCGAGGCTTGCAACAATGGTCTGCAGTCGCTCCATTGCTTGCGCGTATGTTAGTTTTTTTTTCATAACAGTTGAGGTTATGAGGTTGTAAGGTTATGAGGTTGTAAGGTTATAAGGTTGTGATTAGAGTACAGCTTACAGAGTACAGCTGCTGCGCGGTGTCAAGTCAAACCATCTTGTCAACTTGTTTACTTGTCAACTTGTCAACTGAATGAGGTTATGAGATTTTGTGGTTTTAAGGACCATGCGGAATCATCAGCTGTAGAGTCTAACCCTCTCGTTTACTCGTTAACTAAAAACTTGTCAACTAAGCAAAAGTCGTCTGCACTTCTATCGTTCCGTCTTTGAGGGTGACAGTAAGCGAATCGCCTGGGGTGACCTTGTGGATGCTACTGATGGTTTTGCCCTCTTTGCGCAGGATGCTATAGCCCATATTGAGGATGCGATTGGGATGAGCTAGGATAATCGTTTTTTCGAGCAATGAGAGTTGATAGTGCTCGCGCTGAATGCGCTGCTTAGCAAAGATATGAAGCGCTGAGGATGCTTGAGTGAGGAGTTCTGCTTCATGGCGAATGCACTTCTGCGCTGCATACTTAAGCTGCGCCATCAGGTCGCGCAACTGATAAGCCTCTGCCTGCAAACGCTGACGGCATGCCTGCTGGAGTCGCTGCTGGAGGTCGGCAAGCAGTGCCACCTCTTCGGCAAACTGTTCTACGAGGAAAGCTGCTACGGCCGTTGGCGTTTTATGGCGTGTGTGGGCCACGTAGTCGAGCACCGTTTCATCGCGCTCATGCCCTAATCCCGTCATGATGGGCAATGGGAAAAGCGCTACAGCTTCAGCCAACGCATAGCGGTCGAATCCATACAAATCGATAGCAGCCCCTCCGCCTCGGATGATGACTACACAATCCCAATGCTTGGCTTCTTTGGCTATGGCAGAAAGCGCTTTTATGCAACTTGCCTCCACACCGTCACCTTGCATAATGGCAGGGAATAGCTTGTGTTCAAAGGGACAGCCCGACTGCTGAAGCTGGCGAACAAAGTCGCCATAGCCAGCAGCAGTTGCACTGGAAATGATGGCTATACGGCGCAGTGGTCGAGGAAGCACAAGGCGTTTGTTATTATCGGCTATGCCCTTGGCGATCAACGCCTGGAGTATCTCCTGACGCTTAGCAGCCATATCGCCCAATGTGTAAGTGGGGTCGATATTATGAATAGTGAGCGAATAGCCGTAAGCACTATGAAACGTGGCACTCACTTCGATAAGCAACTTCATACCAGCCTGGATGGTGCTCCCCGTGGCTTGCTCGAAGCGCTTTGAAAGTGTTTGGTAAGTGGAGCGCCAAATGTTAGCACGCGCTCGTGCCAATATCGCCATGCTTGCATCGTCCTTTTCTATCAGCTCGAGGTAGCAATGGCCATTCGAGGCAACGCGTGCTTCACTCACTTCGGCTGTGAGCCAATAGGTGTCATTGAAATTGGCCTCTATGGCTTCGGCTACAGCATTGTTAAACTCAAGAAGTGTGAGGTGTGTCATAGCTCCAACACTTTATGGATAATGGGCATTACGTGGGCATTAAGAATCTTGTCGCTCATGCGGTGCTCACCTTCGAACACCACAAAGTTTTGCTTGCCGTAATGCTTGCAGAAAGTGGGTTGGAATCCTTTTGTCACCTTATCCTCGTCACCAAAGAGTCCCCACACCATCTTTTTATCATCTGCCGAGATATGCTTGAAAGATTCTTTTTCTAACGCTTTGAATTGGTCAATCATCGTGCGGTCCACCTTAAAATCCTTCGCTCCATCCTCGCGCTTATTAAGAAATGGATAGCGCCCCATACCTTTGAACGTAAGCAAGCGTGCCATCTGGAAGGAAGGATTGACCAGAATGCGCGGAGTGCCCGATAGCAGCTCGGTGTAGAATCCGCCCATGGACGTTCCGATGATAAGGTCGGGCTTTTCGGTGGCTACGACTTCGCGCAAAAGAGCTATGGCATCATTTGGAAGGACGGGGAGGTCGGGGGCAATGACACGTACGCCATGAGCATACAACTGTTGGCGAAGCATCATTACAGTTCCTGATGCTCCGCTCGAACTAAAGCCATGGACATATAGGATTGTCTTCATTGTTTTGAAAATCCTACAGATTTACAGATTGGCTAACATTTGCTTGAGGACCACGCTTGCTGAAATCTCACGATTAGCAGCCTCGGGAATCACCAATGAGCGGGGTGACTCAATGACCTCGTCGGTCACCACTACATTGCGACGAACGGGAAGGCAATGCATGAAGTGAGCATCATTGGTCACCGCCATCTGACGCTGGCTTACAGTCCACGAGGGGTCTTTGCAAAGAATCTTTCCGTAGTCGGCAGGATTCGTCACACCTGGGCAGCTCCAGTTCTTAGCATACACGAAGTCTGCACCTTCGAAAGCCTTCATTTGGTCGTACTCCACGCGTGCGTCGCCCACAAAGAGAGGATCGAGTTCGTAGCCTTCGGGATGTGTCACCACGAGGTCGAAGTCGGCAGCTCGCATCCATTCTGCAAAACTATTAGGCACGGCTTGTGGGAGTGCCTTGGGGTGAGGAGCCCATGTCAATACCACCTTGGGACGTTTCGTCTTTTTGTACTCATCAATAGTGATGAGGTCGGCAAATGATTGCAGAGGGTGAGCCGTTGCACTCTCCATAGAGAACACAGGCTTTCCGCTGTAGCGGATGAACTGATTGAGGATGCATTCCGTGTAATCATCCTCACGATTAGTGAGACCTGCAAAGGTGCGTACACCGATAATGTCGCAGAAGGAAGCCATCACAGGAATCGCTTCGAGCAAATGCTCACTACGGTCGCCATTCATAATGACACCGCGCTCTGTTTCCAGCTTCCAGGCTCCTTGGTTAACGTCAAGTACAATGACGTCCAAACCCAAATTGCGCGCAGCCTTTTGCGTAGAAAGGCGCGTGCGCAAACTATTGTTGAAGAACACGAGCAAAGCCGTTTTGTGTTTGCCGAGAAATTCGTACTTATAGCGATCTTCCTTGAGTTCGCGTGCTATTTCTAATGCTTCATTGAAGTCGCCAAGGTCCTTAGCATGAAGAAAGGTTTTCATTTTTATATATTATTAAGATTATTTTTAGGTAGGTTCTATAAATTAGCTTGAGTTGATTTGCTTAAGATTTTTGAGGATTTTTCTTTTTATCGACGATGAAGCGTAGCGGGCTACGTTTCAAGGAGTTAAAGAGAAAAAGACCAAAAAGATAAACAAAGCGACCAAGCTCTAAATCTAAAAAAATAAATTATAATACTAATTTATAGAACCTACCTTTAATATTTGTTCGGACAAAAATACTAATTTTGCGTCATATAGACATGCGGTATTCACAACTAAATGAAAATATTGATTATGAAAAGAGTTTTTATCACGCTCGCTTTTGCACTTTCCGTATTCGGTGCTAGCGCACAAGTTACGACAGGAACAGCAAAGTCTCAACAAGAAACAACCGCCAAAGCTATCAAGCCAACGATCAAAACCGTGGACACTAAGGTTGCAGGGGGCGAAGCTATCCTAAAGGAAATCATAGCACAAAACAAGGGCCAGGTGTTGCTCATCGACTTCTGGGCTACATGGTGTGGGCCTTGCCGCATGGCGATGAAGAAGATTGACGAAATTAAGGAAGGGCTTACAGCTAAGGGTTGCGAATTTGTGTACGTAACAGGGGAATCTTCACCTCTTGATAAATGGAACCCCATGATTGCAGACATTGAAGGCGTGCACTATCGCCTTACAAATAAGCAGTGGGGCGAACTTTGCCAAAAGCTCGGTCTGCGTGGCATCCCTTCTTACATGATTATCAACAAGGATGGCTCTACAGCTTACGACAACTTCAAAACAGGTGGTTATCCTGGTAGCGAAGTACTGCAGAATGAAGCTGAAGTAGCTTTAAGTAAGTAAAGGTAGGTTGTAAGGTTATAAGGTTCTGAGGTTAGCGATGAACGATGAGCTTTTAATGATCATGCGGTGCACTCAATGTTCGATTCAAACAATCTTGTCAACTTGTCAACTGAACAACCTAACAACCTCATAGCCTGACTTTAGCTAAAGTTGAGTAAGCTACAAACTTAAGGTTGATCCTATAAATTACAGTAATGTTTATTCCACTCGGTTTGGCTTTCGCCGCAAGCGTTGAGGCAAACCGAGTTTTTTGAATTAGGAAAAGAATGAAATCAAAGCGTGTACTTGTAGCAATGTCGGGAGGGGTGGACAGTTCGGCTGTTTGCCTGCTCTTGCTCGACCAGGGATATAAAGTGGTAGGCATGACAATGCGTGCTTACGACCTGCCTCATCAATTTGCTGATGGAGCTGCGGAGCCCGATTATATTCTCAGTGCCCGCGAATTAGCACAGCATCTCGGCATTGAGCATCACGTAATTGATGTGCGCAAAGAATTTAGAGCAAACATCGTACAGAATTTTATCGACGAATATTGTGCTGGGCGTACGCCAAACCCTTGCGTGATGTGCAACCGAGCTTTTAAGTTTCGCCTGCTTCAGGAATTAGCTGACGAGTTGCAGTGCGACTACATTGCAACGGGGCACTATGTACGCAAGCAAGTTAAAGATGGGTACCACTACTTATTAATGGGCGACGATCTCCGCAAAGACCAATCCTACTTCCTTTGGCGTGTGCCGCAAGAAACGCTGGCACGCTGCGTTTTCCCATTAGGAGAAATGGAAAAAACTCAAGTCAGACAATACCTCGACGAAAAGGGTTTTAGCTTTCGTGCCAAGCAAAGCGAATCCATGGAGGTGTGCTTCGTAACGGCTGACTATCGCGACTTTCTACGTGAGCAATGCCCCGAATTGGCAGCAACTGTAAATGGAGGATTCTTTGTAGATAGTGCCGGACGAAAATTAGGGCAACATCTTGGAGTCCCCTTCTACACCGTTGGCCAACGCAAGGGGTTAGGCATTGCCTTAGGTAAGCCAGCTTATGTGTTACGACTTAATGCAGAAAAGAATACAATTGTCCTCGGGGATGAAGCCGAACTCATGACACAAACATTCTTCGTTGAAAATGCAGTATTTGTAAATCCCGCAACAGACATGACCCATCCGGAGCTAACCGTGAGAGTGCGCTACCACAGCAAACCTATAACATGCACTATCAGCACAATAGATGGCGACAACCGCTTACTCATTCGAACTGCATCTCCTGTAAGCGCAATCACGCCCGGACAAAGTGCCGTATTCTACATAGGTTCACGCCTTGTCGGCGGTGCTTTCATTGCTAACCAACGAGGGATTGGAGCTTTTGTCAATAACTAAGAAGCTGTTTAAATTTTATCAAAAATGTCATTGGGAAGCTGTTGTTCAGCTTCTAAAATTCACTTCTCTCTCCCCATCAAAAGAATCACAACCAATGTTTACACTCACCCCTTCGCAGCAAGCAGCCCAACAAACCTTGCAAGCCTTTCTTGCAGACTCCACGCCCCACACTGCGTGTATCTTGCGTGGTTATGCAGGCACGGGAAAAACAACTCTCGTGGCTATGCTCGTGCGCCAACTCATGCAGGGCGGAGTGATAACACCCATCCTATTAGCCCCTACAGGTAGGGCAGCAAAGGTGTTCTCATCGTTTGCTGGTAAACCCGCTTCTACAATTCACAAAGCCATCTATCGACAGCAAACTTTTGTAGGTGAAAACACTGCATTTTCATTAGGTTACAACAAAAGCCAAGGCCTACTCTTTATTGTAGATGAAGCATCTATGATTGCTTCTGACGAAACGTCCTACTCCGTTTTTGGTTCTGGCAGTTTGTTGCGCGACTTATTACAATTTGCTTATGCAGCAGATAGGTGCAAAATACTTTTTGTAGGAGACACCGCACAGCTGCCCCCTATCGGAGAGACCTTAAGTCCAGCTCTTCAAGCCGACCGCCTGCGCTATTTAGGACTCAATATTTACGAAGCCACCCTCACTGATGTTGTTCGCCAAGCTGCGACTTCTGACATTCTATATAATGCCACCCGACTTCGCACGCTGCTCACCGAAGATCCTCACCCCTCCTTTCCACTTATAAAAGGCTCGGCCAAAGGAAGTGTACGTTTTATTAACGGCAACGAACTCATTGAAGCCCTCGTCTCAAGCTACCGCAAAGAGGGCGAAGAGGGCACACTCGTCATTACACGCAGCAACCAGCGAGCAAATATCTACAATCAAGGCATTCGCGCACGCATCTTCGACCGCGAAGACATCCTCACACGCGGCGACCGCGTAATGGTAGTAAAGAACAACTATTACTGGACGCTACAAGCCCGCCGCCAACTCACTCCCGAACAGCAACGTGTAACTCCCCTACCCGAATTTCTCGCAAACGGCGATATGCTCGAAATTGTCAAGTTGCGCAATGTGCATGAGCAGTATGGATTCACTTTTGCTGATGCAACACTCCGCCTTTCCGACTATGACGATGCAGAGATTGATTGCCGCCTGCTCCTCTCCACACTCAACTCCCCTTCTCCAGCACTGACACACGATGAGAGCCAACAACTATTCGACGCCATTTGTGAAGACTATGCCGAAATACCCTCCAAACGCGAACGTATGAAGCAACTGCGAGAAGACCCCTATTACAATGCATTGCAACTTAAATATGCCTATGCCGTGACATGCCATAAAGCACAAGGCGGACAGTGGCCTCATGTGTATGTCGATCAAGGTTTTGTTCCAGAGGATGCTTCTGTAAGCGAACACCTACGTTGGCTCTACACGGCTTTCACACGTGCAACGCAAACACTTTTTCTCGTAAACTGGCCATCGCAACTTCAAGAAAATTATGAATATTAAGCGAAACCTCCTCACGCTACTCTTAACGCTCACAACAATCACCCTCAGCGCCACTACGCTCGACACACTTGATACGCGAAAAACTGCAGAAACCTTTTTCGCAAAGCGAGCAATGTGCGTATTGAATACCTCTCGCTCCGAAAAAGTAGTTCTCCGCACACCCCAAGAATATTCAGACATAAATACTTTAGGTGGTCACGTCTATACGAAAGGTAACAACTTTGTTGTCGTTTCTACAAATGACAATATGCCTGCTATTTTGGGCTATGGCACAACAATAAGCCCCCATATCCCCCTAGGGCTCTACTCTCTCCTCTGCTCCTTTGCTAATGCATCAGCTAAGCAAGGCTACGATGACGAAACGTTTCTCCCCAAAGGAAAAAACATTCCAGCCCTTCTCCCCATGGTGCGCCATCAGAAAGCGCCCTATAACGCTGCTTGTCCCTACGTGTTACAATCCGACAGCACATGGAGCAAAGAACGCAGCGTCGTTGGATGCGTGGCCACAGCTCTGGAAGAAATCATTACCTATCATGGCAAAGACATTCTACTGCAAGACACACTCCATGGATGGACCACTCCCTATTATACGATTGAAGACGTAATGCCAGGAGCCCATGTTGACGTAAGCCTCATACTTAATAATTATGACACGGAGAACGCTTCGCCCGAATCTGTTGATGCCGTAGCACGCCTAAGTTACTATTGTGGAATGGCAGCTCATATGAATTGGGGCCTTAGCGAAAGCGGTGCTTATGTCCGCAATCTTGTTGAACCCTTGCAGCGCGCTTTCGGTTGGAAGTACGTACACTACGCTGACAGCTACCGCTACGCACCCACTGATTGGATTGACATGATTGTAAAAGAACTGGAAGCCAAGCGCCCTATTCTTTATGCTGGCTACACTAGCATGATACAAGGCCATGCATTCGTAGTGGACGGACTGAATGAAGACGGACTCTTCCACATAAACTGGGGGTATGGCGGCAACTACGATGGTTATTTCCGACTCGACGTATTGGCTGCTTACGAAAACGAAACAGACCGACTCGACAACCAAGCTGCTCAAGGCTTTTTCTGCAACCAGGAAATGCTACTCCTGCATCCCGAAGACACTTCTGCTGCATTGCCTGACACAATAGAACGCTCCGAGTCGGACATCACAGTTGACTCCATCATTGTCGAACGCGAACCTTTTGTAGGTATTTACACTCCAATTTCTGTCTATGTAAGCAACACATCCGACAAGCACCTTACGACTCCATTCGAACTGCTCACAAACCTCCCCACCGATACTGCACGATTCGAACAAGCCGACTATATTGCTCTAAGCGGAGTTACACTTTGCCCTGGAGAAACACGCAAACTAAACATTGCTGCCATGTTTACACAAGAAGGAGGACGTATGTTGTCCATTTCGCCCGACGACGAAAACATTCTTTATGAATGCCCTGTTAACGTATTAGCAGCAAAAAAGTCAAAACTTACGTTTAGCGTGAGCCAGCCACAATATGATTCACCAACCACAGTAAGTTTCATCGTTACAGCACGCAACAGCCAAAGCGCAGAAGGACGCTGTGGAGAATTTTATCGTGCATTCTTCGACCAAGGCGATTCCTGCCGCAACTATGAAGGTGCCACGCAGAAGGCCGATTTTCTCTATCTCGAACCGGGTGAAAGCCGCGTAGATACATTTACTTACACCAATCTAAATCCAGGCGAAGTATATACTTTCAGAATAGCTTACTCATGGCACACCATCAAGCAAATTACGTTTAACATGTCCGAGCCAGCTGGCATTGCCAACACAATCCAAACGCCTCAGGCACAAGGAGTCTTCATGCTCGACGGACGCAGGCATGAGGCTTTGCCACAAAAACGCGGCATCTACATCCACAAAGGCAAAAAGATTTTCATAAAATGACTCCAATAAAAATTACAACCATCCTCACAACTCACACCGAAAACGGCACTGATAAGATTGAAAACAAATTTGCCGGAAGCCTGACAACAAGCGCAAATACTTGTGAGTTGCTATACACTGAGGATAACAACATTACAACGCACTGCACCATAAACTCAAACAGCGTAACATTAGTACGCACAGGAGCGATAGAAACAAAAATGGAGTTCAGGCTCAATCAAACAACGATCACTCAATATAAAATTCCTGAAGGCATCATCGAAATGGAAATCGAGACCTCAAGCCTTGAAATCCAACAAAACGCGTCTCAAGGAAACATTCTCATCACCTATACTTTAAATATGTGCGGAACGCCTGTTGCTAAAAATCAACTCCGCATCCTATGGACTTATTAATCATTCTAAACATTTTATATTATGGATATCAAGCAATACATTCAAGAGAACGAGTCACGTTTCCTTGACGAACTCTTCTCACTCATTCGCATCCCCAGCATCAGCGCGCATCCCGACAAGAAGGACGAAATGCTACGCTGCGCCGAACGTTGGGCTGAATTGCTTCGCCAAGCCGGCGTAGATTATGCCAAAGTTATGCCCTCCGCAGGCAACCCCTTGGTATATGCCGAAAAGCATGTGGCAGAAGATGCCAAGACTGTGCTGATCTATTCACACTACGACGTAATGCCCGCCGAACCCTTGGAGCTATGGCACAGCAACCCCTTCGAACCCGAAGTTCGCGATGGCCGCATTTGGGCGCGCGGTGCAGATGATGACAAGGGGCAAGCCATAATTCAAGCCAAAGCTTTCGAATATCTGGTGAAGCACGATCTGTTGAAGCACAACGTCAAGTTTATCTTCGAAGGCGAAGAAGAAATTGGCAGCCCATCATTGGGAGGATTCTTGGCCGAACATGCCGAACTGCTAAAGGCTGACATCATCCTTGTAAGCGACACCAGCATGCTCAGTGCTGAACTTCCTAGTCTCACCACAGGCTTGCGTGGCCTAGCTTATTGGGAAATCGAAGTAACTGGCCCCAACCGCGACCTCCACTCGGGTCACTTCGGTGGTGCTGTTGCCAATCCCATCAACGTGCTCTGCCAGATGTTGGCGCAAGTTATTGACGAAAAGGGTCGCATCACGATACCCCATTTTTATGATGACGTAGAGGAACTCTCTGCCGAAGAGCGTGCCATGATTGCCAAGATACCTTTCGACCTCGACAAATACAAGCGCGCCATTGACATCGATGAAGTCTGTGGCGAAGAAGGCTATTCTACGATCGAACGCAACAGCTGCCGCCCCAGCTTCGACATTTGCGGTATTTGGGGAGGTTATACTGGTCAAGGCTCTAAGACTGTGCTTCCCTCAAAGGCCTATGCCAAAGTTTCCACACGCCTTGTACCCCATCAACAGCACGAGAAGATTTCTCAACTTTTCATCGACTATATCAAGGACATTGCGCCAAAGAGTGTACGCGTAGAAGTACGTCCTATGCACGGAGGCGAAGGCTACGTATGCCCCATCGACCTACCCGCTTACAAAGCAGCTGAAGCAGGCTTCACCGAAGCCTTTGGCAAGCGTCCCTTGGCTGTACGCCGCGGAGGTTCAATTCCTATCATCAGCGACTTTGAGCGCGTGCTCGGCATCAAGACCGTGCTGATGGGCTTCGGTTTGGAAAGCAATGCCATCCACTCGCCCAACGAAAATTTCCCTCTCGACATGCTGCGCCGAGGCATCGAAGCCGTAGTTGGTTTCCACCTTCACTATGACAAGCTTAGCGAATAAAACGTAACCGTCCCCAAAAAAAACAGAAGCAAACAATCAAAAAGACAGGTATGCTCATTGCGGCACACCTGTCTTTTTGATTGAATTAGGCATAAATATAACAAAGAGCTGCCTTACATTGCCCTCGTTCCCAAAGGAAAATCGTGGTTAATCCTCCAGCACGATAACCTTCAAGTAATCCTTCATGCGGAAGCCATTACGACTGGCACCTCCCTGCGAATCGCTCACGAGAATCAGCGTTTGACGCCCATCCTGAAGCGTTCGGCCTAAGCACATGCCCTCATAATTTCCGAAGTTGTAAGCATAAGCCGTAAGGCGCGTTGTAAAGGTGGCTACAAGGCGCTTAAGCATAAAGCGGTTAGGGTCGAGTTCCTTTAGATTAGTTGTACAATCAATTTGATAGCTTTCAGCAGGATTTACAACAAAAATTTTGCATTCAACATGCGAACTCAAATAATTAGGCGAAATACGCAACTCACGCTCCATGACAAGAAGACGACCATCGGGGAGCGCACAGAGAGCTGGTACTCCAAAAGCATGTGAAAGTCCTTTGCGCTTAGCTTTATGATGGTCCATACGATAGGCGTATTGCGCACGAGGCAAAAGGTCTTTACCGAAGCTCTGAATGCGCAAAACGTTTTGCACATCAGGAGTAGCGACTGTGGCATATTCACCATCTGAGCGCAGCGTGGCTTCAGAGGTTGTCCAGAATCGCTCATTAGCAGAATCGTAAGTCAAAGCCTCAAATCCCAAATTGAAGTAAATATTGTCTCTACGAAATTCGTCGGGGATATGTAACCCACGACCTGTGGGTTGCCCCTGTAGGTCATATTCCAAAATAGACTGGTCGCCCTCTGAGCTAATAAAGAGCGTATTTCTTTCTGGGAAATAAGCTATCCCCTCGCAATCGTGGAGCGATATGCCCGATGTGTCCATTAGCGTAGGTGCAACACCTCGCAGGGAGTCGGAAGTAACATGCAGAATTTCACCCGTTCGAGGGTCTTGTTGAATGGTAAAAAGGAAGAAGCCATTTAGCTTTTCCTTATCACTAACAATAGCAAAAGTGTCAGCGGCTATATGCGTGATGCCACTATAGTTTGCAGCTCTGATACCCCAAAGATGCATTGATTTTTGCTGCAAGGGTTTCCCAGTTTGTGCAAGACACATCACGGGCAACATGCTGCACAATATAAAAAATATTTTTTTCATAACGATTCTCACAAAGTTTAACTCACGCTAATATAGCGTATAAAGCATTTCACCATCAAAGGTGTTAACCATAATTTTAACAGTGTCAACTGGTGCAATATCGTAGAGCGGACACGACACATAGGTTTCGCTCGAATAATGCTGTGGTGCAGATTGGTCGTCGTGCATTAATCGCAGATGTAGCGTAGTACGACCAGTTGCAGAAACCTCAGCCTTTTCGATATGAAATCCAATGGAATGACGCGCCCCAGCCTTCGTTTTAAGCCGAAGCAGGAAATTGGCATATCGCTCTGATTTCCATGCGGCCAACACAGTCAAAGGTGCTGTTGTTTGCTTTTCCGAGGGCACAACAATGGGTTTGGGCGAATGCACCAACGAACAGCTCGCGAGCGATGCCCCCTCCGGCTGTAGGGTGTAGAGCGCATAGACTCTGTAAACACTATCGGGCGTTAGTTGGCGCACGGGATTTAACAATCGAATTGACGTTCCATTATCAAGCCATAGATTTGAAGCTACTCCATCTGGCGCTGTACGCAATTCCGCCAAATCCTGTCGATAGGATTGCAAAGCATCGCTGTCCTCGCTACATGAGAATAGTAGCGAGAACAGCGATGCGAACATACTTATTAAATATATCTTTTTCATGCCTGAGCAGCCAACTGATTAAATACGGGGTTGGCATACATTGTGAGAATTGACTTACGCAAGAAGGCTTCGTCCTTATTAGGAAGGTCGATTAAGCCAATGCGCTCGTTGAGATAGTATTCAAATTTTTCTTTGTCAGCCTGTGTATAATTGCTAGTATGTTCAGTTGTATTGTTGAGCATATCTGCAGCAATGTAGTTGCAGGCATAGAGGCGATAACGCAAGTGGATTTCCTTGTCGATACGCTGTGCGATAGCTGTAAATACTTCACCCTTGGGGAGGTCGGCCAATTCGTCAATCCACTCGTTAATGCAGGGCGCTGTGCAATAGTGAACTTCGCCTTTGAATCCCTTGATACCTGTTGCCATATTCAGGAGGTCGTCCTCCTTCGACTTTTTAAACTCAGGATTATCGCGCTTCTGCTGAAACTCCTTAGCCTTAAGATAATCACAGGGGTCGTATTCGTAAGAGATAGCTAATGGCACGATGTTGAGTTCCTTAAGGCTTTCAATAGGGGAACCTTTTCCACCCATCGCCAACATTTTGAGCACAGCATCCTGCGTGCGGTCGTTAGAGTCCTTCGCACGTCCTTCTCGCTGGGCTATCCACAGGTTTTCCTTTTTCTGTGTTACGGCAAAGTGCATGTATTCGCTCATGCGCTTGCTGGCCATTAGGAGTTCGCGTCCACTTAGCGAGCGCTGCACGATGAACGATTTGTTGACTCTCACCAAATCCTTAATCCAGGGTTTGATAAGCAAATTGTCGCCAATGGCAATTTCGACAGTGGTGGGAAAACCATATTTGTTGAGCAAACCGCTAAGGTAAGCGGAGTCGAGCACGATATCGCGGTGGTTGGAGATAAAGCTATAGCGCTTCGTTTTGTCGGGCGTAGCCGAATAGTCGAAGCTACAACCGTTGGTGCAGTTCTTCCAGCTTTTCTCTACGATAGGATAAACTATTTTTTTCTGAAATTCAAGATTCGTCTTGCACGCCTTGATGCGCATCTTTACGAGGAAGTAAGGAATGCGAGGTACGAACGACTTTATAAAACTTTTTACTGTGCTATCCGATAGCAAGCGGTCGAACACTTCGGGAAGTTCTTCCGGTGTGTAAGGGCGAATTTCGTCAAATTCAGCAGGAATATTCACGTTCATAGTATGTAAGGTTTAGCAGGGTTACTATTATAATTTTGCTTCGATGATATCTGTCAACACATCCTTGATGTCCAAGCCGGCAGCTCTCACTTGTTGAGGGATAAAGCTGGTGGCTGTCATGCCTGGAGTCGTATTCACTTCCAGGAGGTTGATTGTTTCATTGCCCGGCTCACCCGAAAGGATGTAGTCGATACGGATGATGCCATAGCAGTCGAGCGCTCTATATATAAATTGAGTCAGCTCGCTCACACGCGCTGCTGTTGCTGGATGTATGCGGGCTGGTGTAATTTCTTCTACCTTGCCGTTGTACTTGGCATCATAATCGAAGAACTCTTGCGTAGTTACTACTTCTGTAATGGGGAAAGTTACAATGTCTTTTCCTTTCTTGTAGCAACCACATGTGATTTCAGTACCTACCATGAGGCGCTCAATCATCACCTCGTCGCTTTCGTCCATTGCCTTGTCGATAGCTGTGGCAAGGTCATCGATGGTCTTCACCTTGGTAACACCAAAACTGCTACCACCGGCATTGGGTTTAACGAAGCAAGGAAGCCCCAATCGCTCAATGATGGTGGCATCGTCGGGGCGAACCATTCCCTTGCGCACCAATATGCTATCGCTAATATTAATTTGTGGATATGCTCGAAGATAATT
>JAZLDQ010000034.1:0-43414 GCA_045614785.1 Alloprevotella sp.
AACTGCCATCCGGATGGCAGTTGTACTCTGTACGCATTAGTTAACAAGTAAACGAGATGACGAGTTGACGAGAAGCCATCCGGATGGCAGTTGTACTCTGTACTCTGTTATCTGTACTCTATACTCTGTACTCTAAAAAAATACATTATGTAAGGTTTTTCATCCTGAAAATGTGCAAAATGTCGGTTTTTAATTCTAAAACCGTAAAAATGAGTAGTTGTTTAATAGGTGTGGTAATCAAAATGAACGATTTACGGGGGTCTTGCAACAAAAATTTAACGATTTTTTAAAAAAAGGTGCTTTTTTCAAGGAAAATGTTTGCAGATACGTTAAAATACCTTACTTTTGCCATTCATTGTTTGCCACTTTCTTTTTCGAGCAAACAATTTGCAGCACACTAGACACAACACACACACAATAACTAAACAACGCAATTAACTAAACATTCGTGTTTGTTTATTGATAAATTCAACTAAAACTAAACAATAATTAATCATTTACAGTTATGAGCAAAAAGTTAATGCTTTTGTTGGCGGGCTTACTTATCGGAGTAGCTTCGCTTGTAGCGCAGAAGCGTGTGACGGGTACTGTGACTGACAACACTGGTGAGCCACTCATTGGTGTATCTGTTAAGGTTGACGGTGCTAAGGCGCAAGCTATTACCAATGAGTATGGTAAGTTTGAGCTTAAGAACGTTCCCGCATCTGCTAAGACATTGACAGTTTCATTCCTCGGAATGAAGAGTCAGCAGGTAAAGGTTGCCGACAACCTCAACGTTACTCTTGAGTACGATGACAACGTGCTCGACGAAGCTATCGTCGTTGCTTACGGTGTGGCTAAGAAGGGTTCGTTCACAGGTTCGGTTTCACAGATGAAGGCTAAGGACTTGCAGAAGATGCAGGTGGCTAACGTGACTAAGGGTCTCGAAGGTCAGCTCGCAGGTGTGCAGGTTACATCTTCTACTGGTCAGCCCGGTTCGTCTGCTTCAATTAACATCCGTGGTATCGGTTCTATCAACGGTACTGCACCCCTTATCATCCTCGACGGTGTGCCCTTCGAAGGCGATATGAACTCTATCAACCCCAACGACATTGAGTCAATGAGCGTACAGAAGGACGCGAGTGCCAGCTCTATCTATGGTGCACGTGGTTCTAACGGTATCATCATGATTACAACAAAGAAGGGTACAGAAGGTAAGACCAACGTGAACTTCGACGCAAAGTGGGGTTTCTCTGAACGTGGCGTGAAGCCTTATCAGACAGTACGTAGCGAAGCTGACTACTACGAACTCTACTGGGAAGCAATGCGCAACCAGCGCATGTCGCAGGGTGCTAGTGCTTTCGATGCAGGTATCTACGCTTCTAACAACTTGATTTCTTCACTCGGTAACTACAACGCGTTCAACGTGCCCGATGCAGAACTCATCGACCCCCTCACAGGTCGCATCAACCCCAACGCTCGTTTGCTCTATCACGACGACTGGGACGATGAACCCTACAACACTGGCGAACGTAAGGAATACAACCTCTCGCTCAGCGGTGGTTCGAACAAGACTCGCTACTACGTATCAGTAGGTTACTTGGAAGATAAGTCTTATATCAAGGCTTCTGACTTCTCTCGTCTTTCAGGTCGTGTAAACTTGGAACACGAAGTAAACAACTGGTTGAAGGTAGGTGTTAACTCAAACTACTCTAAGACAAAGACTAACTACGCTGCTTCTTCAGGTACAACAAACTCAATGTTTGCCTTCACACAGGGTATCGCTCCTATCTACCCCGTTTATCAGCGTGCAGCAGACGGTTCTTACCTCCTCGACGAAAATGGCAATCGCCAGCTCGACTACGGTGTAGCAAACGGCAAGAAGCGTCCCTACTCAATGAGTGCGAACCCCTTCCTCGCTATCCTTTACAACATTCGCGACTACGAAGCTGATGCGATGAACCTCCGTGGTTTTGCTCAGGTGAAGCTTCCTATCGAAGGTCTTACTTTCAACGTTGACGCTGCTTACGACAATACAGCTGGTTACTCAACAACATTCCAGACTCCTATCGTGGGTGATGCTGCTGAAATGGGTGGCCGTTCTTCAAAGAGCACTTCACGCACAACAGTGCTCACAATGTCACAGCGTTTGAACTACCTCCGTTCGTTCTTCAACGAAAAGGTTGACCTCAGCTTGATGGCAGGTCACGAAAACGTACGTCGTGACAATAGCGGTTTGTCAGCTCAGATGACTAACTTCTTCGCTCCCGGTAACCCCGAATTCGGCAATGCCGTAACTCCCGGTTCTGACCCCTCTTCATCTAAGTCACGCTACACGCTCGAATCTTACTTCGGTCGTGCAGAAGTGAGCTTCGATGGCAAGTACAACGTTTCTGCAACTTATCGTCGCGACGGTTCTTCTAAGTTCCACCCCGACAAGCGTTGGGGCGATTTCTGGTCAGCAGGTTTCGCTTGGAACGTTAGCAAGGAAGAATTCTTCCAGAACTCTGTGCTCCGTCGTTTCGTTAACAACATGAAGATCAAGGGTAGCTACGGTACTCAGGGTAACGACGCTATCGGTGGTGACTACGCACTCTATCTCGACCAGTATCAGGTAACTAACGTTGACGGCAAGCCCGGTGTGGTTCAGGTGACACGCGGTAATCCCGATATCACTTGGGAAAAGTCAAAGAACTTCAATGTTGGTTTCGAAGCTAACATGTTCAACAACCGCTTGAACGTAGAACTCGACTACTTCGTGAAGGTGACAAGCGACATGCTCTTCGGTCGTGCACTTCCCCCTTCAGTAGGTACTCCCTCTACAATTGCTGACAACGGTATGGAAATGCAGAACACTGGTGTCGAATTGACAGTGAATGGTGTGATGGTTCAGAAGAAGAACTTCAAGTGGAGTGCTAACATGAACTTGACTCACTATAAGAATTACATCAACGAACTTGAACCTGGCAAGGATGCTTCTGGTTACCAGAGCGGTTCTTACTGGCGCCGTGTGGGTGGTAGCCTCTACGACTACTACATGATTAAGTTTGCAGGCGTTGATCCTCAGACTGGTGATGCCCTCTACTACAAGGATGTAACAACAGTGAAGCCCGTGCTCGATGGTAATGGCAACGCTATTCCTGGTCAGTACGAAAACGTAGTTGAAATGACTACTACAACAGTTGCTGCTGAAGCTACTAAGTATCAGCTTGGCAAGTCTTCATTGCCCGATGTATTCGGTGGTTTCGGTACTACAGTTGAATTCTTCGGCTTCGACCTTTCTGTTGCTACAGCATTCTCACTTGGTGGTTACTGCTACGACAGCACTTACTCTGGTTTGATGAACTCAAGCGCTGGTTCTAACTACCACATCGACATGTTCAAGCGTTGGCAGAAGCCCGGCGACATCACAGATGTTCCCCGCCTCGAAAACGGTAATATGAACATGACTGGTGGTACTACTAACGACCGCTTCCTCACTGACGCTAGCTGGTTCTCACTCAAGAACGTACAGATTGGTTACACAGTGCCCAAGCAGTTCTTGAAGAAGTACGTAGGCATCGAGTCACTCCGCATTTATGCAGTAGGTGACAACCTCTTCCTCGGTGCTAAGCGTTTCGGTCTTGACCCCCGTCAGGGTCTCGGTGGTGGCACAAGCACTGACTCTTACTCTGCAATGCGCACAGTATCATTCGGTGTGAACCTCCAGTTCTAAAAAACGCAAGACACAAAGATTAATCTAAAATTTAAATTGAACAACGATGAAATTTGCTAAATATTTAGGTACATTGGTTCTCGCAAGCGCCTTGGTGTCTTGTGGCGACGATTACCTTGAACCACGCGAGTCGGATTACGTTAGTTCTGAGCAGGTAAAAGAAACTGCTAATCAGGACCCCGACAAGGTTTTTGCATCGCAAATGGCAGGGGTTTACGCAAACTGGACATTCTCATTGCCCGTTTCTACTGGTAACATTATGGACCACATGAACGTGGGATGGGCTGGTTTGATGATGCTCTCTGACGTGATGAGTAACGACATGTCGCTCGACATGGACGGCGACCCCTGGCACTACGACCATCAGCTTGACTACTATGCAGAACAGTATGTTCGTGCGCGTCAGCCCTGGAACTTCTTCTACACTGTAATCAAGAGTGCTAACGACATCATCAATCAGATTGATGCTGACACTGAAAACGAAACGTTGAAGGCTTACCTCGGCCAGGCACTCGCTTTCCGCGGTGTGAGCTACTTCTACCTCGCTCAGTTCTTCCAGCACACATATGCTACTTCACAGAATATGCCTTGTGTGCCCCTCTATCTCTCTAACACTGAAGAATCTATCTACAGCCGTGCTACAGTGCAGCAGGTGTTCGACCGCGCTGAAGCTGACCTCCTCGCTGCTGAATCTTTGCTCGCAAACTTCAAGCGTGCAAGTAAGTCGGAAATCGACCAGCAGGTGGCACAGGGTCTTCTCTCACGTCTTTACCTCGTGAAGCGCGAGTGGAGCAAGGCTGCTGAAAAGGCTAATGCAGCTCGTAAGGGCTACAGCCTTATGACGACTCAGCAGGTGGTAGAAAGCGACTACCAGGATGTTACTAATCCCGAAGTTATCTGGGGTGTTGACGTAACAACTTCTACATGCCGCATCTACGCTTCGTTCCAGTCTTGGATGTCTGCTCAGAGTGTAGGTTACGGTGGTCAGGTAGGTGCTGTGAAGAAGATCGACCAGAAGCTCTACGATAACATTCCTGTTACTGACGCACGTAAGTACCTCTACTATGCTGAAGAAACTCAGTATGCAGACTGGACACTTCCAGCGTTGGCTAACCAGAAGTTTAAGTATGTTGCTGAATTCTTGGGTGACTACATCTATATGCGTGCTGCTGAAATGTACCTTACTGAAGCTGAAGCGCTCGTAATGGACGGCAAGACAGGCGAAGCACAGCAGGTACTCGCTGAGTTCATGGTAACTCGCGAACCTACTTGGGCTGGCTCTGCATCTAAGAACTACGTACGTCTCCAGCGCCGTATCGAACTCTGGGGTGAAGGCTTCGGTTACTTCGACCACCGTCGTTGGCAGATGGATATGGACCGCGGTTACGAAGGTACTAACTGCCACCCCAGTGCATGGCCTATTCACGAAGCCAATGGTTTCGTACCTTGGTGGCACTTCTCATGGCGTTACCAGCTTCCTTTGAAGGAAATTCAGGAAAACGAAAACATTAGCGAAGCTGACCAGAACCCCATTGGTGTTGAAGGTAATCAGGATCCCTCTTTGAAGCTCGACTAATTGAGCGAAGTAATAGATTTAACTAAATGTCTGCGCTCGACTCATTATATTATATATTGAGTCGAGGGCGACAAAAAATAATCGACGAAATTATGAAATTCAATATTTTTTCAAAACTCGCTCTCGGAGCGCTCGCTTTTGCGTTCGTGGCTTGTGAGGAAGACTTCACAAAGGCTGATTACGATGCACCTGTGGCTGAGTCGCGCGACCTTCCCACTGTAACTACGGGCGAGCTCGTAGCTGCAACGGGTGATGCTGCGGTTGTAAGCATTGCTATCGAGGAAGTCGTTGAAGGCAATCCCGTTCTTAACTGGGGTGTGGTTGTTGGTACAACTGAGAATCCCACGATTGCAGGCTCATTGATTTCTTATGCTGATGTTGCAGAAACAAGCACTAACCTTATGATTGGTAGTCTTGCTGACAATACTACTTACTACTATCGTACGTTTGCTTACACTGAAGGTGGTTTGGCTTACGGTGAAGTAAAGTCATTCCAGACAAGCGCTGCAGCTTGGGAAAACCAATGGTCTGCAACAGGCCTTATGTGGTTGCCCTTCACTTCTGCAGAAGAAGTAGAAGCTGCATTCCCCTACCGCGCAATGCTTGCAGCAACTCATGCATCAGCTCAGCCTTTCATGTCAATTGGTGGTTCTCCCATCTTGGGTGAAGGTGTAGGTGCTTTGGTTTCTTCACCTTTCGATGCTAACGTTCTCTTCTCACAGGGACAAGGCTCTTTGGTTTGCTACGGTGTACACAACATCGCTGGTACTTATCAGGACCTTTCAGCTTTGGCATTCCCCAAGGTGACACTTGACATCTTGATGATGCAGTATCTCTTCGGTATGGAAGACTTGGATGGTCATATCGACGTATATGTTTCTGAAACTGAAATTACTTCTGCTGAAGAACTCGCTGCTGCTACGCTTATCGGTTCTACAAGCAATAATGGTCAGGCAACAGTTGACTATACTCGCGACTATTACACTTCTGCTGAAAACCCCATGTCGTTCGACATTCCTACAAAGTTCTGGGGTCCTTGCTACATCTACTTGAGCCACAAGGCTAACTACAACAATGGTGTTCCTGAATGGAATCCCGACCTTGGTGTTGTAATTAGTGGCGTTGCATTCTCAGGTTATATGCAGGCTGCAGAATAATACATTGACCAATAGGTAATAATGTTACATAACGCTCGACTTGATACTCCTCGGAGTGTCAAGTCGAGTTTCTTTTTTGCTTATAAGCTGATAAACAATAAGTTTCCGTAAAACCTTCATTTTTGCTTTCTATTTGAAAACTAAGCTTACCAACTTGAAAATAAGTTTCTTTTTAAATGTTAAAAAACGCTTGTTATTTCATAAATTGGTGATAATGAGGGGCGTTTTGTTTGTTTCGTTTGAAGATAACGTCGTAACTTTGCATTGTAAACCTCACGGAGAATGTCTGTTTCTTAAAAAAAGGCAGACCAAGAAATGAAGTGATGACTATGTTGGGAACTTCGTGATAAATCAAATACAATGCTTGAAAACTTACGTAAGATAAGCCTCCTTGTGGTGGTTTTCTTTACAACAATTTCAATGTCAGCGGAACTTCCTTATACGGCTAAAGGCAAAGCGAGTTATTATGCTGACAAATTTCATGGTCGCCTTACAAGCAACGGTGAGGTGTTTCACCAAGATAGTTTGACTTGCGCGCATAGAACATTGCCTTTTGGCACTTATTTGCGCGTGACGAATCGAAACAATGGACGCTCGGTAATCGTTCGTGTGAACGACCGCGGACCTTTCATCGCAGGTAGGGAGGTGGACCTCTCAAAGGCAGCGGCTACGCAGCTTGGAATGCTTAAGGAGGGCATTGTGCGCGTTGATGTGAAGGAGGTGATGAATCCTGACGAAATTGAATTTGCACCCTTCCAGTTCAGATTCTTTCAGATGTACGACCCTGTGACGGGTAGGTATTACACAACTGATGAATGGAAACGCGAAGTGCTGTCAGAACGTCGTCAAGTGCTATCGCTCTCTGCTAACGAGCAGTTGGATGCCTATACGATGAAATATCAAATGGGCCCAAATCCTTTTGAGGACCGTGCGTCAGTGGATTGACTCAATTAAAAAAAGACAAGATGTGGACTAACGGGTCAACTTTTGTTTTTTTCATTCGACTTAATAAAAACTATACTAGACTAAATTATTTTTTAATTGAGTGATTTGGGTAGTTACTGTAGCTCATATTTTAGGGTGATAAAATATGGGTGGCAGGACTACCTTTTTTTGTGCTTATACTTATTCTGGCTTTTAGAGAATGATAAATAATAGGGTGTGTCAAAACATGTTCGACACACCCTATTAATGTTAATGTTGTAGCTATTGTATTAGTTCACAGAGTTAGCGAGTTCGCTACCAGCCTTGAACTTGATAACGTTCTTTTCTGCGATAGTAATCTTTTCCTTTGTCAAAGGATTAATGCCTTCGCGAGCGGGACGCTTAGTTACTGCGAAAGTACCGAAGCCAAGGAGAGCTACGGGGTCGTTGTTTTTCAATGCGTCAGCGATAGCCTTGAGAGTTGCATCGAGTGCCTTCTTAGAGTCTGCCTTGCTCAATCCTGCTTCTGCAGCGATAGCATTTACGAGTTCTGTCTTATTCATTTTGAATGTGTTAAGTTGTGGTTAATGATTGTGGCAAATTTCTTTGCCTTATTGTATTCTATGAGCAAATTTAAGGTAACTTGTAATTCCTACAAAGCAATTTCTACTTTTTTTCTTCTTAAGAATAAAAAAAAATATAAAATCGCTCAAAATCCCTTATTTTAGTGGGGTTCTGAGCGATTTTAAGTGTGTTGACATGGCTTTCTTTAATGTCACTTGACTTTTACAATTGCTGCATGTCGTTAAGCTTTTTGTAGAATCCGTTGAGCTCAAGGAGTGCTTCGTGTGTGCCGCGTTCTACAATGCGACCTTCGTGGAGCACACAGATTTCATCGGCATTCTTGATGGTAGAGAGGCGGTGGGCGATGGCTATTGTTGTGCGCGTCTTCATGAGTCGCTCAAGCGCTTCCTGTACGAGGCGTTCGCTTTCGGTGTCGAGTGCCGAAGTAGCTTCGTCGAGGATGAGGATGTCGGGATTCTTAAGGATGGCGCGTGCGATGGAGATGCGCTGGCGCTGTCCGCCCGAGAGTCGGCAGCCGCGGTCGCCCACGTTGGTGTCGTAGCCTTGTTCGCTTTGCATAATGAACTCATGAGCGTTGGCTATCTTTGCTGCCTCCTGCACCTGTTCGAGCGTAGCATTCTTCACGCCGAAGGCAATGTTGTTGAAGAACGTGTCGTTGAAGAGAATGGCTTCCTGGTTGACGTTGCCAATGAGGTGGCGAAGGTCGGAGAGGCGCATGGCCTTGATGTTCGTTCCATCGACAAGGATTTCGCCTTCAGTAACGTCGTGGTAGCGGGGTAGTAGGTCGACAAGTGTTGATTTTCCTGAGCCGCTCTGCCCTACAAGGGCAATGGTCTGCCCACGCTTCACGGTGAGGTTTACGTTGCGAAGAACGTCGGTCTTTCCGTTGTACGAGAAAGTAATATCCTTAAAGACAATCTCCTTTTCAAGATGATGAACAGGCGCAGCGTCGAGGTTTTCTGAAATGGGATTTTCGGCATTGAGAATCTTGTTGACGCGTTCCACAGAGGCCATACCCTTGGGGATGTTGTAGCTTGCCTTTGAGAGGTCCTTCAGCGGTTGGATGATGCTGTAGAGTATCACCATGTAGAAGATGAAAGTAGGCGCATCGATGGGCGAATTAGCTGAGAAGATGAGCGTTCCGCCATACCAAAGTACGAGTACGATGAGACATGTGCCGAGAAATTCGCTCACGGGGTGAGCTGACGACTGGCGAATGGCTACTCGGTTTGATGCATTACGAAATTCGTTAGCGCTGGCGTCAAATCGGTTGCACATTTTCTTTTCTGCCGTGAAAGCTTTGATGATGCGCATACCGCCAAGTGTTTCTTCGAGCTGCGCCATAGTGTCGCTCCACTTGCTTTGTGCATCAAGGCTGTGGCGCTTTAGCTTGCGTCCCACCTTTCCCATGATCCAACCCATGAGGGGGAGAACGACGATGGTGAAGATGGTGAGTTCCCACGAAGTGTAGAGCAATACGCCAAAGTAGCAAATCAAGAGGATAGGATTCTTGATGAGCATTTCGAGAGAGCCCGTAACGGAGGTTTCAATTTCGTTGACGTCGCCACTCATGCGAGCAATGATGTCGCCCTTGCGCTCATCCGAGAAGAAGGAGAGTGGGAGCGAAACGATTTTGTGATATACAGAAGAGCGAATGTCGCGCACAATGCCTGTTCGCATGGGTACCATGATGGCTACCGAGGCGAAGTAGCATCCCGTCTTAAGTAATGTGGCGATGACCAGGAAACTGCCGATAAGTAGCAATGTGGTCGATGCTCCGTAAACAGCAATTAGTTCTGTCGTGTAGTAGTAAAGGTTGTTTACCACAATGTCCTTCATGCCGATGCCTGTAGCATCCCAGGGTATGAATTCGTACTTCGTGGTGTCGATGCCGAAGAGAAGCTGCAGCATGGGGATGAGCGACACAAACGAGAATACATTGAGCACTGCTGAAAGAATGTTGAACAGCAGTGAACCAAAGAGGTAGCGCTTGTAGGGTGCTACGTAGCGTGTGATAATTTTAAGGAAGTCTTTCATTGCAGGTAGACGGGGTTTATTGGGAGAGGCTATAAAGACTATTGTAGATGCTATAGAAGCTATAGAAACTATAGAAGCTATAGATGCTATAGTATCTATGAAGCTAATGAAGGTTATCCCTTGCGGCCGAAGTCAGCGGGGATTTCGCCCCATTGGGGAGTGTCCCATTTTAGGATGGGGTTGGTGTAAGTATGCGTTTTGAGCCAATTCTCAGCTCGTTGGATGAGCGCATGGAGCTGTTGGGTCTTTGCATTCACTGGGAGCGTGGTGCGACATTGCTTGGTGGCGACCCATTTCATGGCGTTTCGGCTGTCGGAGTAAATAGGGCAGTTGTTGCCAGCTTGTTGCAAGAGCGCTAAGGCATGGACAATGGCGAGAAATTCTCCGATATTGTTGGTGCCATAGACAGGTCCGAAGTGGAAAAGCTGCACGCCTGTGCGCAGACAAACTCCGCGGTATTCCATTTGGCCAGGGTTGCCACTACAAGCGGCATCTACTGCAATAGCTTCGCGTATGGCATCAGGGGGAAGTGCGGGTGGGGTTGTCGTTGCGTTGATGTCAGTGACACCTTGTGCGGGTTGCTGGCTGGGCTTTGCTGTTTTTGCTTCCGCAGAGCAGGCCTCCTTCTTTTCTGTTTTGCTGGCAAAGTAGTCTAACGGACCATTGTCGAAGGCCTCTTCAGCCTCTGCCATGCTGGCAAAGGCTTTGTAGAGTGCTTCGGGATGTCCGTTGACCTGCTGTTGTGCTTCGTCCCACGTTGTGTAGATGCCGGGTGTGCGGCCTTCCCAAACGACGTAGAATTTAGTTTTTTTTGACATTGTAGAAAACGAGTTGACGAGTAAACAAGTTGACAAGATGGTTACCGAGATAAACGATTGTAGGCATCTGAAAACAAGCTGACAAGTAAACGAGAAATCATCCGGATGGCAGTTGTACTCTGTTATCTGTACTCTATACTCCGTCTTCTATTACATACGTTCGGGCATTTCGATGCCGAGCAAGCTCATGCCGAGGCGAATCACCTTTGCCACATTCTTTGAGAGCACGAGGCGGAAGATTTTCTTGGCTTCGTCTTCTTCGCGGAGGATGCTGAATTCGTGGTAGAACTGGTTGTATTCCTTCACGAGTTCATAGCAATAGTTAGCGATCGTAGAGGGTGAGTAGTCTGTGCCGGCAGTCTTTACTACTTGTGCAAACTCTGCTACGTGTTGGATGATTTCTTCTTCCTTCGTAGAGAGGGTTACGCCAGCGGGGAGCGTTTCGGGGATTACGATACCTGCATCCTGTGCCTTGCGGAGGATTGAGCGGATACGTGCATAGGTATATTGGATGAAGGGGCCTGTGTTGCCGTTGAAGTCGATACTTTCTTCGGGGTTGAAGAGCATGTTCTTGCGAGCGTCCACCTTGAGGAGGAAGTACTTGAGTGCACCCATACCTACGATGCGTGCCACTTCTTGCTTTTCTGCTTCGTCCATATCGGCGAACTTACCAGCTTCGTCGCTTGTCTGGCGTGCCTGACGCACCATTTCAGCTACGAGTTCGTCGGCATCAACAACAGTACCTTCGCGGCTCTTCATCTTACCGTTGGGAAGTTCCACCATACCGTAAGAGAAGTGCACAAGGCTCTTTCCCCACTCGAAACCGAGCTTGTCGAGCAGGATGGAGAGTACCTGGAAGTGGTAGTTCTGCTCGTTACCAACGACGTAAATCATCTTGTTGATGGGGAAGTCCTGGAAGCGGAGCTTTGCAGTACCGATATCCTGCGTCATGTAAACCGAAGTGCCGTCAGAGCGGAGCAAAAGCTTTTCATCCAAGCCCTCGCCAGTGAGGTCAGCCCATACACTGCCGTCTTCGCGCTTGTAGAAAAGTCCCTTCTGAAGTCCTTCAATGACCTTCTCGCGACCTTCAAGGTAAGTGTCGCTTTCGTAGTAAATCTTGTCGAAGCCTACGCCGAGTGCCTTGTATGTTTCGTCGAAACCTTCGTACACCCATTCGTTCATCTTACGCCAGAGTGCGCGAACTTCGCGGTCGTTGTGTTCCCATTTCACGAGCATCTCGCGTGCCTCCTTCATGAGGGGCGATTCAGCCTTTGCCTTTTCTGTGGCAGCCTCTTCGTCCATGCCTTCAGCCATGAACTTCGCTGTGAGTTCCTTTGCTTCTGCGCGGAAGTGCTTGTCGAACGCCACGTAGTAGTCGCCTATCAAGTGGTCGCCCTTCTTGCCAGACGATTCGGGAGTTTCGCCATTGCCATACTTCTGCCATGCAAGCATTGACTTGCAGATGTGGATGCCGCGGTCGTTGACGATATTTGTCTTTACTACGCGGTTGCCGTTGGCTTCTGCAATCTGAGCCACCGCCCAACCGAGGAGGTTGTTTCGAACGTGGCCAAGGTGAAGAGGCTTGTTAGTATTGGGCGATGAATATTCAATCATCACGAGGGGGGAGCGTTCGGTGGGCGCTGTGAAGCCATATTTTTCCTGCGCATTGATATCGTTAAGCAAAGCCACCCATGCTGCGGGCGAGATAACGAGGTTCAAGAAGCCCTTGATGACGTTGAACGATGCGATAACGTCGGTGTTGTCTTGCAAGTACTGACCGATTTCCTGTGCTGTGTCTTCGGGTTTCTTCTTAGAGATACGCAAGAAAGGGAATACCACCAATGTGAGGTGGCCTTCAAATTCCTTCTTTGTTTTTGAGAGTTGCACTTGTTCGGCTGTAACGTCCTGGCCGTAAAGTGCCTTGATGGCAGCGATGACTGCTGCAGAGAGTTGTTGTTCTATTTTCATATTAATTTAATGTCGAAAAAGTCTGTTTTTATGATATGTTAAAACCATGCAAATTTACATTTTTTTGATGGAGTGAACAAATTCAGTGCTTTGAAGGGTGTGTTTCGGAATAAAAAAAAGTATTTTTGCCATGCGAAAACGTTAGCACTGTTATTTCGAGAAGACAAATGAAGTGGGATGTTGGATGTTTTAGAGAGTACGTTTGTTGTTGAAATAATGGAGAAACGAAGTTTTACATAGATTCTTTTAGTAGCTATGACGATACAAATAAAAGGCGCTTGCGTTAACAATCTTAAGAACGTTGACCTTGAAATTCCGCGCGATAAATTGGTGGTGGTAACTGGGCTTTCGGGCTCGGGCAAGTCGTCGTTGGCTTTTGATACGCTTTATGCTGAGGGTCAGCGACGTTATGTGGAGAGCTTGTCGGCTTATTCTCGTCAGTTCTTAGGGCGAATGAATAAGCCTGAATGCGATTATATTAAAGGTCTTCCCCCTGCTATTGCAATTGAGCAGAAGGTAATTTCGCGTAATCCTCGTTCGACGGTGGGTACCTCTACTGAAATTTATGAATTTCTGCGCTTGCTTTTTGCTCGTATCGGTCGTACTTTTTCGCCCATCAGCGGTCAGGAAGTGAAGCGACACACGTTGCATGATGTAGAGATGTTTGTGCTTTCTCATCCTGCAGGAACGCGTTTTACTGTGTTGGCCCCGATGCGCGTTTATACTGGGCGCACGCTGCGTCAGCAGTTGGAGGTTGATCTTCAGCAGGGGCTTTCGCGCCTTGATGTGGATGGTGAGATGGTGCGCATTGATGATTTCCTGGCTTCGGGCGATGTCGATCGTTATGAAGTGGTGGAGGGAGTAGTGCGCAGCGTGTATCTTTTGCTCGACCGCTTGGCAGTCGATAATTCGCCCGCTGCACTTTCGCGTTTGGCAGACTCTGTGCAGACTGCTTTTTTCGAAGGGCATGGCGCATGCTTGTTGCGCATTTATCCTTCGAAAGAAGTGCATATTTTCAGTGAGCGATTTGAAGCTGATGGTATGACTTTTGAAGAACCTTCTGATAGCATGTTTTCGTTCAATTCGCCTGTGGGTGCTTGTACTGAGTGCGAAGGTTTTGGTAAGATTATGGGCATCGACGAGCAGTTGGTGGTGCCCAATTCAGCCCTTTCTGTTTATGATGGAGCTGTGATGTGTTGGCGTGGTGAGAAGATGGGTGAGTGGAAAACGGAGTTCTGTCGTCGTGCAGCCAAACATAATTTCCCTATCTTCGAGCCTTATTACACCCTGACGCGCGAGCAGAAGGACTACCTTTGGCATGGCGATCCGAAGCTCGATGCAAAGGATGAATGGAACGTTTGCATTGACCGTTTCTTCGATATGCTGCGCGAGAATCAGTATAAGATTCAGTATCGTGTGATGCTTGCGCGCTATCGTGGAAAGACAGAGTGTCCCGTCTGCGGAGGTTCGCGCTTAAAGCCAGCAGCAAGTTATGTGAAGGTGGGCGGTAAGAATATTACAGAATTGGTGCGCCTTCCAATTTCTAAACTTCAGGTCTTTTTTGATGAACTTACGCTTACAGAGCACGAACAACAGGTGGCGCAGCGCCTGCTTACAGAAATACGCAACCGCCTGGCTTTCTTGATGGATGTTGGTTTGGGGTACCTGACGCTCGACCGATTGAGCAACACGCTTTCGGGTGGCGAGAGCCAGCGCATAAACCTTGCTACATCTTTGGGCTCTTCGCTGGTAGGTTCTCTTTATATATTGGATGAACCCAGCATCGGACTCCATTCGCGCGACACGGCACGCCTTATTGCGGTGCTCAAAAAGTTGCGCGACCTTGGAAACACGGTCATTATCGTTGAGCACGACGAAGAAATTATGCGCGAAGCCGACTACATCATAGATATTGGTCCCAATGCCGGTCGCTATGGCGGCGAGGTCGTTTTTGCCGGAATATTGAACGACGAATTGCGTGGCAAACACGTAGATTCGCCGGTGCAGGCGCTCGATGCTGCACTGTTGGAACGTTCGCATACGCTTCGCTATCTCTCCGGAAAAGAGCATATTGAAGTGCCACGTTCGCGTCGCTGCTGGAACAATTCTATTGTGCTTCGTGGGGCGCGCCATAACAATCTAAAGGGGTTGGATGTAGCCTTCCCGCTTAACGTCATGACGGTTGTGACAGGTGTCAGCGGTTCGGGCAAGTCAACCCTCGTGCGCGATATTTTCTATCGTGCGCTGAAGCGCCACTTTGACGAACCTTGCGATCGTCCGGGCGAATTCTTGGCGCTTGAAGGCGAATTGAGTCAGATAAAAGCTGTTGATTTTGTGGACCAAAACCCTATTGGCAAGTCTTCGCGCTCAAATCCTGTGACGTACGTCAAAGCTTACGATGAAATACGTAAACTGATGGCAGCCCAACCCCTTGCCAAGCAGATGGACTTTACTCCCCAGCATTTTTCATTCAATGCCGATGGTGGCCGTTGTGATGAATGTAAGGGCGAAGGTACGGTGACGGTAGAAATGCAATTCATGGCGGACTTGCAACTCAAGTGCGAGGAGTGTGGAGGCAAGCGCTTCAAGAGCGAAGTGCTCGAGGTGCGCTTCGAAGGTAAGAATATTTACGACATTCTTGAGATGACCATCAACCAGGCGATAGAGTTCTTCACACTGCATAAGCAGGAAAAGATTGCACGCCGCCTTAAGCCGCTCCAGGATGTGGGCTTAGGCTATATTCATTTAGGGCAACCTTCGTCAACCCTTTCGGGTGGTGAAAATCAGCGTGTCAAGTTGGCTTATTACCTTGGACTTGAAAGAATAGACCCCACGCTCTTTATTTTCGACGAGCCGACAACCGGACTCCACTTTCACGACATCAAACGCCTCATGCAGTCGTTCGACGCGCTCATTCAGCGTGGTCACACAGTGTTGATTGTAGAGCACAATCTCGACGTCATCAAGTGTGCCGACCACGTGATAGACCTCGGCCCTGAGGGTGGCGCAGAGGGCGGAACCATCGTTGCTGCCGGTACGCCCGAGGAAATTGTTGCAGCCGGCGTGGGCTACACCGCTCGCTACCTTGCCGCAAAATTGTAGAAGTATTCATTGAATTTTTATGAGTTTATTTACAAAAAAATCCTTGCCTGCGCTGCTCGCTGAGGCGGCTGACGAAGGTGGCAATTCGCTCAAGCGTGTGCTGGGCCCTTTCGGACTCATTGCTTTCGGCGTGGGCGTCATCGTAGGCGCAGGTTTGTTTTCGATAACGGGCATGGTGGCCGCCGAATACACGGGGCCTGCCATCACGATGTCGTTCGTCATTGCCGCCATAGGTTGCTGCTTTGCCGGACTGTGCTACGCCGAATTTGCTTCGATGATTCCCGTTTCGGGGAGCGCCTATACCTATTCGTATGCAACGATGGGCGAACTCATGGCGTGGGTCATCGGGTGGGATTTGGTGCTCGAATACACCGTGGCGTGCACGCTTGTCTCCATTTCGTGGAGCGGATATCTGGCGCAGTTCATGGCCGACGTCGGTTGGGCGCTTCCGCCGGAATGGTGTGCGGGTCCGTGGAATGGCGGCATTGCGAATGTGCCGGCGGCATTGATAGTTGTGATAATCAGCCTGTTCGTGATGCGCGGAACCGCCACGAGCGCCTGGATGAACCACATCATTGTGTTCCTCAAAGTGGGCGTAATCGTTACGTTTGTCGTTCTTGGCTGGCGTTATATTCAGGCAGAAAACCTCACGCCTTACATCCCTGAGAACACAACGGGCAACTTTGGCGATTTCGGCTGGTCGGGTATATTGCGCGGTGCGGCAGTCGTGTTTTTTGCCTACATTGGTTTCGATTGCGTGAGCTGCACGGCGCAGGAGACGCGCAACCCCAAGCGTAATATGCCCATTGGAATTCTGGGGTCGCTTTTTGTGTGCACCGTTCTTTATATAGTGTTTGCCCACGTCATGACGGGCGTGGCTCACTACTCTTCCTTTGCCGGACACGACGGCATAGCCCCCATTGCCGTGACGGTGCAGCAGATGGGCACCCTTGGAGCGGACGGCACGATTCAGCCCGCTTATCCGTGGTTGAACAAGGCAGTGACACTCGCCATCCTGTTTGGATATTGCAGCGTGATACTGATGCTGCTCATTGGGCAAAGCCGCATATTCATGAGCATGAGTCGCGACGGCTTGTTGCCACCGCTCTTTGCAAAGGTCAATCCGAAGACCCACACACCGATACCCAACAACATCGTGTTCATGGTAGTCATCGCCTTGCTTGCCGCCTTTGCTCCGCCTCAGATGGCGGGCGAGATGACCAGCATCGGTACGCTCTTTGCCTTTGCACTGGTGTGTGCAGGCATCCTCGTGATTCGTCGCACCATGCCCGATGCTCCGCGCGGCTTCCGCACCCCGCTGGTGCCTTACGTTCCGCTTGCGGGCATCATAGTTTGCGTTAGTCTGATGCTCTTTCTGCCGGCCGACACGTGGATACGCTTCGTGGTGTGGATGCTCCTCGGACTGGACGTGTATGCCGCCTACGGGATGCACAAGTCGCACATTGCGCCTGCCGACGGAAGCCGACGCAGGGGGCACACGCTCTTCAATGTGTTGTGCATCGTGCTTGGACTCTTGTGCGTACTCACAGGCTTGTGGCACCAACAGACGGTGGGCATGAATGCCGACAAAACGCTGATGGTTGTGGCACTGGCATTCGGATTCTTCCACATCGCCTGGTACACGCTGAAACTGACACTGACCTACCGCAAAGTAGGTAAATCATAAAATGGAGTGGGCAAATACGATACTCAATAGTAAGTATTTTGCCCACTCTTTTTTGTAAAAAGCGTTTTGCGTGCCGAGTATTTTAAAATTTAGCGTAATTTTGCACTGGTTTTAAGAGAATGGGGCGCGCGTGGCGTTTCATCTCCTTTTATTTTTCTTAAAGTGGACATGGCTTTAAAGCGCTACATAGCATCGTGGAGCATGCTGCTGCTGTTTGTGGTTTATCAAATAGGAGCAGTGAGTTTTCCGCACGTGCATATCATCAATGGCGTAGCTATTTTCCACTCTCACTTTTCGTCCGACGACAACCACGAACATACAGCCAAGCAGGTCGATTCGCTCGACTGCATCTGTCAGTTTGTCTGTTCGGACGTTCCCACGCTTGTTTCGTTCGTGCCCCTGGTGCGCTCGGAAGTAGTGGTTCGCTATGCCGAACCTTTGTTTGCCGAGCACAAGGGCAGTGTAAATCATTTCAATAAACGCGGTCCGCCCGTGGCTTGCTAATCATTTGATTTTTATGTTTTTATAAATCAGTGCTATGAACTTTCTTGCGGAGAAAGTCGTGGTGCTGTGTCGTTACGATTCAATTTTTTTTATCAACCAAGTTTGTTTTAATGAAAGCAAAGATTATATATACGATGCTCCTTGTGTGGGGCGTCGCACTGAGTGTTGTGGCTAATAAGCCCAACCATTATCAAGAAGGAAATAGCATTTATGGTCATGTCATAGTGAAGGGCACTGAGACTTATTTGTCGGATGCTATTGTAGTTATCGAAGAGATTGGTAAGCGCATGGTCAGCGGAGCCGATGGCAAGTTCGTTGTGCGCGACCTCCCGGCTGGCGATTACACTGTTTCAGTTCACCTTGTTGGTTATAACGACGTTAAAAAGGTTGTGACCGTAAGCGCCGAGTATTCAGTAGATGTTCATTTCGAAATGGAAGAGGTGAACATCATGGACGAAGTTGTGGTTTCAGCCAGTCGCAACGCGGTGCGCAGAAGCATGGCGCCCGTAGTGGTGAACGTCATGAACCAACAGACGTTTGAACGCGTCAATGCCACCGACATCGCGCAGACGCTGAACTACCAAACCGGACTTCGTGTGGAGAACAGTTGTCAGAATTGCGCCTTTCCCCAGGTGCGTATCAACGGACTCGAAGGTCCTTACTCGCAGATACTGATTAACAGTCGCCCCATTGTGAGTGCGCTTTCGGGGGTGTATGGGTTGGAGCAGATTCCTGTGAACATGATTGACCGCGTCGAGGTGGTGCGCGGAGGCGGTTCGGCGCTCTTTGGAGCGAATGCCGTGGGTGGCACAATTAACATTATTACGAAGGACCCCGTGGACAACGCTTTCCAGGCTTCGTCCACAATGTCGTGCATGGATGGGCAGTCGTGGGAGCAGAATGTCGGTGCCAATGCCTCGCTCGTGTCCGACGATTTTGTATATGGGCTTGCTCTCTATCAGACTTACCGCAACCGCAATCCCTATGATGCCGATGGCGACGGCTTTTCTGAAGTCGGTAAGCTCAACATGAACTCCTTTGGGCTCAATGGCTATTATCGCCCTACAGAAAACGGACGTCTGGGCATTGAGTATCACACAACGAACGAGTTTCGCCGTGGCGGTAACGCTTTCGACCTCGAACCCTTCCAGAGCGACATCACTGAGCAAACCAAGCACATTATTAATAGTGGGGGCATCAACTACGACCAGTTCTTCAACGGCAGTCAGCACAAGGTTTCGGCTTATGCTTCAGCGCAGCACATTGCTCGAAATAGCTATTATGGTGCACAGCAAAATCCAGATGCTTATGGCAAGACCGACGACCTCACATGGGTGGGCGGAGCTACTTACACAGGTCGCTTTAAGCGTGCGCTCCTTTTCCCAGCTACGTTTACAGCCGGCATAGAGTACCAACACAATGAGATGCACGACGTGATGTTGGGCTACGACCGCGACATGAAGCAGGCGGTGCGCATAGCCAGTGCTTTCGTTCAAAACGAATGGACCATCGACCGCTTCACGCTGCTCGCCGGAGTGCGCATGGACGAGCACAACCTGATTGATAACCCCATCTTTAGCCCGCGTGCCAATCTGCTCTACCGTCCTTCTGACAAGATGCAGGCACGCCTTACGTGGTCAACCGGATTCCGTGCACCCCAGGCTTACGACGAAGACCTCCATATCACGGCTGTTGGCGGAGAGGGCGTACTGATTCGCCTTGCCGACGGACTCGACCCCGAGCGCTCCAACAGTTTCAGCGGTTCGCTCGACTGGGTGGTGAACCTTGGCCATTGGCAGGCAAACTTCCTCGTCGAAGGTTTCTACACCGGGCTCGACGATGTCTTTGTGCTCGAAACGATTGGTAAGGACGGCTACGGTAATATGGTGCAGGAGCGCCGCAATGGTAGCGGAGCCAAGGTGTATGGTGTGAACCTCGACGCTAAGTTTGCGCATGGCAAGGACGTTTCGCTCCAGGTGGGCTTCACAGCTCAGCGCAGCCGTTATAACAAGGCTGAATATTGGAGCGAAGACCCCGAGGTGGCACCTACAAAGAAAATGCCTCGCACGCCCGACTATTATGGCTATTTTACGCTCACGACATCGCCCTTCAAGAATTTTGACGCATCGCTTTCCGGTGTATATACAGGTCGTATGTATGTGCCTCATTTTGCGCCCGATCCTGCAGAGATTCCCGCTGATTTTCAGTATAGCTATATTAAGCAGGACGAATTGAAACGTACTGATTCGTTCTTTGATTTGAATCTTAAGTTGGGTTATACTTTCGTCCTGGGCGACCACTTCAAGGTGCAGCTCAATGGCGGTGTGCAAAATATCTTCAATGCCTTCCAGAAAGACCTTGATAAGGGCACCTTCCGCGATTCAGGTTATTTCTACGGTCCTACGCAGCCCCGCACCGTGTTCATTGGTTTGAAGTTGATGAGTTAAGTAGGTTATAAGGTTATGAGGTTGTAAGGTTGTGATTATGAGAGCTATTCAGGTTGAAAAAGTAATCAAACCGAATGGCAAACCTCATAACCTTACAACCTTATAACCTTACAACCTTATAACCTTACAACCTTATGGTAAGAATTTGAGCATTAAAGCTGACTAAAGCTGAACGAAAGTATGCCAAAGCAGATTTGGATTTCGTCGGAAAATGTATTATCTTTGTAGTACAAGGAAGAAGCTACGCAGTTTCTTCCTTTTTTTGGCTCTAAAAATGGCAAAAACGACCTTTGAGGTCATTTAAATTTCTTCAAACATCGGAGGAATGACCTCAAAGGTCTTTTCTCCGATGTCGTATGTAATCAATTTTACCCTCAATTTTGCTCTCAAAACCTCGAATTTCGGACAAAAGACAACTTTTTTTGTTTTTCTAAAGCAGACAAAAGAGCAATGTTCTTTAGAGTACAGATAACAGAGTACAGAGTACAACTACCATCCGGATGGCTCTCTGTTAACTTGTTTACTCGTCAACTTGTTTACTAAAATGTACAGAGTACAAGTGCCGTGCGGAGAATATTCCAACGAGTGAGTCAAACCAATTTCTCCGATGGCGGACTGCTTCGTGTCGGCTCGTATGCTGTGAAGCTCCCTAAAATACTGTGTATTTTCTCGAAACAGCTTTAATATCTATCGTGCGCATTACAATTCTGCCTTAATTTTTTTTTCACAATTGTAATATTTCGTATATTTGCTACGATATTCCTTAAATCTCTTTAAATTTTATGAGTCGAATGAAGAGTGTAGGCGCAGGCCTACTTATCGCTTCCTTACTCGGTGCTCCATTAAGTATGGTTCCGCAGGAAGCAGCAGCTCAAGCAAAAGTTGTTCAGCAAGCAGGAACCCTTAAGGGTATTGTTAAGTCTGAAGAAGGCGAATTGCTCATCGGAGCTGTAGTGTTTGTAGATGGTACAAAGCTTACCGCAGTGACTGACGACAAGGGTGCATTCTCTCTTAAGGGAGTGAAGCCCGGAGCTAAGATTAGCGCCTCGTTGATTGGCTATGATGAAGTCAAGACAACGTGGAATGGCGGTCCGCTCGAAATCGTCATGAAGGAGCAGAACAACATGCTCGGCGAAGTTGTGGTAACAGCCATGGGTATTGTGCGCAAGGAGAAGTCGCTTACCTATGCAACTCAGCAAATCAAGGCAGACGAGTTGATGAAGGTGCAGGATGCTAACCTTGTAAACTCTATGGAAGGTAAGATTTCGGGTATTACGATTACTCCCTCTTCGGGTGGTGCCGGTGGTGCTTCGAAAATTGTGCTTCGTGGTAACAAGTCTGTGTTGGGTAACAACCAACCTTTGATTGTAGTAGATGGTGTGCCAATGACTAACAATACGCGTGGTCAGATTGGCGACGTTGCTGCCTTGGTGAATACTTCTACTTCTGAAGGTTCTGACCCCTTGTCAATGATTAACCCCGACGACATTGAGTCAATGCAGGTGCTCAAGGGTGCCAACGCTGCTGCACTCTATGGTTCGGCTGCAGCCAATGGTGTAATCATGATTACTACTAAGAAGGGTAAGGAAGGTAAGATCGACGTAGCGTTCAACTCAAACGTTACATTCGACACCCCCTTGCTCACTCCCGAACTTCAGGGACTCTATGGTGGTGCGCGTGTTAATGCATTGGGCAACACAGTCTTCGGTTCTGATAGCTGGGGTGCTCGCTTGATGGGTGGCGGAAACTATACGCTCGACGTGTTGAGCAACGACCAGCAGTATAAGGCTGGCGCTGTCAATCAGTTGCGCTTGCGTCGTCAGGCTTTGGACGATATCGAAGATTTTTACAACACAGGTGTCAACACTAACAACTCAATCTCTGTTTCGGGTGGTACGGAAAAGGTACAGACTTATGTGTCTTTCTCTAACTCTCACAGCTTGGGTATGATTGATGATAACAACTACAATCGTAACACCTTCGCTTTCCGTCAGAGCTACAAGCTTTGGGACCGCTTGCACGTAGATGTGAGTGCAGACTACCTCCAGACAAAGACAAAGAACCGTATCTCGGGTGGTACGACTGGTAACCCCGTTTACGACCTCTACACAATGCCTCGCGACGTCGATATGGGCTACTACAAGCACAACTACGTGGCTGATGGCACTTGGATGTCAAGCGGTTATACTAATGTTTATGACGAATGGGGTGATGTCGTTGATCAGATTGGTGGCGACAGATATTATGTGCCCAACACAAGTGGTGGCTATGAAGCTGCTTATGGTCGCGCAGAATTGTCAGGTCCTATGCAGCAGTGGGTGTACCAGGATGCTATGCGCAACAACCCCTATTGGTTGGCTAAGCAAAACAGCAGCGAACAGCGCGAAGACCGCTTCTCAGCTAAGTTCCAAGGTCGTGTGGATATCGTTGACGGCCTTAGCTTCCAGGCACGTGTGTCTATTGACCACACTAAGTACAACGACGAAAGCAAGCGTTACGCTTCTACTTGGGGACCCTCTGATATGTATCGCTATGGTACTTACAGCCTCTCAAATAGCCGTTCAAACGAAATCTATACCGACTACTTGCTTAGCTATAACAAGACATTCCGCAGAGACTGGACAGTTTCAGCTACAGCTGGTTGGGTAGGACACACTATCAAGGGCGAAAGCCAAAGCACTTATCTTGGTAGCGCTACAATTCCTATCTGGACAAATGGTATGACAACAGGCATTTCTGATAAGGTCAACTATTTCTCACCCGATGGTGGCAGCAATGGCGTGACAAGCAAGGGCAAGAGCAGTAACTGGGACAAGGCAGCGCTCTTCACTGGTCAGATTGGCTGGAAGGAAAAGGTGTATGTAGATGGTTCATATCGTCGCGACTGGTATCGTGCCTTCAAGCAGTTTAGCAACCTTGGCGTTGATGACAACTACGGCTACTTTGGCTTTGGTGCAAACGCTATTTTGAGTTCGCTCGTTGACCTTCCTCGTTGGATTAGCTATGCTAAGTATCGCGTGAGCTACTCTGAAGTGGGTAACTCAATTCCTAACTCAATCTTCAATGCGGTTCGTGAAAACTTCGTAACAGGTTCGGTAAACTCAAGTTCATACAACTCATTCATCCCTGTGCCCGAAAAGACTAAGTCGTTCGAAACAGGTCTTGAAATGCAGTTCTTCGAAAATGCAATGAACTTCGACATCACTTACTATAACTCTGCGATGCACAATTCTTACTTGAACATCACAGGTTTGAATGGTAAAACACAGCCTGTCAACTCGGGTGTGATTCGCAACCAAGGTATCGAACTCTCATTGGGTTATAACTGGACAATCACTAACGACTGGAGTTGGAAGACTCAGATGAACTTCTCTTTCAACAGCAACGAAATCGAAAAGACTTACACTGATAAGTTCGGACAGAGCAAGGAGATGGTTCAGAGCATCGCAAGCGGTAAGGTGCAGGTGCGCTACAACGAAGGCGATAGCTACGGTGATATCTATGTGACAGACTTTGCACGTTGGCGCGAGGATGTCGTAGATCCTGCTACAGGCAAGCTCCTCCACAAGGCTGGCGATATCTACATTGCTGAAGGTACAGGTAAGCCCGCTGTAAACGGCAACCTTATGTACATGACACAAGCTGGTAAGGTAAAGGCTCAGAAGGGCGAAAAGTTTGGCAAGTATGCCGGCAACTTGAACGCAGATGTTCAGCTCTCTTGGTCAAACACAGTTCGTTACAAGGACTTCAGCCTCTACGTTTTGGTGAACGGACGTATTGGTGGTAAGGTGATTTCTTTGACAGAAGCTTACCTCGATCGTTTCGGTGTTTCAAAGCGCACTGGTGATGCACGTGCTAATGCTGAAAGATTGGGTCTCTACACAGCCGACGGACGCCATGCAATGTATATCAACGAAGGTCGCGACCTCGTGTCTGTTGAAGACTACTACACAGCAGTAGGTTCGAGCGATGCCTCAAATTATATATATGACGGTACCAACTTCCGCCTCCGCGAACTCTCTTTGGGCTATACATTCCGCAACCTCTTTGGTGCAGGTAAGAACTTGAGCCTCTCAGTGATTGGTCGTAACCTCTTCTTCATCTATAAGGACGCACCTGTTGACCCAGATATCTCTGTATCTACAGCAAACGGCTTGGGCGGTATCGATATGTTCAACGTGCCCTCAGCTCGCAGCTTCGGTGTGAACCTCAAACTTAACTTCTAATATTCGGATATGAAAAAAATATTATTTGCAAGCGCTGTAGCTTTGACGCTCTCAGGTGCAGTGACATCTTGCATGGATTACGATGATCCAGGCTCGGAACTTTCCATGAGCCAAACAACCATCGATGCCACTGTCTATCATGGCAATGTGGACTCAATCGACTATCAACGTGAAATTACCGCTGAAGAGCTCAAGCACGCCATCGACACGCTTAATAAGATGAAGATGTTTGGTCAGAGCTTGACAGGGCAATACTGCTTGCGTGGAGCGAAGGAAGGCAATGTGCCCGGTGCGCACGCTTACCAGCGTCAGTATAGTTTGGGTCCCGATGCTTACGCACAATACATGGTCGTTCACCACAAGGACTTCATGTATGGTACGCTTACTTCTTCCTACAACGTGTCGGAAGAGTTTAATGGCGACCCTCTTGGTTCTTACACCATGGTGAAGAATGCGTTGATGCCTTTGCTCAATCACCCCGTGATCGACACAATTCCTGAATTTAAGGCTATCAACCTATTGTACTACTGTATTTCTGCACAAGAACGTGCTGACCTCTCTGGTCCTTACACTTATCTTGAAGACAAGCAGAACTCAGAAGAGCCTACAGAGTACAACGACCTCAAGACTATTTATTATGGTATCAAGGAAAACCTCGACACTGTAGTAGCTTGTTTGAAGTACTACGACGAAAATCGTCCTCAGGACTACAAGAAGCAAATCGAGAAGGTGCTCACTCGCTATGCTACAACAAGCCGCGCAATGTTTACTGGCGACTGGTCGATGGATAGCTACATCCGCCTTGCTAACTCGTTGAAGCTCCGTATGGCGATGCACATTGTGAAGGTGGAACCCGAAACAGCAAAGTTGTGGGCCGAAGAAGCTGTAGCTTCAGGCGTGATTGAAACAATCGATCAGCAGCATGCGCTCTATCCTATGTTGTCAGGTTTCACACATCCTTACAATGAAATCTGTAATTCATGGAACGATCTCCGTCTTTGCGCTTCGTTCGAAAGCTTGTTGAAGTCGTTGAACCACCCTTACTTGAAGTATGTGTTCTCTAACAACACACAGCCTATTGTTAATAATGTGACAGGCGAAGAACTTCCTGCACACTCTAAAATCGTAGGTTTGCGTGCCGGTCGCTTGATGCCCGACGGTCAGAACTATCCTTTGAACCCCTTGGCAGCTTATTCAAGCATCAACTCAAGCAACTTTGCGATGGCACCTCTTTACCTCGTGAAGTTGGCTGAAGTTAACTTCCTTCGTGCTGAAGGTGCTATTCGTGGTTGGAACATGGGCGGTGCGGCTCAGCACTTCTATGAAGAAGGTATCCGCAATGCCTACCTCGACGAACCCATGATGGCACAAGGTGGTGTTTACGAATCTTTAGTGGGCGAGTACATGACTTTGGCTGAGGCATTGCCTTATACGCAGGTGGAACCCTCGGGCGATGGCGAAGACTGGGAAAGTGTTACAAAGATTGGCGTGACATGGAACGATGGCGATGCTCTCGAAACTAAGCTCGAAAAGATTATCACGCAGAAGTACATCGCTCTCTTCCCCCTCTCAACAGAAGCGTGGGCTGAATTGCGTCGTACAGGCTATCCTAAGCTCTTCCCCGTGCTTAATGCCGACGACGGTGATGGTTCTATCGAACAGGGTGATATGATTCGTCGTATTCCTTGGAATGCTAGCGACCCCATCGTTCAGCAGTTGATTGAATCATCAGGTATTCCTACATTGGGCGGTCCCGACTTGCAGTCAACTCGCCTTTGGTGGGACGTAGATGCTCCTAATTTCTAATATTAGAGTTGACTAAGGTTATAAGGTTGCATGGCTTTGAAGGATTATAAGTCCGAATGGCAACCTTATAACCTTATAACCTTATAACCTAAAACCTTATAATTTTTATTAACGTATGAAAAAGAATTACTTAGCAGTAGCAGCCTTGATGTGCGGTGCTTTGTTTAGCAGTCCTGCACAGGCTCAGTATGCAGAGTCGGCAACTGATAAGGTTTACGACTTCTCAGGTTTTACTGACAAGGGAATGTTGGAGCTTTTCTACAATGCGCTTCAGCAGGGACGTAACTATCCCACGATGGCAGAATTTGAAGCTGCGGGTGTCCAGGCTTCGGATATTGCCTTTGTTCGTTCGCACGTACGCAAAGCGGCAATTATGTCGCGTGCAGATCGCTTGATTCCCTCTACTTACGAAACACGTAACCTTTGGATGAACATCCCCATGGACGTGGGTTCTGACGGCTTGGGTGGATATCCTAACACTAAGTTTGCAGCCGACGTGTTCTCAATGTGGCAGTACACTAACCTCTTTGGTTCTTGGAACCACGGCGTATTCCAGGCACCTGCAGCTTGGGTGGATGCTGCTCACCGCAATGGTACTGACATCATGTCGGGTATCAAGTTCTTCGAATCATGGACAGCTGGTAGCGGCGATGGTGAATACTCAGCGTTGATTACTAAGAAGGATGCTGAAGGCAACTTCATGTACGTGAAGCCTCTTATCAACTGCTTGATGTTCTTCGGTTCGGATGGTATCAATTATAACTGGGAAGACAACAGTTATGCTGACGAAGACATCGTTGAATTCCACAAGCAGCTTTATAAGTATGCAGCTGAAGTAGGTTTCGACAACTATCACAGCGGTATCTACACTGCTATATCTGGTTTGAACGCTGGTAATGTGGATGCTCTTTACGGAAACGCAGCAACAGGTAAGACGCACGACACTATGTTGAACTATTCAAACGGTGACTTCAGCTGGCAGATAGGTCCTTCAGTAGTAGCTGCAGAAGCTGCGATGGGCACTGCCGAAGGTCTTTACACTGGTGTGTGGATTGTAGGTATGGACCGCCGTTGGACTGCGCTCGACGAAAACGACAATGCTCATCGTTGCGGTGTTTGTCTTTGGGGTGAACACGGTCAGAGCCGTTTCATGTCATACAACTCTGGTAGCGACGCTTACGACACTCAGGGCAACTATCAGCGCTTGCTCGAACGTGCATTCTCTGGTGGTAACCGCAATCCTTTGGAACGTCCTGCTGTAAGCATTACTGGTAACAATTGGGAACAGGATGGCGATAAGCTTCCTCTTTCTACTTTCGCTGGTATGGCTACATGGATTCCCGAACGTACGGCTATCCAGGGCAACCTCCCCTTCGGCACGAACTTCACACTCGGTAATGGCGAACGTTACTTCTATAAGGGAAAGAAGACTCATGGCAGCTGGTACAATATGGGTGGACAGGATGTAGTTCCCACTTACCGTTGGTTGGTGGTGAAGCCCGAAACTCAGACTGTTAGCACAGACGTCGTAGTAAACTACATTCACTCTGACGCTTATATCGGAGGTTCTTCACTCGAACTTACAGGTAAGGCGCTTGCTGAAGGCACTGACATCGTATTGTACAAGACTTCGCTCAAGGCTGGCAATGGCGTTTACGCAACAGTTGCAGCTAAGACAGGCAAGGAAGGCGAAAATCCCTCAAACCTTTGTGTTATTCTCAAGAAGAAGGGCAGCGATGCTTGGTTGGAAGTTCCCGTAGGCAACATTACTGGCAAGGCTTGGCAAGAAGTGAAGGTTGCTATCGACGGTATTTCTGCTGGCGACGTGATTGATCGCATCGGTCTTCGCGTGAAGGGTAATGACGACAACTATAAGCTCCTCGTAGGTAAGCTTGAAATCAATGACAAGAGCGTTGTTACACCTGCTAATGTTAAGAATCTTAACGTAGAAGTGAAGCAGGAAACACAGGGTTCAATGGCAATGAAGTTGTTCTGGGAAGTAGATGCTGAAGCAAAGGCACGCGCTAACTGGGGCCTCCTCTTTAACGACGAAGCAAACATCAACCACTTCGAAATCATGTACAAGGTGGGCGAAAATGGTCGCGTTTCAGAAGTAGGACGTACTACTACATGGTCAGCTTTCTTGGGCGACATCCGTTTCGAAAATGCAACAGACGTTCCTTACATTGGTGTTCGTGCGGTTTCTACAGACCTCAAGACATATTCTCCTATTGTTTGGGTGAAGGTGCCTCGTGCAGCTGCTAATCAGCTTCCCGAATTGGTGGAAGAAGATACTTATGGTATTTCTGCAATGGATCCTGGTTGCGAAGGTGCTGACATTGCACGCGTACAGCGCTATGTAACTGATGTGATTTCTACAGGTGCTGAACAAGACCTCAACTTCACTGGTGGTGGTCCTGTTAAGGATGGTTCACAATATGCTGACCACCGCGATATGGTATTGAAGGTACGTCAGGGTCAGACTATCAAGATGCACATTAAGTGTGTTGACCAGAGCGACGGTTTGAAGTGGTGCTTCGCAGGTGGATGGATGGACCTCAATGGTTCTGGCGACTTCGATCATCCTCTCGGTGTTACTCCTTTCGAAGAAGGTGAAGAAACCGATCCTCTCGGCGAACGTCTCTTCAAGGTAGGTAAGATTCGTGCAGCAACACCCGAATTCCAGACTACAGGTATTAACTTCGAATTCACAGTGCCCGAAGATGCAACTCCTGGTAAGAGCCGTTTCCGCATCGTATTCTCTGATGCTTGGTTCGCAGGTATGTTCCTTCCCACTGGTCTCCATGCTAAGGGCTTCTCTATGGACTTCGGTTGCGAAATCGTAGGTGATAACCCCGGACGTACTGCTGCAGATAGCCGCGACCAGGGCGTAGCTGAAGAACCCGTGATGCTCGAAGGTGGCACAGTGGCAGGTCTTCAGGATGTAGTAAGTGATGGTGTTTCAGAAGCTGTTTATGCTGACGGTAAACTCTACTTCACAAACGTTGAAAAGGCATGGGTTTATAGCGCAGATGGTAAGTTCGTGAAGTTCGCTTCTGCTAATCCTAAGTCGCTCAGCCTCGAAGGCGTAGCTCCCGGTGCTTACATCGTTAAGATGCAATATCAGAACGTAGTTCGCACAACAAAGTTCTTGGTAAAGTAATGTAATCTATACTATAAAAATTGGTGTGTCAATCTTTTGGCACACCAGTTTTTTGTATGTGAAAGGTTGTGGTGTGGGGGAACAAACGCTTTTATTGAAATTGTGAAATATTTTGACAAAATAACACGTTCCCCCTTAGCGCAAAAACAAACATTTGGGGGTGTTTTGATTACAAAACAGAGGGTTAACTACTCGCACCTGTGGATAACTCCGAAAAACGCAATTTGGATTTCGCTCAATTCTGTTGTATCTTTGTAGTACAGATGGGGAGGCTTAGCGGTCTCCCCTGTTTTTTTGCCAAAAAAATGCAAAAACTACCTCAAAGGTAAGAAAAATTACCTTTGAAGTAGGAAATTTTACATCAAAGATCGTTTTTCGCTCCTCCGACTTTGTTGTTTTTTCACCCCTTTTCGCTTGAATAGCCTGCCATCTCATCTTCACGAGGTCAAAATTATGTAATAACAAAAAGATTTTTACTTTTTGAACATATCACGTCCAAATCTGGCAAGTAAAACTGCGAAATATTTTGACAAAAGAAGCCGTAGGAAGTAACTCTAGGGGGGGATTTAGGTTAGTATTACTCGTTTGTTTGCCCCTACAACAGATAATCTTTGTCCACATCTTTACTAGGGCGGCCTGAAAGGCCAATCTGTCCCTAGCCCAGGGCAAGCGACGAAGGAGCGACACCCTGGGTAAACGAACCGCATGGTCTTTCGCCCTGTAAGGGCAAAAGTAAAAATGTTTGATAATCAATATATTAAAATGAATTTTTACTTTTGCCCCTTCAGGGCGCACCATTTGGAACGGAATTCTACCCAGGGTGCCGTTCCCTACGGTCACTTGCCCTGGGCTATGTACTTTTGACTCTTCGAGGCGACCTTTTCCCTTGAAATTAATGTGGGCAAAGATTAGCTAACTCAGGAGAAGAAATTAGTCAGATTCGCCAATTTTAATACCAAGATTATTCACTTGCGAAACTTAAAATAATATCAATTTTGAACACCCTGCCCTACAGCATCTGCAGTGTTATCATTTCGCTTTGCACAATTCGTGCGTTGCATCACCACGGGCCGACACGGGGATCGGCCCCTACACCATCCGGATGGTCTCTCGTTAACTCGTTTCCTCGCCAACTTGTTTACTTAACTTGTACTCTTCCCTAGTCCTCAAAACTATTTTTAACCAAGATAAAGTTAAAAATAAGCCTTGTTTTTTGTTAATGTCAATAAAAATTCCGAATATTGCATATAAGTTAGCTTGGAATATTGTGGCCTAAATTATGCTAATCATACATGTCGTTGAATTTCAGTGTGATAGAACGATGAATGGTTGAGGCTGTTAGTAGTCTTAGTTTGCTGCAATTCAATTTATACAACATAACTTTTAATCGTATGAAGAAAAATTTACTTTTAACCCTTGGTTTGTCCGCTCTGACACTCGGTGCTAATGCGCAGGAGTTTAAGGAAGGATATATCAACTGGGGGTATGGTGGTTCGGATTTTGCAACTACCGTAGAAAGTTGGGAAAAAGGAAAGCCCATCAGTGAAGATGACAATTTCTTTATCTCACGTGTGAAACCTCGCGAACGTTTTCGTAACAATGCTACGCAGGTGCGTCAGGGTATTGACGAAACAAACGACAAGAAGCTCTTGATGTGGGTGCCTATCAACGGCACAAAGAACAACGCTTTGCCCGATGGTATCTACGACTCTGAAGTGTTCAACATGTGGTCGTACGTTACGCACTACGGCAACTGGACTGCTCCTCTCGGACGCGTACCTGGCAACTTCCTCGATGTGGCTCACAAGAATGGTGTGGCTGTTTCGGGTGTGGCAGGTATTCCTTACGGCAACTTGTTTAGCTATCCTGCATGGGCCGACTGTCTTGAAAAGATGGTTGAAGTCGGAGCTGAAAAGGTGGCTGACTTCCACAATTACTATGGTGTGGATGGTATGGGCTATAACTCGGAATTTAGTGGCGGTACTTATTATGTGAAGCAACTCATCCCCTTCCACACAGAGTTGGTGCAGCTTGCGCGTAAGAACAATCCTCTTTTCGAAAACATCTGGTACGACGGTACGAACGATAATGGTCTCGTAACGTTCGACCAAGGTCTTGGCGATCATAACGACGAAATCTTCGGCCACGAAGGTGAGGATGGAGCTTCGTTGTTCATGAACTACAACTGGAACTATGCTGCTCGCTTAGGACAAAGTGTGGAGTATGCCAAGAAGATTGGCCGTAGCTCGCTCGACCTCTATGCCGGTGTCAACATGCAGGGCGCTGAGCCTACGCCAGGTAAGTATAACAGCGGTGAATCATGGCCTTTGCTTGCGCAGTATCCCATCTCTATCGGTCTTTGGGGTGCGCACAGCGAAAATATGTTCTGGGAAAGCCGTGGTGAGTTGGGTAGCGCTCCCGCTGTGAAGCAGCGCACTTATCAGCTCCGCACAGAACGCTGGTTTACAGGTGGCACACGCAACCCGGCAAACTGTCCTGAGATTATTAGCTCAATGAAGTATAATGCTGAGAACTACAACTTCCACGGTATGTCGTCGCTCATGTCAGCACGAAGCTCCTTGAAGTGGAACCTCTCAGAAGAACCCTTCATTACTTACTTCAACCTTGGTAATGGTCAGTATTTCAACTGGAAGGGCGTACGCCAACACAGCAAGGAATGGTACAACATCGGTATGCAGGACTACCTCCCCACATGGCGTTGGTGGTTTGCTACAAAGCTCTTGGGTCGCACAGCTTCCGACGTTGCGAAGAGCGGTCTTGATGCAGAGTTCTCTTGGGACGAAGCTTACGTAGGTGGTTCGTCGCTCCGCATCTTTGGTGCTACAGCTGATGAATATCTCCACCTCTTCAAGACAGAGTATGCGCTCCAGGCTGGCGACGTGATTACGCTCCGCTACAAGCTCAAGACGGGCGCTGCTAACATGAATCTCGTGCTTACAGCTAAGGGTGCTGAAGGCGAAGCTGTCAGCGAATCGGCATTCAACTTGATTTCTGCGAAGGATGAGGCTGACGAAGACGTTTGGGTAGAACGCACATTTACTGTAGGTAGCGAATTGGCGGGTAAGGAAGTGGCACTAGTTGCGCTCCATATCGAAAATGCTGAGGCGCTTGACCTTTACCTTGGTGAATTCTCAATCGTACGCGGTGTGGCAGCAACTCCTGCTAAGCCCGAAGTGACAAAGAGCGCTGTGCTCAGCTATAGCAAGTTTGGTGTTGACGGTAAGATTATCTTCAACATGAAGAACGACAAGCCTGCGGGCGAACCTTGCTACAATATTGATGTGAAGACATCACTCTTCAAGCTCTATGCGCAGCAAGAAGGTCAGCAGCCCATTCTCATGGGAGCAACAACGTCTTGGGCAGGTATGTTCTACCGTGTGCCTATGGTGTTGAAGGGTGCAGAGCGCATTCGCTTTGGTGTGTCAGCCGTTTCGCTCGACATGAAGTCTGAGTCAGACATTGCATGGGGCGAATACATGGTGGCTGAAAACTACGTTTACGACGACGCCATCCAAATCAGCAAGACAACTATCAAGCCCGGCGAATCGTTCGCAATGTCATACGTTGACCCCAAGCACGAAGACGCTACCTGGACGCTTACTGACGCTGAAGGCAACGTGGTGTTCGAATCTACTGGCAACACTGTTGAGTGTGCTGACGGTTTGGCAAACTTGGGTATCTACAACTTGACACTCACAGGTGTTGAACATGATGCTGAAACAGGTGAGAAGGTTGAAAGCACTCGTCAGTTTGGTAGCTTCGTGCAGATTACAAGCGAAGGTATCGGTGCATTGCCCGAAATCTATACGCTCACTGCTAACGGCAAGGAAGCAGACATTGAAGTATTCTCAAACAACGCTATCGATTTGGCTTACACAGGACGTAAGGCCGACGGTGCAGGTTCTCAGGGTATCGACCTCGTAGAGCAGCGCTTCGGAGTGAAGTGTGCTGACCTCGATCTCGTAGGTAAGAAGTCATTCTCTGTAGCATTCTGGTTGAAGATTAACAAGCTCGCTGCTGGCGAAACACAGTTGCTCGCCGTAGCCAATAAGGTTGACGCTTGGCCTAAGACTGACTGGGGTTGGATTTGGTCGAACATCGACGAAAACGGTACGTTCACAAGCTTCACATGGCGCGGTACGGACGCTACTTCTAACAATGAGCTTCAGTATAAGTACGAAAACACCACACTCCCCGTGGGCAACTGGGTGCACGTTGCTTACACCTTCGATTATAACGCGGATGGCAACTTCCGTGGCGACCTCTATGTAAATGGTGTGAAGCAGCAGGTGACAAAGTGGAAGCGTACACGCGACTCTAACTTTAAGAATACAGAGCCCGGCTACGAACCTAACGTTTATAGCATCACTGACGGACAGGTGCTTTCAGTAGGTGGATCGGCTCACGGACGTAACGGTATCGACGGCGTTATCGACAACTTCCAGGTTTGGGACAAGGTGATGACAGAAGAAGATGTGAAGGCTTCTATGGGCGATCTTACAGAGGGTGCACTTCCTGAAGGTATCTTGTCATTCTGGGATTTTGAAAAGAAGGCTTCAAAGACATTTGTTTCTGTAGGTAAGAAGAAGAAGCTCGCTGGTACTCACACTTACACAGCTTCGGGCAGCGAAGGTCAGGGTACATTCAAGTGGATTGCTTCTGAATACAACTCAGGATGTCCTTTCATCTCAGGTACAGCTTATCCCGTAACAACAGCTCCTACATGGAAGGCCAAGAAGGGTGTTGTGACAGACGTTGTAGGTACTGACCAGGAAGGTACGGCTAAGGTGACTTATGCTAAGCCTGGTGACTACGAAGTTGTGCTCACACTCGCTAACTCACTCGGTAGCGACCAGCGCACATTCCGTGTGATTAAGGTGACAGACGATCCTTCAGGCATCGCTGATGCTACAATGAATGAAGTTGCAGCTTACACTGTTGATGGCGCAGCAATCGTAGAATTGGCAGCAGCTGGCAACTACGAAATCAGCGTTTACAATGCAGCAGGTCAGCAAGTAGCTGTTAAGAAGCAAGCATTCGCTGCAGGTCAGAAGGCGCAGATTACGCTCGCTCAGCCTGGCGTTTACGTTGTGAACATCGTTAAGGACGGCAAGCAGCTCCGCGCTGTTAAGTTGATCAGCAAGTAAAATCTATTGAGGTTGTGAGGTTGTAAGGTCTTAAGGTTTTCCATTCGGCTTGTTTGCTTTTTCTTGAAAAAACAATCTGAATAGTTCTTATAACCTTAAAGCGAAGCGACCTAATAACCGTAAAACCTAAGAAGTTGAGCACCTGCTTAACTTCTGTTATACCTGTAACAGGGCGTGCCACGTGGCACGCCCTGTTTTTTTTGCTTGATTTTGTCAAAATAAGAAGTTAAAACGTAGAATATGGCGGAATTATGTTAAAAATGTATTATAACTCAGAAACTTCCTGTAACTTTGCTTATTGGAATGAATTTTTAACAATAATTACATAAAATCTTATGAGAAAATTAAGACTTCTTTGGTCTGTACTATTGTTGTGCGTACTCTCTGTACCCGCAGCTTTGGCGCAGCCTGAGCAGGGTAAGGTCTACAATTTGAAGAATGTAGGCAAGAATCGTTCGCTTGCAATGCTCAATTACTGGTCGCTTGCGAGCTCAACGCCAGATGACAATGCTAGAAATCAGCATTGGTATGTTGAGACGATGAGTGGCGATGTTCTCACATTGCGTAACTTGCAGACGGGTTATTACGTGCAAGGTAATAACTCTTCGTCAAATGCCTGGAAGCCTTCGGCTACGCCAGTTCAGTTGACTTGCACCAGAGTTGGTGATGGCTTTGCTTTCCGTCAGTCAGAACATGGTGATAATTACGCCTATCTTCACCTTGATGGTAGCAATAACCCCGTGAGCTGGGAAAGTAGCAATAGCAATACGCAGTGGACTTTGGCAGAAGTTTCTTACGATGAAGCGACGCTTCAAGCTATTGTTGCTAATTTCTCAGAAATGATTCCTTCGGATGCAACGGTAAGCACTTATCAAACTGCGCTCAATAATCTGTTCTTAGACGAGGCTTGCACAACTTTGAAGAAGAGTTTTGCAGATAAAGAGACCCTTGAAGCTGACGCTGATTATCTAGCGCTTCCTGCTACATTGAAGGCTATGGTTGTTAAGGTCCTTAACGACTCGTGGGCAGAAAACAACTTTGATAATACCAAGGCTGGATGGGGCGCAGACTATGCTAAGAAATATCGCGTGCAGCTCTACGAACCCTACAACGAGCCCGAGGCTGCAGCAAAGGCGCTTGGCATCAATGCACATACTAACACAAACAACCCCACCGGTATCTTTTTGAATGCTGGTCAGGCAGCTTATATCATGGTCGAAGGTGCTATCAAGGATGGCGCTTCGCTCTATGTTACTTCTACCTTAGGTCACGATCAGTTGAATGGTTATGCTGATGGTATTGAATTGCATAAAGGTCTTAATGTGATTCCTTCTGCCGCTGATGGTAGCAACCTTCACATCAACTATGTTGTTCACACATTCGATGGCGAAAAGCGAGGCGCTGCTGCTAAGACACGCAAACTTTCTGACTACAGCGATCTTAAGATTCACATCGAAGGTGGTTACATCAATGGTTATTGGAACAGAGTAGGTGATGAACTTTGGGGTGCTGGCGACGATGCTGCCGACTGGGGTTACATCGCAGCGCGCGCTACGCAGCCCGACGTGCTTGTGCTCGGCAAGTATATGACGCTTCAATTTCCTCTTCTTTCTAAGGATGCTGAAGGACATAGTGGTATGATCGACCTTTTCCCAGGAGAAAATAGTAAGATTTGCGAAAGCATAGCTGAATGGGACAATATGATGCTTTGGCAGCGCTTCCTTTTAGGCTTGAGCACACAAGAGGCTTTGGCAGAAAATAATATTGTATCGCCTTATTCAAAAAAGAACGTATTCCAAAACAACGTCGTAGATTATTCTGATTATTACAATGTGCATGGTTTGGCATTGAGCATTGCGGCAGGAAGCAATCCTCATGGTAGCTGGAAGTATTCGGGCTATCCATGCAATGCTCTTAATGATTATAACATTAATATCCTTACAAGCGCAGGTTCTCACTGGACCGCAGCGCACGAAATTGGTCACCAGCATCAGTCGCTCCTGACGCTCAATGGCTTGATGGAAGTAACCAACAATCTCTTTGCGAATGCTGCGCTTTGGTGCTTTGGTAAGTCAACCTCACGTTATAATGGTACTGACGGTGCGCTCTCAAACGTGCTTGCTGCCTTCAATCAGGAAAACGGCGACTTCTATACCAATAATATTTGGGCGCTCACTCACTTGTACTATAAGCTCTTCCTTTACTATCATGTGTTGGGTCATAACACTGACTTCTATCCTCGCCTCTTCGAGTTGCTTCGTCAAGAGCCGATGAACAGACAGTATGATCAGGATGGTGCAGAAGGTCTTCTTCATTTCTATAAGTTGTGCTGCCGTGCAGCTGGCGAAGATCTTACAGAGTTCTTCCGCGCTTATGGTGTGCTTACAGTGATGAAGGACCGCTTCGTGGGTGACTATTCTAACTCTGTTTACAACACAACGCAGGCGCAGATTGATGCAGCCATTGCAGAAGTTAAGGCTTTGAACTATGATGAAAATGTGGCTGTACTCTTCATCAACGACGGCACAGGCGAACCCATCCAAAGCCACAAGGGTGGTACACTTGAACTTTATGGAGAAACAAAAGTTTGCGCTGAAGTCGGTAGCTATGCATCGTTTGCTGCCAACACGAAGGGCAACTATACCTACGCTTTAGCAGGCACAACCGTGACGATGAAGGGCGAGGGCGGCATTGGTTTCGCAATCTACAACGATAAGCACGAACTCATCGCCTTCTCCGACAACAAGACGTTTGAGGTTTCGAGCAAAGTTGCTGAGCTTCTTGCTATGGGCAAGGTGAAGGTCGTTTCGGTCTGCGCCGACAATTCGGAAAGCGTTGCAGCCGACGAAATGGAAGTTGCCGATATCGAGGCTAAGCGCGCACTCCTTGCCAGTGTGCTTGATATTGCTAAGACTTCAGTAATCGACCTGACCGACGAAACCGGAGTTACGAAGCCCGGCTTCTATAATGCTTCGGCAATCGCAGTGTTTACAACAGCTTACAACAACGCGCAGACGGCTTACGACGAGCAGGATGCTACTGTCTACGCTGCTGTTTACAGTGCGTTGAGCGAAGAAATCCTGAAATTGCAGAATGCTACCGGCGTGACTGTTCCCCTGCTTGCAGGCTCAACTTATGTGTTTACTAACAAGAAGTATCCTGAAATTTCGATGGATGCCAACGGTGGTGGCAACGTGCGCAGTGAAGCGACCGATGGTTCTGCCGACCAGCAGTGGACTTTGGAACCAGCTACCGAAGCCGGACAGTTCTACATCAAGAGTGTAGGCACAGGTAAGTACTTGGGCGTTTTAAATAAGAGCGCTGCAATCCAGGCTACCGCCGAAAAATCCGGCGCTAAGGCTTACAAGGCGTTCGATTTGAAGAATGGTCTTTGGGCTTTCCAGTGTCAGGAAGAAGACGATATCGCAAATCGTTCTTTGCACACCGATGGTCGCCACGATGTAGTAGGATGGAGCCACGCAGCAAACGATAATGATGGCTCTTGGTGGTATCTTACGGCGACGGAAGTCGTAGCCGATGAGCTTCCCCGTTTTGAACTTCAGAACTTGGTAGCACAAACTGAAGCATTGATTGCTGATGTGGCAACAATTCAGTTTGTTACTGAGCAGCAAGCTTTGACAGCCGATGATTATCATTCGAATGCAGAATGCAAGGAAAAGGCGTATGGCGACCAATTTACAAGTTATTCCGTTCTTTGCGATAATAATCCTGCAACTTTCTTCCATTCAGACTATAGTAGCGAAGCGCCCGATGAAGATCACTACATCCGTATGGATTTGCACGAGGGCATGGGTGTTCATGGCTTCACTGTGAATTATACTACACGTAAGGATGGTTATGTAGTAGCGCCTACAAAGTTAACAATTGAGGGTAGCAATGATGATGCGTCATGGAATGTGCTCAAGGATGTGACGGAAGGTCTTCCTACCGGCGCTAATCAGCAGGCAACAATCGATGTACCAGGCGATGGTACCCCGTACCGCTACATCAGAATGCGTGTTTACAAAAATAATACAGACCAAAAAGCGAATGGACGTTATTATTTCATCGTGAGCGAGCTTGGAATTTCTGTAAAAAATCTTGTAGCTAACCTTAATTCTGCTTATGCATCAATCAGCTCAGACTTAGTTTTGGCTGTGAATGAAAAAGTAGAAGAGGCTAAGGAAGTTTTGGCTACAGCTACTACTGCTGCTGAATTGGAAGACGCTGCTGTTGCGCTCACAGAGCAGTACGACGCATTGCTTGCTGCGAAGCAGGCTGTTGAAACCGCTGAACTCGAAGCTAAGAAGGCAGAACTCCAGGAACTCATTGAGAAAACTGAAGAGCTGATGAATACTTGTTGTGATGTGGTTTATACTCCAGCTGTCTTGGAAAAGAAGGCTTCTTTGCAGGTGAATGATCCTAATGCAGATTTCTACGTTTGGACAAATGCCCAGTCAAAGCAGGAAGGTCCTATTTCAGGTCTTATTGATGGAGTTGTAGGAAATGCAGAATCGGGTACTTATTTCCACACTGATTATAGCGGAACGAATTCTTCAGATGGCCTTGACCACTATATTAATGTCAATTTGGGTGCTGATGTTGAGATTTCTGCATTCAAATTCAGTTATACAAATCGTTACAACACAGCGACTAATTACGCTACAAAAATGACGATTTTGGGTAGTGTGGATGGCGAAGAATATGAGGAAATTACGAAGATAGAAGGTTTACCAGCACAAGCTGCTGCCGAATATACTTCTGAGTCTATAGAAGTATCGAAGAACTACACTTATTTGCGCTTCATGGTTACTGAGAATAATTCGGGCACTTTAAAGGGAGGCCATCCTTTCTTCCATATGGCAGAGTTTAGTCTTTCTTATGATATTCCTGAAAACTATTCTGTAGAAATTAAGAATGGCTTGAGTGAAGCTATTGCTGATAAAGTTTATGACACTTATGATGCTTTGAAGGAAGCCGGAGCTTCACACACCTATGCGACCTCTGTTTCTCAGGTTGAGGCTGCGATGGTGAAGTTGCAGAAGGTGTACGATGCGCTTTATGGTGCTACACACTTCACGCTCAATGTGAGCCAGTACGAATATGCGGGCCTCTACTTGCCCTATGCAGCGACGATTCCTGCTGAGGCTACGGCTTACATCATCACTGATGCGTCAGTCGGCGGCGTAGCTACGCTCCAGGCTGTTGAAGGCGACGTGCTTCCTGCAAATACAGCCGTGATTGTGAATGCTCCGGAAGGCAAACATGCGTTCGACTACACTTCTGAAACAGCTACTGCCGATGTGAGCGCAAATATGCTCGAAGGCAGCTTGCAGACAACGCTCCTCCCCATCACTGATGGCTATAAGTACTACATCTTCGGCCAGAAGGGTGGCATCGTAGGGCTTTATCTCGCGCAGAAGTACGATGCCGAAGGCAATGCCGTAGCAGCCGACGCACCTGCAACGCAGTTCAAGGTGAGCGCAAATAAGGTTTACCTGCCTTACTTGGTTCAAAATCTGAATACTCCGCTTAGCTTCGTTTTCAAGAAGGCTGATGCGACAGGTATTTGCAACGATATCAAGGTGGGCGCTGATGCTCAGGCAATTTACAACATCTACGGCCAGCGTATCACGAAGGTTGTCAACTCCGGCATCTATATCGTGAATGGTCAGAAACGTTTCATTCAAGTAAAGTAAAACAGTTATGAAAAAAACTTATATTCAGCCACAAACAGTGGCGCTCGAATTAGCTGCGACTACCATGTTGGCAACATCTAATCAGCCCAACGTGATGCACGACACGTATGCTGACGAAGAATTGACAAACAAGTATGAAAATACGGGTTACAATAACTTTTGGGAATAAGATTCTTGAGAGGTAACAAAATGAAGGGTGTGTCGAAATGTATGTTTCGACACACCCTTCTTTTGAGTAGTGTTAGGGGGGCTTCGCGAAGGCGCAATAAAAGAGCTGCTTTGCAGTCCGAATGGTGTAGGGGTCACTTTATGTCTGCCCGTATGCTGCTAGACAGAAAAAACTCCAACGTGCATACAAACGAGTAATACTTACCTAAATTCCCTCCTCGAGTTGCTGCCTACGGTTTCTTTTGTCAAAATATTTCACAGTTTTACCTGTTAGATTTGGATGTGCTATGTTCAAAAAGTAAAAATCTTTTTGTTATTACATAATTTTGACTTCGTGATGATGGGATGGCTGGTTATTCAAGCAAAAAGGGGCGAAAAAACAACAAAGTCGGAGGTGTGAAAAACGATCTTTGATGTAAAATTTCCTACTTCAAAGGTAGTTTTTCTTACCTTTGAGGTAGTTTTTGCATTTTTTCGGTCAAAAAATAGGGGAGACCGCTTGGCCTCCCCGTTTGTACTACAAAGATACAACAGAATTGAGCGAAATCCAAATCGCGTTTTTGGGAGTTATCCACAGGTGCAACTAGTTTACCCTCTATTTTGTAATCAGTGTGCTCCAAAATGCTTGGTTTTGCGCTAATAAGAAGATGTTTTTTTGTCAAAAAATTTCACAATTATAAAAAGATGATTCGTACGTAGCATCACCACGGGCTGACACAGAAATTAGCCCCTACAGCGTGCGAACGTTGTATTTTCTGTAATCAATCTGAAATAGAAACGATTAATTTTTATGCATTTGTAAAAAAGTCGTACCTTTGCCAAATAAATATTGCATACGAACCAGTGTGCGGTGAAAATAACTTCTGTTTAGACGTAGGTTTGGCTTATGTCTCTATTGTTGGCTTTAAGAAGTGGCGCACGTTTGCTATTAGCATTTTTGGTTGGTAGAGTAAAATAAGGATTTCATGAACCTACAAGGTAAGAAAATACTCGTTACGGGTGCTTCGGGATTCATTGGCAGTTTTATTGTTGAGCGTGCATTGGAATTAGGTGCGGAAGTATGGGCTGCGGTGAGGGCTTCGAGTAGTCGAGAATATTTGAAGGACGAACGCATCCATTTCATACAATTGAATCTGAACAATGCTGGTCAGCTGAAGGAGCAACTGCAGGAGTTTGCTGCTGTCGAAACGGCTTGGGACTATGTGGTGCATGCAGCAGGCTTGACGAAGTGTCAGGACCCTGCTGACTTCTATCGTGTGAACGCTGAAGGGACGATGCTTCTTGTTCAAGCGCTTTTGGCAACAGAGACCTTGCGCGGTCGCTTTGTGTTTCTCAGTTCGTTGAGCGTGTGGGGGGCAGTGCACGAGGATGACTACGCAAATATCAGCGAGGCCGACATTCCGCATCCTAATACTGAATATGGTAAGAGCAAGCTAGAGGCTGAATGCTTGTTGGCACAAGTGGAGGGATTGGACTATGTCGTGTTGCGCCCCACGGGGGTGTATGGCCCTCGCGAAAAGGATTATTTCTTGATGGCAAAGAGCATCTGCAGACACGTAGATTTTGCTGTAGGCTATAAGCGTCAGGATATTACCTTTATTTATGTGCGCGACCTGGTGGAAGCTACTATGTTGGCTCTGCAGCATGGAGAAAAGGGACGAGGCTATTTCCTGACTGATGGTCAGGTGTATAGCAGTTCGGACTTTTCGCGCTTATTGCAGAAAGAGTTGGACGTGAAGTTTGTGCTTCCCATAACAGCACCAATTTGGGTGCTGAGAGTGGTATGCACAGTGGGCGGATGGTTGGCTCGACTTACAGGCAAACCTTCTGCACTCAATATGGACAAGTTTAACATTCTGCGCCAGCGTAATTGGCGTTGCGACATTCAGCCTGCTATTGAAGATTTGGGCTACAAACCCTGTTACTCGCTTGCTGATGGTGTGAGCGAAACGGTGAAGTGGTATAAACAGCAAGGCTGGGTGTAGGTTTTAGAGTACAACTTTTCTAGAGTACAACTTACAGAGTACAGAGTACAACTTACAGAGTACAGCTGCCATGCGGATGGAGCGTTGAGCGATTAGCGATTTAGAAGATTCCGATTGTTTCGATTGTTAGGAGTGATCCGAGTGCTTGGATAACTCTGATCATTCCGAGAACTTCCCGGTTTTATCTTTTATTAGAATGTATATATAAATAATGAAGAAAATTTTACCGATAGAGTGGATTACTTTTGCCTATTTGGCATTGACTACATTGTTGATATTCTTGATGTGGGGAGAGCTAGCGCGTCCTGTGGAGCAGTTGCAGGAGCGTGGGGCGATTTTAGCATTGATGGTGGCGTTGTTGGTGTATGGGCTTCGTAAGCCTTCTGAACATATAAAGTTCTTGCGCATTCTTTTTCCCATGGCGCTCATCAGTTATTGGTATCCTGATATCTACGAGTTTTGCAGCCGTTTTCCTAATCTTGACCACGTGTTCGCATCTGCTGAGCAGTGGCTCTTTGGTTGTCAGCCTGCGCTTGAATTCAGCCGCGCATTGCCGCAGAAGTTTTGGAGCGAGGCTTTCCACATGGGTTACTTTGCCTATTACCCAATGATTTTTGCAACGGCAATCTTGCCGTTGACACAAAGCAAGGCGCGCTTTGCTGAATACTCATTTATTATTTTGGCTACGTTCTTGCTCTAC
>JAZLDQ010000035.1:0-12501 GCA_045614785.1 Alloprevotella sp.
ATCCGCACAAACAAGTGCAACGTGCTCTACGACTGGAAAGCAAAAAAAGTGGCATGGAGCCAGGAATTGGAGAAGGGCGCAAGCCTCAAAGACTTCTGCCACGCAGCAAAGGCACAAGCTTACGTGAAGAACTTCAACCTCTTCATCACAGACGCTGAAGGCATGATGCACCAAATTTCAACCGACGGTTCGCGCGACGTACTCTACGGCGAGAGCGTGCACCGCGACGAGTTTGGCATTCACAAAGGAACGTTCTGGAGCCCCAAGGGCAACAAGCTCGCTTTCTACCGAATGGACCAAAGCATGGTGACAGACTTCCCCCTCGTGGACAATTCAACACGTGTTGCCACGCTTGCCCCTGAAAAATATCCTATGGCAGGCATGACAAGCCACGTGGTACGTGTAGGCATCTATACTCCCAAAACAACGAAGACCGTTTACCTCAAAACGGGCGATGCCGTCAATCGTTATTTCACAAACATCGCCTGGAGTCCCGACGAAACTACACTTTACGTCATCGAAGTGCCCCGCTCGCAGGACAAGACTGAACTCGTAGCCTACGACGCTGAAACTGGCGAACGCAAGGAAGTTCTCTACACCGAAACGCACCCACGCTACGTTGAGCCCATGAATCCTATTGTGTTCCTCCCCTGGGACGATACGAAATTCATCTACCAATCACGACGCGACGGCTACAACCACTTCTACCTCTTCGACACAACAGGAAAGGAGCTTGCTCAACTCACAAAAGGCAACTTCGAAGTAATCGACTTCCTCGGCTTCAACACAAAGGACAAGAGCATTATCTTCAAGGCCAACGCAGATTCTCCCATCTGCCACAACCTCTATAGCGTAAATGTCAAGACACAGAAGATGCTCCGCCTCGACAATGGCCAGGGCGTGCACCGCGCAACGCTCTCGGCTTCGGGCACATACCTCGTTGACTCATGGAGCGCTCCCGATGCTTACCGTTGCATTGACCTTGTCAGCACAACAAAGCCAGAGCCTCAGCGTATGCAAACAGCTCCCTCACCTTGGGTGGACTACAACGTACCCGAGTTCTCTTGCGGCACCATTAAGGCAGCCGACGACAGCACCGACCTCTACTACCGCATGGTGAAGCCCATCAACTTCGACCCCACGAAGAAATATCCTACTGTCGTTTATGTCTATGGCGGTCCTCATGCTCACAATGTCAACGCAGGTTGGAACTATGCAGCACGTCCCTGGGAAGTATATATGGCTCAGAAGGGCTACCTCCTCTTCATCGTTGACAATCGCGGCTCTCAGTATCGCGGACTTGCATTCGAAAACTGCACACACCGCCAGCTCGGCGTTATTGAAATGCAGGACCAGATGCGTGGTGTTGACTTCCTCAAGTCACTCCCCTACGTTGACGAAACTCGCTTGGGTGTACACGGATGGTCGTTTGGCGGATTCATGACCACAAACCTCATGTGCTCATATCCCGACGTATTCAAAGCTGGCGTAGCAGGTGGTCCTGTAATCGACTGGAGCCTCTACGAAGTAATGTATGGCGAACGCTACATGGATACGCCCGAAGAAAACCCCGAAGGCTACGAAGGCTCTAACCTCCTCAAGAAAGCCGGCAACCTCAAGGGCAGACTCCAGATTATCGTAGGTTACAACGACCCCACGTGCATCCTTCAGCACAGCATGTCGTTCCTCCGCGCTGCTGCCGACGCAGGCACTCAGCCCGACTACTTCGTTTATCCCGGCCAGGGCCACAACATGATGGGCAAGGACATGGTTCACCTCCACGAACGCATCACTCGCTACTTCGACGACTTCTTGAAATAAAAATTAAGGTTATGAGGTCCATACAACCTAAAAACCTCATAACCTAAAAACCTCATAACCTCATACAAATATATGAAAACTCAAATCGCAACTTCTAAAGCTCCCGCAGCTATCGGCCCCTACAGCCAGGCTATTGAAGCCAACGGCATCGTATTCGTCTCAGGTCAGCTCCCCATCGACCCCGCTACAGGCGAATTTGCACAGGGCGGTGTAAAGGAACTCACACGCCAGTCGCTCACAAACATGCAAAACATCTTGGCAGAAGTAGGTCTCACAATGGACAACGTAGTAAAGACAACCGTTTTCCTTGCTGACATGGCAGACTTCGCTGACATGAACAGCGTGTATGCAGAGTTCTTCCCCGGTGTATGCCCCGCTCGCTCTGCCGTAGCAGTGAAGACATTGCCCAAGAATGCACTTGTAGAAATCGAATGCATCGCAGTGCGCTAAACAAGAAAGCTTAGGGAGTAAAATCTAAAATATCTAGAGACTCTAGAAGCCCCTTTCCAACAACAAAAAACTCATTTAATAAAATAATACTTATGGCTAAGAAAGCATTATTGATGATTCTCGACGGCTACGGTCTCGGTAATCAAGGCAAGGGCGACGTTATCTTCCAGACAGAAACGCCCTACATGGACTCACTCTTCGCTAACTATCCCCACTCTCAGCTCCAGGCATCAGGCGAAAACGTTGGTTTGCCCGATGGTCAGATGGGTAACTCTGAAGTAGGTCACCTCAATATTGGTGCAGGCCGCATCGTTTACCAGGACCTTGTGAAAATCAACCGCGCATGCGCTGACGGCTCTATCACAAAGAACCCCGAAATCGTTTCAGCCTACGAATATGCTAAGCAAAACGGCAAGCGCCTTCACCTCATGGGCTTGACTTCAAACGGAGGTGTACACTCTTCACTCGACCACCTCTTCAAGCTCATCGAAGTAGCTAAGGAATATGGCGTTGAAGCTAACACATTCGTTCACTGCTTCATGGACGGTCGCGACACTGACCCCAAGAGCGGCAAGGGCTTCATTCAGCAGTTGCAGGACGTTTGCAACGCTAACGGTGCAGCCATCGCTTCTATCGTAGGTCGCTTCTACGCTATGGACCGCGACAAGCGTTGGGAACGCGTGAAGGAAGCTTACGACCTCCTCGTAGAAGGTAAGGGCAAGCAGGCTACCGACATGGTACAGGCTATGCAGGAAAGCTATGATGCTGACGTTACTGACGAATTCGTTCTCCCCATCAACAATGCAAACGTTGACGGCACTATCCAGGAAGGCGACGTTGTCATCTTCTTCAACTACCGCAACGACCGCGCAAAGGAACTCACTATTGTTCTCTCTCAGCAGGATATGCCCGAAGCTGGTATGAAAACCATCCCCGGCATCCAGTTCTACTGCATGACTCCCTACGATGCTTCGTTCAAGAACGTACACATCCTCTTCCCCAAGGAAAACGTTACTAACACACTCGGCGAATACATCGCAAGCAAGGGTCTTAAGCAGCTCCACACAGCTGAAACAGAAAAGTATGCTCACGTAACATTCTTCTTCAACGGTGGTGGCGAAGCTCCCTACGAAGGCGAAGACCGCATCCTCGTAGCTTCTCCCAAGGTGGCTACTTACGACCTCCAGCCCGAAATGTCGGCTTACGAAGTGAAGGACAAGCTCGTGGCTGCTATCAAGGAAGACAAGTACGACTTCATCGTTGTAAACTTTGCAAACTGCGACATGGTAGGCCACACAGGTATCTACGAAGCTGTTGAGAAGGCAGTAAAGGCTGTTGACGCTTGCGTAGCCGAAACTGTTGAAGCTGCAAAGGCTATGGGCTACGAAACAGTTATCATCGCTGACCACGGCAATGCTGACAACGAAATCAACCCCGACGGAACGCCCAACACAGCTCACTCGCTCAACCCCGTACCCTTCATCTACGTTACAGAAAACAAGGACGCTAAGGTTGAAGACGGCGTGCTCGCAGACGTTGCGCCCTCTATCCTTCATATCATGGGTCTCGAACAGCCCGCTGAAATGACAGGTAAGAATCTTATCAAGTAACTCAACTTTCGCTAAGCTTCAGTTGAGTCAGGTTATAAGGTTACTAGGTCGCTTCGCTTTAAGGTTATGAGAGCTATTCAGACTGTTATTTCTCTAAAAACAGTAACCCAACCGAATGGCAAACCTTAAAACTCTATAACCTAAAACCTTATAACCTTAGAAGTAGAGCTCCCAGCGAAACTTCAATCAAGTAACATTCAGAAAATAAAACAAAAGGGAATCCCGCGGGATTCCCTTTTTTTCGTAGCCTATGTAGTTGCTTCCTCATCGAGTGCTTCAAGCAAAAAACTCACAGGGCGGAAGCCGTCGTTGCACGAAATCATGGCAGAGCGCGGATTCTTCATCCACCCATTATATATATGAGAACCACCATGCGCCAACGTCATCACAAAAGGCGACATCGACTCCCAAGCACTCAAGCACAACCCCTCTGGACGCTCCCAACCATTAGCTACAAACACCTGTCCCACTTTCATATCGCACGGATGCTCCAATGGATTCTCATATTGCTCAATTAAGTCTGTATGACAAACGGCACGCATCACTGTAATTCTAACCTTTTTCATCCTAAAGATTTATTTGTAATTCAAAAGATACATTTTATAATAACTCCCACAAATTTAGGAATTTAAGGTCAGACATAAATCAGTTATTACTATAAAAACCAAATCCCATAGATTAAAACTATCTGTTCATAGCTTTTGTATATGTTGTTTTTCAAGAAATAAATTTGTTCTATCGGGAAAATGTTCGTTTCTTTGCATTGTCAAACAAAAACAATAATCAAACAACTAACAATTTTGAATCCTATGAAAAAGAAGTTTATCTGTACAGTATGTGGTTATGTTCATGAAGGTGAAACAGCTCCCGAAAAGTGCCCCCAGTGCCGTGTGCCCGCAAATAAGTTTAAGGAAGTAGATGAGTCAGCAGGCCTCGCTTTCGAAACAGAACACGAACTCGGCGTTGCTAAGGGTTGCGACGAAGAAATGATCAAGGACCTCAACGCTCACTTCATGGGCGAATGCACAGAAGTAGGTATGTATCTCGCTATGAGCCGCCAAGCTGACCGCGAAGGCTACCCCGAAATCGCAGAAGCATTCAAGCGCTACGCTTGGGAAGAAGCAGAACACGCTGCTAAGTTTGCAGAACTCCTCGGCGACGTTGTTTGGGACACTAAGACCAACCTCGAAAAGCGCATGATGGCTGAAAACGGTGCATGCTCAGACAAGTTCCGCATTGCACGCAATGCTAAGGCTAAGGACCTCGACGCTATCCACGACACAGTACATGAAATGGCAAAGGACGAAGCACGTCACGGCAAGGGCTTCGAAGGTCTCTACAACCGTTACTTCAAGAAGTAAAAACAACCTCACAATAATTAATAAAAGAGGGTTGCGTCAGCATGCTGACACAGCCCTCTTACTTTTTTCGCAAGTAAAAACAACGATTCAACATAGAGAATTCAATACTTTTAGTAGACAAGTTGACGAGTAAACGAGTTGACAAGAGAGCCATCCGGATGGCAGTTGTACTCTGTACGAATTAGTAAACAAGTTGACGAGAATACAAGTTGACGAGAAGCCATCCGGATGGCAGTTGTACTCTGTACTCTGTAAGTTGTACTCTACAAAAATCTCGTTGCTCTTTATTCTGCTTTAGGAAAGTATTTTTTTTCAAAAAAGTTATTATTTCTTCGAAATTGGAGGTTTTGAGAGCCAAATCAAGGGTAAAAATAAGGACAAGCGAGGTAGGAAAAACGACATCAAAGATCGTTTCTCCTATCTTTGAGGAAATTTTAACGACCTTTGAGGTCGTTTTGCCATTTTTAGGGCCAAAAAAAGGAAGAAACTGCTCAGCTTCTTCCTTGTACTACAAAGATACAACATTTTCGCACGAAATCCAAATCTGCTTTGATTCATGTTTATTCAGCATTTATCTGCTTTACTGTCACAATTTTTTACCTAATTAGAATTAGAAATAGTATTTAAGGTAGGTTAGATTTCCCTAATGCCAAAATTTACATGAAAAACGCAAGTTCATTACTTAAAAATGTAAAAATTGCACTTTAAGAAGAGTAATATTTGCCACATTTTTAAGAAACTACTAATTTTGTAAAAGAATAATCTTTTAATCTTAATTTTCAATTCAATGAAGCTAAAACATCTACTACTTTTAGCGTTAGCGGCGCCTACTTTGGCGACAGCGCAAAAGATGGTGGTCGACACATCCAAGTGGGTGGACTATGTTGACAACACCAACTACGATTGGTCATTGATGCGCTGGCAAGGCGAAGGCCCTATGCCAGGTTCACGCCCAATGGGACCTTATGCAGCAGAAGGTTCGTACAACGAAATGACGGACGACCAAGTGCAAAACCGCACCGACCTCCCTACTCACGTGAATGCAGCCGACACGAAGTGGTTCCCCCCCGTGTTCAACCAAGACAACGGTTCGTGTGGTTCGGCATCGCGTATCTGCTACATGCTCACTTATGAACTCAACGCCTACCGCGATCTCGACGGTAGTTTACTTGAAAACCAGTTGCCTTCGCACTTTGTGTGGAACCTCACATACGGCAACTCTGGCAAGGACGAATTCATCCAGTTTGTCGGCGTTCCTTCGGCTAAAGCTTATGGTGGACGCACTAGCTCTTCAATTTATGGTTCGTTCAACTGGGATGACCCCAAGACAGGCTGGATGTCGGGCTACGACAAGTGGTACGAAGGTTTCTTCAACCGCGCTCACAAGCCCTCGAACTTCCCCATCAGCATGAAGTATGCTGCTGGACGTAAGGCACTTAAGAGCTGGCTCTACGACCACAATGGCGACCCCGACTTCAAAGGACGTCCTGGTATCGTAGGTATCGGTGTAGCATCAGCCAACGGCGATGCGCCCATTGCTAACACACCCGCTAATGCCGAAGCTGGCGTTGTAGGCAAGCGCTACCTCACTAATTGGGGTATTCAAGTTGACCATGCCTTGACGATCGTAGGTTACGACGACCGCATTGAGTTCGACCTCGACGGCGACGGCATCTATGGCGAAGGCGACCTCGAAACCGACGACCCATGGGGCTATCAGCCACTCGAAAAGGGTGCATGGATTGTCGTTAACTCATGGGGTCCATGGTGGGCCAACGCTGGTTTCATCTACTGTCCCTATGCATGGAGTGTGCCCAACGCTATCGACAACAACGGCCACCTTCAGCCCAGCAACGGCTGGTGGACGCCCGAAGTTTACCGCATCCGCAAGGACTATGCTCCTACACGCACCATCAAGATTGAGATGGAATACACACGCCGTTCGGAAATGGCACTCTCTGTAGGTGTATCTTCAGACCTCAATGCGACTGCGCCCGATAAGTCTATCCCCATGCACCACTTCCAGTATGCAGGCGACGGTGCCAACGGCGACACAAAGCCCGCTCCCGAAGTCCCCATGCTCGGACAATGGCGCGACGGTAAGTTCCACCACGAGCCCATGGAATTTGGCTACGACGTAAGCTCACTTACTGAAGGCTATGACCGCACACGTCCTTTGAAGTACTTCTTCATCATCGACCGTAAGCGCAACTCTAAGCTCGGTAAGGGTAAGATTCACAACCTCGCCATCCTCGACTACGAAACGTCGGAAGCAGGCATGGCTACACCATTTAAGCTGGATCAAGAAAACTGCTCAATCGACAGTGCTGGTAGCGACCACATCGTATGGTCAACCATCGTTTACGGCTCTGGCTCTACTTACTCTCCCGAAAACCTTTCAGCCGACTCTACTCAGCTCAACTGGTGTGCACCTCTCAAGTCGCGCAACACGCTTAAGGGCTACAACATCTATCGCCAAGGCGAACTCGAAGCCACTGTAAGCGCTACTACATTGACTTACACTACTCAGAACGTTGGCGAATACTACGTTACAGCCAACTATGCAGAAGGCGAATCATACCCCTCAAACAAGGTATTTGTCGAAGGAGCTGATAAGGTTGACTTCCCCTCAACAAACATCGTGAAGGGTGGTTTCACAATTCCTGATGTATTCGGCACAAACCACGAAAACGTAACAATTGAATATTGGATTAAGCCCAACTCAATTGCAAGCTGGAACCAAGCAGCTGGTAGCTGGGGCACATGGATGATGCACGCTAACGGCGACGGTTCGTTCACAGCAGGATGGAACACAAGCACCAACGACCGCATCAGCACACCCTCGCAGACGCTTACCGTTGGAGCTTGGACACACATCGGTATCGTAGTGAAGGGCAAGACGCTCACTATCTACACTAATGGCGCGAAGAGTGCTCAAACAAGCTCTAAGTCATACAGCGGTATCGGTGGATTCGGCAACCTCACATTCCACAGCTCAGCAGCCAACAACAACAACACCGACGCTGAATTGGCAGAAATCCGCATCTGGGGCACAGCACTCACTGGCAACAACATGAAGAACTACTATAATCAGACTGTTGGTGCTATCGGTGGTGGTAAGGACTTGCTCGCTCACTATCGCGGCGACCTTATCTACATCGACGGTAAGCCTTACTTGCGCGACTGCGTTGGCGGCCACCACGCTCCAATTTCTCTCTGCGAAGGTGTAAACGGTGCATCGGTAGAACAGGCTAACAACCGTCCTCCTCGCCTCAAGCCCACAACGGCTACGCTCAAGGTTTCTGTTGACAAGCCAAGCACAACAATTATGGTTGGTCAGCCCTGCGTATTCACAGCAACACCCTCACGTTCTGCCGAGTCTATCGTATGGAACATCCCCGCAGCAGGCATCGTCAACAGCAGTGTGACATCACCTACAGTAACATTCCAGGAAGCAGGCGAACAGATAGTTGTAGCAAAGGTGTTCAACAGCAAGAATGCAGAAGCTGTCGACACGCTTAAGGTAAATGTAGTAGCTCCCGAAGTCAATGCAGAATTCACAGCTTCTACTCCCACATGCGCAGTAGGCCAGGGCATTTCGTTCTCACCCGTTGAGCCCATCTTCGGCTACGAATACGAATGGGTAATCGAGCAAGCTAACGGCTCTACACTCAAGCAATACAACATGGTTGCTGCAACAACTTTCGAAGAAGCAGGCATCTTCCGCGTACAGCTCAACGTGAAGTACAACGACAAGACGCTCGCTACAAGCGAAAAGTTCATCGAAGTGAAGAACGTTGCACCTACTGCCGACTTCAGCCTCTCACTCTCAGAACTCATCAAGGGTCAAAGCGTTGACTTCATCGACCACTCTAAGGCATCGCCCAAATCATGGAGTTGGAATGTATATAACGACTACAACAACATGATTATCAGCGGTCGCAATCCCGTATTGACATTCGACAAGCCTGGTGTTTACAACGTTTCGCTCACTGTTGGCAACGAATACGGCACAAACACTAAGACTGTAGAACGTGCACTCACCGTAAGCAACGGCGACGCAAAGTCTGGCTTGAACATTGCAGGCGGAGCAGAAGTGCAGTTGTCAAAGGTTCCCTTCAGCAGCGGTCCTTTCACTATCGAATGGTGGATGGCTCCTTCAAGCCTCACAATCGACGGCAATCTCGGTTTCGGTCACTACGGCGGAACAATGGGTGCTATGGTTCATGAAAACGGACAAATGTTGCTCGAAATCACAGGTGTTCCCTTCAAGAGTAAGGCAGGCTATGTCATTGCTCAGGAATGGCACCACTATGGTGTAAGCTTCGATGGTCAGCGTGCGAAGTTCTATCGCGATGGTGTTCTCGAACACGTAGTAGACAATGGTACTCCTGTTGACTACAAGCTCTCAATGTATTACATTTCGCGCTACGACTACAACTGGAATGGCGTAGTAGATGAATACCGCATCTGGAACAAGTGCTTGACCGACGAAAAGGTGCTCGACGTTTGCAACCGCTCACTCGAAGCTGCAGAAGACCTCGAAGCTGCAAAGGCTGAAGGCCTCGTATGCTACTTCACATTCAACCAAAGCGGCGGTAACGTTCAGGACATCACAGGCAATGGTCATATCGGTTTCCGCAACTTCTTCGGTCCTGACGGCGACGCATGGTCAGTACGTCCTGGTGTATGGAGTCTTTCAATCGGACAAACTCCGCTCACAGCGCAGGATGTCACAGCAGACTACCTCAAGAATTACCAAAAGCAGTTTAAGTACTACTCACAGACCGTGAACAACAACGTAGCAAACCGCTTCTATCAGATTAAGAACTGGAAGCTCGAAAACACCATCACAAAGACTTCAAATGGTAAGATTGTGACAGGTGCTCACGTTGATGCTCAAAAGGCATTCTGCTTCACAGTAACTACAGGTTGGGACGGCTTTGAATCTACTCTCACCGACCACAAGGCTTATCAAACCATCACCCTCCCTGCTGGCGTGTATGAATTCACAGCTCATTATGGTACTTACGAAAAGCAAAGCGACAACTCTTACTTAGTAGTTGCCAAGGCTGGCCAATTCCCCGTAACAAACGACTTGGAACAAGCCATCGCATATACCGAAATCAAGGAGTACACTAATTCTGGAGCTAAGAACACACTCAAGTTCATGCTTAGTGAAGAAACAGAAGTTGACCTCGGTATGCTCTTCAATATGAGTGGCGATTTGTGCGTTACTTTCGACCACTTCAGCCTCACACGCTTGGATGCAGAAGTCATCGTAGCCGACTACTCATACACACTCAACATCGGTAGCAACCTCTTCAACACGGTATGCCTCCCCGTAGCAACAACAATTCCTAATGGCGTTAAGGCATACTACGTTTCTTCAATCGACGACGCTGCACGCAACATGAACCTCACGCTCATCGAAGGCAACGTGATTCCTGCTGAAACAGGTGTTGTCCTCCATGCAACAAACGCTGGTTCATACATCTTCCGCGAGTCAAGCGAAGCCGCTACTGACGCTTGCACAGGCAATCTCCTCTACGGTACATTGACTGACGAAAAGGTAGGCGAAGAACAAACTTGCTTCAGCCTCAGCGAAAACGCAGGCCGTATAGGCTTCTATCCCTACGCTGCTAATAGCTTGCAGGCCAACCGCGCTTACTACTTCGGCAACGAAGCAGATGTTTACTACCTCACGCTCACTGACACAGGTCTCAACACAAGCATCGAGGGCGTAGCAACTCAGAGTGCGAAGAACGGTGCTATCTACGACCTCTTTGGCCGTCGCGTCAACAAGGTTGAAAAGGGCATCTACATCGTAAATGGCAAGAAGGTGATTCGCTAACCGCCATCACTGATAACACATTAAAAGTCCTCGCTCGGCAAAACACTGCACGAGCGAGGACTTTTTTATTTCTCAAATTACACTTCTTGTTTAAACCTCTTAATCTTCCCTTCTTCCCATAAATATCATCACATAATACACCAAAGTAGCCAGCGACCCTAGGGCTGCAACAACATAAGTATAGGCTGCGCTATGAAGTGCATCCACTGCCGAAGAATGATTGTAGGCCGACGTAATTCCTGCACGCTGCAACCAGGCAGTTGCTCTGCGGCTAGCATCTACTTCTACAGGGAGCGTAACGAATGAAAACAACGTAGTTGAAGCAAACAACACAATACCTATCGCCAACAACTCAGGAAAAACATTTACTAACAACACCCCTAACACCAACACCCACTGCATCCACGAGCTTGCAAAGCTGACAACAGGCACAAGGGCCGAACGCATCTTAAGCGGAGCATAAGCCACAGCATGCTGCACAGCGTGTCCACACTCATGTGCCGCCACAGCTGCAGCTGCCACACTACACGAACCATACACAGACTCTGAAAGATTCACCGTCTTCTTCGTTGGGTCATAGTGGTCAGTAAGCTGTCCGGGCGTACTTATCACCCTGACATCATACACCCCATGGTCGCGCAACATGCGCTCAGCCACTTCGCGCCCAGTCATACCACTCGACAGAGGCATTTGGCTGTACTTCTTAAACTTTGTCTGCAGATTTTGCTGCACAAAATAGCTCACTAATGCTATCCCAATAAAAATAATGAATGACATAATTTTATATATAATTGGTTGTTAATAATCAAAACTCTGCGGAATAAGCATCCTATAAAAACAACTTGCAAATTGTATGCCAATAAAATAACGGAAAAAGATACGACTAAAAGGCAAACTGATTTACTCATAATTAATATATGAGAACTAAACTTTTAACTCAATGTTAAATAGCAACTCTGTGTGCTAATCTCAGCGCTAAATAAAAAAAATAATGAGTTTCTGCTGAGTTATTTATTTTTTTTGTAGTTAGTGTTGCAGAAAAACCGTACTTTTGTAATGCATTAAGGTAATAAAAACCATTTTTACTCTTCAAGGTTCTACGTAGTGTGTGCGCCAATTTAGGATTGACGCGCGGCTTTTGTGAGAAACATTTTTTGAAGTAACAACTAACTTTATTTTAAAGTATATGAAATTATCTAATTGTGTAGAAGCATTCGATGGCTTCATTTGGAAGCGTGAAATCAACGTTCGTGACTTTATCCAGCACAACTACACACCCTATGAAGGTGATGAAAGTTTCCTTGTTGGTCCTACAGAACGCACGCTTAAGATTTGGAATCAGTTGAGCGAAATGTTCAAGGTAGAACGCGAAAAGGGCGTTTACGACGCTGAAACAAAGTTCCCC
>JAZLDQ010000036.1:0-5545 GCA_045614785.1 Alloprevotella sp.
GACCACCTCATCGTGGCAGAAAATGCAGAGCGACTAAAAGAAGCAGAACTATAAAAATAAAACGAGCAAGCATACGTTCTTCCAGCGTTTGCTTGCTCGTTATGTTTTCAATGAAAACTTAGAAACTGTTTAAATTTCTAACATATATTTATAGAAGCCAGTTGTTTCGCCGTTTTTATATTCAAAAATGTCTGTTTCTTCCTTTTTTGCAGTTACATAGCCAGCTATGCGCCCTTAAAAAAGAAAGAAACATCCTAATTTTTGCTTTATAAAAAACTTGGCGATATAAATTTAAACAGCCTCTTAAATCTTAATCTTATGAAAAACATCTTTCTAACTTTCCTCATCCTACTTTTTGGATTGCAGAGTCTCTATATTACAGCTCAAACAACAACAGGACAAACCATACTTATCTCAAATGCTAATCAGTTGAGCAGTCCCTTCACCGAACCCAACGAAGGTCAATATCTAAGTGCATTGCTTGACAACGACACACAAACATATTGGCATAGCAGATACAGTCAGGCAGACAACAGCAATTTACATTGGATTGAAGTAGCTTTACGCGAACCCACAAAAGGTTTTATAAATCTTTATATTCACCGCCGTGTGCAAGCTGGCAACGATCATCCCACAAAATTTCAGATTTCGGCCAGCAAGGATGGTACAGAATGGGCTGTAATCGACAGTGTGGAAACTCCCTATACAGGTAAAAATGGAGTCCTATCCGAAGCTTTTCAGCTTAAAGAGGCATATTCTTTTCTCAGACTATCACCCATCGATTGTTATCCTAAATTTCGCAAATTCTGGCATGCTGCAGAAATCCAACTATACTATATAGGAGATAACAACGCACTTAACAACAGCGCAGAAGGGCTTCGCATCAACGAAGTCCAAGTGGCAAATGTTGACCAATTTATCGACCCATCCTTCAACTATGGAAGTTGGATAGAAATACACAACACCAATAGCGAAACTGTTTTCCTACGCGAAATTACAGTTCGCCATACTGATGCCGATGGAATTAAAAAAGAGCATAAACTAAGCTTTGATCATGGCTATATTCCAGGAAAAGGCTTTGCTACACTATGGTTTGACCACCATGCCTCCGAAGGCAATTACGGAGGTACAGCACACCAAAATATTCCTTACAAACTCGACACTGAGGGCGGTTGCATTGAACTTATCAACCATGATGGTACAACTATTGATGCTGTCAACTACCCTCAGGCGATAGTTCGTTGCTCCTACGCACGCAACAAAGATGGCTTTGGTGATTGGAATTTCACAGGAATGCCTTCTCCAAATGCCACTAATAGTTATGCCATTTTTGCCTCACAACGCTTAGATCCTCCCGTAGTAAGCATCGATTCTAAAATATTCCGAGGTGCAGCACTCTTTACAGTAAATATTCCACAAGGTACTATTCTTCGTTACACAACTGATGGTTCTACGCCCACCTACAATCACGGAGAAATTTCAACAGACGGAAAATTCACAGTTTCTGAAACAACAATTTATCGTTTTGTACTCATAGCTGAAGACAAGTTGCCTAGCAAGGTCATCACACGCTCTTTTATTAAGGACAAGGATAGCAGCTACTCCCTCCCTATCCTTAGTATTTCCACAAACCCAGACAACATGTTTTCGTCTGAAATCGGTCTTTACACGCGTGGCACAAATGGAGTAGTCGGAAACGGTCAATCAACTCCTTGCAACTGGAACATGGACTGGGAACGCCCTGTAAACATTGAATATTTTGTACCAGAGAATGGAATGTATAACATGGTGCTCAATCAAGAGTGTGAATTTAAGATTTCAGGTGGTTTCTCACGCGCATACGGCGGAGATTCTGAGTGGGAAATGAAATCATCATTCAGCCTAAAGGCGGGTAAACTCTATGAGGGTAAAAATAGTTTTGACTACCCATTCTTTGAAGGCAAGAAGGATTTCAATAAATATAAAGTATTCAAGGTACGCAATGGCGGAAACGACACACAGATACGTCTCACAGATGCTGCATTCCACGAGGTATATCGTCGTTCTGGCTTCAATATAAATACACAATGTTGGCAACCTGCCCATATCTTTATCAACGGGAAATATCTGGGCATGCTCAATTTGCGCGAAAGCAACAACAAATACTTCGCAGAATCAGAATATGGCATTGACACAGATGATGTTGACCAATTTGAACTCAACGGTTCGTTGGGCTACGAACAGAAGGAAGGTTCCAAAGACTCCTTTATGGATTGGCTTAATCGAACAAAAGCACTAGCCCTCGACCCTACGAACGAAACACTTTGGCAAGCCGTTTGTGAAATTGTAGATATCGATGAATTCTGCAACTATATGGCGGCCGAAATCTATATGGGAGGAGGTGACTGGCTCACCAACAGCAATAATATCAAGGGATTTAAAAGTCGCAATGAAGGAGGTAAATACCACATGGTAATGTTCGACCTCGACTCCACCTTTGGCAACACCAACATGTTGCAATTAGTTTACAACCTGCTCTCTAGATACGACGGCCGTTACTCCGACAACAATGGTGTGAGCTATCTGGCTGAAATATTCTTTAACATGATGCAGTATGAACCATTCAAAAAACAATTTATAGACGCCTATTGCATGGTGGCGGGAAGTATATTTGAGCCTACACGCAGCAAATCCATTATCGACGAAATGGCAGCCTATACAGCCCCTGCCCTACAGTTGGAAGGTCATTCTCCACAATCAACTGCCAATCAGTTATACAACAAGATTGCAAGTGAAAGTGGACGCAAAGCACGCTTGCAAACTCTACAAAATTTCTACAACTTAACAAAAGCGTATGAAATAAAATTATCAAGCAATACCTCTGATGCACGTCTTCTTATAGGCGGCCAGGAAGTCCCCACAAACAAATTCGCTGGTACATTGTTTGCCCCCATAACGCTAACCTCTAAAGCTCCTATGGGATATGAATTTAAAGGATGGCGACTGAAAAGTAATGCCAACCAGCTTACAGAAAGCATAATCCCCTACAAATCCTATTGGAAATACTATGACCAAGGGGCACTGGATAATTCAGGTTGGCAAACTGATAAATACAACAGTTCAGCCTGGACAACTTCACAAGCTCCCTTTGGATATGGCACAGTAGGAACCACTGCAAATGCAGCCGACTATAACACACTATTAGATTATGGCACAGACTCCAGCAACAAACGTCCTACGTATTATTTCCGTACCACATTTAATTTAGATGGAATTCCCTTTGCAGACGATGCCTATAGTATAAACTTCATGGTAGATGACGGTGTTATATTCTATATTAATGGAGTTGAGGTAGGAGCTTACAATTGTGCCAGTGGGGCAACCTACTCTACCTATGCGCAGTCATATGCAGGAAATTATGCTTTTTCTGGAACCATTGAAGTACCAACTTCATTATTGCGACAAGGTATTAACACCATTGCAGCAGAAGTCCACAACTCATCAGGTACGAGCTCAGATATATTCTTCGATGCAAATTTAGTGCATAACATTACTGAGGGCGGCGATTGCGATAATATAATCAGCAATAGCGAAACAATTGTACTTAGTGACATACTTGATATGGGCACCTATGAAGTAGAAGCAGTGTACGAACCTATCAGCGATATAAAAGCACAACTTGAAGCTGGAGCCACTCCTATTCGTATAAACGAAGTTGCGTCAACCAACGACATCTATATCGACGATTATTTCAAAAAACACGATTGGATAGAACTCTACAACGCCACAAACGAAGATATCGACCTTGAAGGCATGTACCTTAGCGACAATCGCAACAATCCCCAAAAATATCGCATTTCTGCAGAAGGAAGTACAGCATCAACCATTATTCCAGCAAAAGGTTATCGCATCATATGGTGCGACAAAGTAGCTCCCCTCAATCAACTGCACGCCAACTTCAAACTTGATAATGCTGATGGGGCCTACCTATCGCTTCAAGCTGCTGATGGTTCCTGGGCCGACAAAATCAGTTATCTAGCTCAAGATCTTTGGCAAACTTATGGGCGCTATCCTGATGGCGGAATTTATGCTACACTCTTTGACCGTGCATCGATCGGTCTCCCCAACCAATTAGGAACTTATCAATTCGAAGAAGACAACAACAATGATTGGGTTGACCAACAATTAGCTATAACACTTCAACTTAAAAAAGGCTGGAACTGGGTGTCACACAATCTACAAGAGGCTGTAAGCAGCAGTCGCTTTACAACTTATGCTCAGGCCTTACAAAGCCAAACATCAGGTATAAAGCAGAACGAGCAACTAGAATGGGAAGGAAAGATGAAAGAATTACTTCCTGCTGAAGGCTACAAAATCGATATGCGAGAAGCTGCAGACATTACTCTTCGTGGCAAACTCTTCGACACATCCTCAGAAGTCAAACTTCAAGAAGGATGGAACTGGAAAGGATTCCCTCTGTATAATGCAACAACACTCGAAACTGCATTAACCCACTTCATCCCAACAGAAGGAGATGCTGTTGTTGGCAAAGAGGGGTTCAGCATTTATTTCGATGGAGCATGGAAAGGAACACTTACCAGTCTAATTCCTGGATGCGCCTACATGATTTATGCAGATGCACCTCAAAACTTCACATGGAATTCCCTAACATCTGAGTCATTCGCTCGAAAATCCCGTACATATTCCACACCAACAAAGCATACTACAAAAGGCGAGAAAATCAACATGCACGCCTACCCAAATGTGGCTTGTATGATAGCAGAAGTACAGATTGATGGCGACCGCCTCACAGCAGCAAATCACAGTATTGAAGCCTACAGCGGGAACGAATGCCGAGGTACTTCTGAAATGATTGACGGACTGTTTTACATTAACCTCCACGGAACAAACGAAGAAACTCTTCATTTCGTACTTACAAACGAATCAGGAGAACAAGTGAATCTGTCAGAACAATTACAATTCAGAGAACTTAAAATAACAGGAACCCCAAATACCCCCTTCACGTTGACGACAAAAACTAATGCTATTCATCCAACAACCATTGGGCAAACTCCTGTGCAAACCATCTTCTTCAACCTCAGCGGACAACAAATCCAACATCCCACAGCAGGTTGTTACATCCAACGCACAGTTTACTCTAATGGATACGTCAAAACAAACAAAATAATTATCAAATAGAAAACAATCTTTTACTAATAAGAAATGGGTGTGCTAGAACCAATGTTTGGCACACCCATCTGCTTTAATAATTAAATCGATAGAGTTCCAGGATTTCTAAAATCCTAGAATATCTAGAGGTCCTAAAATATCTAGAATGTCTAGATACTCTAGAACCTCTAGAAAACAAAACCTACAAAGAAAGCTACCTCACCCGATCTTTCCCTCTCGTCCCCTCGTCAACCAAAATCTCGTCAACTTATAAAACAAAAAAAGACCTTGCAAGCTGTGTGCTCACAAGGTCTTCGAAAAAGGGCGGCTACCTACTCTCCCACTATACGCAGTACCATCGGCGATGACGGGCTTAACTTCTCTGTTCGGAATGGGA
>JAZLDQ010000037.1:0-7682 GCA_045614785.1 Alloprevotella sp.
ACTTCAATACCTTCGGGGAGTTGGAGGTCGAACTGGAAGCTGATGACTTCCAAATCGGGGTTGTTAAGATTTACGAGGATTTCCTTTTCTTCACCGGGGTTGATTTGGAAAGGCTCGATGAATACTGAAGAAGCAACTTCGTTGTAAGTAGTCATCATAGGAAGCATAGTGGGCGCATCGAGCTTGTTGCTGTTTGCACCGCCCAACAACATGTTAACAATACCTGAAACGTCAGAAACGTTAATCTTGTTGTCGTTATTAACGTCGGCAGCTTTCATGAAAGGAGCAGAGTCGCCCTGGAGGAGCATGCTCACTACGCCTGAAACGTCAGAAACGTTGATCTTATGGTCGCCATTTACGTCGCCAAGCATCATGCTTGAAACAGTGATAGGAGCCTTAACGTGAGGAACTTCGAATGCAGTCTTGGCATCAGCCTTTGTCATTACGATGTCCTTGTAAGAGATAGTGTATTCACCATCTTCCAAATCGCCAGTTACTTCCAATGCGAGGTGAGCAACAGCGCCTTCGTTGCCTTCGAATGCCTGATTCTTAGAAGAGTAGCATAGGAGGCGAACAGTGCGGTCAGCAATCTTAGCAGCTTCTACAACGTGTGAGCGCTTAGCGCGTACGTCGTCGTTTGCAACAACAACGCTTCCTTCTTCGTCAACCTTCACGTCGATGCCTTCGGGGAGAACGATGTCAACCTGGTAAGAAATGATGTCTTCAGTGTTGCGCATCAAGATGGGGAGTGCAAAGTCTTCGCCTACCTTGATTTCTGCATTTTCAGAGTAAATTACGTTGCTATAAGCTGCTGGGTTGTAGTTTACTACTGCGATAGCAGTCTTCACAACAGGAATTTCGAATGCAGTAGAAGCATCGGCCTTAGTCATCACGATATTCTTCACAACTACATTGTGGTATCCAGTCTGAACTGTTGAGTCAGCTACAAGTGTGATGTTCACAATCGCACCTTCGTTGCCCAAATAAGCTTCGTTCTTCATTGTGTAGCTTACGACGCGGATAGAACCATCGTTGAGCTCGCTGAAGTCGAGTGTGTGTGAGCGCTTGTTGCGTTCTTCTGTCTTAACAATGAGTTCGTAGCCATCTTCGTCGAGCTTGATAGAGAAACCTGCGGGAATTTCGATGTCGAACTGGTAAGAAATGATGTCTTCAGTGTTGTTCATCATGATAGGAAGAACAAACTCTGCACCAGGCACGATTTCTGTAGGCTGAGCGAAGATTACGTTAGGATAGTCGGCGGGGTTAGTAGCGTCGATTACTTCCTTCTTAGTCACCTTCACGTCGCAAGAAGCCGAAAGTTCGCTGCCGTCCTTAGTTGTAGCTGTGATAGTAGCCACACCTGCACCAACAGCTGTTACCACGCCGTTTTCTACAATAGCTACTTCAGCGTCAGAAGTTGTCCATGTCAAAGTCTTCACTGTAGCATCTTCGGGGTAGATAGTAGCGATGAGCGTTTCCTTAGCGCCTTCTTCGAGAGAGAGGTTCTGCTTGTTGAGCTCGATTTCTGTAGCAACGATGCTTTCGCCATATTGGAGCGCCATAGCGTAGCCTGTAGCGAGGTCGCCTTCAACAACACCGGGGTTAGCTTCAATCTGAGGAAGCAATGCGGGGTCAATGTATGCAGAGTTCATACCGATGCGCTGGCCAATCATCTGACCACCGTCCCAATAGTATTCTGTAGGTACGAGCTCACCTGCATTTGTGAGGTAGAACATACCACCGTCAACGCGCTGTGCAAACATTGAAGCTACCAAACCGTTAGCAATCTTGCTGTCGTAGTTGTATGTAAGTTCGTCAATAGAAGTGACAACGTTGTTCTGAACAAACTTCACAACGGGCACGTTGTTATCTGTTACAACCAAGAAGGGAGTGCCAGCTTCGATTTCAGAACCAGCAGCGAAGCGGCTGAAATAAAGCTTTTGGTCAGCAGCGCAGTAGCCAGCTACTGAATAAACGTAAGCATCAGTAGAAGCGAGCGTTGCATTGATAGGCATTGTAACAAACTTCACTGCGTTAAGACCCATAGGCAAGTTGTAAGCGCCATTACCTACGTTGGTAATGTCGTAGTATTCGATTGCCATTGTTGAATTGTTGTTACCGCCTTCAGCATACCATGTTACGAGAGTATGATCAACGTAGCTGCAGTCGAAGTAGAGGTTCTTCTTTCCTGCTTCGTAGTAGCCAAGAACGAAATTAAAGAGACCACCATTCTTCATGCCGTCAACTTCAACTTCAATCATCTTCTTTTCAGGACCCACCAAGGCTGAAACGAAGTTTTGAGTCATTCCGTTCTGGAGGTAAAGACCTGTAGCTACGTTGCGGAGCGCCATCTTGTTGCCCTGAACTTCTTCTACATACCAAACAGCACCGAGTGAGTTTTCTAACAGAGGTTCAAATTCGGGCACGCTTGATTCAGGATTTGAAATACCGATAGAGCGGCCATATGCGCTTTCGTTACCACGGCAATATACATATCCTCCATTAAAATAAGACATGGGCGACATGCTCTTGATGCGGATGTAGCTACCTGCTGCGGGCAATTTGAGCGACTGCTTGAACTCTTCGAGTGCAGCTTCAGCCTGCTTGATTACAGCGAGGATTTCTTCGCCGCTCAATGTTTCTTGCTGCAACTTAGCTGCCAATTCAGCGAATTTCACTTGAAGCTTAGTCTTAGCCTGAGCTGGATAGTAACCAATGCCCATTGATCCATCGTTGTCAATAGGAATGTTCTTCAAAACTGTTTCAAAAGCAGTAACGTAATCGTTCAATGAAGAGAAGTTATTGCTGAGTTCCTTATAAACATTGAAAGCTGTCTTGAAGTCTGCCACCAATTGTTCTGTTACGTTGCCGCTTGCAATGCGAGCTTCAGCCAATGCGATGCCCTGCAAAATTGCAGTCTTCACATTTTCGGGCATCTTAGCGTTTGCTGATCTTTGTGCATCCAAATCACCTTCGTAAACACCAAATTCAGAGATAGCAAAGAAGTTGTTTGCTTCTTCATTCAAATTGTTGACAACGTCGAAGCGGATGTAGCGATACTTCGCCTTCATCTTCATACCACCAACGCCCACACCGTTCACTACTGTCTGGCCATTGCCTTCGTAGTCGTAAACGTATTCAACATGCATGAGGCCCTGCTCAATCCATTCTGCATTACCGTCTTCAGGATTTTCGTTTGCACCGTAAACGAGAAGTTCTGTAGGAGCACGATTAGCGTTGAATGTGCTTGTATTACGCTTCAAAATCTTAACTGCCACCTGCTGGAGAGCGTTGCCTTCGCCGAGGTCAATCACCAAGTTGTGAGGATTGGGCGTGGTGTTGAAGCTGCTCCAGTTTGAGTGGAAGAATGTGTTGTAATCGTTGTCGCCCAATGCTTCGATGAAACCTTCTGTAGGTTCGGGAGCATTAGAAGTAAGGTTGATGCCATTTTCTGTTGTAACAAAGCCGTGATCAGCAAAATCACCGTCCAAGTTTACATTAACGGGAGCATAAACGTCACCCTTGGCATACAAAGTCTTGGCTTCAGCAACGAGTTCTGAGAGTTCCTTCTTAAGGCGATAGGGCTTAACAAGGTCGCGAACAGCTTCTACTTCAGCCTGATCTACGGGGTAGAGGTACATCATATTACCTTCGTCCCAACGAGCATTCCACTTTACAATCCAGAAAGGACTATGGCTTTGCTGGTTCCATGCAGCACAGTTGGGGCAACCGTCATCGCCTGTACATTCACCTGCTGTGTGGTGAGTGTAGATGTACACAGTGCCAGGTACTACATCGAGATATTCGAAGAGGTAAACGCTGGGGGTTGAGCCTGTCAAGAATGTTTGTTCGTTGTTACCGCTCAACTTTGCAAGTTCGTTGCTTGCATAAGCGTTCGTACCGAAGTTCTGAATGTAGTAGGCGTTTTCTTTAATTTCGCCAAACTGTTCCTTAACTGCTGTTTCAGAAGCAGGATAGAAATACCACAAGTATTCAGCAGCTTCTGCGGTCAAAGTTTCAGGACGGTCAAACTTGTCAGTACCGATGTTTCCACCGCGGTCGTGAACAAGTCCTGCGCTACCACCAATCTCACGGTGTGGCTGGATGTAGTAGTAACCTGTCTTGATTTGGTTCAACACAAGGCCATCGACTGCTGCAATCATGTCAGCAAGGATAGTCTGTTCGTCTTCAGCGCTTTCTCCAAGCACCCAAGCTTCGTAGCGAGCATAGACTTCCTCAACTCTTGCTACTGTAGAAGCTTCATACTGTCCGGGGCAAACCCCTGCTACGAGGTTCATGCCGTTAGGAAAGAAAGCTTGCACATACTCTGTGAGAGCTCCCTCGCCGGTGTAAGCACCGAAATCAACGGAGTCTGACATTTCTGCGGGTTGATACTGATGTGCACTAGCTACACCAGCAAACAACACTGCCAATGAAAGTAAGAATCTTTTCATTCCTGTAAAATGTTAAAAAAAGTGTGATTTAAGAAAATTTATTTAATTTTTGCAAATCTAAGCTTTTATTTCGATATGAACAAAATCCATTTCAATCCATTTGCAAAAACGTTGAATTATTGTGTGTTAAATGCAATATATTCAATATTATTCTTATAAATTTGCGTGAAAATCTTATTTATGAGTGACATATGGAGAAAGATATAGAAAAGCTTCGTAAGCAAGTAGAGCGTCGTGTGGGCTATCCTTTGCTGAGCGCTCGCGACTTCAATTTGCTTTCGGCTCAGATATTCAACATGCTTAACGTACAGCTAAGTGTAACGACGCTTAAGCGCGTGTGGGGAAACATTGAGAAGGATTCACACCGTCAGCCTCGTATGTTTACGCTCAATTCGCTGGCGCGCTATGTTGGCTATGAAGGCTTTGAGCATTTTGCAAGCGATTATGGCGGAAATACAGAAAGTCAGAGCAACCACCTTAACGCTGCCTCTCTGCATATTCGCAATTTGCAAAAAGGCGACAAGTTATGCCTGACGTGGGAGCCAGGCCGCCGCGTTGTTGTTCGCTTCGAAGGTCAGGACTTGTTTTCGGTCATTGTGTCGGAAAAGAGCAAACTCTGCGTTGGCGACATGTTTCATGCATCGCTCTTTATTCAAGGCGAACCGCTCTACCTTAATTGCCTTATCCACAAAAATAAAGAAGTAAGCAACTACGTGTGCGGACAGAGAACGGGCATTAACTACGAAATCATCCACCACCTGCCGTGAAAGAAAAACCCACCGAATCCCACAACTGGGGCGATAGCATAGAGTCGGGCTTCATTAGAAAGCCAATGGACACCACTTTTGAGAAGGTGACAGAGCTTCGCGTGTCGGGCAATACCTCGCATTGCTACATCGTGCGTCGCAACGGACGCGAATATTTCATGAAGCGCCTAAAGCCTGAACTTCAGGCCGACGAAAACTATCGTAATATCTATAGAAAAGAATACGACCTTGGAAGTCAACTCAGTTCGCCCTATATCGTGAAATATGAGCAGCTGAATGTCGACTCTCAGGGCGTGTTTATTTTGTGTGAAAACATCTGTGGGCAAACTCTCTACGAAAGGTTAGCAACGAACCCAGCTTACTTTGCGAACCACAAGAACCTGCAACGCTTCATGCTGCAACTGCTAGAAGGCATCGACCACATGCATCAACATCACATTGTGCATGCCGACCTTAAGCCTCAAAACGTGATGATTACGCAGGTGAACAACCAGGTGAAAATTCTCGACCTTGGCTACGCTTTTGCCTACAGCCATAGCTACTCCACTGGCTACACACCGCTCTTCTCTTCGCCCGAACAGAAGAATCAGCAGACGCAGGAAATCGATGAAACAACGGACATCTACGCCGTAGGGCGACTGCTGGAGTATATTGACGACCGGGCGTCGAAACCGCTCCCCATGCTCTATAGGCGCATTATGCAACGCTGCCTGCTGGAAGATAAGAGAAAGCGCTATCAGAGTGCGCAGGACATCATCGCAACCATTAAGCGTTATCGTAATATCGTCTTGAAATCTATTGTAGCAGCACTCTTTGTGCTCTTGGTGGGTTTTGGCATAAACTTCTACTTCAACACTGCTGAGGGGCAGTTCAAAGTTGCTACGCTCATGCTTAAACTCAAGCAAGCCAACTATGATTTTGAGTACGAAAAGATGTACTACCGCTTTATCAACGAGGAGCAAACAGCTTGCGAAGTAGCAGGAGGTTATGATTACGACAAAGGCGAAGTCTATTCAGAAATACCATTGCCCGACGGGCGCATAGTCGTTTGCAAAGGCTTTGGAGAACAGGCCTTTGCCAACGACACAAACTTTATTTCGGTAGTAATTCCCGATAGCGTGACCTACATAGGCAGGGAAACTTTTTATAAACAAGATAAGATTGTGACTATTCATCTGCCTCAGAGCGTTACTACGCTTGGCGACCAGTGTTTTGCCAGAATGTCTTTTCTCGAAAACCTTATCTTGCCCGATAGCATAGAAACTTTGCCCAGTGGTATGGCGCACCATTGCGACATCTTGTTTCGCTTAAAGGTACCCGAAAAGGTAAAGGTTTTGCCGCTAGATATGCTGGCCGCATGTCGTCGACTCAAAGAGGTGGTGCTTCCCACTCAGCTCGAACACATTGAACGCGGCGTCTTTTGGCAATGCAAAAATCTTGAGGAAATAACGCTTCCTGCTACTCTCCGAAAAATCGATGAGTATGCTTTCTACGATTGCGTGAACCTCAACGATGTTTACCTCTATGCCACTACCCCACCCCAGGCCTTCGCTGCATTCAAGATAGACGCTCCCACTATTATCCACGTTCCCAAAGGTACACTCCAGGCATATAAGACAGCAACGCACTGGAAGGACTTGAATATCGTTGACGATCTTGTTGATTCGCATGAACGCCAGAAGATTGCCACGGAAATAATTTTAGAGGAGTGGTAGTAGAGAATTGCTACTTTATATCGGCCCGTAGTAATACAATGTACTAATCCTGTTAACGTGGTTCATATATATAATTTAAGTTTCGTAAGTGAATAATCTTAGTATTTAAATTAGTCAGATTCACTCGTCTGTAAATCAATGGAATTCTCCATATTTAATAATTGTTTATACTTGCGAAACTTAAATAATAAATGGTAATAACGTCTCATAGCGTACGGGCCGACATAAAGTGGCCCCTACAGCATGCGCAGTGTTGTCATCACGTTTAGCGTGATTCGTACATTGCATCACGACTGGCCGACACAGAGATTGGCCCCTACTCCATCCGGATGGCAGTTGTACTCTGTACGCATTAGTAAACAAGATAACGAGTAAACGAGTTGACGAGAAGCCATCCGGAGGGCAGTTGTACTCTGTACGAATTAGTAAACAAGTTGACGAGATGACAAGTTGACTAGAAGCCATCCGGATGGCTGTTGTACTCTGTACTCTGTTATCTGTACTCTAAAAAACATTGCTCTTTAACTTGCTTTACAAACGAGCATTTTTTTCAAAAAAGTTGTTTTTTCTTCGAGATTGGAGGTTTCGAGAGCAAAATTGGGGGAAAAAATTATGACATACGACATCGGAAAAACGACATCAAAGATCTTTTCTCCGATGTTTGAAGAAATTTAAATGACCTTTGAGGTCTTTTTTGCCATTTTTGAGCCAAAAAAAGGAGGAAACGGCGTAGTTTCCTCCTGGTA
>JAZLDQ010000038.1:0-24867 GCA_045614785.1 Alloprevotella sp.
GTAGGGAACGACACCCTGGGTAGGGGTCCACCCCGAACGGTTCGCCCTGAAGGGGCAAAAGCAATATCATATGCATAATGAATTGATATTCAACATTTCCCGCTTTTGCCCTTACAGGGCGAAAGACCGCGCGGGTTCTTAACCCAGGGTGCCGCTCCTTTGTCGCTTTACCCTGGGTTGGTAGCTGGTTGGCCCTTCAGGCCGCCATAGTAATGATGTGGGCAAAGACCAGCTAATTCAGGAGGCGAATTTATTTTGACCCACTCGTTGGAATATTTTCAGTTTGAAAAACCTTCTTTGCGCACCTTTGCGTCTTTGCGTGAGATAAACGTAATAACACAAAAAACATCTTCGGGGAAATTCAGCACTTTGCTGGATTCCTCCGAAGATGTTTTTCATTTTTTCGTATCTATTACTTACTCTTAAGGTAGATTCTATAAATTAGTTTTATTTATTTCTTGTGGTAGATTCTCTGCTTGGTCGCTTTGCTTATCTTTTTGGTCTTTTTCTCTTTAACTCCTTGAAACGTAGCCCGCTACGCTTCTTCGTCGTCAAAAAGAAAAATCCTCAAATATCTTAAGCAAAATCGCCTCAAGCTAATTTATAGAACCTACCTTAAAAGTGTAACTCAAAGAAAGCTGAAGGGCCATATTACGATGTCCGGGGAGAACTTCTGTAAATGCTTTTGAGAACTCGCACGAGGCTGTTATGCCATTCGAAAACTGGTAGCCCAAGCCTGCGCGGAAGCCTACATCAAAGCGATGGGCTCCGGGCGCTGAGAAGGTGGAATAGTCGTAGAAGAAGCGCTCTGCTCCCTGGCGGTCGGTATCGCCCTTTACCTTAGTCTTTCCACCCACTCCCAAAGCAGCGTATGGTCCTGCCGTAAACACGATGTATTGGCGCTCTTGCGTGCGCAGATAGTAGTTGATGAGTAAGGGTAGCTCGAGATAGTGAGCCGTGGAAGAGGTGTTTTTCCACCCCATCAGAGGGTCGCCTGTTTCGGGATTGAGAATAGGTTGGCCTGCCTCATCCTTCTGCACTACTGCCTCGTTAGGAAATTCCCAACCACGTGAGGTGTAAAGCAGGGAGGGAGCAAACGTCCAATTCTGGTCGAACTCCCATTCATAGCCTGCCCCTATCGTCCATGCTCCGACGGCATCGGTACCTGGAGTTAATTTAGAAATACCCCCGCCAACTTTGAATTGCCAATGCTGCGCCATCAGGCCTACAGGAACAATGGCAAACAGAAGAGTGAAAACGATTTTTCTAATCATAACGAAAAAAAGATGGAAGGGTTATTGGAAGAACTGGCGCCAGTCGTCCTTCTTGCCTGTGGGCTTGTACTGCTGTTCGTCCTTCATCTGGCGGGCAGACTTCTTCTTCGACTTCTTGGGAGCATCGGCAACAACGGGAGCCTGGCGACCCTCACGGCGCGACTCGCGCACTTCGCGGATGAGCTCGCGGCGGGTGCGAGTAGTGCGAGGTGCTTCGCTTGTTTCCTTGCTACGCGCTGCCTTGTCGCGCTTCACGTCCTCACTGCTGCGTTCTGCGCTATCAACGACTACGGCACGGTTGCCCACCTTGGCGTTGCGCATCTTCTTGAGCACGATTTCGCCAAAGCGTTCGGGCACTTCAAAGAATGAGCAGTTGTTCGTAAGGTCGATACGACCAATCTCTACACCCTTCACGTAGCGGCTGACGAGATTGATGATTTCGCGCGCATAGAAGTTGTCGCGCTTACCGAGGTTGAGGAAGAGGCGTACGTAGCCTTCTTCAGCCTGGCGAGGTCCCTTCTCACGGCTGCGGGGGGCACGAGCTTCGCCCTCCTTACGTCCGCCCTTGGGCGCACGCTCTGCGGGCTGCTCGATGACGGGGGCGTTCTTGTAATATTCCAAGAAATGGCCAAACGATTGGCTCACAAGTCGCTTGATGACATCTTCCTTTGAAAGCCAGTCGAGTTTACGGAATATTTCGGGAAGGAAGGGGGCAATCTGCGTCTCATCTACCTGGATATGCTCCAATTCGTCGATGACGCGATAGAGCTGCTTCGTACAGATTTCCTGAGGCTGAGGTATAACACCTACCTCAAACTGCTTCTGAATAACATCCTCGATGGTGCGCACCTTGTGCTTCTCACGAAGGTGGATGATGGAGATGCTCGTGCCGCGCTTGCCTGCACGACCAGTGCGACCAGAGCGGTGGGTATAGTTCTCCACATCATCGGGCAATCCGTAGTTAATGACATGCGTGAGGTCTTCCACATCGAGACCACGCGCGGCCACATCGGTAGCTACAAGGAGCTGCGTGCGGTGTTGGCGAAACTTCTGCATCGTGAGGTCGCGCTGCGCCTGCGAGAGTTCGCCATGGAGTGCTTCAGCGTTATAGCCATCGCGGATGAGCCAGTCGGCCACTTCCTGCGTCTCCAAACGAGTGCGGCAGAAGACGATGCCATAAATCTTGGGATAGTAATCAACTATACGCTTGAGTGCCAGATACTTATCCTTGGCGTGAACGAGATAATATACGTGGTTCACATTCTCCGCGCCTTCGTTGCGACTACCTACCACAATCTCCTTATAATCACGGAGATATGTCTTGGCGATACGTTCGATTTCCTTGCCCATTGTGGCAGAGAAGAGCAGCGTGTTGCGCTCTGCGGGGACACCGGCAAGGATGGCGTCAATGCTCTCGGTGAAGCCCATGTTGAGCATTTCGTCGGCCTCATCGAGCACAACGTTCTCCACCTGGTCGAGGCGAGCTACACCGCGCTCCATGAGGTCGATAAGGCGTCCGGGAGTAGCCACGATGACCTGTGCGCCACGCTTCAACGCACGAATCTGACTCTCGATGCTACTACCTCCATAAACGGCCTGCACGTGAAGGCCATCAATATAGCGCGAATAGTCCTTAAGGTCGTCGGCAATCTGCAAGCAAAGTTCGCGCGTAGGGCTGAGCACAATGGCCTGCGTAGCACGGCTCTGCGTGTTGACCTTCTGCAAGATGGGCAAACCAAAAGCAGCTGTCTTGCCCGTACCCGTCTGGGCAAGGGCTATCACATCGTTTCCGATACCCAAGAGGTAGGGTATCACTTCTTCCTGAACAGGCATGGGATGAGCATAGCCCATCTCCTCAATAGCGCGGCGAATCTCTTCGGATACGCCAAGTTCTTCAAATGTTTTCATAAGCAATAATTCTACCTACAAAATTACGACAATTCGATGAGCCGACTCCTATTTCGCTCTATATTTAAAAGAAAAATGAAAAAATAGTTCTAACTTTGTAAGATTAACAATGCGAACCTCTATGGAACTTCTACTCCACTTCACATGGCAACAACGCCTCTTTCCGCTCGCACCGCTCACCACAACCGATGGGCGCAGCATTGAGGTGATAGATCCTGGATTGCACAACTCGAACGCAGGTCCCGACTTCTTCAACGCAAAAGTGAAGATTGACGGCACACTGTGGGTGGGCAATGTGGAGGTGCACACGCAGAGTTCGGATTGGTTCAAGCATCACCATGATAACAATGAGCACTATGGCAACGTGATTCTCCACGTTGTAGAGCATGCCGACTGCCCTGTGATAGTAAATGGAGCGGCCATTCCGCAGTTGGAATTAGCGATTCCTGAAACAATAAAGACGCGCTTCGACCAGCTGATGAAGGAGGAAAACTATCCGCCCTGTCATCAAATCATCGGTAACATTCCACGCATCACCGTGAACCAATGGTTGACGCAACTGCGCGCTGAACGCCTGGAGCAAAAGATGGAGCGCATCGAAACGTATCTCAAACAAAGTTGCAACAACTGGGAGGACACCTTCTTCATCACCATTGCACGCAACTTTGGCTTCGGCGTAAACAACGACATCTTCGAAGCATGGGCTAAGGCTATGCCGCTCTCAGCTATGCGAAAGCACCTTGACAACGCCTTCCAGGTGGAAGCCTTGTTCTTCGGCATGGCAGGATTGTTGAATACTGAAACCGTAAGCCCCGACAGGCAAGACGCTCACTTCAAAGCTTTAGCGAAGGAATTTGACTTCCTGAAGCATAAATTTCAACTTCAGCCTCTCTCTGCAGGACAATGGAAATTCTTAAGAATGCGTCCGCAAAATTTTCCACAGACGCGATTGGCACAACTACTCCACCTATTCCAAGGCAAGCAACTCACGTTTTCACAACTGCTAGATGCTAAGACTTTGGAGGACTACTCTGCCTTACTCTCCACACATGTTGACGGATATTGGACCACCCACCTTACGTTTGGCACCGCCTTAGAACGAGCGCAACAAAGAGCCTTGCAACGCAATTCGCTTAGCCTTCTGCTCATCAATGCCGTTGCTCCACTGCTATTCTGCTACGGTCGTCACCACCATCAAACTGAATTGTGCGAACAGGCTTTCGACCTCCTCGAACAACTCAAGGCTGAGGACAATTGGATTGTGCGCTCATGGGCAGAAGTAGGCATCAATGCCGAAAATGCAGCCGACAGCCAGGCACTCATACAACTGAAGCGCGCCTACTGCGAACGCAAGGATTGCCTGAGATGCCGCTTCGGACGCTTTTATTTGAAGAAAAGATAAAATCTAGATATAAGGTTTGGGGGTTGTTAGGTTTTAAGAACTCTAAACATCCTTTAACAACCCTACAACCTTAAAACCTCATAACCTTAAAACCTCATATGTCTTTCTCTATCACCCTCAAAGTGCGCGACTACGAATGCGACCTCCAGGGCATTGTGAACAATGCAAACTATCAGCACTACCTGGAACATGCGCGCCACGAATTTCTAAATAGCTACAACGTATCGTTTGCCGACCTTCACAACCGCGGCATCGATGCTGTTGTGGCACGGCTGACGATGGCTTTTAAAACACCGCTCACATCGGGCGATAGCTTTCGTTGCACAGTAGATGTAAAAAAAGAAGGTATAAAGTATGTCTTCACACAAAACATCTACCGCCTACCCGACGAAAAACTTTCTGTAAAAGCGAGCGTGGAAACCGTGTGCCTCATTAATGGCCGACTCAAAGAATGTGAAGATTTGGACAACATATTCTTTGGAGATTACAACAAAAATGAGTGATATGACAAACAAAGAAGAATGCCTCTGCTCCATAGCACTAACACGCATCAAGGGAGTTACTCAAACCGTGGCGCTTCATTTAGTGAGAAGCCTGGGGTCGGCACAAAAGGTGTTCGACCTCGAGGCCATCAAACCGCTCGTTACTCCTCAAGCCTTCAAAACGCTATCTGCCGCCATCACCATCGGAAAAGACGAAGCCTTTGAACGTGCAGAGGCAGAACTGGAGTTTTGCACGAAAAAGAACATTCGGGTGCTGGCCTACCACGATAACGACTATCCCTATCGTCTTCGCGAAATCGCCGATGCTCCCATCGTGCTTTTCTACACTGGAACAGCTGATTTGAACGCTAAAAAAGTCATTTCAATCGTCGGAACACGAAAAATCTCTGAATATGGCAAAGACATTTGTCGCACATTCTTACCCAAATTAAAGGAGTTTGCACCTGATGCTCTGATACTTAGCGGTCTCGCTTATGGCGTAGATATATGTGTACACCGTGCTTGTTTGGAAAACAACTTGCCTACGGTCGGAATTTTGGCACACGGATTGGATCGAATCTACCCTTCCATGCACCGCGACACCGCTGTGAAGATGTTAGCACAAGGCGGACTGCTCACGGAGTACATGAGCCAAACAAATCCTGACAAGGGAAATTTCGTGCGACGCAATCGCATTGTGGCAGGAATGGCTGATGCTACCATTGTCGTAGAAAGTGCCGATAAAGGCGGCGCTCTTATCACCGCTAACCTTGCGCTTGAGTACGACCGCGAAGTTTTTGCTTTCCCAGGTCGCGTTACTGACGAGTTTTCCGTCGGATGCAACAAACTCATCGTAGAACAAAAGGCCGGACTCATCACATCGGCTTACGACTTTGCCTATGCGATGAACTGGAACGTTGATACTCAAAAGAAGACACCTCAACAGCCAACACTCTTCCCCGTACTCACTGAAGACGAAGAAAAGATTTGGAATGCACTCGCCGGTCAAGCTGAAGGTGTCACTGCAAACATCTTATGCATTAATACAAACATGCCCATCCATCGAATAATCTCCACACTCTCCACGATGGTCACCAACGGATGGGTGAAGCAACTCTGCGGTGGGCGCTACAAACTTTTAGCTACATAAAGCTAATTTGCAGCGCAAAAAGAAAAGTGGCTAAATCTTATCTTTATACTTTCACAGCATAGAAACATCAATTTATTTCAGATTACTTCGTAATTTTGCGCTCGAAAACAACACTTTTATCAGATATGACTGAATTTAACTACGACGTTCTTGTCATTGGTGCAGGACACGCTGGCTGTGAGGCCGCCTCTGCTGCAGCACGCATGGGAGCAAAGACATGTCTCATCACCATCGACATGAACAAAATCGCACAGATGAGTTGCAACCCTGCCATCGGCGGAATTGCCAAAGGACAAATTATACGAGAGATTGACGCACTTGGCGGTATGTCTGGAATTGTTACTGACGCCAGCGCTATCCAATTTCGCATGCTCAATCGCTCGAAAGGTCCTGCCATGTGGAGTCCGCGTGCACAGTGCGACCGACAGAAATACATCCTTGAATGGCGCCACATCCTTGAAAACACCGAAAACCTACATATCTGGCAAGACGAAGCCACTGAAATCTTCGTTGAAAACGGAAAAATTAAAGGAATTGAAACCATCTGGGGGGCACGCTTCAATGCGAAGGCGGTTATTATCACTGCTGGAACCTTCCTCAATGGTTTGATGCACATCGGACGCAAACAAGTGGAAGGCGGACGATGCTCAGAGCCTGCAGCAAAACTTTTAACCGCATCCATCGAAAGTTTTGGCATAAAATCCGACCGCATGAAGACCGGAACTCCAGTACGCATAGATAAAAGAAGTGTTCATCTGGACGAAATGGAACAACAGCCAGGCGAAACAGATTATCATAGATTCTCTTATATTTCGCCACTCCGTCCTCTGCCACAACTTCCCTGCTGGACATGCGAAACAAATCCAGAAGTTCATGAAATTCTCCGCTCGGGCTTAGACGACTCTCCGCTCTACAACGGACAAATACAGAGCATCGGACCACGTTACTGCCCTTCTGTAGAAACAAAGATTGTAACTTTCCCTGAGAGAGACAAACACCCACTCTTCCTCGAACCCGAAGGATTGGATACCAACGAACTTTATCTGAACGGATTCTCATCCAGCCTTCCGATGGACGTGCAAATCCAAGCATTGCGCAAAATGCCTTGCTTCCGCGACGCTGTCGTTTACCGTCCTGGTTATGCCATAGAGTATGATTTCTTCCAACCTACACAGCTCAAACATACGTTGGAATCGAAGAAAGTGGAAGGACTTTACTTCGCAGGACAAGTAAATGGCACAACAGGTTACGAAGAAGCCGCAGCACAAGGTATTATAGCAGGCATCAACGCTGTGCTCAAAATTAAAGAAGAACCCGAGTTCGTACTACTCCGCGACGAAGCGTATATCGGCGTACTCATCGACGATTTAGTAACAAAAGGTGTTGACGAACCTTACAGAATGTTTACTTCACGCGCTGAATACCGCATCCTGCTTCGTCAAGACAACGCAGACATTCGCCTCACACCCTATGCACAAAAATTCGGACTTTGCAGCGAAGAACGTAATGCTCGTTTCGAATACAAGAAGAAAATGATCGATGAAATCATAGAGTTTTGCAAAAACTTTTCGATCAAAGCAGACCGTATCAACCCCTTCCTGCGAGCTAAAGAAACGGCAGAACTTAAGGGAGGATGCAAACTCTTTGATTTAATCAATCGCCCACAAATAACATTATCCGACCTCACTACCGAAGTAAAGAGTTTCGGCGATTTTATATCAAAAATTGACGCGCTCGACCGCGAAGAAATCGTTGAAGCCGCTGAAATTGAAATGAAATATCACGGATATATTGCTCGCGAACGTGCATTGGCAGAAAAGGTGCAACGACTTGAAAATATCAAGATACAAGGACGCTTCGACTACCACAGCATTACGCAACTCTCCACAGAAGCGCGTCAAAAATTGTCGAACATTAATCCTGAAACGCTCGCACAAGCAAGTCGTATTCCAGGAGTTTCTCCAAATGACATCTCCGTACTTTTAGTATTACTTGGACGATAAAAGTACGATGAATCCATAAGTTTTAAAAACACAGCACTAATATCTACAAATGTTTCACGTGAGAACAAAAACAAAATGTTCCACGTGAAACATTTTTCAAGAAACAAAAATATTATCAGCTTATTATGAATACTGCATTGTTACTCAAAAATCTTCGCAATGTCCCCGACTTCCCCATTCCAGGCATACAATTTAAGGATGTGTCAACTCTTTTTAATAATAGCGAATGCTTAGCTGAAATTGTTAACGAAATAGTAGCCCGCTACAAGGACAAAGGAATCACAAAGGTTGTAGGTCTCGAATCACGTGGTTTCGTTGTTGGTGCAATTGTCGCAGCACGATTAAACTGCGGTTTTGTGATGTGTAGAAAGCCTGGCAAACTTCCAGCCTCAACAATAAAGGAAACCTACGGAAAGGAGTATGGCACAGACACACTCGAAATACACACAGATGCAATCACCGAAGAGGACACTGTGCTTATTCACGACGACCTATTGGCTACAGGAGGCTCTATGCTTGCGGCTTATAATTTGGTAAGCAAGTTCAAGCCCAAGAACATCTACATCAACACTCTTATAGAGTTGAAGATCGAAGGACTTAACGGGAGAGAATTCATCGGCAACGACAAGCACTTTGACACCTTGCTTGTTATTAACGAATAAGACAATATTAGTCTAACTTTTTACACTGCTTTCGCCAAATGGTCAACGACTATCTTAAGGGAATCATACAAAACTTACCCGACTTGCCAGGATGCTATCAGTATCTTGACAAGTCGGGTGAAGTCATTTATGTAGGTAAAGCCAAGAACCTCAAGCGCCGTGTCAACTCCTACTTTAATCGTGAGCACGACAATCTCAAAACGCGTCTGCTTGTAGGAAAAATTTGCGACATACGATACATCGTTGTGAAAAGCAATGAAGAATCGCTACTCCTCGAAAACAATCTTATCAAGAAATACAAGCCTCGCTACAACGTGCTGCTTAAAGATGATAAGACCTACCCTTCTATAGCCGTCACACGCGAGCCTTTTCCCCGTATTTTCTCCACACGCAACAGAAACTTACCTCATGTGACATACTTCGGTCCCTATTCGCACGTACCTACGATGTACGCCCTACTCGACCTCTGTCGAAAGCTCTACAAACCACGATCGTGCAGATTTCCTATTACCAAGGAGGGCATTGCACAAGGCAAATACCAGGTGTGTCTTGACTACCACATCCACCGATGCGGTGGTTGCTGCGTCGGAAAGCTTTCGCACGAAGCCTATCAAAATAATATTGAGGCTTGCAAAGAAATCCTACGAGGAAATACAGCAGAAGTGCAGCGTAAGATGAAGGAGGAAATGATAAGCCTGGCTGAAGATTTACGTTTTGAGGAAGCACAAGCCATCAAAGTACAATACGACCTTATTGACAACTACCGCGCAAAAAGCGAAGTCGTAAGTAACACGCTCCACAACATTGATGTCTTCAACATAGAGTCGGACGAGAAACAAGCCTTCATCAACTACCTTCACGTCGTCAATGGTGCTATCGTGCAAGCTTTTACTTTTGAATACTCCAAACGCTTGAATGAACCCGATGACGAACTCCTCGCACTCGGCGTGGTAGAGATGCGCTCCAAATACGAAAGCACCTCACGAGAAATCATCGTACCCTTCATCTTAGACCTCCCAGAAAACTATGCCACCCAAACAATCCCCATCAAGGGTGACAAAAAGAAGCTCCTGGAACTCTCCAAACTCAACGTCAAACAGTATAAGTTCGACCGCCTCAAACAAGCCGAAAAGCTCGACCCTGAGCAGAAGCAGGTGCGCCTAATGAAGGAAATACAAACCGCACTCAACCTCCCCACCCTACCCCTACAAATAGAGTTATTCGACAATTCTAACATCCAAGGAGAAGATGCCGTTGCCGCCTGCGTCGTATTTAAGAAACTCAAACCTTCAAAGAAAGACTATCGCCGCTTCAATATCAAAACGGTTGTTGGCCCCGACGACTATGCTTCAATGAAAGAAGTTGTAGGCCGACGCTATTCACGCCTCATCGCAGAGGGAGAGCCCCTCCCCAATCTTATTATTGCAGATGGCGGTGTAGGACAAATGGAAGTAATCCGTCAAGTCGTTGAAGACGAATTAGGCCTTGACATTCCCATCGCAGGGCTCGCCAAAAACGAACGCCACCGCACGCGCGAACTCCTCTACGGTTTTCCTCCACAATCTATAGGACTCGCACCAACTTCGCAACTTTTCCACACACTATCTGCGATGCAGGAAGAAGTTCACCGCTTCGCCATTAGCTTCCACCGCGAAAAAAGAGCCAAGCGTCAAACTGCCTCTACGCTCGATACGATTGCAGGTATCGGCCCGAAAACAAAGCAACTCCTACTCAAAACGTTTGGCTCCGTCAAACGCATTCGCGAAGCTTCAGCCGAACAACTTCAGGAAATGCTCGGCCCTAAGAAAGGACAGGACATTTTCAACTCACTCCACCAAAACAATGATTTTGACAATACAAAATAGCAAAATCAATGATTTACAATTTCATCCTTCTATTTGAAGCTATAGAATTTGTCAAATAAAATTACCTTCTAACAAGCAACCAAGAAACACAACTTATTAAAAATGAGAATAGTAATACAACGCGTAAGCGAAGCTAGCGTAACAATCAACCACGTCGTAAAGAGTAGCATCGGAAACGGATTCCTCATACTGCTCGGAATAGAGCCCAGCGATTCGCAAGAAGACGCCGACTGGCTTTGCAAAAAGATTTCAGGTCTCCGCGTTTTCGACGACGAGCAAGGCGTAATGAACAAAAGCATTTTCGACGTCAATGGCGAGATTATCGTCGTAAGTCAATTCACCCTCATGGCATCCACCAAGAAAGGCAACCGCCCAAGCTACATCCGTGCCGCTGGTCACGACATCGCAGTCCCCCTCTACGAATATTTCTGCACCACCCTTTCGCAACTAATTGGCAAACCCGTACAAACAGGAGAGTTTGGCGCCGACATGAAAGTAAGCCTCATCAACGATGGCCCCGTCACCATCTGCATGGACACAAAGAATAAGGAGTAAGAAAGGTTAAATCTCATTTTCTCCAAGTATCGCAAGAATCTCATGCATCTTTAACTAGCTCACACTTCAGACCGCCACAAAAATTATTAACGATAATCTGAGTTAAAAAACCTATTATATAAAAGAGTGATTGCTCCCATCATTCCTACGAGGATAATGACGAGAGCAATCACTCTTTTGTTTTTACTCATGCTACATCCAATCCAAGATAGAAGCAATCTTCAACAATTCTTCATCCGATAAAGCCGAGCGATTCACACATTGCAAACTGTCAGCCAATTGTCCTTTTGAACTCGCTCCTACAATAACCGAAGTCACCCCTCTCTGCTGCAGCACCCATCTGAGCGACATTTGAGCAAGACTATCGCCACGCAACTGTGCAAGCTCATTTAGCTGACGAAGTTTTTTGAGCAAATCAGGAGTTAACATCGATTCTGAAAGCGAAGCCTCTTTACGCATTCGCGACATTTCGGGAATACCATTCAAATACCTATCTGTAAGCAAACCTTGCGCCAAGGGAGAAAACGAAACAAAACCTATTTTCTTTTCATTCACCAAATCCAATATCCCTTCATTCACGATATCGCGATCCAAAAGGTTTACCCTTCCCTGGAAGCACAAGCATCTCACATCGCGTTTTCTGAGATACTCAAGTCCATAGCGCGTAGCTTCGAGTGGCCAGCGCGATATGCCGACATATAGTGCTTTACCCGAACGGACAATATCCACCAAAGCCTGTAGAGTCTCATCGAGCGGTGTCACAGGGTCGTAGCGATGGATATAGAAAAGGTCAACGTAATCCATCTGCATACGTCGAAGGCTTTGGTCAAGGCTTGCCATCAACGACTTTCGCGAGCCCCAATTGCCATACAGTCCTGGCCACATTTCATAACCCGCCTTTGTCGCTACAAACAACTCGTCGCGATAAGGCGCCAACGACGACTTTATCATACGTCCGAAAAGCTCCTCTGCAGCTCCTGGAGGTGGTCCATAATTGTTGGCCAAATCAAAATGAGTAATACCTTGGTCGAAAGCATAATGAATCAAAGCTCGCGCCTCCGCTTCGTTTGCCGGAGCACCAAAATTTTTCCACAACCCTAACGACACTTTTGGAAGCATCACCCCACTCTCTCCGCAACGCGCAAAGAACGTATTATCTGCATAGCGGCTCTCAGACGCTACATAGTTATTTTCTAACATTTGTTCCATAATCGATATAAAGATTTTATGCAAATATATAGTTTTTTGCTGAAAATAAAAGCACTAAGACCACAATATTGAATCTTTACAATACAACACATAGGCCTTGCAAACATTTTTAACACAAAAAATCATACGCTATCATTACTAATTTGTAAATTTGCAGAATCTAGACTTACAAACCCATAAAGCCTTTATGGTTTTAGTAATACAAACTAAAAAAGCAAATCGTATGAAGAAAATATTTACTACGCTCTCACTTATCCTTGCGCTCAGTTTCTCCACTCCTGCTTTTGCTAACAACGCATACGCAAAGGAAACGACTGACTACATCCACGAAATCACAGCAACCAACGGATTGACCCTCAAGTCAACCCACAAGTTTGCCAGCGTGAAGAATGCCGATGAAATCAGATTTGCCGTTTTCTACAATAACGAAGACGTCACAGCGCAATCTAAGGTTTATTTTCTCAACCTTAAGAATTTTGCAGCCACACTCGTTGCGGACAATAAGTTCGTCTTCAGCGAAGCTGGAAGCCACGTCTTTTGGGCCGAATATGGTGATCTTTCTAGCAAGAACAACACGCTTACGATTACTGCGTATAACGACATCCCTGCCCTACCTGCAGACTCAGACCCCGACTCGCTCAACTTCGCACGCCGCCTCCTGCTCGTTCAAAACACAGGTACCATGTGCGGCTATTGCCCCAACGCTATCGGAGCCATCCGCAAATTCAATGCCAATAGTGACAATGCCGACAAGGTGGAACTCGTAGCTGCTCACTCTTACACCTCATCCGATCCCCTTTATTGTAGCGCAGCTACCATCCTCACACGCATGACAGGATACTCAAGCTTCCCCAGCATCATGTTCAACTTCAATAAGAGCTACGGGATGAACGGAGCTACAGAAAGTAACTTCGAGAAATTCATCAACAACACTACAAAAACCCTTTTACTTGACAACTCGTCAACAGGCATTTCGCTGACTACAAAATACGACGAAGAAACAGGAACGATCAGTGTCAGCACAGGTATCAAGACCGACTCAGCAGGCATCTTCAGAGTCACGGTAGCCCTCATTCAGGACAATGTCTATGCTTACCAATATGGAGCCCCCAGTGAAGACTACTACCTTCACCACGCAGGCGTAAGAGCTCTTTCTCCTTCATCGGGTGCAGGCGAAAAACTCAATGGCAATGTGAATTCCATCGTTGGCAAAACTTACCAATATGCGTGTGAATTCAAGGCGAGCAGCCTCGTACAAGCATCAGAAGGCCGCTACACGCTCGACATTATGCGCGACGCACGCATCGTGGTATTCGTAACCGACGCTAACAACTTCGTAGATAACGTCGCGTCATGTAGCCTCAACGCTAGCCAGGCTTTCAGCTACACCCACGCACCAACAGCAGGAATTCATGGTGCAACAACTACAGACGACGACATCCTACGAACTATCATCTACGACATCACAGGCAAGCCCGTATGCACGCTCCCCGATGGCAACTATAAGAATGCCAACCTCCCCCGCGGCATCTACATTGCCAACCTACAAAGCGCCAAGGGTTCACGCTCCGTTAAATTTGTAAAACAATAATTAGCATCATATACTGAGGGTGTGTCGAAAAATCTCTATTCGACACACCCTCAGTTTTTATATTGCATATTTATAGCGTTTTTGTACAAATCACTCCGCATAGTGTAGGAGCATAATGTGAATTTATCTCATGCAAAGACGCGAAGGTACGCAAAGAAGTTTTTCAAATTGAAAATATTCCAACGAGTGGGTCAAACAAATTTCGCCTCCAGACTTAGCTAATCTTTGCCCACATCATTACCAGGGCGGCCTGAAGGGCCAACCAGCTACCAGCCCAGGGTAGAGCGACAAAGGAGCGGCACCCTGGGTTAAGAACCCGCACGGTCTTTCGCCCTATAAGGGCAAAAGCGAGAAATGTTGAATATCAATTCATTATGCATATGATATTGCTTTTGCCCCTTTAGGGCGAACCATTCGGGTGGCCCCTACCCAGGGTGTCGTTCCCTACGGTCACTTGCCCTGGGCTATGAGCTTTTGCCTCTTCGAGGCGCCCTTTTACTTAGAAATAAATGTGGGCAAAGATTAGCTAACTCAGGAGGCGAAATTTGTTTGGCTCACTCGTTGAAATGTTTCCGGATGGCAGTTGTACATTTTAGTAAACAAGTAGACAAGTAAACGAGTTGACGAGAAGCCATCCGGATGGCAGCTGTACTCTGTACGCATTAGTTAACAAGTAAACGAGATGACAAGTTGACGAGAAGCCATCCGGATGGCAGTTGTACTCTGTACTCTGTTATCTGTACTCTATAAACGCTCTGTACCCTAAAAAACATTGCTCTTTAATCTGCTTTACAAACGTGCATTTTTTTCAAAATAGTTGTATTTTCTTCGAATTTGGAGGTTTTGAGGGCAAAATTGGAGGTAAAAATTTCGATACACGAGGTAGGAGAAACGACATCAAAGATCTTTCCTCCGATGTTTGAAGAAATTTAAATGACCTTTGAGGTATTTTTTGCCATTTTTGAGCCAAAAAAAGGAGGAAACGGCGTAGTTTCCTCCTGGTAGTACAAAGATACAACATTTTCGCAAGAAATCCAAATCTTGTTAGATTCATGTTACATCATCTTTTGTCTGCTTTACTGTTACAAATTCTTACCTTTTTACGTTACTCATGTAAACCTCATCTCACGCAAAAATGCAAAGCAACACATAGAAAAGATATCATCTGGAAATATTCCGATGAGCGTGCCAAACCAAATTCTCCTCGAGGATTTTTTTAGTTACATTCTACATCTCTAAAGTCAAAATTAGCGCACAACGCTTAAGAACCTTAAATTAATCACGCATTTATCCTATCGGGCTGCAAAAAAAATCGTAATTTTGCAGCCGAAATAAAAACATAAAATCCTATAGGTTAATTTCATGAAGAAATTTGTATCTCTCTTCACGTTGCTTTTTGCTGCAACACTCACGATGGTGGCTCAGATTGACTTCAAGGTAAGTTACAACCGCGTGTCGCCCACCGAAATCGACGTTGTCTTTACGGGTACTGCAGAGCCCGGATGGCACATCTACTCTACGAACCTCCCCGAAGGTGGTCCTAACTCTGCGGAGTTTGGCACTGACGCTATCAAGGGTGCAGAACTCGTTGGTGCACTCAAGCCCGGTGCTGGCGCAAAGACTGAATATGACAAGATGTTCGAGATGGACATCACCTTCTTCGAAAATTCATGCACCTTCACACAGCGCGTGAAGCTCACAGCTCCTGCTTACGAAGTAAAGGGTTACCTCAACTACTCTGCATGCAACGACGAAAATTGTCTTCCTCCTACAAACGTAGAATTTACGCTCCAAGGCACAGACGGCCCCAAGGCAGCAGCTGCTCCTGCCGCTAAGCCTGCAGAAAAGAAGCCCGAAGCAGTGCCTGCTACGAAGCTTGTGCCCGCAACGCCCGTTGACGCTGCAAGCGAAGCGCCCGCACAGGAAGCAAGCAATGCAGAAGCTGCTGCAACAGAGGGCATTAGCTCATGGTGGACACCCGTTATCGACGAGCTCCAGGTGCTCGACGGTGGCAAGAGCGACATGGCATCACAGAGCCTTATCGCCATCTTCCTCCTCGGCTTGGTCGGCGGTTTCATTGCTCTCGTTACTCCCTGCGTTTGGCCCATCATCCCTATGACGGTAAGCTTCTTCTTGAAGCGTTCGGGCGACCGCAAAAAAGCTATTCGCGATGCGGTGACTTATGGTATCTCAATCATTGTCATCTACCTTTCGCTCGGTTTGATTATCACAGCTGTATTTGGTGCAAGCGCGCTCAACGACCTTTCTACCAACGCGTTGTTCAACATCTTCTTCTTCCTGATGTTGGTAGTATTCGCAGCCAGCTTCTTTGGTGGCTTCGAAATCACGCTTCCCTCTTCATGGGGTGCTGCCGTTGACGGCAAGGCTGAAAAGACAACAGGTGTGCTCTCTATCTTCTTGATGGCATTCACGCTTTCGCTCGTAAGCTTCTCATGTACAGGTCCTATCATCGGATTCCTCCTCGTAGAAGTCAGCACAAGCGGTGGTTCAATTCTTGCTCCTGCTGTCGGCATGTTTGGTTTCGCACTCGCCCTTGCCCTCCCCTTCACGCTCTTTGCGCTCTTCCCCACAATGTTGAAGAAAGCGCCTCGTAGTGGCGGCTGGATGAACAAGGTGAAAGTAACTCTCGGCTTCTTGGAATTGGCATTCGCCTTGAAATTCCTCTCTGTAGCCGACCTCGCTTACGGTTGGGGCATTCTCGACCGCGAAACGTTCCTCGCCCTCTGGATTTGCATCTTCGCATTGCTCGGCGTATATCTCCTCGGTGGTATCAAGTTCCCCCACGACGACGAAGACGAGCACCACACAAGCGTGCCCTCATTCTTCCTCGCACTCTGCTCATTGGCGTTTGCCGTTTACATGGTACCTGGCCTCTGGGGTGCTCCCTTGAAGGCTGTCAGCGCATTCTCTCCTCCTGTATCTACACAGGACTTCAACCTCCACGAAGTGCACGTTGAAGCACAGTTTAAGGACTTTGAAGCCGGCATGGAGTATGCCAAGAAGGTGGGCAAGCCCGTAATGATTGACTTCACAGGCCATGGTTGCGTAAACTGCCGAAAGATGGAACTCGCCGTATGGCACGACCAAAGCGTGCGCGACCTCCTCACCAACGACTACGTGCTCATTTCGCTCTACGTTGACGAAAAGACACCCTTGGCTGAAAACATCGTAGTAGAAGAAAGCGGCAAGACAACCACCCTCCGCACTATCGGCGACAAGTGGAGCTACCTGCAGCGCTCAAAGTTTGGTGCTAACGCACAGCCCTTCTACGTGTTGCTCGACAATGAAGGCAAGCCCCTTTCACACTCATACTCTTACGACGAAGACATTGACAGTTTTGTTGACTACCTCAAGGGTGGCATCAAGGCTTACAACAAATAATAAATTAGTGCGTTTCAACAACTTAACGGGCAATCCTTTACATACTAGGATAGCTCGTTAAGTTTCCATTTTTTTATATTAGCACCCGATGCTCGACTTAATCCGCCGCCCCATCACAGAAGAACTGAAAGCCTACAAACAGCTCTTCGACTCCACGCTCACCCACGAGGATATCTTCATGGGGCAGGCACTCGCATACATTCGTAACCGAAGCGGAAAGATGATGCGCCCCATCCTGACCCTACTACTTGCTAAAGAAGTGGGCAAAGTAAATCCCTCCGCACTCAATTGCGCCATTTCATTGGAACTGCTACACACCGCGAGCCTTGTTCACGACGACATCGTTGACGAAGCATCCGAACGACGCGGACAAGCCTCTATCAACAAGGTGTACGACAACAAGATTGCCGTGCTCTTAGGCGACTACCTGCTCTCGCTCAGCCTTATGCAAGCTGCACGTAGCGGTAGCCTCAAAGCTGTAGAAACTATCGCAAACTTAGGCGGAACGCTCTCCGAAGGCGAAATTTTTCAGCTCAACAATATTCAGAGCGAAGCAATCACCGAAACAGCTTATTTCCACATCATTGAACGCAAAACGGCGGCCCTCTTTACAGCCTGCGGACAGTTGGGAGCCATCTCGGCCAATGCATCGCCCGAATACGCAAAACTGGCAGAAAGAATAGGCACAATCATCGGTGTCTGCTTCCAAATTAGGGACGACATCTTCGACTACTTCACCGACAACATCGGAAAACCTACGGGCAACGACCTCCGCGAAGGAAAATTCACACTCCCCGCCATCTATGCTATCAACAACCACCCCAATGAGCACATCCTGGAGCTCGTCAAGCGCGTGAAAGAATTCTGTGCCTCATCTGAAGATATTCAGGAAGTTATCGACTTCGCAAAAGCAAATGGTGGCATTGAATACGCACAAGCTAAGATGATGGAACTGCGCGACGAAGCTTTGAGCCTCCTAAAGCAGTTTAAGAACGAAGAAGTAAAGAAAGCCCTCACGCACTACATCAACTACGTAGTTGATAGAAAAATATAATAAAACATTCGCAGCCGCTACAAGGTCAGACATCCTGCCTTAGGCGACTGCGAATGGTTTATTAAGGCTTTTTTCACAAACTACTCCATCAATATTTACATTTTTTTATAAATTTGTAGGCTAATATAAAACAACGACTCTTTTACAAAACAACCTTATGGCTATCGAAATAAGAAAAGTGAGCACCAAGGCGGAGTTGAAACAATTCATCCGTTACAACTACGAACTCTACAAGAACTGTCTGTATAGCGTACCCGAATTATATATTGACGCTTATGCCACCTTGGACCGCGAAAAAAATCCCGCCTTTGAGTTTTGCGAAGCCGACTACTTCATGGCTTACAAGGACAACGTTCTTGTAGGTCGTGTTGCTGCTATCATCAACCATCGTGCCAACGAAACCTGGAACCAGAAAGCGGTACGCTTCGGCTGGATAGACTTCGTTGACGACATGGAGGTAAGCAAAGCCCTTATTGACACCGTACGCACTTGGGGCAAAGAACGCGGCATGACAGAGATTGAAGGCCCCTTGGGCTTTACAGACCTCGATCCCGAGGGTATGCTCATCGAAGGTTTCGACCAACTGTCGACGATGGCCACAATCTATAACTACCCCTACTACCCTAAGCACATGGAAGCCCTCGGAATGGAGAAGGCTACCGACTGGGTAGAACGCAAAATCTATATCCCCGAGGCTGTGCCCGAAAAGCATAAGCGCATCTCCGATATTGTACTAAAGAAGTACGGTCTCCACATTCGTAAGTTCAAGAGCAAATGGGAAGTGATGCGCTCAGGAGTTGTTCACGACATTTTCCGCTTAATCAACGACTCCTATACTCCGCTTTTCGGCTTCTCACGCCTTTCAGAAAAGCAGATTGACTATTACGTCAAGGCTTACGTGCCCGTGCTCGACCTCCGCATGGTGACTATCGTTGAGAACGAAGAAGGCGAAGTGATTGCAGTGGGTGTTTCCATGCCTTCACTCTCTGAGGCCTTGCAGAAATCGAAGGGTAAGCTTTTCCCCTTCGGCTGGTGGCACTTCCTCAAAGCTCTTACCTGGAAAAAGTCACACGTGCTCGACCTGCTCCTCGTGGCTGTGCGCCCCGACTATCAAAGTAAGGGCGTGAACGCTCCCCTTTTCTGCGACCTCATCCCCATTTATCAGCAGATGGGATTTGAATATGCAGAGTCAAACCCCCAATTAGAAGAGAATGACAAGGTGGCAAACCAGTGGCAGTATTTCAAGACAGAAGACCACAAACGCCGCCGCTGCTTCAAGGCAACGTTATAACTTTGCGATGTGAGAAAACAAAACATCTGTGCAGCCTTGTAGCACCTCAAACCAACCTTATACCATCTGGGTCGGCAAAAAGCCCACCTCCCCACTATGGAAGAAACTATTCAAAAACCTGTTGTCAACTACGACGAAAGTAAGATACGCCACCTCGAAGGCACAGAGCATATCCGCATGCGTCCCGGTATGTATATCGGACGCCTCGGCGATGGCTCACACGCTGAAGACGGTATCTACGTATTGCTAAAGGAAACCATCGACAATTCGATTGACGAATTCAACGAAGGCTTTGGCAAGCGCATTGAAGTTGACATCGAAAACGATAAATCGTGCGCCATCCGCGACTACGGACGCGGCATCCCCTTGGGGGCACTTATTCCTGCCGTATCGCAGCTCAATACGGGTGGTAAATACGACACCTCCGTCTTCACCGCATCGGTCGGCCTCAATGGGGTCGGCCTTAAGGCTGTTAACGCATTGAGCAGCAAATTTATAGCACGCTCTGTGCGCGAAGGCCAGATGCACGAAGCCACCTTCGAATGCGGCAAGCTCGTCAACGACGTGTATGCTGCCACTGAAGAAGAGGACGGAACGTTTATCTACTTTGAGCCCGACGCAACCCTCTTCAAGCACTACCGTTTCCACGGCGAATTTGTAGAGTTCATGTTGCGCAACTACACCTATCTCAACAGCGGACTGACGATTACCTACAATGGACGCCGTATCATCAGCCGCAACGGATTGGAGGACTTGCTCACTGACAACCTTACCGCCCCTGCGCTCTACCCTATCGTTCACATCAAGGGCGAAGGCATAGACATTGCCTTCACACATACCGGACAATATGGCGAAGAATACTACTCCTACGTAAATGGTCAGCACACCACGCAGGGCGGCACGCACCAAAGTGCATTTAAGGAGCATATAGCCCGCACCATCAAGGAGTTTTACGGCAAGAACTACGATGTCCAGGACGTGCGCAACGGTCTGGTAGCAGCTATCGCCGTTCGCGTTATCGAACCCCTCTTCGAAAGTCAAACGAAGATTAAGCTCGGTTCGCTCGTCATGGCCCCCGACAAGGATTCGCAAGGTAATCCATTCCCCCTGTCGGGCGTTAGCGTGAACAAGTTTGTGGGAGATTTCATAAAGTCAAACGTTGATAATTATCTCCACCGCAACCTTGACGTAGCCGAGGTAATACAGCAAAAAATCGTGGAGAGCGAAAAGGAACGTAAGGCAATAGCCGGCGTTACAAAGCTCGCCCGCGAACGTGCCAAGAAGGCCAATCTCCACAACCGCAAGCTGCGCGACTGCCGTGTGCACCTCAACGACGCGCCTCCAAAGGCCAAGAAAGGCGAAGAAGACGTCAACGACCCTCGCCTCGATAGCTCCATCTTCATCACCGAGGGTAACTCTGCAAGCGGTAGTATCACAAAATGCCGCGACGTGAATCTGCAAGCTGTATTCTCGCTCCGCGGTAAACCCCTCAACTGCTTCGGGCTTACTAAAAAGGTGGTCTATGAAAACGAGGAATTCAACCTCCTTCAGGCTGCTCTCAATATAGAAGAAGGCCTCGACGGATTGCGCTACAACAAGGTAATCATCGCTACCGATGCCGATGTCGATGGTATGCACATCAGATTGCTGATGATGACCTTCTTCCTACAATTCTTCCCCGACCTTATTAAGAAGGGACACGTCTATATTCTGCAGACACCGCTCTTCCGCGTTCGCAACAAGAAACGCAAGGAGCGCAAAGAGCGCGTTGCAGCCAATAATGCAGGCGACAACAACGCAGGCGCAGCAGTACTCAAAAAAGCCAAGTCGAGCGACCGCGCAGAGTATGAGACCATCTACTGCTACTCCGAAGAAGAGCGCATCGAAGCCATCGAACGCCTCTCCCCCAACCCCGAAATCACACGATTCAAAGGTCTTGGTGAGATTTCGCCCGATGAATTCATTCATTTCATTGGCCCCGAAATGCGCCTCGAGCCCCTCACGCTCCACAAAAGCGATAAGGTGAAAGAACTCTTGGAATACTACATGGGCAAGAACACCATGGAACGCCAGGGCTTTATCATCGATAACCTCGTCGTGGAAGAAGACCTCGCTCAAGAGGATATCTACGAATAAGCAACCCACATCCGAACAATGAAGACCGCAATATTTCCAGGTACATTCGACCCCTTCACTGTTGGGCACGCCAGCATCGTCAATAGAGGGCTGCCTCTCTTCGACCGCATCGTCATCGGAGTTGGTGTGAACGACAACAAACGCACGCTCTACACCAACGAAGAGCGCGTGCAGGCTATCCGCGACATTTATGCTAATGAACCACGCATAAAAGTGGTGGCCTACAACGATCTTACCGTTGACCTCGCACGCCGCGAAAATGCCGCCTTCATCTTGCGCGGCATCCGCTCTGTGAAGGACTTCGAATACGAACGTGACATTGCAGCGATGAACGAACGATTAGCAGGCGTTGAAACTGTATTGCTCTTCACCGAACCTCAGTACATGAGTATTTCATCGAGCGTCGTTCGCGAACTCCTGCGCTTCGGCAAAGATGTCACCGAATTTCTCCCCCCCTCAGCCACACCCCGAACATGAAGCATTTTTTAACCATATTTCTTTCCATACTGCTCAGCATTTCGCTCCACGCACAACAAGAGATAAACTACCAGCTATTAAAAAAGTTGCAAATGGCAGAGATGTACATAGCCAATCTCTATGTTGACAGCGTTGATGAAAACAAGCTAGTGGAAGATGCCATCATTGGCATGCTCGAAAAGCTCGATCCCCACTCTTCTTACACTAATGCCAAAGAGACCAAGAAGCTCAACGAGCCCCTCGAAGGTAATTTCGAAGGTATTGGAGTGCAATTTCGCATGGTGGATGACACGCTTGTCGTCTCTCAAGCCATCGCCAAGGGGCCGAGCCAAAAGGCTGGCATCATCGCTGGCGACCGCATCACTTCGTGCAACGACGTGGTGATTGCAGGCGTCAAAATGCCACAGGATAGCATCATGGACAACCTACGCGGAAAGAAAGGCACCACTGCACGCCTCAAGGTTGTACGCCAGGGCGTGTCCGACACGCTCTTTTTCGACGTTGTGCGCGACAAGATTCCCATCCACACCGTTGATGCCGCCTACATGATTACGCCCACCATCGGATATATTTACCTGGAACGCTTCGGAGCTACATCAGGCCAGGAAGTCAGCGAAAAGATAGCACTCCTCAAGTCGCAAGGAATGAAAGACCTCATCCTCGACCTAAAACTCAATGGAGGGGGCTACCTAGGAGCTGCGGCAGAAGTGGCCAGCCAATTCTTGAAACGAGGCGACCTTATTGTCTATACGGAAGGGCGCACACAGCCCAAGCAAACACTTAATGCAACGGGCAATGGAGGCTTCACCGAGGGACGAGTTGTTGTTTTGGTGGATGAATATTCAGCCTCAGCCTCAGAAATCGTGAGTGGAGCGCTTCAGGACCACGACCGCGCAACGATTATTGGTCGCCGCACCTTTGGCAAAGGGCTCGTACAGCGCCCTCTCATGCTCCCCGATGGCTCTATGATTCGCCTCACAACTTCACACTACTTCACTCCCTCAGGTCGTTGCATCCAAAAGCCTTACGAAAAAGGTAACAAAAAAGCCTATAGCGACGACCTTGAGAATCGCTATACTCACGGCGAGCTCACTTGTGTTGACAGCATACGCCTCGACTCTACAAAGGTATATACCACACTTGTCAAAGGGCGAAAGGTATATGGGGGCGGAGGTATCATGCCCGACATCTTCGTACCGCTCGACACAGCGCAATTCACCACCATGTACCGCAGCATTTCGCGCAACAACCTCATCATGCTCAACCTCACTCGCTACATGGACAAAAATCGCAAGGCGCTCAACAATGAATTTAAGACGTTCGACGACTTTAAGAGCCGCTACATAGTGCCCGAATCGTTTCTTAATACCATTCTCGACGAGGCTGCAAAGAAGAAAATCACCGCCAAAGACGATGCCGAACTGGCTGCGACGAGGGAGCAACTCACCTTTATGCTCCGCGCATTGGTGGCCTACGACCTGTGGAATCGCAACGAGTACATGCAACTCACCAACGAGCGCGACGACATAGTGCAGCGAGCACTACAAGTGCTGAGTGAGTAACCCCCTACTTTTTCCAATCATCATCAATAAACATCCTCATGAGATATTCACTCCCCCCGATACTTCAAGTGGGCGATGTGCTCCTCACGTCGGACATCATCACCGAAAAATTCTGCTGCGACCTCGAAGCCTGCAAGGGCATCTGTTGCATAGAAGGTGATGCTGGCGCTCCTGTCACCGTAGAAGAAATTGCAGAGCTCGAAAACGTTGTGGAACACATCGTAGATGACCTTTCGCCCAAGGCCCTCAAAGTGCTTGAGGAGCAAGGTGTGGCATATACTGACCAGGAAGGCGACCTTGTCACCAGCATTGTTGACAACAAGGACTGCTGCTTCACCTGTTACTCTCCCGACGGCACATGCCTCTGCGCTACAGAGCGCGCCTTCAGAGCAGGTAAAACTACATGGTGCAAACCCATATCCTGCTACCTCTATCCTATCCGCGAAAAGACACTCTCCGACGGTACCGCAGCGCTCAACTACCACCGCTGGAACGTATGTCGCGATGCTGTAAAGAAAGGGCGCGAGCTCAACCTCCCCGTGTGGAAGTTCCTCAAGGAACCACTCATCAAGCGCTTTGGCGAAACCTGGTATGGCGAGCTCGAAGAGATGGTAGCCCAACTCAAAGAACAGGGATATCTGGGTGTAGAATAATCCTTAGTGCAAAAAAATAAAAAAGTAAGCGCCAGAGAGGGTATGCCAAAGTGAAGTGCCCCCCAAAAGTTAGACGTTAAACACGTTATTTATTTTTAAAGAATTGAGCTCGGTATTGCACCGGGCTCATTCCTTTTAACCTCATTTTTATTCTTTTATTGTTATACCATTCAATATATTCCTTCAAATCT
>JAZLDQ010000039.1:0-31426 GCA_045614785.1 Alloprevotella sp.
ATGTTACCTGCGATGCAAGTCTGACCACCCCAGATCTTAACACCTAATCTTTGTGAAGCTGATTCACGGCCGTTCTTAGAACTACCAACACCTTTTTTATGTGCCATTTTCTTCTAAAATTTTAAGGGGTTAAGCAATTACGTTTTTGATTGTCAATTCTGTGTACTGGTGACGATAACCATTGAGCTTGCGATAGCCCTTGCGACGCTTCTTGTGGAAAACGAGTACCTTGTCACCCTTTACGAGGGGAGATACTACTTCGCATACTACCTTAGCGCCTTCTACTACAGGAGCGCCAATTGTTACCTGGCCTTCGTTGTCTACCAACAACACCTTTTCAAATTCAACAGCCTGACCGCTTTCTGCGTTCTGAATGTGGTTAACGAAGAGCTTCTTGCCTTCTTCCACCTTAAACTGCTGACCGTTAATCTCTACGATTGCGTACATTATTAATAAATATGTTTAAACGGATTTTTCCAGGAGGCGTAGTTCTTTTGAACTCGCTTGTTTTGCCCCGTTGGACTCTAAATCGGCTGCAAAATTACGAATTTATTTTTTGCTGACCAATAATTCTTGTGCTTTTTTCAATCTTTCTTCTGCTGAAAGTTGTGATTTTTTCAAATCGGCACGCTCATTTTCAACGGAGGAGGGGATAAAATCTGATTCATTGCCATAAGCATCAACCGCTGTCACTGCATAGTGTGAGTAGAGGTGGCTAGGCAATGCTGGTGTGTAGGCATAGGATGTTTCCTGTAGCTTGCTTTGGAGTAAATTCGGGGTTGACGACTCTGAATCTATGCGGTACACATTGTAATAAATTGGTGTGGCATCCTGCACTTCGTTCCACGTAAGATTTAGTGAGTAACAGCTTTGTTGGACTTTAACTTTTGGAGCTTCGGGTGCTATGCTGTCGCTCCATGTCATGGGAGGGGTGAAAGCGGGGGTGGCGTAAAAACTGTTTTTTGTCCAGTCGTATAATCCTTTTTCGTTGTCAATCAGGAATTTCGCTCTAAAGAAGGCTTGTCCACCCATACCGAGTTGTCGAGCTACGTTCATCTGACGTTGGACTACTTCGAGAGGCCAGTCGCGCAATTTCTTGTTTAAGAAATAAATACCCAACCCTGGCACTACGGGGCGGCCATAAGAATTTTCCTGCCAATCGACGGCGAAAGGATAAAAATGTTTGCCGTCAAAATACATCATGGGGAACAGTGCGTCCATCAGTCCTGTTTTAAGCCACTGCTGGGCATCCTGACTTACAGCAGTGCGTGCATTCCAGCCATAGCTGCTCTGGCGTGGCAGATCGTCGTGTTTTCCTATGGGTGCACAGCTGAGGCGCACCCATGGACGCACACTTTTTACAGCATCGTGGATGGCCTGAACACAGCGCGTGACGTTGTTGCGACGCCATTCTGCTTTGTTTTTCCAACCTTTTCCATATTTGCGATACGTTTGATTGTCGTTAAATCTGACTTCGCGTTCGGGGTAGCGGATGTAGTCAAGGTGGATACCATCTACAGCATAATTCTCTACTATTTCCTTGCATATATTAGCCAAATAGTCGGCTGTGCCTGGTATGCCAGGGTCCATCATCCAAAGGTCGCCGCAACGCTGGCATAAGTCGGGGCGTATGCGTGAGAGGGCTTTTTTACCTAATTGTTTGGCTGTAGGGACTTTGTTTATCGGGAATACTACTACCCAAGCATGGCATTCAAGACCACGCTTGTGGCATTCTTCGATAGCGAAGGCTAAGGGATCGTAGAGGGGGGCTTTTCCTGGTGTTCCTGTGAAAGCCTCGTCCCATGGTTCGTAGGCTGATGTGTAGGCAACGGTTGAGCGCATTCGTGCTTGTACGAATACGGTGTTGAGACCTGCAGCTACAAATTGGTCGAGCATAGTGCAAAGTTCTTGTTTTTGGCGCTCGGCTCCTTCGGGTGTAGTGGCAGGCTTGAGCGGCCAATCAAGATTAAGATATGTTGTGAGCCACACTGCGCGATATTCTCTTGGTATTGTGTAAGCTTGGGTGCTAATGGCTGTGGCGCAACATATTATGAAAAACAAGATGTATTTTCTCATAGATTAGTATTTCGAGTGTTGTTGAGAGCTTCTGAGTTTTTGGGCTTTTAAGCGGTCGCGTTGTGCGCTGTCTTTGTGTCCTAACTTGTCTAAACACGTTGCTCTTTCAAGGTATAATTCGGGGGTGTTTGGAGCAAGGCTGATAGCTTTGTCGAGATCAACTCGTGCTGCTTCGTAGTGCGAAAGTTCCATTTCGAATGAAGCGCGAAGCGTGAGTGCATCGATATTTTCGGGTTGTGCTTGTAGGTGTAGGTTGAGCAGATTGAGCGCTTTGTTTGTTTGCCCATTGTCATGGAATAGTAGGGCAAGTAGGATGGGAGCACTTGGGTGTTTCGGATTGAGGCGGAGCACGTGCTCATAATCTTTGCGTGCATCTTCAAAGTGGCGCAGACCTGTGTGGGCTGTGGCGCGCATGAAGTATAGGTGTTCGGCAGAGATTGGAAGTGGGGATTGGTTGAATAAAATTTCGCAGTCTTCCTTGGCTTCTTTGAAATGATGGATTTGTAAGTAAATGGCTGCTCTATCGGCGCGTATCTCGTGTAGATTAGGCTGTTGTTTTAGTATTTGAGTGTAGATTTTAGCAGCCTCTGTGAGGTCGCCCTTTGCCTCGGCAATTTTTGCGAGCTGCTGTCGGATGATATAGTTGCCTGTAGCTTCGGGGCGTAGTTTTAAAGCTTCATCAAAATAGGTTTTAGCTTGTTGGAGTGAGTCGGTGTGGAGTGCATTGAATCCTCGTGTGATAAGTTCGACGTATTTAAGGGAGTCTTGCAGCTGTTGATGACGGTCTATCGCAATGTCATAATCTCGTATGTTTTTGGAGCGGACATTGCCGCCCTTGTTGAGGTCGATTATGGTTTGCGAAGTTGCGGGGAGTATGTGTATGGCTTGTGTGAGTGTTATAATAAGCGCAAGTTTGAGGATTCTTTTCATGGTTCGATAATAAAAGGCTGCTTCTTAATCGGCTTCAAGGTAGAGCGGAGTGGGGAGGTCAAAATAAATTTCGTAGCCACTTTGCCAAAGATTTTCGATGACGGCATAGCCGTTTTCTAGTTTGTATCTTGTGTCGTGACCATTGCAGAAGATAGGAAGGTTGCGTTCGTTCCAATTGCCTTCTGGAAGTTGAAGATATACTTTAAAGCGGATGCCTGTAGAGGGTTTGATGCGTGAAAAGCGAAGTTTTACGCGGCGTTCGTAAGGCATGGTGGTGATGGCATCAATTTGAAAGTTGAGGCTATCTGTTTTAATAAAAGCAGAGGAGTTGGCGTAGTAGTTGATAAAGAATTTGTTGCCTTCCGTAGCATAAGTTGTGCTGATGGCGTTCGTTAATGCTTGTGCAGCCGCGAAGCGCTCTGGCATAGATGCAGAAGTCTTTGCGCTGTGAAGCAGTGGGAAAAATGCAAGATTCTGGATTGCACGAGCATATGTGGCATCGCTCGTGTGGCGTAGTAGTTGAGCGGCTGTATAGAGCTGGTTGGCTGCTTCGTAGCCAAGATTGGAAGTTTTTTGTTTCAGGGGGATACGTTTGGCCCATGATTCCTTTAATATGCTTAGGTCGTCGTTGAGCTTTGCTTGTGAAATGTGCTCTGTGAGCGATGGGCTTATTTTTTGAGTTATCGTACGAAAGTTTGTATCATCTTGTGCCCATAGTATGATACTATCAGCAGGGACGAATAGCATTTGTGCTTTCGCTATAGTGAAGGTGCAAATTATGAGCAGCGTAGTGAGTAGTTTTTTCATTATTAGATAAAGGATGATTTTTTTGAGGGTAGGGTGGAGAATATAAATCGCAAGAGGTTGCGCCAATATTGCACTTTGACACAACCTCTTGATAGGTAGATACTTTAATTGAATCAAATATCGGATTGGTTAGAATTCGATATCGCCCAATTTGATTTCATTTTCTTCGAAGTTTTCGCCTTCTTCATTTTCTTCGTTGGGCACGTACTGTGCTCTGCGTGCAGCTCGGGGTGACACGGGTTGCTGTTCTACTGTGAAGTCGGCGGCTTCGTTGAATGCTTCGAGGAACTTTTCAAGGTCTTCGCGGTAAAGGAAAATCTTATGTTTCTCGAATACGGGGCGTATCTCTTCTGTACCGTCTTTTACGCGCTTGCTTTCGGTAATCGACAAATACAATTCTTCATGACGGTCGCGCTTCACGTCAATATAATAAATGCGCTTGCCTGCTTTTACAGACTTGCTGAAAAGGATTTCGGCTTCGTTTTTAATCATAATTTTTCGAAAGGGTTCGTAATTGATAAACTAAATTTTCAGCGAAATTGCAACGTTTTTTCTAAACTGCCAAATGCAGTTGCAATAATTTCATAAAAAAACTGCATAGTAGCCTTCAAAGTGCAGATTTCAGCCTTATAATTTTAGAAAAACAGCTTCAATCGAATTAGTTTCACAATAAATTTGTACCTTTGCAGAGTTGTATTTATTTCAGATTTAAAGCCACATGATTAATCGTGAATTAATTAGAATAAAGGTTGTACAGCTTGTTTATGCATCTCAGCAGAGCAACCTTACTGTCAAGAGTGTTGAAAATGAGTTGGCGTTTAGTTTAGCCAAGACATACGATCTCTATAAGTATATTTTGACTTTGCTTGTTGAGGTGAAGCGTATGGCTGAGCGTAAGGAAGAAGCGCGCATCTTGCGTAGTCAGCGATTGGGCATTGCTCCTCATGATAATTCGAACGATAAATTATTGGCTGAGAACTTGCTTCTAAAGCAGTTGGCTGAAAATGAGTTTTTGCTTAATTACATCGAACAAGAGAAGAAAGCATGGCACGACGAAGATATTATTGTTAAGCAACTTTATAATGCGTTTGTAGAGCACGAAATCTTTAGCAATTATGTTGATCGTGGTGATTATTCTTATGCTGCAGATAACGAACTTATTCGTCGTTTGTACAAAGCGGTTGTAATTAATAGTGACATCTTCGACAATTCGATTGAGGAGCAGAGTATTTATTGGAATGATGATAAAATAAGTATTGACAATTTTATCGTAAAGACGCTTTTCCAGTTTACAGAAGATACGAAGCCCGACCACGAACTTTATCCTCAGTTTATGGACGATGCCGACCGTCAGTTTGCAATGCGTTTGATTACAGAGGCTGTTGTGCGCCGCGAAGAGTTGCAGCAATATATTAAGGAACAGTCAAAAACTTGGGATTTTGAGCGCATAGCCTTGATGGATATTGTTATTATGCAGACAGCTTTGGCCGAAATGCTTACTTTTACAGATATTCCGGTAGGCGTGAGTATCAACGAATATGTTGAGCTGGCAAAATATTATAGCACACCACGTAGCGCAAGTTTCGTAAACGGTATGCTTGATGGCATTGTTAAGCGCCTGCGCACTGATGGACTTTTGCTGAAATCAATTTCGCGCACTAAGAAGTGATTTGGTGGGATGCAGAAGTAGGTAAAAAAAAGGGTGTACTTGACGTAATAAAAACACAAATAATTAATCTTTAAACTTACAAAAAACAATGATGTCTATTTCATTCATGCAAGCTGCACAGGGTGGCGGATGGTCTATGATTTTGATGATTGTAGCGATGTTCGCAATTATGTATTTCTTCATGATTCGCCCTCAGCAAAAGAAACAAAAGGAAATTCAAAACTTCAGAAACTCTCTTGCTGTAGGACAAGAAGTTGTGACAATCGGTGGTATTTACGGCGTAGTTCGCGAACTTGATTGGCAAAACAACAAGGTGGTGATTGAAGTGGCTCCTGGCGTACGCATTAAGATGCACAAGGATGGCATTAATCCTATGACAGAACAGGTAGGTGCTTCAAAGTAATTAGTCCTCAATCTTGTTATGATGAATGTTTTCATCTACATAATCAATAAAGTCAGAAATGTCCTTGCTTTTTTAAGAGGAAAGACATTCCTGACTTTCTTGTTCTTTCTTGGGGTGTCAACAGCCTTTTGGTTTTTTGAAGTGTCGAAGGAGGTGCAAACAGTGGAGATGACTTATCCTTTGAAGCTTACAAATGTTCCCGAAAACGTTGTTGTCACTACCGAATTGCCCCCTCACGTAAGAGTGCGCATGAAGGCTGAGAATAGTTTGCTCTTCTATTATCGTTATCTCCGCTCTACTCCTACTGCAACTGTGAACTTTGCAAATTATGCCAATCCTACGTGCCATGTCAATGTGCCGCAGGAAGATGTGATGAGCAGTATCCGTAAGGAGTTGAAACCTAATACGGAATTGCTTTCGTTGATGCCCGATACGATAGAGTATTATTATAGTTTCGGAGCAAAAAAGGAAGTGGCGATTCAGTTTCAAGGGAAGATTCAGACAGCAGATGGTTTTTATGTACGTTCGCAAAAGATAACTCCCTCAGCTGTTACAATTTATGCGATAGAACAAACGCTTGATACTATTACAGTGGCACTTAATGAGCCTTTGTACTTAAGTGATGTTGATAAAGATGGCAGTATTTTGATGAATTTGCAAAAGCAGAAGGGCATTAAAGTAATTCCCGATACGGCACGATTGGAATATACCGTCGACCGCTTGGTGGAGAAAACCTTGTCGTTGCCCATTGAAGTTGTGAACTTTGCTGCCAACAAGCGACTTCGTACATTCCCTATGAAAGTGAACATTACGTTTCAGGTAGGTACGCAGGATTATCGAGATGTCTCGGTTGATGATTTCAGACTTGTTGTTGATGGGGCTGACTTAGCATCAAATCCTAATGCACAGACTTGCAGCTTAAAGCTTTTGAACGTACCCGACAATGTGTTTGGCATAAGATTGCAGCAGTCGGAGGTAGAATATTTGATTGAAGATATTTCGGATTTATGATTTACGCAATCACAGGTGGTATTGGAGCTGGCAAGAGTTTTTATTGCAAGCAATTAGAGGCGCAGGGGCATGTCATCTTTTATTGTGATGACGAGGCGAAGAAGATTATTCGTTCGCATCCCGATGTGCGCAAGCTATTGACGGAATTGGTGGGAGATGGTGTGTACGACGCAGATGGAGTGTTGCAAAAGAAGGTCTTGGCTGCTTATATTTGCCGTGGCGATGAGTATGCTCAGCGTGTGAATGCAATTGTGCACCCACGTGTGGCAGAGGAATTTAAAGCATGGACAGTTCGGCAGTTAAAGCAAAAGAAAGACGTATATATGGAATGTGCGTTGCTCTACGAAACGGGTTTTGATGCGTTTGTTGACGAAGTTATTCTTGTTACGGCTTCCACCGAAACACGCATTCAGCGAGTGATGAAGCGAGATAACGTATCGCGCGAACAGGCACTCCACTGGATGGCGCTACAAATGCCCGAAGAGGAAAAAGCAAAACGCGCTCACCACATTATATATAATGAGTGAGCGCTCAAGCATATAAGTTAGGAGAACAAGCCCAATTCAATAAGTCTTTCGCGTATTTTGAATAAATGATGAATCTGCGCACCGTAAGTAGGATTCTCGTGGTGCATGTTGAGCATTTCGAAGTAAGCGCCGATTGTTTTCTTTAGGTCCTTGATGTTGGTTGCTGCATTAAGCTCGAGCGAGGGGGGGAGTTCCTCCATATGCTCTTGGTACCATGTCTTTATTTCGTGAAGTTCCTCTGGTGTGTAAACTTTTTTATATTCCATACGTAATATATAATTAATGAGTGTTTTGCTATTTGGGATTGATGATTGAAAACTGGCTTATTTCAAAATGCATGGCAAATTTACGTTACTGCGCCTAATCGTGCAAATTCCAAAGAGTTTTATTTTGCGCATCCCTTTAAATCCAGTAATTTTGTACTCGAATACAATAAATATACATACTCAATATGATTAAACTTGATATTTCTAAGGCTACTTCCTTCCTCGGCGAAGGTGTAGTTGCAGCTATGGAGCCTCAGGTAAAGGCTGCACGCCAAGCACTCGAAGATGGTACATGTGCTGGCAATGACTTCTTGGGTTGGCTTCACCTTCCTTCCTCTATCACAGCTGAAGAGTTGGCAGACATCAACGCTACAGCACGCGAACTCCGCGAAAACTGCGACACAATCGTAGTTGCAGGTATTGGCGGTAGCTATCTTGGTGCGCGCGCCATTATCGAAGCACTCGGCAACAGCTTCGAGTGGTTGGTAAACGACGGCAAGAATCCCGTAATCCTCTTTGCAGGTAATAATATTGGCGAAGATTACCTTTACGAACTTACAGAATACCTCAAGAATCGTAAGTTTGGTGTAATCAACATCTCTAAGTCGGGCACAACCACCGAAACAGCCCTCGCCTTCCGCCTCCTCAAGCGTCAGTGCGAAGAGCAGCGTGGCAAGGACATGGCTCGTAAGGTAATCGTAGCCATTACAGATGCTAAGCGTGGTGCAGCTCGCGTTACAGCTGACAAGGAAGGCTATAAGAGCTTTATCATCCCCGACAATGTGGGCGGACGTTTCTCTGTGCTCACACCCGTAGGTCTTCTTCCCATCGCTTGCGCTGGTTTCGACATTGAAGCTCTTGTAAAGGGTGCTGCTGATATGGAAAAGCTCACAGCAACTGACGTTCCCATGCAGGAGAACCCCGCAGCTATGTATGCAGCAGTGCGCAATGCGCTCTACCAGGATGGCAAGAAGATTGAAATCATGGTGAACTATCAGCCCAAGCTCCACTACGTAAACGAATGGTGGAAGCAGCTCTATGGCGAAAGCGAAGGTAAGCAGCACAAGGGCATCTTCCCCGCAGCCGTAGACTTCTCTACTGACCTTCACTCTATGGGTCAGTGGATTCAGGATGGCGAACGCACTGTGTTCGAAACGGTTATCTCTGTTGAAGAACAGCGCCACACACTCCTCTTTCCCCACGACGACGAAAACCTCGATGGCCTTAACTTCCTCGAAGGCAAGCGCGTGGACGAAGTCAACAAGATGGCCGAACTCGGCACGCTCCTAGCCCACGTAGATGGCGGTGTGCCCAACTTGCGCATCGTGATGTCAAAGCTCGATGAGTACAACATTGGTCAGCTCATCTATTTCTTCGAAGTAGGTTGTGGTATCAGCGGCTTGCTCCTCAACGTGAATCCCTTCGACCAACCCGGTGTAGAGGACTACAAGCGCAATATGTTTGCCCTCCTCGGCAAGCCCGGCTACGAAGCGGAAACAGAGGCTATTAAGGCACGCATCTAAGCCCTTGACGATTTAAAATCATACTAACATCACACTTACGATGCTCCCATGCATGTTGACGACCGACTGTGTGGGAGCATTGTTGCAAACTATACAGATGAAGCTACACCATCTTCCGAGCGCAGTCTTTTTCGATATGGACGGAGTGCTCTTCGACAGCATGCCTGCCCATGCCAAGTCGTGGGAGCTAACAGCCAAGCGCTTCGGTTTCGACTTTCCTTACGAGGAGGTCTTCATGAATGAGGGCCGTACAGGATTTTCCACGATAAACATGCTCATGCAGCGCACCTTTGGCCGCGATGCTACGCAGCAAGAGATTGATGATATCTACGCTGCTAAGTGTGTGGAGTTCAACAAGTATCCCGAGGCAGAACGCATGCCCGGAGCGCTGGAGCTCCTGCTTAAGATTGCAGCGCAAGGCATTCCTGCGTTTGTCGTGACGGGCAGTGGGCAAGACTCCCTGCTCTCGCGCATTCAGAACAATTTTCCCGGAGTCTTCGAGGCTGCACGCATCATTTCCAGTAAAGACGTTAAGCATGGCAAGCCCCACCCCGAGCCCTATCTCATGGCGTTGGAGCGTGCAGGCATTGATGCCGCGCAGGCCATCGTAGTAGAAAATGCGCCCCTGGGCGTACGTTCGGCTAAGGCGGCAGGTATTTTTACCATTGCCGTCAACACGGGTCCGCTAAAGCCCGAAGCACTCCTTGATGAAGGTGCCGACATCGTTTTCGACTCAGTGGAGCAGCTCTGCAGCGAGTGGGACAACCTGTTTTGATGTGTTTGGCATTTTTATAGCCACAATGTTTTTTGGGCAAAATAAAAAAAAGGTCTGCGTTCCAATACACGATTGGGGTGCAGACCTTTTCAAATTATGAAACAAAAATTACTTTTTACGTTGTAAGGTTGAAGCAACGCCCTCCTTTGGGGCAATTCAATATGAACGACCACGTAGGATATTAGCGTTTATGTCTAACTTTCTCGTCTACTTGTACCTAATAACTTGTCTACTAATTCGCAGCCATATAAGGGATAGCAGGCGATACCTGAGCCTTCAAAGTAGCCAAACCTTCAGCGTCGTTCGTAACGACAGTTTCAGTTCCGTCAGCAGCATAAACTGTCAAAGTCTGGTCTGCATTCACCTTTACCAAGGGGCTTGTCACGCCGTTGGCTTCGTAGCTCCAAAGCTTGTTATCGTTGTCGAAGTGGAGGTAAGCCACCTCCTTAGTAGTTTCGTTGCTGATAGTGTAGCCGGTTTCAGTAGTTGTGAGCAAGTAGAAGTCGCCATTTGCGCCCACCATAGGAGTTGTCTGTCCTGCATTAGCGAGGAGTTGTTCGCCTGTCCAGAACTCTACAGAGTTGAGCACGATAGAGTCAATGAAAAGGCAGATACCATAAGCCGGCGAAAGCACGAAGCCGATAATAGCATTGAGATACTTGTTGTCTGTTACGTTGCGAACCCAAGCTGCATATTTATTGAACAAAGTGAATGTACCGATACATGATGTGCAAAGAGTGCTGGCTGCCAATACGAGCATTGCGCCGCTGAAAATAATCTTTTTCATAAAGGTGATTAAATTGAGGTGATTAGTTAATAGTTAAGTTTCTCTGACGGCAAATGTACAATAATGCAATTGAAACCCGCAAGCAAAATCTCATTTTTTTACAAAATTAATCGTATTTTCCCCTAAAACTATGTTGTAGAAAATACTATTCGTCGGAATTGAGGATAGTTTGCGATAATTAGGTTCCTTTTTTCGCACGATATTCCTATATTTGCGTTCGTGACAATGGAATGATTAATCATCAAACCTACAACTATGAAGAATTTATTATCAGTTTTGTTTTTTGTGTTCTCTATTAATGCTTTCTCGCAGATAGAGCCTGCTGTAACCTATGATGGTGGTGATTTGTATTTTGTGCCTTCAAAGCTTACATCCGATGGTACCGCTTTCATGTATAGCTATAAGTACGATTATGAGTCGGGCAGGACTTGGTTTACGATTTTTGATGATAACGTAAATGTCGTTACTCAATCTGAAATTGAAGCACAAGTCTTAAATTATACAAAAAGAACTGTTATATCGCAGCGCCGATATTTTATGCCATATAATAATGGTGGTACTCGTGCTTCATCGGGCGAGGAAGGATATTTCCTCGATGAATGGACCCAAGTTAGTGATGTTACAGAAGCAGTCAGTACTTACAATGAAGACATCTTATCGCCAGAAGTCTACGAGGATAATAATAATTACCATTCGCGATCAATGTATCTCTCTCAGACCTTGTTTGATGATGACGAAGATTTTGAATTTATGCGCAGACACTACGAGATAATGCCATTGTCTTATTGTGCTACAGATGATAAAGGTGATGGAGTTGTGTCCGATATGCCTAATATAATAATAGGGGGTGAGCAATGTGATTATTACACACGCGATTACGACTCTGCGTCAGGTGGTATTGTCTTTACACTGTTTCGCCAAAAAGTCTATGGGGGTGTAAAGCATACAGGAATAGATATAGTTTCGCTTAATGGAGATGTAAAGAAGACGTTGGTTGGGATAAAGGATTTAGGCACTGTTGTAGCAATTAACGGTAATTTTTATGTATCGTGTTATGATGTTGCGTCTAATTCATACGCACTTTATAAAATTGCGACTGCCACAACTTCGGTCGTGAAGGTGGCAGACCTGACTTCTAATACAAGTTGCAACATTACCTATAATTTGGATGGGCTCAGAGTTGCTCTCAATACTAAGGGAATTGTTATCAAAAATGGTCAGAAAATATTTCAGTAGGTACTTATTGAGCTAACCTACCTTAAGTTCTGCATGTGGATTTTAGCATTAGAAAGGTTAAACCGATAAAACGATTTTCTTTGGACAAATAATAAGATTTTTTCCGGTTTTCTTATCTGAAGGGTGCACCTCATTTTGAATTCCATTTTCATAATGCTGCGCTGAAAAGGTAAGAATTTGCGACAGTAAAGCAGACAAACGCTGATTAAACATGAATCAAAGCAAATTTGGATTTCGTGCGAAAATGTATTATCTTTGCAATACGAAGGGGGAAACCATGTGGTTTTCCCCTTTTTTGGCTCTAAAAATGGCAAAAATTACCTCAAAGGTCGTTTAAATTTCTTCAAACATCGGAGGTACGACATCAAAGAACTTTTCTCCTATCTTGCATGTCGTAAATTTTACTCACGATTTTGCTCTTGAAACCTTAATTTTCGATTGAAAAACAATTTTTTTTATTTTTTTTTGATTTGCTAAAGCAGAAAAAAGAGCAACGAGATTTTTTGTAGAGTACAGTTTACAGAGTACAGAGTACAACTACCATCCGGTTGGCTTCTGGTCAACTCGTTTACTCGTTAACTTGTTTTACTAATTCGTACAGAGTACAACTACCATCCGGATGGTGTAGGGGCCACTTTATGTCGGCCCGTGGTGATGCAACGTACGAATGTTGCTAACCTGGTATGACGCTGAAGGCGTCACCGCTCAGTAACGGGTGGACCAGAGCGGAGCGAATACCCCCGGTGCGAAGAAATATCCCGGTGTGCACCCAGAATGGATGCTCCAGCATCTGGTCCTATTAATGGGGCACACCCTTCGGGGTGCATCTTTGCTGGGTTGGAAATCCGGGGGTACTCGCTTTTCGCTCGCACTTAGTGTTACTGAACGGAGACACCTTCGGCGTCTTGCCATCCGGAAACTATTTTACGCCTCACGGCGTACGGGCCGACATAAAGTGGCCCCTACAGCATCCGCGGTGGACAGCCTGTTATTATTACAGTCCCCTCCGTCGGGGGAACTGAAGGGGGTAATTTAGTTATATCCACTCGTCTGTAAATCGATTGAATTTCCCATATTGATTACTTGTTTTTACTTGCAAAACTTTAGTGATTTATAGAAATCACCTTAAAAAAAGGAGAGGACGCGCTGAAATAGTTAGTACGTTCTCTCCCTTTTTTTACTTAAAATCCCCAATATGTTTTGCCAGGAATGCTTCTACTTTTCGGTAGAAGTCGAAGCGGTTTTCTTGGTTGCTAAATCCGTGGCCTTCGTTGTATTTTACCATGTATTCTACTTCTACGCCGCGGTCGGTCAGGGCTTGCACCATTTGGTCGCTTTCGGCTTTGTTGACGCGTGGGTCGTTAGCACCTTGTGCGATGAAGAGTGGCGCCTTGATTTGCTCGCTGTGGAGGGCGGGGCTGTATTGGCAGAGCATGTCGTAGTCGTGCTGGGGGTGTCCGATTTGTTCGTACATCATCTGCTGGAGTGGTCGCCAGTAGGGTGGGATGGTGTTCATGAACGTGAGCAGGTTTGACACGCCTACATAGTCGATGCCGCAAGCGTAAAGGTCGGGCGTGAAGCAAAGGCCTGCGAGGGCGGCATAACCGCCATAGCTACCGCCATATATGGCAATGCGCTTAGGGTCGGCGATGCCTTGGCTGATGAGCCAGCGGACGCCGTCGGTGATATCGTCTTGCATGGCTTGCCCCCACTGCTTGTAGCTGGCTTCGAGGAATTTGCGGCCATAGCCTGTGGAACCGCGGAAGTTCATTTGGAACACGGCGTAGCCGCGATTGCAGAAGAACTGGACTTCGGAGGAGTAGCCCCACGTGTCGCGTGCCCAGGGTCCTCCGTGTGGGTTGATGATGACGGGGAGTTGTCGGGCCGTAGCGAGGTCGTAGGGGTGGGGCAGTGAGAGGTAGGCTTCGATGTTGAGGCCATCGCGCGTGGTGTAGCTCACGGCGTGCATCTCTACGAGGTCGGCTTCTTTGAGCCAGGGGGCTACTTCTGCAAGGAGAATGGGGGCGGGTGTGCCTTTTTCGTAGTAGTAGTAGCTGCCACGGGTGCGGTCGCCACCCACGTAGATGAGGTATTTTTGTTCCTCCTTGTCGGTATCAACAATGCCGAAGCGCTTGCCTTCAAAGAAGGTGCGAAGGAGTTCTCTGAACTGGGCTTCTTCGTCGTCGAAGTAATGGCGAATGGGGTTGCGGTGGCCTTGGCAGTAAACGGCGAGGAGCTTTTTGCGTTTGCGCGAGTAGGATATGCTGGAGATGTCGTAGTGCTCGTTTTCGTACAGGAGTTCGAGCTCTTTGCAGGTGGCGGGGTCCATACGTACCAATACGGTCTTGTCGCGATTGACGTTGGTGGCGGCATAGACGTGTTGGTTGTCGGGTGTGAACTCCATGAAGTCAACGCTTTCTTTAAAATCTGTGGTGATGATGGGGCGGAAGTCTTCGTGGTCGTTGTCGCGATAGAGAATTTGTGTGTAGACGCCATCGATGATGGCTGTTGTGGCTCTGAGCTGTCCGGCATGGTCGGTGACGTAGCCTTGCCAATTGCCAGGATTTTCGGCAAGGAGAGTGAGTTTGCCTGTCTTGAGGTTGAGGCGATAGGGGTCGAATACTTCTGCCATGCGTTTGTTCATGCCGATGATGATTTCGTCTTCCACCTCGTCGAGATCGTCGATGATGGTGGTGCGTACGCCTGGGAAGTTGGTGTATGCCACCATGTCTTCGCCATCGAGGCCTACGCCCCAGAGTTGATAGTTTTCATCGCCGTTGTTGTCCTTCATGAAGATGATGCGCGAGTTGCTTGCCCACATGTAGCCGGCTATGCTACGATGTGTTTCGGACGTGATGCGCACAACTTCGTCGCTGCCGATGCGTTGCACGAAGATGTTCATGCGTTCGGCATAGGGGGCCATGAATGAAAGGTGGAGGCCGTCGGGCGATATTTGATAGCTGGAGCGTTCGGAATTTCTGAAAAAATCTTCAATAGGGTAGAGCATGGGGGGGAGATAATTGTGATTAGCGATTGACGAGTAGCGGTTGGCGATGTTAAGGGTGAGTTCTATAGCCTACCCCTATAGCAATAAGATGCCAGCAAGTGCGCTGAGGACGAGGAGCGCTGCTGCATTGATGCGAAACACGACGTTGCCTATGAGGGTGAAAAGGATGATAAACAAGCTGACGCCTAAGTGCCATGCGTGCTCGGGCGAGCCGATGTTTTCCTGTGTGCAGAGTATGATGGCTATGGCGCCAATGAGCCCGGGGGTGGCGCTTTTAATAAGTGCGATGCCGTGGGCGAAGCCTTCGCGGTAAGCCTTGGGGATGCGTAGGCGGTGGGTGAGCTCAGCCCAAATGTAAGAGGGAGCGGCAAGTCCGATCATTGCCGCTAATGAAGCGCCCAATGACGTTGCCAGTCCATATTCATTGAGCGTTGCTGCATAGCCCGAGAGCGTGGCGGCGTTGAGCGCTGTTTCGCCTGGGACGAATCGGCTTACAATAAGTAAGTCGGCAAATTGAGTTGGTGTCAGCCAATGGTTTTCTTCGATAGTGAGGTGGTTGATTGTTGCTAAGACAGCTTCGGGACCACCAAATCCGAAGAATCCCACACAGAGGAAGCTGAAAATCAATAGGGCGTAAATCATAGTTGTGGCTTAATATATTTGCCGTAGATGAAGCCACTGGCAAAGATGAGTACAATTACGTATGTAGGCGCCAAATGTCCGAAGCCAATGATGAGAGCTATGGATATAGGGTAGAGCCATTGGGCGAGTGATGTCAGGGATTGTCGGCCCATTCGGAAGGCTGTTGCTCCTAAAAGGCCAATGATGGCGGGGCGCATTCCAGCAAGGGCTGATTCGAAGAGCGACCAGTGGCGCATGGGGGAAAATACGGCTACTAACAAGCTGAAGAGTAGCAATATAGGGAGCCCTGTGCCTAAGATTGCTGAGCAGGCACCCTTTGCGCCAGCAAGTTCGCGGCCAATGATGGCACTGAGATTGAAGCTGAATGCTCCAGGTATGAGTTGAGCCTTTGCCACGAGGTGGGAAAAGCGTTCTTCGTTGAGCCACTGCTTACGTTCCACCACTGTTTTTTGTAGTGGAGGTATCATCATGTAGCCGTTGCTTAAGTTGAGAAGCGCAATGCGGGCAAAGGTGATAAATAGTTGTTGAGGAGTGGCGGGTGTGGTCATTCTCTTTTGTGTTGTGAGTGGTTTAGGGAAGGTTATTTAACGTTTAGCGTTTAGCGATGAGCGGTTAACGTTTGCGATAATTGATTAGATTAGTAAACAAGTTGACGAGAATACAAGTTGACGAGAAGCCATCCGGATGGCAGTTGTACTCTGTACTCTGTAAGTTGTACTCTAGCAAAGCTGTACTCTGTAATAAGATTTAAGGTAAGCGAGCTGAGTTAGAGGGACTCAATAGTCTTTCCTAACTCAACTCGCTTTGTGGATATCAATTACTGAAGTTTCGCTGGGTGCTTTGGCTTATTAGGTTTTAAGGTTTGGCATTCGGGTTGGTTACTTTTTAAAGAAATAACTGACTGAATAGTTTTCATAACCTTAAAGCGAAGCGACCTTATAACCTCAAAACCTGACTCAACTGTAGCTAGCGTAAGTTGAGTCGATTACTTATTGATGTTGTTCGCGATAAAGGTCGTTAACAGTCTTTACGGGGTTGAAGGTAGAGAGTGGTACTTCCACAAAAACTGTTGACCAATCGCTCATGGCTCCATTCCAGAGGCCAGGGAGTTCCAGGGCTTTGAGTTCCTTGCCATCCTTACTCTTGTGTGAGATGAAGCCTGTAGCTTTATCAACAAAAGCAGGAAGATTGAACTTTTCGCCCTTATAGTTCTTGATGGCGCAAACAAGATCTACAGGATTGAAGTGTGTGCCCTTTTCAAACATAGCCTTCTTTTCGGGGTCGCTCATGTCAATCTGTGAACTTTCAAGAATCTGGAGCGAAATAGTGCCGTCGGGATTGTAAGCGAGGAACGGACCACCGCCAGGTTCGCCCACGTTGCGCACCATGCCGCAAACGCGCATAGGACGGTTGAGCTTCTTGCGCAAATAGATTGCCAATTCGGTATCTTCAAGTACTTTTGTTTCAGGATTCTTGCAGAACAAACGTTTCTGAACGAACTGAAGCATCTCGCGGAGGTCATCCATGCTGTACTTGCCACTATCCAATTTGTTTAGATAAGCGAATGCTTGGCTTTGGAGCTCTACCAAAAGGCCTGCAATGAGTTTTTTGTAAGTAACGGTGTCGGCCTTTAAGCGGTCGGGTACAACGTTGTCAATATTCTTGATAAAGACGATGTCGGCATCGATATCGTTGAGGTTTTCGATGAGGGCACCGTGTCCTCCAGGACGGAAAAGCAAAGAACCATCAGCATTGCGGAAGGGGGTGTTGTCGGCATTGGCAGCAACAGTGTCGGTGCTGGGTTTTTGTTCTGAGAACGAAATGTCGAGCGATGCGTCAAATGCTTTTTCGTATGTAGTCTGGGTTTGGCCAACAAGAGCTTCGAAGAGTGCGCGGTGTTCGGGCGACACTGTGAAGTGTACATTTACCTTGCCATTGCTGCCCTTTGCGTAGAGTGCGCCTTCTACGAGGTGTTCTTCGAGCGGTGTGCGTGAGCCTTCGGGGTAAGTGTGGAACTTAAGTAACCCCTTGGGGAGTTTGCCGTAGTTTAAGCCTTCACCATCAAGCATTGCTTTTGCAACAGCCTTGTATTGACCTTCGGCAAGCAACGTTTGTATGTCCTTGTCATAAAGCTTCTGACAAGCAGCGTTGAGGTCCGCATAAAAAGCGGCAGTTTGAATTTGGGCAAAGAATTTCTTTTCGAAATCGGTTTGCGGAGCGTCGTAGTCGGCATCTACGAATGCAAAGATGTCTTTGAACATTCGGCTTGCTGCTCCCGAAGCAGGTACAAATTTTACGACGTCGTGATTTTCTTGCACATACTTGTCCCAAGCGCTGAGCAAATCGGCTTGCTCTTCAGCAGTGGGGGCTACAATGCCCTTTTCGATGCTTGCGGCCGCGCTCAATTGGAGGAATGGGAAACCAGTTTCAAATTGCTTCAGTTGCTCGTTGAGCTTTTCTTCAGAAATGCCCTTCTGAGCTAACAAGGTCTTGTCGTTGTCCAGCATGATAGTAGAAATTATAAGTTGTAATTGAAAAAGTTTTGGCTTGATTGCGTGTGACTTTTGTCACAAAAAAGTAGATTCACTCGCAAATGTACGAATATTTTTAAAAATAGGAGTCAAGTGTTTTAAATAAATACTCAAACAATTTTTACAAAAGGTATTTGAAGAAAATCACAACTTTGTTTGGCGAAAATAACGTTTTGTCATTTATTTGAGTGAAAATGGTTCGACAAAGGCATTGTGCAATGGTTAATAATCATTAAAAAACAGGTTCTTTACTTCCTTATTGAAAAAAAGTGCGTATTTTTGCACGTTGAAAAATCGTGCACTGACGGCAACGCCCGTTGGGAAGCATGGATTTATGTTATTAAGCGTTGCATAAAATGAAGAAAGTTTTAACATATTGGCTGTTCTGTTTGATGTGCTTGCCAGGAGTCGTTTCTTGTGGTGATAGCGAGAATGTAATGACTTACGATGTTTCGATGGCGGCATGTATTGTGTCGAATGTTAGGTTGGGTAATATTCCTTGTGTACACAAGGTTAAAGCATCTGATGGGTCGGATAGCGTAATTGTTGTAAATGTTATTGGTGCGGACTACCCAATGACAATTGACCACTATGCTGGACGAATCTTTAATGCCGATTCTTTGCCTTATGGAACGGATGTTTCGAAAGTGGCATTTACAACATTGGCTTCTTCAGGTACATTAGCAATCCGTTCTTTGTATCAGGAAGGGGACACTCTCTTTGTAGCAACAGATTCTACAGACTTCCGAACACCTCGATTGGTTACAGTGTATGCTTACGACGGACTTGCAAGTCGTAAGTATAATATGGAGGTTCGAGTGCACCAGGAATATGGCGATTCCTTTGTGTGGGAAAAGGCTTGTGAAAATGTGCAAGCATTTCAAGGGGCTTCTTTCACAGGTGTGCTTTCGAAAGGTGAAGACTTATTTGTCTATGCAACAAAGAACGAAATCCCTGTGTTGCTTCGTGCCTCGCTGGATAATAGTGCTGATTGGACAGAAACTGCGCTTGATAAAACAATAACTTCGCCTGTCGTTTTGGGTGAAAAGTTTTTTGCTGTAAGTCAGGGAGAGTTGATCGTTTCTAATGATGGTATAGTTTGGACTTCTGTCGCTACAGCGCCTACTCAGGTTTTATCAGTATCAACTGTAGCCGACTTCTTGGTTTTACTGTCGAAGGATGGCTTTTACAAGTCGGTGGATGGAACAGTTTGGGAAAAAGAAACTGTTGACGAGCCTCAATATTTGCCTTCTTCAAATGCTGCAATCGTTTCGATGGAGTCAAGAGCTAATGCTTCCTATTGGAATGTATATGCTGTAGGTGATGCTCAAGGCGAATCTGTAGTTTGGAAGCACAATGTTGATTTGACTGGCGCTGAAACTTATGATTGGAACTATTATCCTGATGGTTATAATAATTCAAATCCTTGCCCTACGTTAACGTCACGTCAACTGTTTTGCTATGATGGAGCATTGTTACAAACTGGTTTGCTTGAAAGTGGCGAAATGGGCTTCTACTGTAGTCATGATGAAGGTAGAACTTGGAGACAGCAACACATTCCTCATCTCGCTAATGTTTATGGCGAGTGTGTCGTAGCGATTGATAAGCAAAATTGGATTTGGGTGATTTCTCCCGAAGGCGCTTTGCTCCGCGGCAGATTCAAGCGTTTAGGCTGGGCAAAACCTCAAAATATATTTAAGGAAAGTTCTATAGATTAGCCTCTTAAAGGTTTTTCGCTTCAGCCTCTAAGGTGTTCTTTCTCTTGATTACCTCAAAATTTCAGTAAACGATAAGACCATGCAACTCCGCTGGATATTCATATTAGTAGTTTTAGTTCTGAGCAACTTCCAACCAAGTTTTGCGCAGGACGATGACGATGCATGGTATCGTTTAGAGCTTGGGGGCGGTCTAGGCTTTGGAAGCATGCTTAACGACTGCAATTCAGCATTGATGGGTAATAGCTCTGTGGCAGCCACAGTGATAGCTCGTTTTCCGCTGAATCCGCGCATGGCAATTAAAACTTCACTCGGTTTCCTCCAATCCGAAGGCGATGTGTCGGGAGTGAAGCAATTCTATCCAGCACCATCTGTGGGGGCTACGCAGAACAAAATGAACTTTGCCTACAAGGGTAGTATGTTCGATCTTTCTGTAATCTATGAACTCCACTTCTTACCCTATGGATTTTTGCCCACATATATGGGCTATTCTCGTATAGTGCCTTATATGCAAATGGGCCTAGGTGCTACGTATAGTGGTATCTCGCAGCGAGGAGCTTTCAACATACCTTTAGGCTTAGGAGTTAAATATAAATTGGCACGTCGTTTGAATTTAGGACTCGACTGGCGCGTTCATTTCTCAACAAGTGACGTGTTAGAGGGTTTGGATGCACCGATGAAGGTCAAGTCTTCCGGATTTAAGAACAAGGATCACTATAGCAATTTGTTGTTGACTCTGACTTATGATTTAAGTCCGAAGTGTCCTACATGCAATAAGTATTAATGAATAATATGAAGTTGATTGCGGTTTTTTACAAGTCGTTACAACTTTAAGAATCATCATAATAATAAAAAAGAATATGTCTGTAATTCCTCAACATATAGCCATTATTATGGATGGCAATGGCCGTTGGGCAAAGGCTCGAGGCTTAAATCGTTCGATGGGACACCAACAAGGTGTTGAGACCGTTCGCGAAATTACGAGTGCATGTACTCGCATGGGGGTAAAATATCTTACGCTCTACACGTTCTCTACCGAAAATTGGAACCGTCCAGCTGAAGAAGTTGCGGCCCTAATGTCGCTCGTGCTTTCAGCTATGGAAGAGGAAATCTTCATGAAGAATAATGTCCGCATGCGTTTGATTGGCGACCTCGAACGTCTTCCCGACCATGTGCGCGAAGGTGTGTTGGCGCTCGAACGTCGCACGGCTGCTAATACAGGTATGACCGTTGTGATAGCCTTAAGCTATTCGTCGCGTTGGGAAATTACGCGTGCTGTGCAGGAAATTTCAACTGATGTCAAAGAAGGACGTCTTAATGTTGCTGATATCAACGAAGAATTGATATCTCAGCGCATGGTTACGAACTTCATGCCCGACCCCGATTTGCTCATCCGCACAGGAGGTGAGTGTCGTCTTAGCAACTATTTGCTTTGGCAGTGTGCTTACACAGAGTTTTACTTCTGCGATACGTTCTGGCCCGACTTCCACGAAGCCGACTTGCAGTTAGCCATCGATTATTTCAATCGTAAGGAACGTCGTTTCGGAAAAACCAGTGAGCAGGTAACGCAGTAGTGCAACATCTAAGAGAAATCATGAATTTTAATAAAATCATATTAACAATCTTTTTGTCAGCTGTGAGTTTAGTGCTTGCAGCGCAAAACACTGTTAAGGTAAAACCTAATATTGTTTACACCGAAAACCATGCTACCTATACCTTGGGTGGCTTGGCAGTTTCGGGGATGCCCGATATTGATGAGGGCGTATTGTTAAGCATTTCGGAATTAGCTGTGGGTCAATCGATTCAAGTTCCTTCAATGGAAACAACCGAAGTGGTTAATCGCTATTGGCGTCAAGGTTATTTCTCAAACGTAAGGCTCGAGGCGGATAGTATTGTGGGCAACAAAATCTATCTTCATGTTCACCTCACGCCCCAGCCTCGTGTGTCGAGCATTTCGTATTCTGGCGTAAAGAAGTCCGAACGCGAAGACCTAGAGCAGCGCCTGGGGCTGCAGGTTGGTTCGCAGATTACGCCCGACATGGTGAATCGTGCCGAGCTGATTATTAAGCGTTATTTTGAGGAAAAAGGCTTCAAGAATGCTGAAGTCGAAATTTCCCAGCGTGACGACGTGACGGGCTCAAACAAAGTGCTTGTTGATATCAATATTAACAAGCAGAATCGTATTAAGGTACGCAAGATTTTCATCACTGGTGTAGATGAAAAGAGGGCTTCAAAACTGAAGCGCGCGATGGAGAAAACGAAGGAACGCTCTTTCCGCAACCTTTTTAAGTCTAAAAAGTTCTTGCCCGAGAAGTATGAGGAAGATAAGGGCTTGTTGATTGACAAGCTCAACTCATGGGGATATCGCGATGCCATGATTCTTTCTGATAGTGTGGTAGCTATCGACGATTCGCATGTGAACGTTTACCTCAATCTCTACGAAGGCAATAAGTACTACGTACGCAACATTCATTGGGTGGGCAACACCGTCTATAGTACAGACAAGCTGCAAAGCATGCTCAAAATGGAAAAGGGTGATGTTTACAACCAGGAGTTGTTGCAGAATCGTTTGCAGGTTGATGAAGATGCCATTGGCAACGAGTACTACAATAATGGCTACGTTTTTGCAGGTGTTGACCCTGTTGAAATCAATATCGTAGGCGACTCTATTGATTTGGAAATGCGAGTCACAGAAGGCCGACAGGCTACGTTCAATCGTGTTACGATTACGGGCAATGACCGCGTTTACGAAAACGTTATTCGTCGCGAATTACGCACAAAGCCGGGCGACCTCTTCTCTATGGATGCCATCAAACGTTCGTTGCGTGAACTCGCAGCCATGAATCAGTTCGACTCCGAAGCCTTGCAAAGCGAACTCTTCAAGCACATCAATCCTGACCGTGAAACGGGTACGGTAGATATTACTTGGCCTCTCGTTACTAAGGGTGGCGACCAGGTAGAACTTTCTGGCGGTTGGGGACAAACGGGTATCGTAGGCCGTATAGGCTTGAAGTTCACCAACTTCTCTATCCAAAACCTTTTTGGTAAAGGTAACAAGCGAGGCGGTTTCTTCCCACAGGGCGACGGACAAACGTTGCAAATCAGCGGTCAAACCAATGGCTCGTACTATCAGAGCTATTCGCTCTCATTCCTCGACCCCTGGTTTGGTGGCAAGCGTCCTAATCAGCTTTCTGTGTCACTCTTCTATTCTAAGCAGAGCGACGTAAACTCTAATTATTATAGCTCAAACTACTATAACAACTATTACAATTACCTCTACGGTTATGGTTCAAATAGTAGTTACTATAATTACTCTAATTACTACGACCCAGACAAGTATGTCAAGATGTTTGGTGCTTCAATCGGATTCGGCATGCGCTTGCGTTGGCCCGATGACTATTTCACCTTTATGGCCGAGTTGTCGTACACACGCTATATGCTGAAGTCATGGCAGTACTTCTTGATTACGGATGGTAACTGTAATAACATCAACACAACCTTCACGCTTAATCGCTTCTCAACCGACAATACGTTCTTCCCACGTCAAGGTTCTGAGTTTACACTAAGTGCAACTTTCACGCCTCCTTACTCCTTGTGGGAAAAGAAGGACTATAAGAATCTTGCCACAAACTATCAGAGCAGCACTTATCAGCATGAGGCGCAGGAAAAGTATCGTTGGATTGAATATCACAAGTGGAAGATGAAGTTCCGCTCATTTACAGCGCTTACTTCTAAGATGAAGTGCCCCGTGTTGATGACCCGCTTCGAAATGGGTATCTTAGGCTCTTACAACCGTTATCTAAAGTCGCCTTTCGAAACCTATTATGTAGGTGGTGATGGTATGTCGGGCTACTCTACAGGTTATGCTACAGAGACCATCGGTCTGCGCGGTTACGATAATGGTTCGTTGGGCGGAGCTGATGGCAACAACGCTTACGCCTACAGCCGAATGACCCTCGAACTACGTTATCCCTTGATGCTCGAAACCAGCACTTCAATCTTTGCGCTCGCATTTATCGAAGGAGGTAATGCTTGGTCGGACGTGAATAAGTTCAATCCTTTCGACCTCAAGCGCTCTGCAGGTTTTGGTGTGCGCATCTTGCTCCCCATGGTGGGGCTTATGGGTATTGACTGGGCTTATGGTTTCCAGAAGAACAATAGCTATGGACAGAAGATTGGTGGTTCTCAGTTTCACTTCATCATCGGCCAGGAGTTCTAAAGGATAGTAAATAAGGATTTAGTAAACGAGTTGACTAGAGCCATCCGGATGGTTCTGTACTCTGTACTTTTTAGTAAACAAGTTGACGAGAATACGAGTTGACGAGAAGCCATCCGGATGGTAGCTGTACTCTGTACTCTGTAAGCTGTACTCTGTTCTCTGTACTCTGTAAACTGTACTCTAAATCTTAACCTTCAATTATTTTACTTATGAAAAGAATTATTTTAGCACTTTTTGCATTTGCTCTCTTTACGGGCGTAGCTTCAGCACAAAAGTATGCGTTGATCGACATGGAGTATATCATGACGAATATTCCCGACTATGAGCGTGCCAATGAGCAGCTCAACCAAATCTCTAAGCGTTGGCAGGCGGAGGTTGAGGCGCTCGATAACACAGCGAAGAGTCTTTATAAGAACTATCAAAACGAATTGATATTCCTTTCCGAACAGCAAAAGAAGGAGCGTGAGGAAGCTATCGTGGCGAAGGAGAAAGAAGCCTCAGAGTTGCGCAGAAAGTATTTTGGTCCTGAAGGCGAGCTCTACAAGAAGCGAGTGGCGCTGATAGAGCCCATTCAGGAGGAAATCTACAATGCTGTCAAGGCTGTAGCGCAGCAAAAGGGCTTCCAGCTCGTGCTCGACCGTGCTGCCGACAATGGCATTATCTATGCATCTCCCACGATTGACATCAGTGTAGATGTTCTCTCTAAATTAGGCTATGCACGATAGGTGTACTGCTCCTTATTATTGAAATAATTTATAAAACTTATACAAAAACTTTACAATGAAAAAAATTATCATGATGCTGCTTCTCGCAGCGCCCCTCGCACTCTGTGCGCAGAAGTTTGCGCAGGTTGATTACTACGCTCTTGTTCAGGCTACTCCTGAGTTCAAGGTTGCTCAGACAGAACTCGAAACAATGGGTAAGAACTTCGAAAAAGACCTTCTCGAAATGCGTACTGAAATCGAAACTAAGACTCAGAAGTTCCAGTCTGAAGTAACAGCGCAGACACCCGAAAACGTTCGTATGCGCAAGGAACAAGAAATTCAGGACCTCTATCAGCGCTACCAGCAGGCTGAGCAGGATAACACTCAGGCTTTCGAACAGGCTAAGCAGCAAAAGTTGCAGCCTATCTTCCAGAAGGTGGCAGATGCAATCAAGGCACTCGCTCAGGAAGGTGGCTATGTTTATATTATGGATAAGACTGCAGCACAAGGTTCGTACATGTTCCTTAATGATGCGTTGAACGAAGACGTAACGTCTAAGGTAGCTGCAAAGCTCGGCGTAACGCTCGCTACTGCGCCCGCACGTCCCGGTGCAGCACAATAATTGTTATAAAGCATGCGACGCACGCTCTATGTGGTTGACACGTTGAGCGTGCGTTAATTTTTAGTGATGTGTAAATATTTTTTTACATATCACTTATAGCGTTTATAACTACAAATGTTCTTAACAATGCGACAGCTTTTCCTCACTTTATTATTCTTCGTTTCCATACCAGCCATTAGTGCTTCCGATTCGCTCACAGTGAAACTTGTTGAGCGACTTGATAGTATTTGTCAGGATTCACTCTTGCAGCATTCACAGTTAGGGCTTGTGGTTTATGATTTGGCTGCAGATACCATGATTTATGCTCACAACGAACGCCAACTTATGCGTCCCGCCTCGTGTCAGAAGGTTTTCACCGCTATCGCTGCACTTCATTATCTTGGTAGTGATTATGATTTTACGACCTCACTCTACCTGCGAGGACACCAGGAGAACTCTCGTTTTGAGGGCGATTTAATTGTGAAAGCGGGTTTCGACCCCCTTTTCTCGGTGCAGGATATGCAGCAGTTTGTCAAGTCAGTTGCAGATAAAGGAATCAATGAGGTGAAGGGCAATCTTCTTATTGACCTTTCTATTAAGGACACTCTTTCGCGAGGTTCTGGTTGGTGTTGGGATGACGATGATAAACTCTTGCGACCGCTCTATTATAACGGAACGCTCGACTTCTCCTCTGCACTCAAAAGGCAGTTGCAGGCAGCAGGAGTCAGGCTGAAAGGCAAGGTTCGTGTGGTGAAATCAATGCCTGCTAATGCACAGTTGCTTTGTCATGTTAAGCGCCCAATAACTGAAGTATTACAGCCGATGATGAAGGAAAGTGATAACCTATGTGCAGAAGCCGTTTTCTACCAGATTGCAGCGCGCCAGGGCAGACCGTATGCTTCTGCTTCAGATGCTATTGATCATATCGAATCCCTTACCGATTCTTTAGGCTTCAATCCCAAGCATTTTAAAGTGGCAGACGGTAGTGGCTTGTCCCTGTACAATTATGCAACTCCTCAACTCTTAGTGGCATATTTACGCTTTGCACAAACGAACTCCTCTATTTTTAATGCTCTCTACGAATCCCTCCCCATTGCAGGCGTGGATGGTACGCTCAAAAAACGCATGCGGACAACTCTCTCGGCGAACAACGTACGCGCCAAAACAGGCTCCGTAACGGCCGTCAGCACCCTTGCTGGCTACTGTATTGCCCCCAATGGTCATCTCCTCTGTTTTGCCATCATGAATCAAGGTCTGGTGCGTGCATCGCATGGGCGTGCATTCCAGGACCGTGTTTGCGCAGCCCTCACGATGCCCCTTGTCGAGATTCCTGAGCCATTGCTTCCCCCCGAAGACTCATTGCTCATACCTTCCTTGCCATAGGAGTCCAATTGACATTTTTTGTTTCCTGCACTATGTGTATTTGCGTCTTTGCGTGAGTTCTACATACTATTGCGATGCGTATTTCAGCCCGAATGGTGTAGGGGCGGATCTCTGTGTCCGCCCGTCGCGATGAACGTTTAAATGGTGCAAGGCGTATTATGGCGCGGATGCTGTAGGGGCTACTTTATGTCGGCCCGTATGCCGTCAGGCATAATCCCATAATACTTTGTCAAAATTTTTCGCAATTCATCCCTTTGATTTAGAGATGTAGTGTTCAAAAAGTAAAAATCTTTTTCTTTTTTCAAAAAGTTGAGCTATTGAGCACAAAATAGTAACCAATTGGCGCGAAAAGTGACAAAATAGCAACAAAGTAGGAGGTCGAAAAAACGATCTTTGAACTAAAATTTCCTACTTCAAAGCTAATTTTTCCTATCTTTGAGGTAGTTTTTGCCTTTTTTGGCACAAAAATAGGGGAGACCGCAAGGCCTCCCCTATTTGTACTACAAAGATACAACAGAATTGAGCAAAATCCAAATCGCGTTTTTCTGAGTTATCCACAGGTGCAAGTGTTTAACCCTCTATTTTGTAATTAAAGTGCCTCGAAATTCAAGTTTCATGCAATTCCATAAACATCGATTTTGTCAAAATATTTCATAGCTTAAGTCGCCATAGAGCATCTTATTTTGGACACATCTTTAGTGTTACGAAATAGAATCTATTTACGATATTTTTAGAGCACGAAACGTAGTTAGCCGCCCGTAGGGTAGAGTGTTCAAAATTGCCCCAAAAGATGAGACCGTTTTGTGTTGTATTTGGAATTGGTAATCTATTATTCCGCATAACTATGACGCCGAATTTCTTCGCTCTGTACCCTATAGTCGAATGTAACTAAATTCTCCTCCTGAGTTAGGAGGTTTCCGTCCCCCGTTATTAGGGGAAAGAAACCTCCTAACTCAGCTAATCTTTGCCCACATTTATTTTAACGGTAATAGGTCGCCTCAAAGAGGCAAAAGTTCATAGCCCAGGGCAAGTGACCGTAGGGAACGACACCCTGGGTTGGAATCCGTTCCGAATGGTGCGCCCTGAAGGGGTAAAAGTGAAATTTATTCTAACGCATTGATTCTCATGTGTTTTTACTTTTGCCCTTACAGGGCGAAAGACCATGCGGCTCTTTTACCCAGGGTGTCGCTCCTGCGTTGCTTTGCCCTGGGCTAGGGACAGATTGGCCTTTCAGGCCGCCCTTGTAAAAGATGTAGGCAAAGATTAGCTAGCTCAGGAGGTTTCCGTCACCCGATAACGGGGAAAAGAAGGGGGGATTAGTTGCATTCACTCGTCTGTAAATCAATGAATTTCTCCATATTGAATAATTGTTTTTACTTGCGAGACTTAAATATCGTAAAATACAATAATCAGCTATATGTTTTTATTTTACGAGTTTTGGAATAATCTAAATTTTGAGCATCCTACCCGAAGGCGCTAAAAGCATTCTCATGAATCAAAACTGGACTATATTTTCTCAATTAGAGGCGAATTTCACTCTCTAAACTCTCATACTTAAAAAGAGTAGGTTGTGAATTGCTTTCAATTTATTATTTTTGCATAGGTAAAAACAACACCATAGCATCGGTCATACCTTGAGAAGCAGTTGTGAATTGCTTTCAATTTATTATTTTTGCATAGGTAAAAATAACAAACCCCTATGACGATGATCGCTCTCAGTAGTTGTGAATTGCTTTCAATTTATTATTTTTGCATAGGTAAAAACAACTTTCTAATAAATTATTATAATGTTGCAATTGTTGTGAATTGCTTTCAATTTATTATTTTTGCATAGGTAAAAACAACAAAGCGCGTTGGAGCCTGCCCGCTCGTCAAGTTGTGAATTGCTTTCAATTTATTATTTTTGCATAGGTAAAAACAACTATCAGTTCGCCAAGTTTACAATTCCCTTGGTTGTGAATTGCTTTCAATTTATTATTTTTGCATAGGTAAAAACAACTCAGCGTTAATTCTGCTGCAATCTACATTCGTTGTGAATTGCTTTCAATTTATTATTTTTGCATAGGTAAAAACAACTCTTGCGTTTCCGCTAATTCTTGCGTCTCCGTTGTGAATTGCTTTCAATTTATTATTTTTGCATAGGTAAAAACAACATACTAACTTGTTTTGCAAATGGGCATTTCGTTGTGAATTGCTTTCAATTTATTATTTTTGCATAGGTAAAAACAACCTATTGCAGGCTCTGCTGTTGAGGTTAAATGTTGTGAATTGCTTTCAATTTATTATTTTTGCATAGGTAAAAACAACAAAGCCGGATTTAGGGTAACAGTAGGAACTGTTGTGAATTGCTTTCAATTTATTATTTTTGCATAGGTAAAAACAACAATCTCGATTTTATGGGTCTGCTGCGTTTAGTTGTGAATTGCTTTCAATTTATTATTTTTGCATAGGTAAAAACAACTCGTTGTTAACATGTGGTTGATTATGAATTAATTACCTTTGCTATTAGAATTAAAAAAAACTTCTTGTTTTTTACCTAAAAATAGGATGACGCTTTGTAAACGTCATCCTATTTTAATTTTACAATATCATACAATTAAAAAAACTCTAAGTCCATTTCTAATTGTATAGCTTGTCCTTTTTCGAGTTTAGAAATAGGTTTTTTACCATAGAACAATTCAATGTTAGAGAATTGTTTATCGGTAATGGTCATAATACCGATTTTACCATATTCGGGTATGAAAGATTTAACTCTTTTCACATGGACGGCTGCATTTTCACTGCTGGAGCAATGGCGCACATAGATTGAGAACTGAAACATGGTGAATCCATCACGCTGTATGTTCTTACGGAAGTCTGCAGCAGCTTTGCGATCACGTTTTGTTTCAGTTGGTAAATCGAAAAAAACAAGTACCCACATAACTCTATATTCGCTAAAGCGATCCATAATCGTTGAACTATTTTTCGGGATAAATCACTTTTCGGATTTCACCACTGAAACATTTCTGTAAAGATGCAGTGGTTTGTGTGGCTGCAATCATTAGTGGGCTGCGCTTTCCGCCTATGGTTACGTCAAGGGTGGGAATAGCGAGTAGTTCGGCTTTCCAATCGCGAGTGAGTTCTTCCTGAGGTAGGCCTTTGCGTTGAATCATTTGGAACACGTGTTCATCAACGTAAGGGCGGTAGGGTTCCATGATGTCGTCTGCCAAGCAGTAGGCATTGTAGCGGTTGTGGTGGTGAATTCCTAATGTGGGTAAGAGTCCACTTGATACTAAAGCACGTGCGATGATGGCTCGCAAAATGGCATAACCGTAGTTCAACAGATTATTGGGCGGTATGCCTTCGCGGTCGCGCACGAAGCCTTCGATATGTTGCCCGAAAAGGTGGCGCCAATAGTAGGCTGCTGCTCGTCCTTCAAGGTTGTCGGGGTCGCCGCTGCGAACGTCTTTCGCCCAAACACGCATACAGTTTACTTCGGTTGCTCTGCATGCATGCAGCACGGCTGCTTGATTGTTGATTTTGCACTGAACGGTTTGCTGCCAAAGTTGCTTTTTGAGCGGAAGCGAGGCGTCAATCTGTTGACGAAATCGCTCGTTTTGCGTAGTGTTGCTACAGAGTGGTAGCATTAAGCCAGTCGGCATGCCGCGGTCGTTGCAGGTGATGATGGCGCAGTTGTTGTCAAGCAAGGCTCCCATGGCGCCTGTCGTTATAGTGATGCGCTTATTATCGAGCACTACGACTCCGATGTCCTCTATAGGCTTTGTGACTTCAGACTGCTGCTTGAACGTTTCGGATAAAGACTCGTTCTTTTCCACCTCGGGCAATTTGATGACCAATTGTGCATTGCGCAGTGATAGGTAGGTGGGATTTCCAAAATAAAGCGTTTTCTTAATCATAAGCCTATTTTTTAAGTTGACAAGGTATTAATTGTTATCGCTTATATTTTTCTGTTGTTCTTCGTTGAAAAGTTTTTTTGATAAAATATTCTTTCTGCGTATAGGGTGTCTATATGTGAATTGCACCCCACGATACAACTTAACACGATAGCCTACGCTGATTACATATCGAGATTGTAATAAACAAGGTCTCTTTCAACGATTTTATTACCTTCTTGTTGAACTGTTGCGTTTTTTGCAACAGTTGCATCTCATTTTAATTCTCCTTCTTCGAAAACATTGTTGATATGCCTTGAAATCGTGGATTTGTTTCGCTGAAAGAGTTCTGCCATTTGGTCTGCACAGAGCCAAACGGTGTCGTTGGCAAGCGTGACTTCTATCTTATCTACACCGTTTGCTGTACGATAGAGAAGGATTTGTCCTTTATTGAGTGTGTTCATTTTAATAGCCAACTTTAATAATGTTGCCTAATCTGTCTGTTTTTATTGGTAGACAGACTTCTTTAATCATTTCACCAGAATGTGCACGTTCCATTTTATTAAGTGGAGAATATTCGACTTTATCAACTATTGCTTTAGCTGTTTCATTTTTAATGCAAAAGCATTGTGATCCACTAAAAGAAACTATTTTGTAAATTCTATTATGGTTAATAATGTTCCCTTCTTTCCAATCATTCTCAGGCACATAAACCAAATCATTCGGAGATAAGACGAAAATA
>JAZLDQ010000040.1:0-23622 GCA_045614785.1 Alloprevotella sp.
TCAACTTCGACGACAAGAGCGTTACTGAAAACACTCGCGTTTCTTACCCCATCAACCACATCGACAACATCGTTAAGCCCGTTTCTGCTGCAGGTCACGCGAAGAACGTAATCTTCCTTTCAGCTGACGCATTCGGTGTTCTTCCTCCCGTATCTATCCTCGATCCCGAACAGACTCAGTACTACTTCCTCTCTGGTTTCACAGCGAAGCTCGCAGGTACTGAACGCGGTATCACTGAACCCACTCCCACATTCTCTGCTTGCTTCGGTCAGGCGTTCCTCGAACTCCACCCCACTAAGTATGCAGAAGAACTCGTGAAGAAGATGAACCAGCACAACGCTAAGGCGTTCCTCGTTAACACAGGTTGGAACGGTACAGGCAAGCGTATCACTATCAAGGATACACGTGGTATCATCGACGCTATCCTCGATGGATCTATCCTCAAGGCTGAAACTAAGGTAATTCCTATCTTCAACTTCACAGTGCCCACTGCTCTTCCTGGAGTAAATCCTGCTATCCTCGACCCCCGCGACACTTACGAATGTGCTTGCCAGTGGGAAGAAAAGGCAAAGGACCTCGCAGCTCGTTTCCAGAAGAACTTCGTGAAGTACACAGCAGGTAGCGAAGCTGGTCAGGCTCTCGTTGCAGCTGGTCCTCAGCTCTAATAAGCGAATTTGCTTAAAAAATAAATAATAATAAAAGCCGATGCGTTTGCGTCGGCTTTTATTTTTTGGGGCGGTGATTTTTTTAATGAGAATCTTTCGAGATTAGTTGAAATTGTCAGGCGTGGTAGTTTTTCTTTCCTAAGTTTTTTGTTATCTTCGCAACTTAGTTCTCGGAAGGAGACGCCGGATAGTCTGCAGCCCTCGGTAGAACAGGTGTATTTTATATGTATTGGGCAATTTTGATTTTAGCAGGATTGTTTGAGTGTAGTTTTACGTTTTGCTTAGGCAAGGCGAATATGGAAGCTGGTGTTCGTGCTGCTTGGTGGTATGCCGCTTTTGTTGTGTTCTATATCCTGAGTATGGTGTTTCTTGCCAAGGCCATAAGAGAGATTCCTATTGGTACCGCTTATCCTATATGGACAGGTATCGGAGCTGTTGGCACCGTACTGATAGGTATATTTATCTTCAAAGAGCCCGCCACGTTTTGGCGCTTATTCTTTACGTTCACGCTTATAGCCTCAGTGATAGGCTTGAAGATGGTGCACTGAGTTTAGAGTACAGAGTACATGGTTTAGAGTACAGAGTTCAGAGTACAACTGCCATCCGGATGGTATCTCGTCCACTTGTCCACTCGTCCACTCGTTTACCAACATAATTATGAAAACTCATATATCACTACAACGTCAACTTGAGCTCCTCCGCAAGGAGTATGAATACGAAAAAGCAACCTTTGCGAAAGAGGCTGCTCAGATGGGTATTGACCGCAAGGTGAAGCGAGGAGATTGTTGGTATCCCATCAGCGTAGGGCGTAGCTATTATAACTCGCTCGATCGCTTTGTGGTTGAGATACATTCTACCGCTTCCGACGATGATGTAGTACACAATTTTGAATATGGGCGCCCAGTTTGTTTCTTTGAAAAACATTCTGATGGTTCGCTTCGCTATATGAGTTTTCAGGCCACTGTAAGTTATGCCGAACCCACACGAATGGTGGTCGAATTGCCCAGCGAAATGGCGTTGGTGCAACTTCAAAATGCTGATTTGGCGGGCGTAATGCTCCATTTTGATGATTATTCCTACCGCGTGATGCTCTCTGCTTTGAATCGCACCATTGAATGTAAGAAGGGGAGAGTTGCAGAGTTGCGCGACCTCTTTCATACGTCAGCACCGCTCTCATGGTCGTCAGCCTCGTCCGTAGCATTGAGTATCCCCTGGCTAAATGCTTCGCAGGAAGCGGCTGTGCGGCAGGCGTTGAGAGCAAAGGATGTGCTTATTGTGCATGGTCCTCCTGGCACGGGTAAAACAACTACGCTCGTCGAGGCCGTGTGCGAAGTGCTCAAACGAGAGTCGCAGGTATTGGTCTGTGCGCAGAGCAACACGGCGGTCGATTGGATTTGCTCGCAACTCGCTCAGCGTGGAGTCCCCATTCTTCGAATTGGCAATCCTACACGCGTAACGTCAGACATGCTTGCCCATACCTACGAACATCGCTTTGCCGCTCACCCCGACTATCCGGATTTGTGGCAGTTGCGTCGTACGATAAAGCAACTCTACGCCCAGCCGCGCAGCGAGCGTGCTGCGAATTTTCATCAGAAGATAGCTCGCCTGCGTGAGCGTGCCGACGAACTCGAGGTGCGCATCCGCGAAGCGCTCTTCAGTAGTTCGCGCGTCGTGAGTTGCACGCTTACGGGAGCTGCTAATCCATTGTTGGTAGGGCAGCATTTTCACACGCTCTTTATTGACGAGGCGGCACAAGCACTTGAGGCTGCCTGTTGGATACCCCTGCAGCGGGTGGATCGTGTTATCTTTGCGGGCGACCATCAGCAGTTGCCACCTACGATAAAGTGTCCCGAAGCCCTTCGTGGTGGCCTGGGAATCACTCTTATGGAGCAACTCGCTGGGCGCAAACCCGAGTGCGTGCATCTGCTCACAGTGCAATATCGCATGAACGAGGCGCTGATGCGTTTCTCCTCCGATTGGTTTTACGAAGGAAGGCTCACAGCTGCCCCCGATGTGCGCCATCGCTCGTTGCTCGACGAACTCGATGTGCCGATAGAGTGGTATGACACTGCTGAACACGACGAAAGGTCGGCTTCAGACAGTCACCCCACAGCTAATTTGGAAGAAACAATCGCTCACCATGAAGAATTTGTAGGCACTTCCTACGGACGTATCAATAAGGCTGAGGCTCATCTTACCATAGAGGCTTTACACAATTATGTGGACAAGGTAGGCTTGTCACGCCTGCTTAGCGAGCGTATTGACGTTGGCATCATTTCGCCTTATCGCGCTCAAGTTCACTATCTACGCAGTCTCGTTAAGCGTGACGCAAAACTCAAACCCCTGAAGAAGCATATTACGATCGACACCGTCGATGCCTTTCAAGGTCAGGAGCGCGACGTTATCATCGTCTCCATGGTGCGCGACAATGCCGAAGGGCAAATTGGCTTCCTCTCCGACCTTCGCCGCATGAACGTGGCTATCACACGTGCTCGCTTCAAACTCATCGTCCTCGGTAGTACCACTACGCTCTGCCGCCATCCCTTTTATAAGAAATTGTATGAGGCCTGCTGCAGTCTGAAGAGGGATTGTGACGAAAATGATAGCGCAGCGTGTATCATTTTAACCACAGATTGACACAAATTTTCACAGATGCCGTGCGGTGTGTAATCATTCCGCATGGCATTTTTTCAATTTGTAGTTCAAAAAAATAAGTGGACATTACCTACAGCATAAGACAATTCCGTGTAGATTCTCGTGATACGTGGAGACAAAAGAATAATTTTTTTGCGTCTCTTTGTGCCTATGGTAATTGTATTTTGTACTCTAATATTTAGGTAAGAATTTGTGACAGTAAAGCAGACAAATGTTGATAAAACATGAATGAAAGCAGATTTGGATTTTGGCCGAAAATGTTGTATCTTTGTACTACAAGGAGGAAACTACGCAGTTTCTTCCTTTTTTTAGCCCCCAAAATGGCAAAAATGACCTCAAAGGTAGATTAAAATTCTTTAAACATCGGAGAAACGATCTTTGATGTCGTTTCTCCTACCTCGTATGTTATCATTTTTGCCCTCAATTTAGCTCTCGAAACTTCCAATTTTGCACAAAAAACAACTTTTTTGAAAAAAATTACTTTCGTAAAGCAGGTTAAAGAGCGAGAAAAAAATGGAGAAATCTGCGAGTAAGCGAGCGCAATCAAACTCGTCCTAAATTGCCGAGCGTGAGCAGATTCTGGCTAAGCCGAAACGAGAAAGGCCATGTGGCGAGTAAACGTGGATGCTGTAGTGGCCGATCTTTGTGTCGGCCCGTGGTGATGCAAGGTGCGGATGGTGAAAAACTGGATTATTGTTATAAATATTGACAGACCACCTCCCCCAAAGGTATGTATTAAGGAGACGCCCCGCTGGGACGTCTCTACGTCGCACGTTATATCATTGGAGGCTTACATCCGAATGGCATTTGTGTAAATTAGAGTGAGATTCGTGGTTTCAAAAATACGATGTTTATGATAGAATAAGTTTAGTAAGCAAATAAAGGGCTGACACTTCTTGCCGAGTGTCAGCCCTTTTAGTGTGTTGGAGTGTAGTTAGAGTTCCTCTGAACTCCCATAACCTATTGATAGAACCCTACCTTATGATTACTTGCTTGTAAGATATTTGCGTATAGGTTCATCGTAAAGCTTCATTGCTGCGTATGCTGTGGCAATGGCTATTATGATAGTGAATACGCCCGACATGATATGGGCGCCTGTTGATGCGTCTGCATTGCGGGCAGCCCATGACATCTGTACGAAGACGATGGGGAGGTGAACGACGTAGAGAGGATAGGAGATTTTTCCTAAGAAGTCGCAGATTTTACTAGTCTCACCCTTTTTCGCATTGCTGCCGGCGCCCATGAGCAAGATGATGGGGAAGAATAGGAGGATGCATAGTGCTTCGTAGAGTCCGTTCATCCAGAAGTTTGTACTATCGCTACCACCAATGCGGGGCATGCAGAGTAGGGCGAGTAGTAGTAGAGAGCAGAGGGTAAAACTCCCATGAAGTCTGACCTTATTCCCCAAACGCGAAAGTAGCAATCCCATCATGAAGGGATAGAGTAAGCGCGTGAAGCCTATTAGCAGTTGGTCGGCATTGAGATTCCATCCTCCGACCATGGTGTAAGCATGCGCAGTTCGTTCGGTGAGTACGCCTAAGGGGTCGATGTTGAAGCAAAGCAGCAGTGTGAGCATGCCAGCAGCTGCAGTGAGCATGCTTAGCACTCGTGTGCTTAAGCGGGATAGTAGGAGAATGTAGAGGATATTGCCAATGTATTCCCACACCAATGACCATGTAGCGCCATTAAGCGGGTTGAAGTCTGCCCATCCACGAATGTCGAGCGCAGCGGGGACGGGGATGAGTGTGCTGCACCATGCTCCAACGATGAGCACCATCCACCAGGGCGTTGCGCTCAGGTCTTTAAATGAGGGATGGCCGTCGCTGAAGTAAAAGAGTAGCGTGCCCAGCACAGTGCCGAATACAATCATGGGGTGCAAGCGGATGAGTCGGCGTTTCAGGAAGCCTTTGCTGCCCATAGCGTGCAAGCGGTCGTCGTAAGCATAGCCTACGACATAGCCCGACAATAGAAAGAAGAAATCCACTGCAAGGTATCCGTGATTGGGGCAGTGAGTGAGAGGACCTGAGGCATATCCTTCTGTGATATGATACACTACGACCAACAGCGCAGCAACGCCTCGCAGGCCGTCCAGAACGTCAAATCTGGGTTTTGTTTGTAGCATGGAAGATTATAAATAATGAGGGATTCGTAACGATTGAGGAATTGATTTTGCTGTGGTTGTTTGGCATTAACGTTATCCTACAACATAGCGAGCGTGCTTGCCCAGCACCTTGCGAAGTAGCCACACGATGGTCCACGACACGAGCAGCAAGAGCACAGCTGCCGAAGGGATGCGCAGCGGGGTGGGGAGGTGGAGCTGGGTAACGATGTCATGGCAGGGACGAACGAAGAAGTAGTGTGCCATGTAGATGCCGAAGCCACAGAGGGTGAGGTTTTCAAGAAGGCATTGCAATCTCGCAGAACAGGTATTAATGCGTTTGCAAAGGAGCAACCACCCGAGGCTCATCATGGCTACGTTGGGTGTGCAGTAGGTCCAGAAGAGTTCCACCTGCTCGGGAGTAGGATTGGACTTTGACACCATTGCCTGATAACCATAATGGCTAATGATGAAACCGATGGCTATGAGGGGAAGGCTGATTACAACGGTCTTCAGTGTGCTCCACTGAATATAGCGACTGACATAGTGGCCGAGTAGCAGGTAGCCGTTGAAGCCTGCGAAATAGTAGAACGTGCCAAAGCTGTTCCACGAACAGGTGCCGAAGGCGTAAGGGCTGAGGAATTCTGTGATGTAGGGCACACTGGTGCTGAAGGCCCATAGTAATAAAACCCACTCCTTTTCGCGGCGCGTGGCAGTAGCCACCCATGCCGAGAGGATGGGCATGAAGAGATAGAGCCCGATGAGCAGATAGATATACCACATGTGGCTGGCGAGGTAGGGAAATGTGAGCGGTATGCGCAGGATTTGCCCAATGCCATCGGTGAGCGATTGGCTGTCGCTCTCTGCCCAACTGAACAGGTAGGTTACCATGCTGCTGTCGGCTCCGAGTAAGCCTGTGAACCAGGGTGTAAGGTAGTAGAGCACGCACCACAGCAGGAAGGGCCACAATACGCGCGGTATGCGACGCTGATAAAACGCCTTCATGCTCAGAGAGGTGGGGAGGAGCAGAGCGCCTGTCAGCATCACAAAGAGGGGAACGCAAGGACGCACGAAAGAGCCCCATAGTGTGCCCCATGCCACATCTTCAGCGCTGATAGCTTCGGACGAACTGCCGTAAGTGGCTGCCGCATTGATGGGGTCGGTGGCATGGCAACCGAGTAGCAGCAGAAATGCAAGGAGACGAGCAACGTCGAGCCACACAGTACGCTGCGTAGAGGTAGAAAGCGAGTTGTTCATCGGGAATAATTCGATATTGGATGGTAACAAAAAAGTTCTCCCTGCGATGTGGATGGAGGGAGAACTTTATTTGGTAAATAAGTTTTTTAGTAAACGAGTTTTTAGTAAACAAGTAAACGAGAGGCTTTGAGGTTAGAGGTTTTGAGGTTATAAGGACTATTCAGTCCGCACGGGTACCTCACAACCTCATAACCTCACAACCTCAAAACCTTAATAATATCTTACTTCAACACGCCGAGTTCCTTGCCCACCTTGATGAAGGCAGCGATACACTTGTCGAGGTGTTCGCGGTTGTGACCAGCTGAAATCTGTACGCGGATACGAGCCTGGTCTTTGGGTACTACGGGGTAGTAGAAACCAGTGACGTAGATACCTTCTTCCTGCATCTTCTGAGCGTAAACCTGTGAGAGCTTAGCGTCGTAGAGCATCACAGCGCAGATTGCACTCTGAGTGGGCTTGATGTCGAAGCCAGCATCCATCATCTTTGTGCGGAAGTATTCTACGTTTTCTACGAGGCGATCGTGGAGTTCGTTTGACTCATCAAGCATCTTGAACATTTCGATAGATGCACCAACGATTGCGGGAGCAAGCGAGTTAGAGAAGAGATAAGGGCGTGAACGCTGACGGAGCATGTCGATGATTTCCTTGCGACCTGTAGTGAAACCACCCATCGCACCACCAAATGCCTTGCCGAGTGTACCTGTGTAGATGTCAACACGGCCGTATGTGTTGTAGAATTCGCTCACACCACGACCTGTAGCACCTACGACACCTGCTGAGTGGCTTTCGTCCACCATCACGAGTGCGTTGTACTTTTCTGCGAGGTCGCAAATCTTGTCCATAGGAGCTACGTTACCGTCCATAGAGAACACACCGTCTGTTACGATGATGCGGAAACGCTGTTCTTGTGCTTCCTGGAGGCAACGTTCGAGGTCTGCCATATCTGCGTTGGCGTAGCGGTAGCGCTTAGCCTTGCAGAGGCGCACACCGTCGATGATAGAAGCGTGGTTGAGCGCGTCAGAGATGATAGCATCTTCGGCTGTGAGGAGGGGCTCGAATACACCACCGTTAGCGTCAAAACATGCTGCATAGAGGATTGTATCTTCTGTCTTAAAGAACTTAGAGATAGCAGCTTCGAGTGTCTTGTGAGCATCCTGCGAACCGCAGATAAAGCGCACTGACGACATACCGTAACCGCGCTGGTCCATAATATCCTTTGCTGCCTGAACGAGGCGAGGATGGTTAGAAAGACCGAGGTAGTTGTTGGCACAGAAATTCAATACTTCCTTGCCAGCTACCTGAATAGCTGCTTGCTGGGGACCTTCAATAAGACGTTCGTTCTTGTAAAGACCTGCCTCCTTGATGGCTTGAAGCTCATCCTGGAGGAATTTTTGAAAATTACCGTACATAATTTTGTATGAATAAGGTTTGTTTTGAAGTTTAAAATGATGGAGATACGCACGCTTACAAGGCGCATTCCTGTGAAAAAATGCGTACATTTTCTTATATAATGCAAAGGAACGTATTTTTTTTGAAATTGCGATATTCTTTACTTCTATTTTTCCAATAAATTTGTGCAATTTTGCGAAGAGATTTGCGAAGAGCATTGAATGATTAATGATTAACGAATCATCCGAATGGTCTTTCGTCTCTCATCTCCCCCCCTTATAACCTCATAACCTTAAAACCTCATAACCTTTAAAAACCATGCCCCTTCTTCCGCTATTGTTATTACTGCTTTTGGTTTTGACTGATGTTTATATCTGGATGTTCTATGCCCGCAGTGTATGTACGCTTTGGGGGGGAGTGCTGTATTGGTTGCCTTTGGCGGTGATGGTATGGGGGATTGCTTGCTTTGTTCTTGGGTGGGGAAATCATATGGTTTTGAAAATAACCTTTTTAGTGTTTCTGTGTGTTGCCCTACCTAAGATAGTGTTTATGCTATTTTCCTTACTCGGGAAACTTTGTTCGTACGTCATTCCGAATGCGGAGATTATCGGACTCGGATTGGCAGTTGTCGTTGGCATCAGCACGTTTATCATGGCGCTTTATGGTTTTTGCTGGGGGTGGAAACGCCTTGAGGTAAAGACGGAGAAACTGGTCGTTGCTACCTTACCCGAACAGTTTGAAGGATATAAGATTGTGCAAGTTTCCGACCTGCATTTAGGTACGTTGGGCGAAGATGTGGATTATATTCAGTCGCTGGTGGCGCGTATTAATGAGTTGAATCCTGATATGATAGTTTTTACTGGCGATCTTGTGAATACTTCGCCCGATGAACTTCGCCCGTTTATGAGTGAACTTTCGAAATTGAATGCAACCGATGGTGTGTTCTCCATCTTTGGCAATCATGATTACAGTACGTACCATCCCGATAAGTCTGTGGGCGGACGTAAGCAACGCCTCGAACAATTGATAAATATGGAGCGAGATGTGGGGTGGCGTTTGTTGATGAACGAGCATGTTGTGGTAAGGCGAGGAGCAGACTCTCTCGTCATTGCTGGCGTAGAAAATGTGGCGCGTCCTCCCTTTCCTTCGCATGGCGATTTAGGTAAGGCGATGGAAGGAGTAGGCGATGATGCAAATGTAGTATTGCTGTCGCACGACCCCTCGCATTGGCGACGTGAGGTGCTTGGAAAGTATCCGAACATTGTTCTTACCCTCTCAGGACATACTCATGCCATGCAGTTTAAGCTCGGAAAATTCTCGCCTTCGCAGTGGATTTACGATGAGTGGGGCGGACATTATGAGGAGTTAGGACAACATCTTGTCGTCTCAACAGGTGCGGGCTCAAATATTCCCTTCCGCTTTGGCGCTTGGCCCGAGATTGTAGAGATAGAGTTGCACTTCGTTAGTTGACGAGTAAACGAGTTAACAAGATGATTAGACTCAAGCGCTAATAATTCTGCATAGCCCTCACAACCTCACAACCTCACAACCTTACAACCTTACAACTTATGTCTGAACATTTAATTATAGAAGGTAATACAAAGGAGGAACGCTATGCAGCGTTGCTTCCCCAAATCGCAGCCGTGGTAGAGGGCGAAACCGACGAGGTGGCGCGCATGGCAAATGTGGCAGCTTGTCTGTGGGAGACTTTCCGCTTCTGGTGGGTAGGCTTCTACCGCGTAATCGGTGATGAATTGGTGCTGGGACCTTTCCAGGGACCTTTGGCGTGTATGCGCATTAGGTATGGCAGAGGCGTGTGCGGAACAGCATGGGCAGAAGAGCGAACCATCGTTGTGCCTGATGTAGAACAGTTCCCCGGACATATAGCCTGCAGCAGTGCTTCCCGTTCGGAGATTGTCGTTCCTGTTTATAAGGAAGGCAAGGTCGTGGCTGTCTTGGACATTGATAGTGAACACCTGGCTACATTCGACGAGGTGGACCAACGATGGCTGGAGCAACTCTGTGCTATATTGCCATAAGTGGCGAATGATTAATCTTAATATACATTACACATTGAGGGCTGCTATACTAATGATAGCAGCCCTCAATGTTTTATATATTTATTGGTAGATGAAGTTGACGTAGATAGTTTGTGTCTCTTCGCCGATAGTAACGGTAAACATTGTTTTAGCCGTTCCATATTCACCATAAGCAAAGTCAGCGTGCCAGTCGGTAGTTATTTCAGCGTTGGCAAGGAGCGTACCGCTGCGGCTGAGCGTTGTACCTTCAAGCGGATAGCAAGCGTTGAATGCGCAGAGTTGGAATCCGTGAGCTGCACCAGCTTCGAGCACGGTAACGGTGTAAGTTACTTCCTGGTCAGTGTCGGCAAGGCTCTTTACCATCAGTTGCTGACTATTTTCTGTATTGTTGGTAGAAGAGGTAACGACACCCATGCCAGGCATATATTCAAAGAATGTAGATTCAACCTCGATAGTAGCTCCGTCAGCAAGCACTTCGCCGTTGTTGATGATTTGGAAGAGCGAGTTGCTGGGTGCTTCTTCGTTGGTGTAGTTGAAGTTTACATAGATTGTTTGTGTTTCTTCGCCAATAGTAACGGTGAACATAGTTTTAGCCGTTCCGTATTCTCCGTAAGTGAATTCAGCGTGCCAGTCGGTTGTGATTTCTGTGTTGGCAAGGAGCGTACCGCTGCGGCTAAGCGTAATGCCTTCAAGTGGGTAGCAAGCATTGAAGGCGCAGAGTTGGAATGCGTGAGCTGCACCTGCATCGAGCACGGTAACAGTGTAAGTTACTTCCTGGTCAGTGTCGGAAAGGTTCTTTACCATCAGTTGCTGACCGTTTTCAGCATTGTTGGTAGAAGAAGTAACGACACCCATACCTGGCATATATTCAAAGAATGTAGATGCCACTTCGATAGTGGCTCCGTCTGTGAGCACCTCGCCGTTGTTGATGATTTGGAAGAGGCCTGTTGTCGCTACGGGTTCGGGGTTGTTGAAGACTACGTCAATAGTAGTGGTCGTTTCGCCCGAAGTGATGGTGAGAGTTGCCTTTGCTGTACCATAAGCGTTGGGAGCGAATGAGGCAGTGGCACCAATCTTTGCCACTTCTGCTGCAGCAAGCGAGATAGATGAAGATTGGCTGAGCTCGTTGTCATTCAGCGTGAAATGGATGTCGGCATTCGCTTGATTTTCTACAATCTCAACGCTTACGTCGGCTGTGAGGATGCCTGCACCAGCGTTTGTGATGAGCAGATCGCTCAGAGTTGCAATGCCTTCAGTGGCCTGAAGCGTAATATTGGCAGGTGCTGCCGTTCCGTTCCATGACAATTCCATCTTGGGAGCCGCAGGCGTTTCGGGAGTTTCAGTTTCAAAGAGCTTTTGCTCAATAACTTGAAGCACACCATCCGCATTGCTTACGAAGGCAACGACTGCCATGTTCTGTGCGTCCCATTCTGCAGGGATTGTGTAAGTGTAAGTAGTGCTGGTTGCGTCTGTGCCGAGTTCTACAGCCTCGCCCCATGTGCCATTCACAGCATCGCGGAGCACGTGGTTGTGTGTGTAGTCGTAAACATAACCCTGGTCTGTTAATTGAAAGCTAACAATGTTGCTCTCTGTGAGCCAAAGCTGGAGATTGGCGCTAAGGGCTTCTGCAGCTGTGAGGTTGAGGCTCACCGTGAGTTGGCGCGATGTTTCTTCAAAATCCGTAGTGGCAGCGATGTTTACGCTGGGCACTTCAGCAATGGAACGTTCGTGCACAGTGGTTGACCACTTGTCGTAATCCTCGGGCACCTGGCGGTCAACCATGCCTTTGGGGAGCGACTCTATGCCGTAGTGCTCTGCATAAGTTGTTGCAATCTCGTTGGCAAGAGGTCCGTAGAAACCTTCTATCTGTGGGTGGAGCGCTACGCTGACGATGCGGCCCGCATAGTAGTTGCTGATAGTTTGGATTTCAGCCGCTGCGTCGGGGCAGTTGACACACTTCATGCCCGTGAAGTCCTCAATGAGGATGTTCTTTTGAGAAGTGGTGGGCGCACCTCCAACGGGAATAAAACGTTCGTTCTCATCCACATTGTCGCAGGCTACCAAAGCGGTAGCCATCATGCCCATGGTGATATATTTCTTGAAATTCATAGTTGTCGTTTAGAAATTGAAGTTGTAAGATACGTTGAAACCCTTAGACGCTGGTACGTAGCGACACACACCGCCCGAGCAGTTGAAGCCTGCGCGTGTCTTGCCATAGCTGAGCTGGAGGCGGTGAGCCTTGTAAGTGTAGGCGCCCCCGACGTTGTAGAAATGCTGTGCACTGGTTGTGCCGTCGCTACCCACAACGTTGGCGTTGTACATATCGCTTACGGTGAACATAAATCCGGGGAGCACAGAGAGTTCGAGCAGGCCGTATGCCCAATCGTGTTGGTCGCCGCTGGTTGTGAGATACTGCGCTTCAGCGCGGAGTGCCACCTTCTTGTTGATGTTCCACTTACCTTCGGCTACGAAGATGTTTGACGTGAAGGTGTCGCCGTGGCCCTCGATGACAAACTGGTTATAGCGCTGGTTCATGTACATAAGGTTGAGCTTGAAGTCCTTTGTGAGCTTCTTTTCCACCTGAAGGTTGATGTCCTGGTAGTATGTTTCGTTGCCCATATCAAAGAACTTTGTCTTGTAACCGTCTGTTCCCATCAAGGCAGTGCCTTGTGTAGCTATCTGTCCTTCAATGGGACGGCGGTCGATGCCGCGGATGTGCGAGAAGTTGAGCTTCACCTTTGTGCCATACTTACCTCCGAGCGCCGTTTTGCGCTTGAAGTTGTAACCCACTTCGCCCTGAAATGCCCATTCGCCAAGAGCATTCTGCGTAGCGTAGGGGTAGAGGGCTGCGAGTGCGTAGGTGTGCTGCGTAGAGAATGCAGGAAGGTGATTGATGTAGCGTGCAGTGCTCGCCTTATCCATCGAGCGCTTGCTGCGGAAGCTCATGTCCTCTGTACGCTTGGCCTGGAGCAGTGCGCTAAAGCCCTTCTTTGAGTAAGAACCCGAAAGCAAGAGTGTGTTGCCCATGCGGTAGATGTAGTCGTTGCTCGAAGAGGGGTCGTGTGTCTTCCAAGCATATTCAGCTAAGAAGTTGTAGTTGCCTGTCTGAAGATTGGCGCGTACGTCGAAGGCGCTGACGTTCTCAGGAAGGTTTAAGCGATAAGTGCCGCCATCCTTCATAGTAATGAGATTTTCGTCCTTTTCGTGTTTCGTAACGGCAGAGAATCCGAGGAGGAGGGCTGTGTTGTTATCGCTGAATGACTTGATGAAGTTATCAACATTTACTTCTACATCAGCACCATAGATCCAGGGGTTGTTGCTGTCGATATACTTGAAATTGTCGAAGTCGCGATTTTCCCAGTATTCGCGCTGCTGACCACCAAGGAGCTTGACGTTAACACCATTGGTGGGACGAAGCACCAAGCGTCCACCACGAAGGGAGTTGTCAATGCCGAGTGCACGCTCCTCGTAAGCACGGAGCACAAGGCCTGAGCCAAACTGTTCGTAGAAGTCGCCCAATGTGAGTTCTGCATTCTTATAATTGCTCTGCACATAGAGATAAGGGAGTCCCCAACCTGCAAAATTCTTTTCGAATCCAGGGAGTGGATTCTCCATGTATTCGAGGCGCGCGCCAGCGTTTACATATTTTGATTGGAGGTTGAAGTTCGCATACGTATTAGTGAGGAAATCCTTGTTAGTGCCGTAGTTCGTACCGATTTCCTTGTCGTTCTCAGGGAAGAGGAGCATGTCGCTCTGAACGCTTCCGCTGAAAGTTACGCCGCCATCTTGCTGCGCAAGTGTGGGGAGCGATGCAGCCATGTAGGCTGCGAGGATGATTTTCTTCATAGTGATTCTATAAGAGTGAGTTTTGAGCCTTGAGCTTTGGGCTACGCTAACACCATCACGGGTGTTCATAGCTCATAGCTCAAGGCTCATCGCATATTATTTCTTATCTTTGGTTTCCTTCAAGGGAGTGTAGTTGTTGTTGAGGATGTCGCGCACCTTCTGTATAAGGTGTTCTTCACCGCCTTCGGTATAACCGCTGTGGCTTTCAACGATTTGTCCCTTGCCGTCGCAAACGATAGCGTGGGGAATGAGATTCACACCGAGTGCACGCTTGAAAGCTCCATTGGGATCGAGCAATACGTCGAACTCCCATCCGTTAGAGTCAACAAAGGGCTTCACCTTGAGAGCGTCCTGTGCCTGGTCGATAGATACAGCAAACACCTTTACGCCCGTTTCTTCCTGCCATTCTTCGTAAACTTCGCTGATAGCCGTAAGTTCGCGGTTGCAGGGCTTGCACCATTTTGCAAAGAAAGTGATGATGAAAGGCTTACCGTCGTTTGAGAGTTTTGCTGTGTTTACGCTCTTGCCGTTGATATCCTTGAGGACTACAGAGGGGAGCTGCGCCATGCTCTGAGTGGCGAACCCTACGAGCAAAGCAAAGATGAGTAAAATTGATTTCTTCATTGTATGAGTTTTTTGAATTATTAATCTTGGTGCGCAGACTGCAAATTCAACAGCCTATAATCGTTGCAAAATTACGATTTTTTTAGAGAATCAGCATATAGTGAGCCCTAAAATTGTAATAATCAGGATGAAGATTACATAGATAGAGTATTGAGTACAGAGTTGTTAATTGCTCATTTAGCCTTACCGTCTGAAACTCTAAACAAAAAAGGTTGCCCGCTCGAAAGAGCAGACAACCTCCAATATTTTTATATATGTGCGACTCAACATACGTCGTTATTCAGCGATAAGCATGAATCCTGCGCCGCTGGCAAAGTCTGTGCCGTTCTGGTCAGAGAGTGCGCGGAAGCGGATGTAGCGAGCCTTGACGGGAGCGTCGAAGAGAACGCGCTTGGGATCTGCTCCGCGAGCGAAGCTACCCTTCTTGACGGGTGCGCCCCATTCCTTACCATCCTGTGAAACGTAGATTTCATAATCCTTCACATGGCCGTTAGCACCGTCCTGGCGGGGAGTGTAAACAAAGCCCTTCATGTTCTTCACTTCGCTTGCGTCGAAGTCAATCCAGTGAGGATACTTTGCTACGGTTACGCCGTAAACAGAGTGCCAGATTGTTGAGTTGTCGCCATCCACGAGGCGTTCAGCTTCGTTGCCTGGTTCCTGGCTTGAGCAGAATGCAACAACGAGGGGCACGCTCTCAATCTTTGAGTACTTCATTTCAACAGCGAGTGCTTCGTTGTCTGCATACCATGCCTTTACGATGCCACCATCGCGGAGGTTGATTGCTTCTGTGTACTTCTTCGCTTCCTTGCTGCCGTTGAGGCTGAACATGATGGTGCGAGTCTTGTCAACAGAAGTGATTTCTACCTTACCAGTGTTGCTACGAGTGATGGTCAAAGGCTTTTCGCCAGCAGTAGCCACCTTTGCCTGTGCTGCCATGTTGTTGCCAAGCACGGGGCGGATGATAAAGCTGAAGTTGTGAGCGTTTGCCAAGCAACGGTCATGGCTCAAAGGACCACCCTGTCCGCACGATGCACCGCCAAGACCAGACACCTTGCTATCGAGGTAGAGGTGTGTGCCTGTGCTTTCGGGGAGCTGATAGAAGTGGGGAGCGTAGAGGAGCTCGAGGTTTGTCCAGGGCTGTGCAGATACTGACATCTGACCACCTGCTACGAACACCGCACCGTGGCCTGCTTCGTTAGTGAGCGAAATCCAGCGTACGTCTTCGCGGTTGCTGTAGTCCTGAGGCTTGGGAAGCATGATGTTGTCGTAGATGCTGTGGCTGTGCTGTTCGATGAACTGGCCTGTCTTGCGGTCGTTGTAGTTGTTGATAGGACCACGGCCGTAGTAAGTTGCAAATTCATACTGCTTGGGCATTTCGAGGTGATAGCCAAGGCGGGGGAGAATCAAGTTGGGAGAGTTTGACGTAATTGCAGCCTGAAGTTCAACAGAACCGTCAGCATATACTGTGTAAATCTGGTTGGTAGTGAACTTGAAGTCGTTTTCGCCGAGCGAGTCGCCCTTTTCTACGATGCTGTAGCGACCAGACGAACCACCGAGGATGTTAGCATACTTGGGAGCCTGGCTTTCTACAGTGAAAGCGAGGATGAGTTCGCCGTTCTTGCCCTTGGTCTGCGTCATGCTGAGCACCTTGTGCTTGAGGTTGTGTGTACCCTTGTCGGTCCACTGACGATATACCCAGATGTCGTTGTCGGTAGCTGCACGGTAAGCGTCGAGCACCATGCCACCTGAACAAGGCTTGATAACATCAAAACCGTCGTAAGCAAGCTGAGCGAGACAACCCTTTGTAGTGCAGAATGTAGCGGCGAAGTCAGCACCCTTTACGAAGAGGCGACCGCCTTCAGTGCGTGTTTCGATAGCGCCCTGCTGACCTGCTGCAATAGAGGGGAGATTCTTGGCTTCCTTCACGAGGAGCTGTTCTTCCATCTGTACGTAGCCCTTCTTAGCCCAAGGCTTGTTGACAGCCAACTTGAACTGTACCTTCACGAAGTATTCGCTTGTTTCGTTCATCTGTACGCCAGCGAGGTCAAGGCGGAAGTTCTGCTTCTGACGAGGACCTACTGCCATGCGAGGACCTGTAAGGGGCTGGTTAGCAAGGATGCATTCGCCATCTTCGTAGAGGCTCCATACAATCTGATATTCGTTGAGGGGTTCGAAGTAGTTCTTGTTGAAGATTTCGATAACACCGTTCTTGATGTCAACAGCCTTCACGCCAACATTCTGATATACCTTCTTTACTTCGAAGTACTGTCCCTTAGGAGAGAGGTCGGGGCGCATGATACCGTTCATACAGAACATACCATCGTTGGGCTTGTCGCCGAAGTCGCCACCATAGCCCCAGTACTTATCACCAGTAACAGGGTCGTAGTTAATGACAGCCTGGTCCACCCAGTCCCAGATAGCACCACCCATGAAGAAGTTAGTGCTTTCCATAGCTTCCCAGTAGTCGATGAGGTTACCCACAGCGTTACCCATTGAGTGAGCGTATTCAGAGATGTGGTAGGGATACTTAATGCCGTAGTTGCCCTTCACTGCACCCTGTACCCAAGCGATTGAGGGATACTGGTTAGAACCCATGTCCACAATGTCGTTGTTGCGTTCGTACTGCACGGGGCGAGTTGTGTCAATCTTCTTGATAGCGTTGTAAGCTTCGACGAAGTTCTTGCCAGGACCAGCTTCGTTACCGAGCGACCAAATCACGATAGAGGGGTGGTTGATGTTGTTGTACACCATTTCCACGTTGCGCGCTACGTGATGGTTCAAGAATTCGGGAACGTGTGAGAGCGAAGCTTCGCCGTAGTAGTACTGGTGGCTCTCGATGTTACATTCGTCTTCGAGATAGATACCGTACTTATCGCAAACGTAGTACCAGTAGGGGTCGTTTACGTAGTGAGCATTACGCACGTGGTTAATGTTACCGCGCTTCATGAGCATCACTTCGTATTCCATCTGCTCGCGAGTAATGGCGTGGCCACGTTCGGGGCAAGTTTCGTGGCGGTTCACACCCTTCATCTTAATGGGCTTGCCATTGAGGAAGTAGTAGCGACCAGCCAAGCCGAATTCGTCTTCAGAAGCTGGAGTGTCCTTGATTTCGCACTTGCGGAAACCTACGTTTGTTGAGAAGGTTTCAACAATCTTGCCCTTCTTGTCCTTCAGCTGACCAACGAGCACATAGCGATAAGGAGCTTCAGCGCTCCACTTCTTGATGTCAGCACCTACCTGCATTGTTACCTTTGCGTGGTCGGCATCCTTCTTAGCAAGCGCATTGACCTTCACAGAAGCTGAAACGCCAGGAACGAGCGTTGTCTTTTCGCCATAAAGCTCTACAGCGTAGAGTGAGTAGTCGATGGTGTAACCCTTCACGCTCTTGTCGGTAAGGTTGAGCACTTCAGCATCAATGGCGAGCGTTGCATTTACGAAGTCCTTGTCGAAATCGGGAATTGCCTGCAAGTCGCGCACCTGTACTTTGGGCTTAGCAGAGAGTGCTACTGTGCGGAAGATACCGGGGAGGCGGAACATGTCCTGGCTTTCGAGGAACGAACCGTCAGAGTGGCGATATACCTCAACCGCCAATACGTTTTCACCTGCTACAAGATACTTGGTGATGTCAAATTCAGCGGTGTTACGAGAGTTCTTAGAGAAACCAACGTACTTACCGTTGATGTAGAGGTAGAAGAAAGAGTCAACACCGTCGAAGCTGATGAGCACCTGGCGGCCATCCCAGTCAGCAGGCACAGTGAATGTACGACGATAAGAACCCACTTCGTTACGGTGCTTGTATGTGGGCCAATCCTTAGCAGGTTCGCGCATCACGCCACCCTTCCAGTCGCCAACAGCCACTTGGTGAGCAAAGATTACGCGCTGGTTAGAGTAAACGGGAGTTCCGTACTTCTGCGAACCGTCCTTCTGAATACCTACTACGTTCCAGTTCATGGGCACCTGTACCTTGTCCCAACCTGTTACGTCATAGTCCACCTTGTAGAAGTCAACGGGGCGTTCTTCAGGGTTACCTACCCAATGGAAGCTCCATTCGCCGTTGAGCGACTTCCAGTACTTACTGTTTTCGGGCAATACCTTGCGTGCCTGTTCTACATTTTCAAAGTTGAAGAACCAAGCGTGAGGCTGCTGCTTGTTGAGAGCAACGCGAACGGGATTTTCCCAATCGTTGCGACCCTGCGGAGCCAAATTCTCCGACGCGTCATACTCAAAGCCCTTAAGCGGATTTTCATAATCAGCCATCGCGGGGAGCGCAATGCAACCCATCATGAGGCCTAACAATGTTTTACGCATAAGCATGTATTTTTAAAGAGATTAAATGTATTCTTGTAGATTGTGTTGAATGCTTTGCACACTACACCTTGCAAAGTTACAAATTAATGTTCTAATAGGCGAAGAAATAGAAGATTAAGTAATGGTTGTGGTTGTATTCTAAACAAAAAGCGCAAAGATTTTTTATTTATCTTCACGTATCACTCGTATCTATACGGAATTGGCATGCGCTGTGGTAACGTCTGCTTATATTTTGGAACCACAAATTTACACAGATTGACACAAATGCCATATAGGGATTTCCATTTCGCATGCTGTAGGGGCCGATCTCCGTGTCGGCCCGTGGTAAAACAACGTACAAATCATGCAAAACGTAATGATAACACCGCGAATGCTGTAGGGGCCATTTTATGTCGGCCCGTACGCCGTCAGGCGTAATTTAATCACGCGGTATTGATATTTTTTCGTCAACAAAATTAAACTGTTTTTAGCTGGCGCGATGTGTATTTATTTCTCACACAGAAAAAACAGAATTTGCACACGCTCCGCTTATGCTGGCTCACGCGATGTGTAATTGTATCTCACGTAAAGACGCAAAGAGGCGCAAAATTGTACATTGTCTAATTCTTTTCAACAGACCACCTCCCCCTTCGGTTCCCCCGTTATCGGGTGAAAGAAACCTCCTAACTCAGGAGGAGAATTTAATTACATTCGACAGCCGAATTTCACGTTGGAAAATTCAAGCGAGTGAGTCAAACTAATTTCTCCTCCTGAGTTAGGAGGAGTACCTTGTGGGTACGTAATTACCCACAAGGGGAGGTGGTCTGTCAATATTAATATTGGCATCATCCGAACGTTGCATCACCACGGGTCGACACAGAGGTCGGCCCCTACAGCATCCGGATGGCAGTTGTACTCTATTATCTATACGTTGAATGATCAGAGATTAACGTTTAACGAATCCATCCGGATGGAAGTTGTACTCTGTACTCTGTAAATTGTACTCTAAAAAACAGTTGCTCTTTAGTCCGCTTTAGAAATTTAATTTTTTTCAAAAAAGTTGTTTTTTGTGCAAAATTGGAGGTTTCGAGAGCAAAATTGAGGGCAAAAATGATAACATACGAGGTAGGAGAAACGACATCAAAGATCGTTCCTCCGATGTTTGAAGAATTTTAATCTACCTTTGAGGTCATTTTTGCTATTTTTGGGGCCAAAAAAAGGAAGAAACTGCGTAGCTTCTTCCTTGTACTGCAAAGATAATACATTTTCGGCCGAAATCCAAATCTGCTTTCATTCATGTTTAATCAGCATTTATCTGCTTTACTGCCACAATTTCTTACCTGAAGTTCAGTAAATAAGTTGACGAGTAACCAAGTTAACAAGTTGACGAGAGACCATCCGGATGGTGTAGGGTGCACGCCAATCTCGCTAAAGAAAAGATTTGCGAGATTCTTAGATTCGCGTGAGACAAAATGAGCGCAAGCCAATCCCGCATCCTCCCCTACAGCGTACCATTCGGCTTCGTTCTTAACAAATAACAAAACCACGCAAACTCAACTGCAGACTCGCATAAGTAAAGGTTTTGTTCCGGATTCTGTAAACTCAGAGCATCATTCGTTGGTAATGAATGTTAAAAAGCGTAGGGTTTTAAGTGTGCCATTTTTGCAGCGTATGGTTAGAGCGTATATTTGCTGTGTAGATATACAACTAACTAACAATGTAATGAACTATGGAAAATATTAGTACTTATCTGCAGTATTTGCGGAATTATGATTTTACGGGCAAGATGCCTGTTGTGATAGATTTTTATGCAAGCTGGTGTGGCCCCTGCAAAGCGCTCTCGCCCCTGATAGAACGTTTGGCTACTGAATTTGAAGGGCGCGTGAAGGTGCTCAAGGTAGATGTTGATAAGAACCAGGCTCTGGCGCAAGCTGCACGCATACAGTCAATCCCCACATTATTCTTCATCGATATCAATGGCAATATTCAGCGCGTCATGGGCGCTATGCCTTATACGGAATTGTCAAACAGAGCTACGCTCCTGCTTTAATATCCTACAAATAAAAGAAATCCGACTTGCACAATTGCGTAAGTCGGATTTTCTTTTGAATCGTTTGAATCAGTCTCTATTTTCTAGCAGCGGGTGATTCGCAAGGCTCGATAATGAGTTGATATACGTTGATAGCTTCACATTTGGGGTTTGCCGCAGTACCTCTATCAAGCGAACCAACAGAAAATTCGATGGTGTAAGTGGCTTCACTAGATGAGGACGTTTCTTCGTCAGCAATATTCAGATTTTCGAACAATACAACCTTTTCTACGCGGTCGCTGGGAGCTTCGATTTTGTTGGATTGAGCGAGAAGCGTATTCTTTCCTGTATAAATTCGAGGTGTGAATTTTACTTGTTCTACGTAGGGCACTCCCTTGTTGTTTACCAATTCTTTTTCAAGTTCTTTGTGGTAAGCAGTAGGCACGATGATAGCGCTTACTTTGTATGTCCCAGCTGGTAGAGATGGGAAGTGTGCTTTGAATGAAAATGCTTTAGCGACATGTGATTTAACTCGAGTAAAGTAGGGTATGTTGAAGGGGTCGTCAATACTGTCGTTGCGTGCATCACCTACATTTACTACCTCGGCATAAGCATTCGTGAGACCATAATCATCTAAGATGATAGGCATGTTGCCATCAGCAGGAAGGTCATTAACACTGAGTGTCGAGGCTTCTTGATGCGTGAAGCTCTGCGTATTGCCTTGCGCATCGAACGCTGCTGCTACGAGGATATGGTATTTTGTGCCAACGAGAAGCGTATCAATGTTGAACTCTGTGGAGCCTTCTACAGTTTCGCCATTAGCGAGAACATGTGCTTGAAGGCCTTCTTCGCCTACGGCTTTAATAAGCGTTGTGTAGTTGTCGTCTGTAAGCAATAACATTTTGCAGCTTTCTGCAGCGCTGGGGGGGGTTACGTTGAAATGTAGTGCTTCGTGGGCAATTTTATTAACGTTGACAATGGGCGTTTCTGAAGCCACCAGAGGAGCTGTTGTCCAAAAAAACTGCTGATAGAAAAAATCGTGAAAAACAATGTTCTCGTCAGTGCTCTTAGTAAGATATTTTCCAAGACGAATATTCTTGTTGTAGTCGGGGATGATGGCATCCTCAAAGGGGTCGGAGGATTGGGGTGTGTCTGTTGGATTGTAGCCATTAACCACGTCCTCGGAGTATTGGGGGTACCAATTGATGGTGCCGTTCCAACTGTATGTTTTGTGGGCTTCAGCTACTAAGAGGCAGAAGGATGTGCCGGGTTTAATACTGTATTTGTCTGTCCAGTAATCAGTCGTGCGTGGTGTGGCATCGCCATCGTTTATTTCTACGATTTGTGTACCTTCGAGGTGTACGCCATTAGTTAAGAAGTGAGCATCGGTATAGCCTTTCTCAGCTTTAAGCAATGCATAGGTAGCTGAGGGAATGAGGGCATAAGTCCAACGTTTACCTGCAGGAACATTGACTTGGAACTTTATACTTGCATTGTCGGCCTTAAGTATTGTAAGGTTTAATGCATTATTGTCGCAGAATTGTATGCTATCAACGTTTGTGATAGTTTTGGAGTTACCATCAGTAGTAAGGACGGTGATGGTCTGCGCGCTAACAGAAATTGCACCGCAAAGCATACCGACGATACTTAATAACCAATATTTAAACTTTCTCATAATTTTATATTGAATCAATTTAACTGAAGTTTCGCATGTGCTCAGCTTTTTAGGCTATAGGTAGGTTCTATAAATTAGTTTTATTTATTTCTTGTGGTAGATTCTCTGCTTGGTCGCTTTGCTTTTCTTTTTGGTCTTTTTCTTTTTAACTCCTTGAAACGTAGCCCGCTACGCTTCGTCGTCATCGAAAAGAAAAATCCTCAAAAATCTTAAGCAAAATCGCCTCAAGCTAATTTATAGAACCTACCTATAAAGTTTTAAGGTTTGCCTTTTGGGTTGCTTGCTTTTAATAAGGAAATAACAGTCTGAATAGCTCTTATAACCTTAAAGCGAAGCGACCTAATAACCTCATAACCTGACTCAACTGTAGCCCAGCGAAAGTTGAGTCAATTTAATTGTTGGGTTTGTACTTTGCTACGTATGATTTGAGCGCACCCACATTATTGTTGCCTTCGCCAATGTAATTCCATACGTCGAAGCGATTTTTGGGACAACCAGGGTAAGCTGCATAATCTTCATCGCTGTTGAAGTTGAGGTACTTGTCGATCTGATGGAGAACTACGTAAGATGAGTTTTTAACTGTTTTTACGTCTTCTGTAGGGTGAGCATTATAATTTATGTCGTGCGCAAGTACGTTGCAAAGACCAACTTCGTTGATGACGTTAGCTTGGTTGCCAGCGGCATCAGTGATGGTGATGTGCGAAGGTGTTTGCTCTACGCGGAGCGAAAGGAAGTTGCGAGCTCTCTGATTGTAGCATGAGGTCATATAAGTGCCTGCTTGGTTTACCTTGTCCAAGAAAAGTGAACGGTCCTGGAAGTGATACTTCACGAAGTTCACGAGGGTAGAAACCATGGCTTGTGCTTTGAGCTTGTCTGTGTCGCTGAGGGGGATGCTATATTCGTTTGTGCGTTTACTTACCCAATTGTCAATTTCATCCCATGTCATCAAACCATTAGCCTTCGCAGCCTCTACCTGATCGTTAGTAGGTACATAGACTGTATAGTTATAATTATTGAAGAAACGAACCAAGCTTTCGCCAGCTGCAGGACAGTAAGAC
>JAZLDQ010000041.1:0-18160 GCA_045614785.1 Alloprevotella sp.
AATTCCTGGTTTTCCTTTTCAGCAGACCGATTCTTCCTTACTACAACAAAGGTAAAAAACGATCTTGAGTTGTATATTTTTTTATTGTTTCTTTTTGATGCGACAGCTGCGCTGTCGCATGCTTCCGCAAACTTAGAGTGAGATTTGTGGTTATAATAAGACATCCTATGACTTTTGTTTTAAACCACAGATGTGCTCCAAGCAGTGGAAATATCCAACTGCGTGAGACCTTCAGTTACTTCACCGCACGCTTGTGCTTCCAACGCTTGTGCGACCAAAGCCAGATTTCGGGTTGACGACGAATCATCTGCTCCAACTCGCGCGTACACATTTCCGTGATTTCGTAATCGGGGAAGGACTTTACGTCGTGCGTAATCTTCTTAAACACACAACGATAGTGGCCACGCTTTTCTTTGTGAATATCTGCAAAATATATGGCAGCATTCACCTTCTTGCCAATGCGCTCAGTTCCGGTAAAGATGGGCGTATCCTGCGAAAGGAAGTCCATCCAGAGTTGCGTATTTTCGGGATGCGGAGTCTGATCGGCCACAAAACCTATAATACACTTTCGCTTCTCAGCATTGAAGCGCATGATGTGGCGCAAGGCGTCGTACTTACTGATACACTCTGCGTTGAAATGCTGGCGGATGTCGATAAAGACCTCGTCCATCGTCTTGCTCTTCAGCGGGCGATAGAGTTCGCCAAGCGTAGCGTCCTTGCGTGTCCACAAGGGCAAAGACGACATCCACTCCCAGTTGCCGTAATGACCGATATAAACAAAAACGAAGTTATGGTCGTCGAGTGCACGATCCACCTGTTCAACGTTTTCGAACACCATGTGGCGCTTCATCTCCTCTTCCGAAATAGTGAGAAGCTTGAGCGATTCCACGCCATAGTCGCAGAGGAAATGATAAAAACCTTTCTCTAACCTGCGCAACTCAGCCTCCGATTTTTCGGGAAAAGCATTGCGCAAATTCATTCGCACCACGTCGAGGCGGTATTTAATGATGTGATAAACAATGGCGTAAGCAATGTCGGAAATGACGTAGAGCACTCCGAATGGCAGGCGCGAGAGCAAGCGGATAATTTGCTTTTTCATAGTCATATCAATCTATGGTAATTTCTCCGCGCAGACTTTCATTCATGCGCATGATGATTTCTTCTTTTGTAAGGTCGTGTCCGAGGAGGAACATGAGCTTGGCCAACATACTTTCGGGCGTGGCATCGTAGCCGTTGAGCACGCCCGCCTCAATAAGCTGCAAGGACGTTTCATAGCGACCCATCTCAACGCGACCTTTTGAGCACTGCGTAATATTGACAACGATGATGCCCTTCTCCCTCATCTTCTTCAGCTTATCCACCAGCCATGGACGCTGGGGTGCATTGCCTGCACCATAAGTCTTAAGAATCACAGCCTTAAGTCCCTTGATATGCGTCACCATATCCACAATATCCTCACGGATACCAGGGAAGAGCGTGAGGAACACTACGTTGTTGTCCAACAGATAGTGGGGCGTAAAGGGGCGCGTAGGGTCGGGGCGGCGGATGAGGTGAGTTTCGTAGCGAATATGGATGCCCGCCTTTGCAAGTGGGGGATAATTATTGCTACGGAAGGCATTGAAACCCTCGGCATTAATCTTCGTCGTGCGGTTACCTCTCATCAAAGCACTTTGGAAAAAGATGCACACTTCGGGAACCATGGGCTGACCCTGCGCATTGCGTGCCGCTGCTATTTCGATGGATGTCAGCAGATTTTCCTTACCATCCGTGCGAAGCTTACCGATGGGCAGCTGCGAGCCGGTGATGATAACAGGCTTACCGATGTTTTCGAGCATGAAGCTAAGCGCCGAAGCCGTATAAGACATGGTGTCCGTGCCATGAAGCACCACAAAACCATCGTAGCGCTCATAATTCTCATGAATCATACGCACTATCTGCACCCAGTCGCGCGGCTCCATGTCCGACGAGTCGATGGGCGACTCAAAAGTCACCGCATCAATAGTGAAGTTAAAGCGTTTCAGCTCCGGCACAAGGTGGCGGAACTGTTCCATGTCGAAATTTTCGAGCGCTCCCGTCTCGGGATTTTCAATCATCCCTATCGTTCCGCCCGTATAAATGATGAGTATAGATGTCATACAGCACAAATTGTAGCGCAAAGTTAACGATAAACTTCTAAATATTAAATAAAAATTAAAATATACCGCACAAAGTCGTGTAAATAACTGAATTATTTCCTAACTTTGCTACGGAATGGCATTGTGCGTATGCAGTTCTTTCGTGTGCATCGCACTTAATTACAGAACTTAATACAAATATCTAATATGGAAACTAAAAATCAACCTATCGTTGTTGAAGAGGAAAACGAAATGCAGCTTGCCGACATGGTGAAGCTTTGCTGGGGTCACTTCTTGAGAAGATGGAAGTGGTTCGTACTCTCAGTATTGGTGTGTCTTGCTTTAGGCGTGGTGTTCCAACAGAGCCGCCAGCGCATTTATCAAAGCCAGGCAGTAATGTTGATTGAGGATGCCGACCCTTCGGGCATGGCGGGTTTCAACCGACGCAACAATGGAGCCATGAATGCATTGCTCGAACTCAATGGTATCAGCGCGGGTAACAACCTTATCAACGAAATCTTCATCCTGGGTTCACATCGCCTCATGCGCAACGTGGTTGACAGCTTAGGTCTCGACGTAGAATACGCTATGCGTCGTTCACTCCACACCGTTTCGCTCTACAAGGCAACTCCTTTTGTGGCTGAATTCGACATAGCATTGCCTACAAACGTAAGTTTTGAGGTGAAGGTTGTCGATGAAAACAGCTACGAACTTCAGGATTTGCAGGTGTACTACGAAGGCGACCGCGAAGTAACCGAAGTTGAAGGTGTGTTTGCAGGCAAGTTTGAAGAACAAACTACTACACCAGTGGGTAACATCTGCCTTCACAAGCAAGCCAACTTTGCTGAGTTCATGCAGGACGCAGAAGGCAACTTCAAAGCTCGCGACATCATGATTTCGCGCGGCACGAAGTATATGACTACTGAAAGATACCGCAGCAACATCAGTATCGGAGAATTCGACAAAAAGAGTTCGCTCGTTGTGCTCACTATTAAGGACAACAACGTGCCTCGCGCAAACGAAATCCTCACCGAAATCTTTGATGCCTATAAGCGTGACGTGGTGGAATACAAGAACCGCGTAGCTCAGAACACAGCGCAGTTCATCGACGGACGTATCCAGCTCATCGCTAACGAACTGAGCGATGTAGAAGGTCGCTACGAACAGTTCATGGAAAAGAATAAGTTTGTGGACCTTAAGGAAAACGCCTCCACCTTCCTCGAAGAAACAAGCCAGGCACGCAAGCTCACACTCCAACTCGAAACACAGTTGGCAGTTGCGGGCTACCTCTCTGAATACATGGCGCAGCAGGCACAAAACGACCGCACCATCCCCGTAATCAGCGGTCTCGGCGCTGACGGCTCGGCTATCACTGCACAAATCAACGAGTACAACAAGCTCGTAATGGAACGCATGCGCCAAGCTGAAAATGCAAGCCTCAACTCTCCTCGCTTAAAGGACTTCGACCGTCGTATCGAGACACTCCGCCCCGCTATCATTGCCAGTCTCGGTAGCTACGTGCGTTCGGTAGAACTCCAGTTGGAGGACGCACGCAAGAACGAGCGCTCAATCAGCGGACAAATCTCGAACATGCCTGCTCAGCAGCGCGAAGCGCTCAACATCATGCGTCAGCAGGAATTGAAAAACGCCCTCTACACATACTTGCTCAACAAGCGCGAAGAAGTGGCGCTCCAATTGGCCATCAACGAGGCTAACGTTCGCTTGGTAGAAAACCCCATGGCGACAATCCGCCCCATCAGCCCCAAGACAAGCATGATTCTCTTCGTAAGCTTCATTCTGGGCTTGATGATTCCCGCCGGCATCATCTTCATCCTCGAAATGTTCAACACGAAGTTGAAGCTCCGTGCCGAAATCGAAAAGGTATGTTCAGCGCCCGTTGTGTGCGAACTTCCCAAGTGGGAAAACCACAACAACGCAGAAACGCTCGCCGACCTCGACCCCAACCGTCCTATCGTGGAAGCCTTCCGCTTGCTCCGCTATGGTCTCAACTTTATGAAGGCCAACGCACGCGTGATGATGACCACTTCAAGTACGCCAGGTCAGGGTAAGTCTTTCGTTTCGAAGAACATCGCTGTTGTACTTGGTATGGCAGGCAAGAAAGTACTCCTCGTCGATGCCGACATCCGTAAATGTACTTTGAGTAAGGCGCTCGCACCCAACGTTAAGAAGGGCTTAACTCATTACCTCTTGGAAGAAGGACCTACACTCAAGAACTACGTTATCGAAGACTGCGTGCTTAAGAACGTTGACCTCCTCCCTGGTGGCGTAATTCCTCCCAACCCTGCGGAATTGTTGATGGGTCAGCGATTTGAAGAACTCATTCAGGAAGCTAAGGCTTACTACGATTATGTCATCATCGACACAACTCCTGTGCTCGCCGTTGCCGATGCGAGCATCGTGGGCCGCTTGGCAGACCTCACACTCTTCGTTCTCCGCGCTGGTGTTGAAGAACGCTCATTCCTCCCCTTGCTCGAACGCATGCATGTTGAAAAGAAGCTTCGCAACCTCTGCTTGATTCTCAACGATGTGGACGTTAAGCGCGGCTACGGATATGGTTATGGCTACGGATATGGCTATGGTTACGGCTATGGCTACGGAGCTGGCGTTGACGACAAGAAGAAGAAGGGTTTCTTCCGTCGTAAGAAGTAATGACTCAATACTAATATATAAGGCAGGGCCAAGAGGAGAAACGTACCCGTGGCTCTGCCTTTGTATGCACTAAGAACAATCAATAATATAAAAACATAAATTGCAGTTTATTTTAGCTATGATGACAGCAAAAGAAATTCGCGAATCTTATAAGAAGTATTTTGAGCAGCAGGGCCACCTTATCGTACCCTCTGCACCCATGGTTATCAAGGACGACCCCACTTTGATGTTCACCAACGCAGGTATGAACCAGTTTAAGGACATTATCCTTGGCAACCGCGAACCTAAGTGCCGCCGCAAGGCCGACTCACAGAAGTGTTTGCGCGTAAGCGGTAAGCACAACGACCTTGAAGAAGTGGGTCACGACACTTACCACCACACCATGTTCGAAATGCTCGGCAACTGGAGCTTTGGCGATTATTTCAAGAAGGAAGCCATCACTTGGGCTTACGATTATCTCGTCAACACCCTCCACATCGACCCCAAGAACCTCTACGTAACAGTGTTCGAAGGTGCTGCTGACGACGGACTCAGCCGTGACGACGAAGCTGCCGAAATCTGGTCGCAGTACTTCCCTGCTGACCACATCATCAACGGAAACAAGAAGGACAACTTCTGGGAAATGGGCGATACAGGCCCCTGTGGTCCTTGCTCGGAAATACATATCGACATCCGCAACGAAGAAGAAAAGGCCAAGGTGCCTGGCGCTTCGCTCGTTAATAAGGACAATCCTCAGGTTATCGAAATCTGGAACCTCGTATTCATGCAGTACAACCGCAAGGCTGATGGCTCGCTCGAAGGACTTCCCGCAAAGGTAATCGACACTGGTATGGGCTTCGAACGTCTTTGCATGGTGATGCAGGGTGTTCAGTCGAACTACGACACAGACGTGTTCCAGCCCATCATCAAGAAGATTGCGTCGCTCTCAGGCTTCACTTACGGCAAGGACGAAAAGGTGGACGTAGCAATGCGTGTGATTGCCGACCACCTTCGTGCGATTTCCTTCTCAATTGCCGACGGACAGTTGCCCTCGAATGCTAAGGCTGGCTACGTCATCCGCCGCATCCTTCGCCGTGCAGTGCGCTACGCTTACACATTCCTCGGTCAGCGCGAAGCCTTCATGTTTAAGCTCATTCCCACCCTTGTGGAAGAAATGGGACAGGCTTACCCCGAGCTCACAGCACAGGAAACGCTCATCTCTCGCGTGATGAAGGAAGAAGAAGAAAGTTTCCTCCGCACACTCGCAACAGGTATCAACCTCCTCGAATCGCTCATCGCTGAAACAAAGAAGGCTGGCAGCACTACACTCGACGGTGAAAAAGCATTTACACTCTTCGACACTTACGGTTTCCCCCTCGACCTCACACAGCTCATCTGCTCAGAACAGGGTATCGCTGTTGACGAAGCTAAGTTCGCTGAGAAAATGGAAGAGCAGAAGCAACGCGCTCGCAATGCCGCAACCGTAGAAACAGGCGACTGGGTGGTGCTCGCTGAAGGCGAAACAGAATTCAAGGGTTGGGACGTGACAGAACACACTTGCCACATCCTCCGCTACCGCGAAGTGGAACAAAAGAAGCAGAAGTTCTTCGAACTCGTGCTCGACACCACTCCCTTCTACGCAGAAATGGGTGGACAGGTAGGCGACAAGGGGGTGCTCTGCAACGAAGCTGAGACCATCGAAGTCATCGATACCAAGCGCGAAAACAACCTCCCCATCCACGTTGTAAAGAAGCTTCCCGCAAATCCTGCAGCTGAGTTTATGGCATGCGTTGACGTTGAAGCACGTCGTGCTTGCGAAGCCAACCACACAGCAACGCACCTCATCGACCAGGCGTTCCGCGAAGTGCTTGGCACACACGTTGAACAGAAGGGTTCATTGGTAACTCCCGGCTACCTCCGCTTCGACTTCTCACACTTCCAAAAGGTAACTGCTGAAGAATTGCGTCAGGTAGAACGTATCGTAAACCGCCGCATCCGCGAAAACATTGCGCTCCAGGATCACCGCGACCTCCCCATCGAAGAAGCAAAGCAACTCGGCGCTATTGCCCTCTTCGGCGAAAAGTATGGCGACCGCGTACGCGTCGTACAGTTTGGCGAGAGCGTAGAGTTCTGTGGTGGTTGCCACGCAAAGAGCACAGGTTGCCTTGGCTTCATCCGCATTGTTTCTGAAAGCAGTGTAGCTGCTGGTGTACGCCGCGTAGAAGCTATCACAGGCGCTGCTGCTGAAGAAAGCCTTTACAACCAGGAAGACGTGTTGAACGGCATCAAGCAGTTCCTCAACACTAAGGACATCGTTGCTGCACTCAAAAAGACGATCGACGAAAACGCTGACCTCCGCAAGCAGATGGAAGCTCAGATGAAGGAACGCATCATGCAACTCCGCGACAAGCTCGTTGCTACAGCTGAAGAACGCGATGGCGTGAAGCTCGTCAAGAGCGTAATGCCCACAGGCCTTTCAGCCGATGCTGTGAAGGACCTCGCATTCCAGCTCTCAGGCATCCTTCCCGAAAACTTGCTCTGCGTGCTCGGCAGTAGCCACGAAGGCAAACCCCTCCTCACCGTAATGATTTCGAAGAACCTCATTGCTGACAAGGGTCTCCACGCTGGCAACCTCGTTCGCGAAGCAGCTAAGCTCATCAAGGGCGGCGGCGGTGGCGCTCCCCACTTCGCTACAGCAGGCGGTAAGGACGTCGAAGGACTCGAAGCAGCCGTAGCAAAGGTCATTGAATTGGCACTCTAAGATAAACGATAAAATTAAAGCGAGGTACTTACTACAAGTGCCTCGCTTTATTCATTAAAATAAAATATAATAAATACGTTTATCAGACGCCAATATTAAAAGGCTGAACGCATAGTTGATGCGCTCAGGCTTTAATCTTGTTATACTTTTTCTTAGAAATAATAAGTAGCCTGGATAGAAAGCGTGTTGCGCTTCAATTCCATACCCCCCTTAGGAAGGGTGATGCCGCCAACTTGATTGCCCAATTCGTTGATGATTGATTCACCAACAGCACCGAGAGCAAAGTTGTAAGAAGCACCAATTTCAACCTTACCAAGCACCTTCAAGCCAGCACTGATGTTCCAAGAAGTTGCCATATTGTCGCGTTCGAAAGTAGCACCAGCGTCTGCAATACCCCAATTCTTATCGCCAATCATAAAGTCGAACTGAGGACCTGTACCTACATACACACCTGTCTTACCAAGACCAATGTTGTAGCGTACGTTTACAGGAATAGAAAACGAACGTTCTGTTTCTGTAAATGCCATGCCGTCAGCATCTTCCAACTTAAGCTTATTTTGGTTGAACACCAACGAACCGTTGAGCGAAAGCCCTGCAAAGAGGCCTACATTGGCGCGCGCACCAACAAACCAGCCAGCCTGATTGCCACCGTCCTTCAACTGTGAGAGTTCAACATTCTTGATATCTACCTTAGTGTAGTTCAAACCACCTGTAATACCCCAGTCAAAGCTGAAAGCCGATGCTGCAGAAACCATAAACGCTGCAATGAGCGTAAGAATCACTTTCTTCATAATTTTCTTAATTTAAGTTAGTACAAACCGCAACGCCAGGCTCGCGAGAGTCTGGCGTTTACGAAGATTATGCGTTAATAAGACCTAATGACACGAAGATGGGGTGCTGAATAGCATACACTGCGATACCTGCAAGGTAGCCTGCAAGCGCGAGCAATGTGATATTCTTCAAGTACCAGCCGAAGGAAATGTTTTCCAAGCCCATAACAACCACACCTGCTGCCGAACCAATGATAAGCATTGAACCACCGACACCGGCACAGTAAGCCAGCAACTGCCAGAAGATGCCATCCTGCGCAAGAGCGCCTGCCGCATCAATGGGGTACATACCCATACAGCCTGCTACGAGGGGCACGTTGTCAACGATTGACGAAGCCGCACCAATCACACCTGTGATGGCATAATGGTTTTCGCCGGTCACGTCGTTCAACCACTGGCCGAAAGCAGTGAGCACGCCTGTGTCCTGAAGCGTAGCTACAGTCATCAAGATACCGAGGAAGAAGAGGATAGTCGTCATGTCAATCTTCTGAAGCATGTTTGTCACGCGATGCGTTGACATGAGATGGTGATTCTTCTTGCGTGCGAGGAACACTTCAACCGCAGTCCAGAGCACACCGAGCACGAGGAGGATACCTACGTAGGGAGCGAGGTGAGTAAGCGACTTGAAGATGGGCACGAAGAGCAAACCGCCCACACCGAGGCAGAACACGATGTTGCGCTCCTTCTGAGAAAATTCCTGATTCTTTTCAACAAATTCTTCAAGCTTCACGCCTTCAATCTCGCCCTTCATGCGGAAGTGCATGATGAGGCAGGGAATGAGCAAGCTGGCAACAGAGGGGAGGAATACCTCCATGATCACACCCTGAGTAGAAAGCATACCGCGCACCCAAAGCATGATGGTTGTTACGTCGCCAATGGGCGAGAACGCACCACCCGCATTAGCAGCAAGGATGATAAGTCCGGCAAAGAGGAAGCGGTCTTCCTTGTTTGCCACGAGCTTGCGGAGCACCATAATCATCACAATTGAAGTCGTAAGGTTGTCGAGCACAGCCGAGAGGAAGAATGTCATCCACGCCATGCGCCACATGAGCTTGCGCTTGCTTGTTGTCTGAAGGCGGTAGCGCACGAAGTTGAAACCACCATTTGCGTCCACAATTTCCACGATGGTCATCGCACCCATGAGGAACACGATGATTTCGCATGTCTCAGAGAGGTGGTGGAGCATACGCTCAGTAATGGGTTCGCCATGAGGGAGCGCAATGGCTCCGCTGTTTACACCAACCGTTACGAGCGTCCAACAGATTGCGCACATCAAGAGTGCGACAGGTGCCTTGTTAATCTTTGTACCATGCTCAAGCGCAATGCAAGCATAGCCGATGATAAACACGGCCACAATTAATGTTACAAACATTTGATTTTGAGTATTAAGTTAAAAATTAATAATTATTGTTACTTTCAACTTACAAAGGAATCAATTTATTTGCTACTAAACAAACAAACATCCGAGAAATATCCGAATGAAACAACATTTGCAAGCATTTTTGCAAAACAGGGTTTTCCATTCCACCCCTTTTTACCCCCTACATTGCATTTCCAACATAGCAAAACTTATTTTTTCGCTCATATTTTATAAATTTGCACCCGTGATTGCGCCGATGCAAACATTGCCCCTATAGTTCAACGGATAGAATAGAGGTTTCCTAAACCTTAGATAGGAGTTCGATTCTCCTTGGGGGTACGAATAAAATCATGTAAAAGCACTACATATCAATGATTTGTGGTGCTTTTTGTTTTGTCTTGCATCAACAATGCATCAACATTTTGCAAAAATGCTCTTTTTGAGGTGCGAAAATCCATCTATTTTTCTCTACTATGTTATTTTCGGAAATATTACGACAGGTGAGTCCGAATCAAAAGATTATTACACTTCACAGCGTACGGTCCGACATAAAGTGGCCCCTACAGCATCCGCAGTGTTGTCATCACGTAGAGTGTGATTCGTACATTGCATCACGACGGTCCGACACAGAGATCGGCCCCTACTCCATCCGGATGGCAGTTGTACTCTGTACGCATTAGTAAACAAGTTGACGAGTAAACGAGTTGACGAGAAGCCATCCGGATGGCAGTTGTACTCTGTACTCTGTTATCTGTACTCTATAAACGCTCTGTACTCTATCAAATATCTCGTTGCTCTTTAGCCTGCTTTACTGACGTGCATTTTTTTCAAAAAAGTTGTTTATTACTCTAATTTGAAGGTTTTGCGAGCAAAATTGGGGGTGAAAATTATGACTTACGACATCGGAAAAACGACATCAAAGATCGTTCCTCCGATGTTTGAAGAATTTTAAACGACCTTTGAGGTCATTTTGCCATTTTTAGAGCCAAAAAAAGGAGGAAACGGCGTAGTTTCCTCCTTGTAGTACAAAGATACAACATTTTCGGATAAAATCCAAATCTGCTTTGATTCGTTTTAATCAAGTTTTGTCTGCTTTAGTGTAAAAATTCTTACCTTTTTGAAGGTGTTTTATTACGCCTGTGGGCATACGGGCAACACAGCGATCGCCCCCTACACTTTCCGGATGGTCAAGACGCCGAAGGTGTCTCCGCTCAGTAACCACGGGTTTGAGCATAGCGAATACCCAGGGGTAAGTGCTATCGGCGTTGACGGCGCACGCTCAGGCCTCCACCACCAGATGAGGGGGTGCTTTGACGCTTGGCTTTTGCCTCCTTTTTCTTAGCAGGCTTCTTTGTTGATTTTGTGCTGGGTGTAGCGTTGCGACGCGTTACGGCTTTCTTGGCGGGTGCTACGGTAGCTGTAGAATCAGCCACTGCAGCCTCAGCGGTGCCTGCTATAGCTTCTGTAGCCTCAGGCTCTTCTGCCACAGGTGCTACGATTGAGTCGCCCTTCCACACACGCTTCTCGAAATCGCTGATTTCCTTTTCAATACGCGCCTGCTCAGCCTTAAGCGCTGAGTCGTTCTCACAATAGTTGGCCAACAAGCGATCCTGAAGATTTGTCACCTTATAGATGTCGCCCTTGTAGCGATTAAGGGTGAAATAATCATCGGCAGAGAGCATCGAAGCATTGTTGTAGTTCGAACCCATCAACATAAGTTTGCCTAACCAAGGTGCTATGTCGGAATACTTCAGCCAAAACATTGGATACTTTGTGATAGCTCCAGCATAATCGTCTGCACGATGGAGTACGGGGCAGATGGCCACTACGCGAGTGCAGAGTTGTGCAGTTTGCTGATCGAAATAGATGCTCTCCTTCACGAAATAAGAGCGCACTTCTTCGCAAGGAAGGTCAACATCATTCACACGAAAACGGCCGTCCTTTTCTTCATAAAGTATCTTATAACGGTCCATTAAGACCTTAGCGGTAATTGCATTTTTTGCATCGAAATTTTCGTTGCCGTCAAGGGTGTAATCGTATGCAGTGACGTTGCGACGCAAAATCTGCTTGAAAATATAGTTGAACATATTTTCGCGTCCATCAGCCTGCGCTGTCTGGGGAAAATAAAGCACTGCATTAGCATCCTTGTCCAACACTATTTCTCGATACACATCACGACTCCACACCACATTCTGAGGAGCAGCTGCAGCAGTGGGGAAAGTTCGATAAGACGAAGCCTTTCGCTGAGTAGCTAGCGCACTCTGATCAATAGAGATGGGGGCTTTTCTAAGCGCTGTTGGCTGAGCCATGGCCGCGCCAGCAGCGAGCATAAATGTGAAAAGCAATATTTTTTTCATACTGAAAAGATATAGTAGAGGTTATGAGGTTGTAAGGTTATGAAGTTGTAAGGTTATGAGGTTGTGAGGTTATGAAAAACACTAAACACCACTGTAACCAATCACTTCAGATAAGCTACAACGTACAGGTGAAAGAAACTATCCGAATGGTTTCTTCTGAACTTGTCGACTTGTTAACTTGTATACTAATACTTACTCACCACCTAATTAATAATAACTTCGAGCGCATAAGGCAAGGTTCGCTCAATACCGTCGGGACCAACAGCACGCACACGCGAAATGTTAAATCGCTGATTACGACGCAATTCGCGAATCAAAGAGCGTTGCTCTTCCGTAAAGTTTGCACTCTGCGAAATAGCAGGCTTGGCATTGCCCATACGGTCGAAAAATACGGCTTCAAAACCGAGTACCTTAAAAGGAATATTGAGCAACCCATCGTCGATAGCTGCACTCAATGACTTAGCCGCAAGAAGGTCGGACTTCAACAAACGGCCACCTCGGAATTGATCGTCGCCTATTTTTATATAAGCAGTAGGATCGGGCAACTTACGAACTTTAAACGAATAAGTACCCATTGACTGCGCACGACCGCTCACTACGCCCGTCACGCTGAAAGTGACGTCCTCACCCACCTTTGCAGGGCGTGCTACGTACTTACCTTCGCCTTTAGCAATAAGGTCGCCACCCGCCATTGAGAGCGAAATCTTGTTGCTCGGTACGCCAGAAGCACTCACACTAATGGGATTTTCGTAGCCAGCATAGAGCACATTCATCAAGTCGGCTGCTACCGTAGCTCCCAAGGGAGGCATGATGACATTATAGCGCTGTGTGAACTCACGGCGAATAATCTCGCCAGCGGCATTGGGCATTTCGATATATCCATCGAAAGAGTATTCGCCTGGACCGCCCACCTTAAAGCTATAAACTCCGTTGTCGGCTATAGGCTTTCCGTTAACATAGATTTCGGGACGCTGCGTCGTATCGACTGCAGCCATGAAGATGTGAGATTGGAACGTCTGTCCGGGATAAAGCGTGGTAGCCTCAGGAAGGACGTAGGCATTAAGTTCGTTTACTCGAATGTCTTTAAGGTCGATGTTCGTGGCCAGCGTGCGAAGCACTTCGCTCTCCGTGTTGCGCACGTCGGTCTGAAGCTTTGTGAGCAGCGTGATAGCTGCGATTGAGGGCATTTCCTCAAACATATAGTGCTTCCAATCCTTTCCGAGGTTGTCCTCAGTCTTTGGTACGTCAGTAGCAAGCGTAGAGGTGATGATGGCACGCTCACGAGGGTCGGCAATGTAAACCAACATCTCATCGCGATACTGATTGATATGGTCATGAAGCTGCTGCCCCTTACCCGTGTAGCGCGAAAGCATCACTGTGTTCGATGCATTGAGGTCTTCCTTATTCTGCAAATTGCTAGGGTCGCCATCCTTACCGTCGGTCTCGCGTGCGATAGCCCAACGCAAATTTTCAGCAAAATTATAGAGCGAATCGGAGAGCTGCTTTACAGCCATCGCCTTGTCGTACCAAGGACGTACTTTCAAGGGATTTTGCTTCAACTGCTCCTCGAAATCATCATAGAGTGCCTGGTTCTCCATCATGGCGTTGGTCGTAGTGCGATTAAGGCTTTCGCCTACGAGGGTAAACCCTTTCAGCACATCGCTCGACACGTTGAGCGCAAGCATGGCCATCAGTACGATGTACATGAGGTTAATCATGCGCTGACGCGGAGAAACTGGATTTTTCTTTACAGCCATTAGAATTAATAAATGAGGTTGTAAGGTTTTGAGGTTGTAAGGTTATAAGGTTGTAAGTTATAGAAACCGTGCGGAAGGGGAGGTAAGATTGTAAGGAGTCGTATCCTTAAAACCTCATAACCTTAAAACCTTATATCCTTCGACCTTTATTAAATTGTCGGATTGCTGATAGCCGTAAGCTTCTTAATCATCTGAGCATACACTTCGTTTACTTCCTGAATCTTAGCCGCTAAGCCACGAGTTTGCTCATTGATTTCCTCAATAGTATTGACCTGCTTAGAAATACTTGCAAAGTGAAGGTCGTAGATTTTGTTGATACCGATGAGTGTACGATTGAGGTTCTCCATTTCCTGGCTATCCTTAGTGAGTCGAGCCGTTTGTTCGTCCACCTTGGCGAAGGTTTCTGTGAGCATACGAAGCTTATCAATATAAACCTGTGTTGCATCCTCCATTTCGGGAGAGAGAACGGCCTGTGCACGATGGAGCAACTCATCATTTGCCATACGGATGATGGCAGCAAGCTTCTGAGCTTCTTCTTCGCTTGTAGATGCCGCAAGCGCTTCTTGCACAACGGGATGTTGAGCAGCAGCCTCAGCCTTAGCTTGAACACTAAGAGCCACGTTAGCACCTGCGTTAAAACCGCCACCGATAATGACAGTGCCACCCTGTGCGCCCATCACGCCCACAGGACCTGCTCCAACGGCTGCAGCTGCACGCTCGAGTTCTTGCTGTTCGGCATCAATGGTTTCAGCCTCAGCGTCAAGTGCCAATGCATCCTCTTCTGTAAGCCCCTCTGCGCGTTCGATTTCTTCGTCCGTTTCGATATCATCAGGAAGTGTCTTACCAATTTCATTTTTATCAAAGGGACGGTCGAAGGCTGCAAGGAAAAACACAATAGCCTCAGTACCCATACCGAGGAAGAGCATGATATTGCCTCCAGGGAGGTGGGTCAGCTTAAAGAGCGCTCCGAGAATTACGATAGAAGCACCCCAAGAATAGGCGTAGTTAAGGAATGTTTGGCCAGGCACGCTGTCCATCCAATGCTGAAGGCGCGTGATGATATTTATTTTGCTAGGCATAATGATTTTGTTGAAAGAAATGATTTGCGCAGCCCTTATTTGCTTACAGCCTTAGAGCGTACGCAGCGGAATCCGATGTATGAATGAGGTTGGTTTTGATACTCCCACGCACGCCATGCTGAGCGCACCAAAGAAATGGGGTCTTTCCACGAACCACCTCTAACGCTCTTACGCTTAAGTACATAGGGGTCTTCTTTCGCAGCGTTGTAAGTAAGTTCGGGATTCAAGTCGGACATAGCAGCAACGCCTGACTCAGTGTAAACCGTGTTAGTCCACTCAGCAACATTACCGGCCATATCAAAAAGTCCGTTGGAATTTGCGCCATAAATGCCAGTACGCGAAGTGATGATGTTTCCGTCCAACGTATAGTTGCCTCGGTCGGGCTTAAAGTTTGCATAATAACAGCCTTTCTCGCTCTTGGCACTATCGCCCTCCCAGGGGAAAGGATTGTTTTCCTGACCTCGCGCAGCATACTCCCACTCTATCTCTGATGGCAAACGATAGCGCTGAATATAGCGTGCCTGAGGACCAAGTCCTTTAAGTAAATAATCCGTACGCCATGCGCAGAAAGCATTAGCCTGCTCCCACGTTACGCCTACCACGGGGTAATCATTGTAGGTAGGCATTGAGAAATAGTGGCGCATATAGGTTTCGTTATTAGCATTCGCAAAGTCGTTCACCCACACAGTAGTGTCGGGATACACTTCTACGATATAAGTGTTGACAAAATCATAGAGCGAAGAGAGCGGACGCTCTATCGTTTCACGCACGATGCGACCTTCGTCATCTACATAGGCTGTATCCTTCGAAATCATCACAACCTCATCCATATTAGGCTCAACATCTGTATTGAGATTGCGCTCGCGGGGGTCGAGGCGATACTTGCGGAGAGCAGCCTTTTCGTAATCAAAAGTTTCGTAGCGATAAATGAGTTGCTTCACGTCGAGCATCTTTGTGCCAAACACAGGATGCGTAGTGTAAACACTCTCAATTGCGCGCTGTTGGTCTTCATCAGGCTTACGCCAAGGAATAGGCTTTGCCCAATTGAGGTGAGGCTTAACAGGGTCGCCATATTTATCTACTTCTATCTTATACGTTTCATCACCACCATAAGAAGGGTCGGCCAAACGTTCGCGAATAATAGAGTCGCGCACCCATTCGACAAACTGGCGGTACATAGAATTGGTCACTTCTGTTTGATCCATCCAGAAACCATCGACAGATATTTCTTTCTGTGGCACCTGCACACCCCAAAGCGTGTCGGCTTCCATGCCCACACGAAGGAAACCACGCTTTACTTCAACCATGCCGTAAGGAGTGGGTTCATTGTAATTAAAAGCTCGCTGACCAGTAACTTCTCCTCCACTGCTCATGGCACGAGAGCCGCCAATGCAGGAAGCCAACCCCATCAGGGCTAAAATACAGAGAATATTCAGAATCTTCTTCATACGCAAGATGATGATATGCTATTAAAATTAGGTTATGAGGTTATGAGGTTATGAGGTTGTAAGGTTATGGGGGCGTAAGGTTTTAAGGTGGTTGGTTATAATATTTATATTTTTTAGATTATAAGGAATCTTAGTTTAATATTCCTTACACTACCATAACCTTAAACCTTATAGTCTTAGGTAACTACAACCAACGCACACTTTTGTGCAAATTCTTTCCTTTCTTACCCAAGTCAAGATCAAACTTGTATCCCAGGGTTATTTCGTGATTTCCGCTAGAAATTCCCATGCCCGAAGTATTAGCTTCATAAGAATAGCCAATATCAAGACCATGGAAAAGAAAACCGAAGAACATCGCTACGCTATATTGTGGCGCATAATTAAGCCCTCCGTAAATATGCTTGCCATCCTTATTATAAAGGACGCGAGCCGTGGCGTCAGTACGAAAATCAGTTCCGTCATAACGTACCATGACAGAAGGGGTCAAGGTTAAAAACGGATAATTTGTTGAAATATTGTATCCTGCAGTAAAATTATATAGCGAATTAAGTTTCAATTCACTACGGTCGCCAAGACTTATCGTCGGAGCACTCAAATGCTGCATTGAGATTCCGGCGTGCCACTTCTTGTGAGTGTAATACACTCCTAATGTAGCATCGAAAGCAGAACCCGTCAAATCACCGCCTGAAAATACAGGGTCGCTGGGGTCATTGGTCTGCGCCTTTCCACCATCCACATTTTCGCTAAGCATGTCTATTTGTGCGCCGGTAGCCAACTTTCCTCCCCATAAGTTAAAGAAATAAGCATACTGCAAAGAGAAGCGTTTATGCGAAAAGAGCCCTATATCGTCGCTCTGCAAAGAAATCCCAGCTCCATGGCGGGTATTCCCTATCGTAAAAGCCATATCAGCACCAGCATAGAGCGTACTTCCAGCATCTTCATAACCTGTGGCATGCGTTTGCATACCTATCTTCAAGTTTATCTGATCTAACTTCCCTACAGAGGCAGGATTAAATTGCGGTTCCAGTTTCCAATACTGAACAAAGGCAGGATCGTATTGCCCATAAGCAGAAAGAAGTCCACCCCACACCAATAAAACCGTCGCTATAATGAGACGGCTCAATTTATATTTAAGGGAGCAGAAGCTTTGTTTCATGCACAAGTGTTTAGTTACAATTCCTTGCAAATTTACAATTTATAATGAACTTAAAACACCTACATCCCCACTTTTGTAACAAACTTTTATCAAAATAGCCACTATTTCCTATAACAAAGGCAGGTGTACTGCAATGAGTACCCCTGCCTTTTAATTTATTCGTTGTATTTTTTCAAGAAAATATTACTTAATCACCTTCTTGCCGTTGATGATATAGATGCCACGCTGCTTAGCATTTGTAGGACGACCCATGAGGTCGTAAATAGTCTGGCTCTTGCCAGCTGCGTCGATGCTATTGATGCCAGTAGCATTGCCTACGCTGATTGCGCATGATGTGTTTTCAGGATAAACACTAACGCTTTCTCCTTCTACATCCTTTGTAAGCGTTGTTTCCATAAAGTTGAGGGTATAGATACCATCAGCCAATGTGTCGGCAGCCTTAAGAGTAATCTTAACAATATCGCCAGAAGTTCCCTTAACAGGTTCGTTCTTGTTGCTATAAGCTAAAACTCTAAAGATACCGTTGTCGAACTTGTTGCTATCTACTACGTACGATCTCTTCAAGCGAGAACCTGCTTCAACGAGATAGTATTCTTCGTCTTCGTCGTAAACAACTTCAATACCTTCGGGGAGTTGGAGGTCGAACTGG
>JAZLDQ010000042.1:0-12433 GCA_045614785.1 Alloprevotella sp.
ACAATTCAGTCGGGGTGACTGGAATCGAACCAGCGACCTCACGCCCCCCAGACGCGCACTCTAACCGGACTGAGCTACACCCCGAATTGCGAGTGCAAAATTAGTAAATTCCTACAACATACGCAAGAGTGAAAGCACACAAAATTTGTTTTCAAGAAAAAAAAGTAGAAATTCCACAAAATCTCTAAGCTAACACACAACATTTTACCCCGTTAATGCGTTTTTTCATCTACAAAACGGGGCATTCTCCAATTATAATATGTAATTTTGCTGAGTTTGGGAGATTCTACCTTTCATACATTCAACAACAGGAAGGGAGAAAATCTACAGTTTATAAACATCGTATCTGCAAAATTGCCCCAATAAAAAAACGTATTACAAAGTAACTTAAAGAAAATTTCGTATGGAAATCATCAAGAACGAATACCTCACAGTCAGCATCAAGGCTGCGGGTGCAGAAATTCAAAACATCGTTTGCAACAAGACTGGCCGCGAATACATGTGGCAAGGCGATGCTAAATACTGGGGCGGACGCTCGCCCATACTCTTCCCCATCGTAGGCGGAATGTGGGATGCGAAATGTGGCTATGCCGGACGTGAACTTAAAATTGCTAAGCACGGTTTCGTACGCGAAGTAATCTGGACTATTGCATCTCAATCTGCTGACAGCATCACCTACACCTACACTCCCGAAGCCGAATTGGAAAACTATCCCTTCCCCTGCCGCGTAGAAGTTTGCTACAGTTTGAACGAAAACAAGGTAGTAATGCACTTCAAGGTAGTAAACCTTGGCAACGACACCATGTATTTCCAAATTGGCGGACACCCTGGCTTTCAGCTCCCCGACTTTGCTGAAGACCGCGAAGTAGTGGGCTACATTCGTTTGGAAGGTGCGCCCGAAAGCGTAGTCCGCGCCAGCACACAGGGATGCACCACGCCCGAACGCTTTGCTTATCCCAAGACGGAGAGCGGACTGGTACCCATCTGCGTAAGTACGTTTGAAAACGAAGCCCTCATCTTCGACAAATATCAGGTGAAGGCTGCCACACTCCTCACGCTCGACGAACAGCCCTTGGCGCGCGTAGAATGCTCTTCGCCCGTATTCCTCTTCTGGCAACCCCAGGGCATCCACTCCCCCTTCCTCTGCATCGAACCCTGGTACGGACTCTGCGACCAGCAAGGCTTCAATGGCGATATTTCCGAACGTCCCTATATGCAGCAGGCTAAGGCCGGCGAAACATGGGATGGTGAACTCGTCATTACACTTTTCTAAGATTGTAAGGTGGTGGGGTTATAAGAAAAACACCTTATAACCTCACAACCTTATAACCTTTAACCTCACAATATATGAAAACCCTAAGACTATCGCCACAACTTCAAACGTTGGTCAAACTGCCGTCCTCGAAGAGCATCTGTAACCGAATGCTCATCATCGCTGCGCTCTCCAAAAATCGAATGCAGCTCCACAATCTCTCGGACTGCGACGACACCCGCGTAATGCGACGCGCACTAACGATTGCCAGTGGCGAGGTCGATATCATGGCAGCAGGAACAGCCATGCGCTTCTTGACAGCCTACTTTGCCGCCACCCCTGGCGAACACACTCTTACAGGAACACCCCGTATGCGCGAGCGTCCTATCAAAGTGCTGGTTGATGCCTTGCGAGAGTTGGGAGCCGACATTACCTATGCAGAACACGAAGGCTTTCCGCCACTCCACATCAAGGGCAAGTCGCTCGAAGGTGGAGCGCTCACACTCCCAGCTAACATCAGTTCGCAATACATCTCTGCGCTCCTCATGATTGCGCCGACACTGAAAAAAGGACTTCGACTGACGCTTGAAGGCGAAATCATTTCGCGCCCCTACATCGACATGACGCTTGCACTCATGCGCCAATGTGGGGCTGAAACTGTTTGGGAAAACGATGCCACCATCAATATCAAACCAACGGGCTACAATCCCCCTGCTGAGTTCAGCGTCGAAAGCGACTGGAGCGCCGCCTCCTACTGGTACGAACTTGTAGCACTCTGTCCCGATGCCTCAGCGAGAGTCGAACTACCATTGCTCTATGCAAACAGCCTGCAAGGCGATAGCCGCGTACAACACTTCTACGCCCATCTTGGTGTCAAAACTACTTTTATTGACAACGGCATTATACTCACAAAAACACCTTGCAATGCGACGAACGAAACGTTAGAACTCGACCTCGCAGAGCAGCCCGACCTCGCACAGACACTCGTTGTCACTTGCGCCATGTTGCGCCGACCTTTCCACTTCACAGGACTTCAAACCTTAAAAATTAAGGAAACCGACCGTATCACAGCGCTCCAAACAGAACTCCGAAAGTTTGGCATCAACATCGTCAATATTAATAACTGCGAACTTCATTGCGACACATACCCTAACGACTTCAATAGCGAGTCAACACCGCCTACCATTGCCACCTACGACGACCACCGCATGGCAATGGCATTAGCGCCTTGCGCTTACCAAGTGGGGCAAGTCAACATACAGCATTCTGAAGTCGTTCGTAAATCCTACCCCACCTTCTGGGACGACATTTCAAAAATCGAACAATTCTAAAGCCATAACTCCATGCACTTCGTCATCATAGTAATAGCTCTTCTACTCATACTCAGCCTCGTTGCATTGGCCATTGGTTATCTACGCAACTGCATCTATCGCAAAAAGATTGAACGTGGAGAAATCAGCGAAATGCCTGAACCCGAAATTCCCGATGCTGAATGCTGTGGCCAACACGAAACCTGCGAGAAGGATAGTCTGTTGGCAGCCGTCAGCAAGGATGTGGAATACTACAACGACGAAGAGCTCGACCGCTACCGCTTTCGCCCTGCCGACGAATACACGGCTGAAGAGGTGGAAGAATTTCAGGAAGTGCTCTACACCATGCGCAACGACGAAGTTGCTGGTTGGGTGCGCTCCCTGCAACTGCGCAGCATCGAACTCCCCAACCCCGTGAAGGACGAAGTATTCCTCATCATTGGCGAGCGACGAATGCACTAAGGGCCGTGAGATAAAAACCCAAGAAAATCTAGCGCCTCTAGATGCTCTAGATTTAAAACTAAATATTTTAAAAGCTCTTTCTCAAATTTCCTTTCTTCTTTGCAACATGCGCCACACACTCGACAAATACATTCACCTTCTGCTGCTCATCATCGCTGTAGCAGGAGCAACGTCGTGTTCTACCAACAAAAACACGGCGGCTTCGCGTATGTGGCACTCGTTCACAGCTCGCTACAACACCTACTTCAATGGCCACGAAGCCTACAAACAAGGGATGCAAGCCAAGGAGAGTGGCAATAAAGACAACTACGCCACCTTCCTTCCCGTCTTTATGGTAGGCAACGAACAGAGCCGAACAATCGGCAGCAGCAATTTCGAAACCACCATCACCAAGTGTAAGAAGGCCATCCAGCTCCACTCCATCAGCAAGCGTCCAAAGGTTGATGCAACCCAGCAGCGTAGCGAAAAGACAAAAGCCTATTTGGCACAAAAGGAATTCAACCCCTTCCTGCGCCACGCATGGATGCTCATGGGCGAAGCTTACTTCCAAAAGGGCAATTTTCTGGAAGCTGCCTCCGTATTCTCTTACATCACACGCCATTATGCCACCCAGCCCCTCATCGTCAACGAAGCCCGCACCTATCTTGTGCGCTGCTACACGGAACTTGAGTGGTACTACGACGCCGAGGATGTGCTCAACCGCATTCAACGCGACACGATAAACAACAACATCCGCCAGCTCACCAACCTTTCGCAGGCCAACCTCCTCCTCCGACAGGAGAAGTTCGAACAAGCCCTCCCCTATCTCGAAAAAGCAGCCGCCAAGGCTCCCAGCAACCTTCGTAAAGCACGTCTTTACTTCCTCCTGGGGCAGGTCTATCAGCACATGGAACAAGAACAAAAGGCTTACGATGCCTACCAAAAGTGCCTAAGCAAGAATCCTCCCTACAACCTCGCTTTCAACGCACGTATCCACCAAACGGAAGTCGTTGGCAAAGGCAAACTTGCCAAGAAGATGCTGCGCCGACTCGCTCGCATGACGCACGATGATAAAAATAAGGAGTACCTCGACCAAATCTACTACGCCATCGGTAATATCCACATGGCACAAGGCGACACACTCACAGCTTTGGGCCAGTACGAAAAAGGCCGAGCAGGCGCCACCCGCAATGGTCCCGAAAAGGGTGTACTCGTGCTCCGTATGGCAGAACTCTACTGGGAGCTTGGCGACTACGAAAATGCACGCGGCTGCTATAGCGATGCCGTAAGCCTCATGGACAAAGAGCACAAGCTCTACCCCGAAATCAAGCGCCGCTCTACCGTACTCGACGAATTGGCTCCGCTCACCACGGCCATCCACTTGCAAGACAGCCTTCTTGCGCTCTCCACCATGAGCGAGGCCGACCGCAATGCTGCCATCGACCGCGTCATCGAAGAACTCAAGCGCAAAGAGAAGGAGGCCGAACGCCTCGCAGCCGACTCCGCAGCCGAAGCACGCCGATTGGAAAACGGATTTTCGTCTGCTGAACAACAGAAGCAAAACAACAATGCCTCTCAGCAAGGAGCCGACAAGTCATGGTATTTCTACAACAATACAGCTGTGACTCAAGGCAAACAAACATTCGTAAAGCTTTGGGGCAAACGAAAGCTGGAGGACGACTGGCGCCGAAGCAACCGAAGCGTCATCGCCATTGAGACAGAAGAAGCAACAGCCGATTCACTCACGACCGACAGCCTCACCGCTGACTCGCTCACAACTGATAGCCTTGCGATAGCCGACACTCCCGAAAGCGACCCACACAAGCGAGAATACTACCTTGCACAAATCCCCTTTACAGAAGGACAAAAAGTAGCTGCTCACGCCATTATTGAAGAGGCGCTCTACGACGCTGCACTTATCGAAAAGGACAAACTCGAAGACTTCCCCCTAGCCGAGAAGACCTTCGAACGACTGCTGCGCGACTATCCCGAGTTTCGCAACACCGTCGATGCCTACTACCAGTTGTTCCTCATGTATTCACGTTGGGGCAATCAGCCCAAGGCCGACTATTACCGCAGCCTTATGGCCACACACTTCCCCGACAACGAAAACACCATCATGATTACGGCGCCCGACTTCGAATACCGCGCACGCTACGCCAAGGAACTCGAGGACTCCCTGTATCGTGCCACCTACGACGCCTATCGCCTCCGCCAAAACGAACAAGTGTGGGAGGGCGCACGCCAGTCGGCTGAACTTTATCCCAAGGGACTCAACCGCCCAAAGTTTATCTTCGTTGACATCCTCAGCCGCTTGGCAACAACGCCAACAGACACACTCATCACGGAACTGCGTAGTCTCGTAGAGACCTTCCCTCAAAGCGATGTCAGCACGCTCGCTGGCATGATGGTCAAAGGGCTCGAAAGCGGACGCATGGTAGGCACTGGTGCTCTCGACATCGGTTCACTCTGGAGCATGCGCGAAGAGGCCGCCAACAAGTCGGCAGAAGAACTTGCGAATCAACCGCAATTCGAAGCCGAACAAAACACACGCTTCTGCTTCCTCATCGCCTACCCCACTGACTCCATCAATGACAACCAGCTGCTCTACGACCTTGCGCACTTCAACTTCACGTCGTACATGTCGCGCATCTTCGACCTCCGTCTGCAGCGCGGAAAGGCCATTACGCAATTCATCGTTGGCGGATTCGCCTCCTTTGCAGATGCCCATCAGTACGTACAACGCATGTCGTTAAGCCCTGAGTTGTCCGACAAATTGTCAAAGGCACGCACCTTCCTCATCTCTGAGCAAAACATAGCCCTCATCGGCACCGCCTTCAGCTACGATGACTATGCCAAGTTCTACGAGCACCACTTCGCCCCCGCAGAGCTCGATCCTTCGCTCAACGCCCTTGAAGAAGAGACACCGCTCCAGCGCTACGAAGACGAACTCACGCCCGAAGAGCTGCAGCAGCAAGAAGAAAAGAAGGACTCACCCCACGACGAAGACACCACCGACGACGGTGGAGAATGGTATTAACAACTCAACTTAGCTGAGCTACAGTTGAGTTGGTTATAAGGTCATTAGGTCGCTTCGCTTTAGAAGCTGTTTAAATTTATGCCCTTGAAATTTTTATAGAACTTTTTTAGAGTGTTTTTTATTTTTTAAAGGCGCATAGCGAGCTATGCAACTGCAAAAAAGGGAAAAACAGGCAAAAAAGGGCATAAAAAGACAAGCACTTCTCGCGGATAATATAAATAATATTTTTGAAAGAAATTTAAACAGTTTCTTAAAGTTGTGAGAGCTATTCAGACTGTTATTTCTCTAAAAAAGTAACCAAACCGAATGGCAAACCTTAAACCTTAAAACCTAAAAAGTAAATAATTAAAGGATGCACCCGAACAATCAAGGTGCATCCTTTTTTTGTATTGATAACTACAGCCGGATGGATGTAGGAGCCGTTCTCTGTGTCGGCCCGTGGTAATGCAATGCGCGAATGCACAGATTGACACTAATTTTCACGAATGCCGTGCGGAACATTTTTCTCCCGAATGGCATTTGTTTCAATCATAGTGCATATTATTAGTGTGGGGATAATTTTTTATAACTTTTTAATCACACGACAAGGGTTGCCTACTGCCACACTGTTTGAAGGAATGTCGTGTACTACAATGCTGCCAGCACCGATGACGACGTTGTCTCCTATCGTAACGCCAGGAAGAACTTGAACGCCTGCACCTATCCAAACATCGTTACCAATGGTGATGGGGCGTGCATATTCGAGTCCGGCATTGCGAAGCGTTGCTTCGAGAGGATGACCTGCCGTATAGAATCCGCATTGCGGTGCGACAAAGACGTTGTTGCCAAACTTTACTGTTGCAGCGTCGAGGATGACCATACCATGGTTGGCAAAGAAATTGTCGCCCATCTCTATATTGTACCCGTAGTCGCACCAAAAGGGAGCAAGAATGCAGCAATTACATCCTTTCTTTCCCAGCAAGCGACTCAGCAACGCATGTTGCCCATCTGTATCTGAGGGACGCAATTGGTTATAATCGAAACACAATTCTTTTGCTGCCGTACGTTCAGCAAGAAGAGCGGTATCGTAGTTGGCATCATAAAGCAAACCTGCCAACATTTTTTCTTTCTCTGTCATAACGTTACTATGCTTCTTCGCTGAAGATGCGCGAACCGATGCGCACATGGGTACTACCATGGCAAAGGGCTAGCGCATAATCGTCTGACATTCCCCAAGAACAAACCTTAAAATCTGTATCTTCAGCAAAATATGTTTGCTTAGCTTTGAGAAAAAAGGCATGAGCACTGTCAAAGTCGCTGATAATGCGTGCTTCGTCATCTGTATTCGTAGCCATACACATCACTCCCACAATGTGAGCATTGGGGAAGTTGCGCCACTCACCCGAAGCCAGGAATTGCTCGCACTCTTCGATGGTAAAGCCATACTTCGTTTCTTCAGCCGCTACATGCAACTGAAGCAAACAAGGGATGCGGCGACCGCATTTCTCCGCCTGGCGGTGGATTTCAGCTAGGAGTTTGGGGGTATCGACCGCATGAATGAGCGTGATGTAAGGCGCAATGTACTTCACCTTATTAGGCTGCAGGTGACCAATAAAGTGCCACGCAATGTCAGAGGGAAGAACGGCTTGCTTTTCGCGAAGCTCTTGCACACGACTTTCGCCAAAGTGACGCTGGCCTGCGGCATAGGCTTCTGCGATAGCATCAGCTGAAAAGTACTTTGATACCGCCACAAGCGTTGCCTCTGCTGGGAGCGTAGTGCGTACGTAGCTAAGATTGTCTGCAATAGTGGGCATAGCAATTAATTTTCAGGTGCTTTGTCGGGCATCTTATAGCGGAAGACGTCCATGATCGGAGTTTCCTGCATGCTGGCGATAGTAAAGTCGCCCATGTAGCTCTCCATAGCTTTATCAAGGCGCTTAAGAGCATCGTGGAAGTTAGCCGCCTGAATGAGTACGTTTTGCGCTGTCTTCTTTTCTACTCCTTTTTCTTCGTCAATCGTAATATAAAGGAGTTTAGCCTTAAACCAACGGTCAGCGCTTTCTTCGAAGGCATCAAAGAGTTCAGCATAACGTGCACGCTTAATGTCAGAAACCTGGAATTCGCCAGTCATAAAGGGAGCTATCTCTTCTGTAATTCGACGCTCTGCTTCAGTGAAGTTGAGCGCATCAACGAGATAGGGTTCTTGCACCTTCTTCAAGGCGCCATTTTCCATTTGCTTTTCGTATTTTACTTTGCATTCAAACCATTCGTGCATCATAATTGTGAGGTTTTGAGGTTATAAGATAGTGAGGAGTGAGGAGACCGTCCGGATGGATTCTCGTCTACATGTTAACTTGTAAACTCGTTTACTTGTTAGCTAAATTAGTACGACAGCCGTCCGGATGGATTCTCGTCTACTTGTTTACTCGTTAACTTGTTTACTATATTAAATCACATAATCCACACAGCTGCGGGCTGCCATATAGGGACGAAGGGCTGCGCCTACTGCTTTGTGATCAGAGTGTTGAGCATAAACTTCGAGGGCTTCGAGCGAATCAAATGTGCTTTCCAGACTGATATGCCAAGCCTCAGCGGGGTTGCAGTTAAAGTGAACTTCAATGCTTCGGATTTCGGGGATGATTGCGGGGAGCGCATCTATGCCCGACTTGAAGTTAAGCATCACTTCTTCGCGCTGCTCGGGTGTGAGTTCGGGCTTAAGTTGAAAGAGAACAATGTGTTTTATCATAAGTTGAAAGTTTTTTAGTAAATTCGCAGCAAGGCTGTGCTCTGAAAAAGAAAGAGTGCAACGCTTGCAGAGTGCAAATTTAATATTTTTTCAAAACAACGAATGATTTACGACCCACAAATAGAAGCCGCCAGCGACAAACGTTTGAAATTACGCGTGCGCTATTCCAAACTTTATAGCTTGCTGAAGCGCGTATGCATCGAACATACGGCCGGGCTTACGACAGACTTTTCCAATTTGTTTTCACGCTTGTATTACGTGTGTAAACATAATGGGGTGAGCCTGCATGATGCCGACAGTTTTCGTCGCAATGCCCGCCTAGTACTTCGCGGAAAGTACGAGCCTACTGAGGAAGGATTGGAAAAAGACGTTGCCGCGCTACGACAATTCCTTTGCGAGTTGGTAGGCGAAAAAGACAAAAGCACGGCTTCAGAAAACTCGCGCCCCATGAAGTCAGCAAGCGACACGAGGGTGGCACGCGGAGTTGTAACAAAAGTTGGCGAGGAAACTTTCCAAATGTTGCTGCATGATGAGGAGGCCGCCATGGAAGTAAAGGCAGATACTAGTACGCTTGCATTGCTGAGCGAGGGAGCTCGCGTCAATGTCGTTAACGGTAGTGAATGGGTAATTCTCGAACCCGACTTCCTCATCGACGTGAGTGCACTAACAGCTTGCGTTCGCCCTTATGGCACAACAGCCTTACAATATCTGTTGTCAAAATTTCAACCCCGACAGGCAACACGAGCTACAATGTTGGGTAACGCCGCCAACCAGTTTATGGACGATTGCATCAACTCGGACGATGCCAACTTCACCGCCAGCATGCGCGCCCATTTCAAGCAATCGCTACTTGATTATGCCTGCTACGCGCATCCCGAGGAGATTGACAAAAGCTATTTTGCCGAAGCCTCAAAACAATTTAACAATATCCGCCACATCGTCAACGAAGCTTACCCTTCGCCCGAAGTGGGCATTACGCTCAACGACGTTTTGCTCGAACCAGCGTTTATCTGCCCTACCCTGGGGCTACGTGGACGTATGGACGTAATGACAGCCGACCATTTAAAAATTGTAGAACTCAAAAGTGGGAAGGCCGATGATTTCCGTCCGCCAGTAAAATCAAGAATGGAGCATTTGCTACAAATGGCGCTCTACCGTGAAATCTTGCATTATAATTTCGATATTCCGCGCGACAATATCAGTGCCTTTTTGCTCTACTCTCGCTATCCGCTGCTGCTTGCCGACCAAGTAGCACGTGCACAGTTGGCTGCAATCATCCAATTGCGCAATGAGATTGTGCATCAAGAAATGCTGCTGCGCGATGGAGAAGCTGAAAGCGTATTAGCGCAGTTAACACCCGCAAACATTATTAAAAACTCAGGCCTGCATCCTAACTTTTTGGCAGCAATTATGCCTCCTATCCTTGAGGTTACAGAGACTTTGTCGAGGGCTACGAAGTTGGAGCGAACCTATCTGACGCATTTTGTAACCTTCCTTGCGCGTGAGCAGTTTCTCTCCAAAATGGGCGAACCACGCCCCGACTCTACTCGTGGTTTTGCTCGTGTGTGGAATGCAGACTTGACGTCTAAAATAATGGCAGGCGAAATCCTTATCAACCTTCAGATTAAGGAATTAAGGGGTGAGGGCGGCATTGACGAAATCCTTTTCAGTGTGCCCAACTATGGAGAAAAGTTTATTGCTGATTTTGCTGAAGGTAACATGGTGCAGCTCTACGAACGCAGTGCTTCTACGGATGGTGTCGCCAATCGCCAACTGGTACGTGGATATATCGTCCGACTCACCGATACGGAACTTTGCTTGCATCTCACCTACAAACAGCGTAACCCTGACTTTTTCTCAAAAGAGGTGTACTATGCCATCGAAAAAGACAGTACTGATAGTGGATACGCCTCGGCTTACAGCGGACTCTTAGGGTTGTTGAAAGCACAGCAGCAACGAAAGAAACTTTTGCTTGGGCAGCGTCTCCCAAAGTTCAAGTCCGACTTCAAGCTGAAAGGAGATTATGGCGAACGTACCAACCCGATAGTCAAGGCTGCATTGAGTGCAGAGGATTATTACCTATTGGTAGGTCCTCCTGGTACAGGCAAGACCAATGTAGCACTTCGAGCAATGGTAAAAGAATTCCTGGTGCAGTCGTGCTTGGATACTGTGCCTCGTAATTTATTGTTGGCTGCCTATACCAATCGTGCAGTCGATGAGATATGCCACATGCTGCAACAGAGCGGAGTGGACTTTTTACGTTTAGGCATTGAGCAGACCTGCGACGTAAGCGTAAGACCTCATCTGCTCAGCAATCGTGCCGATGCTTTGCAAAACAGGCAACAGGTGGCCGAGCTTTTGCAAAGTAGCCAAGTGATTGTAGGCACTATCGCCACACTCACGGCTCATACTGAGCTTTTCAATGTGAAACAATTCGATCTAGCTATCATTGACGAAGCTTCGCAAGTGCTCGAACCGCAGATAATGCCACTCCTTACACATCCTACAGCCCTGTCACGATTCGTAATGATTGGTGACCATAAGCAATTGCCTGCTGTAGTAATGCAACGTCCCGAACAAACGGCTGTTAAAGACGAGCTGCTACAGGCTATCGGACTAAAAGATTTGCGTAATTCGCTCTTCGAACGATTGCATAGTTTTGTTGTCGCCTCAGGCATTGAGCAACAGGCGGTAGGATTCCTTCAATTTCAAGGACGCATGCATTGCGAAATTGCAAGTTTTGTGAACAAACATTTCTACAACGATAGCTTATTGCCCGTACCGCTTGAACATCAACAGCAAGCCTTACAATACCCAACGCCGAGCACAGCGTATGAAACCTTTGTGACGCAAACGCGCATGGGGTTTGTACATGTTGCTCCTGAAGAGGTGGTGGATAACGTAAAGGCCAACCGCCCCGAAGCAGAAGTCGTTGCTGCCCTGGTACAGGCAATCGTGAAGCTCAACGAACGAGCAGGAACACCTTTGGATGTAAAACGCCAGATAGGAGTTATCGTCCCCTTCCGCAATCAAATCAGCATGATTCGAGCACGACTTAGAGATTTGGCTATTCCCGATGCCGACGAGCTCACGGTGGATACAGTAGAGTGCTATCAAGGTTCGCAGCGCGACTTCATCCTTTTCACCACCACCATCTCACAGCCCTATCAGCTCGACATTCTCTCTTCACCACAGCAGGTGGAAGGCGCAAGCGTTGACCGCAAACTCAATGTTGCCATCACCCGTGCTCGCAAGCAATTCTTCCTCGTTGGAAACAAGACCATCCTTAGCGAAAGTCCAATTTACCATGCACTCATTGAGGCTTGCGATGAAATGAAATAAAAAAATGTAGGGGCAGATCACCGTATCGGCCCCTACATGATGCTTAATAATATTATAGAGTACAACTGCCATCCGGACGGCACTCTCGTCAACTCGTTAACTTGTGAACTTGGAAACTACCTTAACGTTGATAATGTCATATCCACTAATCGTAATTATTTTTTAACCACAAATTTTCACCAATTGACACAAATCCATTCGGGGCATTACTGCGCAGCCATTTGTGTAAATCGGTGTCAATCTGTGGTTAAAATTATAAACGACTCGCAAACCAAAACCGTTTTATCCGTTTACGTAGATAAATATCATTACGCCTCACAGCG
>JAZLDQ010000043.1:0-16726 GCA_045614785.1 Alloprevotella sp.
TGCAAAGAACAAAATGATACACACACTTGTCGCAATGGTTAGAAACAACGAAAAATATCGAAAAACAGCATAAATTTATTCAAAATTATTTGGCAGTTAACATAGATTGCCGGGGTGTTGCCACGAAGTGGCTACCCCCGGGCAAAGAACATACATAAGATGCACCCTGAAAGGGTGCCCCAACAACAGGATCGGATGCTGGGGCACACCCTTCGGGGTGCATCTCTACTCGCTACCTACTATCCCCGGGTATTCGCTACGCTACCCGCAATGGAAATACTTATGCACGAGCTTAAGCATTTCTTCCTGGTTGTCGCCAATATCAGCGCGGAGTGTGCGGTCGGCATAGCTGCGCAAGCGAGCGATGATACCATCGATCATTGCAGGACTGAACACACCATGTTTTTCAAATACCGCGCGTGCTGCTTCCAGGCAATCAGCCGAAGCCTCACAGCTATCGGGCAACTGCGCAAGATCTTTGAGCTTATCCTCGTTCTCCTTACGGTGGATATTCACATTCACATAAGTGCGTTCTGCAACGTCGAGGGCATTATCAAGTTCAAAACCATAACGACATGCTACCGCCAAACCTGCAATAAGCTGATAGATATCCGCCGAACCGTCGGGCGAACGCATTTCCACCGTCTGCTTCTGCGTTGTGTCGTAGTTGCTCACGGGTTCAAGCGGATTGGCAATGCGACACATGTCGGCCTTGGCAGCCCATCCCAGCGGAACGCGCACAAGTACAGAGCGATTGCGGTCACCCCAGCACACGTTGGTAGGTGCTTCCTGATGAGGCACGAGGCGGAAGTAAGAAGTGGGATTAGTATTACCAAAGGCTGTAATAGCAGCAGCAAGTTCCATCATACCTGCTATCGCCTTGCGTGCTGTTGCTGAGAGCACACCGCCTTCCAACATCTGGTTTTGACCATCCTTCACGATGCGCATATGCACATGGAGGCCCGAACCCGCCTTACCGGCCGTAATCTTTGGAGCAAACGTGATGTCGTAGCCATACTTATACGCAAGGTTGCGGATAATCCACTTTGCAATCATCAGCTGATCGGCAGCATCATTGGCATTTACGGGGAGGAACTCAATCTCGTTCTGCTCATAAATCATGCCGTCAATGGTGAAGTTCCCCACTTCAGAGTGGCCGTACTTAATCTGTCCACCCGCCTGAGCAATGTAAGCCATACACTGCGTACGGAATTCGTTGAACTTTGCATAAGGTGCTGATTCGTGATATCCCTTCTGGTCTGTAGCAGGGAACATCTCATCGTCAGGAGCGATGACATAATACTCCAATTCGCCCATCGCCTGAAACTCCATACCCGTAACGTCGTTAAAGGCCTTGCATGCCTTGCGCAACGTATGCTCGGGCGAGCTTTCCAACGGTTCACCGTCCTTGTTAAAATAAGAGCAGAGCATTGCCAGCGTGGGGAGTTCAGCAAAAGGATCTACAAAGGCTGTGCAGAAACGTGGCAACACATAGAGGTCACTGCTTCCTGCTTCGATAAAGGGGAAGAGGCTACTGCCGTCCACACGTTCGCCACAAGTAAGGATGGCATCTAAGTATTCAGCGTTGTTAATTACAAAATTAAGTGTCTTAAGGCGACCATCAGCAGCAGGATACATAAAGTTCACCATGCGGATGTCGTTCTCCTCAATGAAGCGTACGATGTCAGCCTTTGTAAATTCCTTACAAGGCTTACCCAAATAAGCCACCAAGCGGTTGGGCGTCATTTTAATGTTAGTGTCCATAAAGTTTCTATGTATAGTTAGGTTCTATAAATTATTTAAGTTTCGCAAGTGAATAATCTTAGTATTTAAATTAGTTGCATTCACTCGTCTGTAAATCAAAAGTCAACTACAGATTGCAAAAATAAGGATTTATACGAAATCTAGCACTCATATATTAAATATTTTATAAAACAATCAGTTTTTTATGCTCTCTATCCTGATGCTATAGGCTGCCGTAGGGGCCGATCTCCGTGTCGGCCCGTGGTAATACAACGTACAAACCACGCAAAACCTACCCAGAACCCACCGCGGATGCTGTAGGGGCCACTTTATGTCGGCCCGTATGCCGCGAGGCGTAAATCATCCGGAATATTCACGTGGCAATGACGCTGAAGGCGTCACCGCTCAGTAACCGGGCGGTTTGAGCGTAGCGAATACCCCCGGTGTGGGGATATATATAGGAGATGCACCCCGAAGGGTGTGCCCCAGCAGCCGAACCTGTTGTTGGGGCACCCCTTCAGGGTGCATCTTATATATGTTCTCTGTCCGGGGGTAGCCACTTCGTGGCAACACCCCGGTTACTGAGCGGTGACGCCTTCAGCGTCATTGCCACGTGATATTCCTTATGATTTACGCCTCGCGGCGTACGGGCCGACATAAAGTGGCCCCTACGGCATCCGCGGTGATGTCCCGCAAGGCATTCGTGAAAATTTGTGTCGATTTGTGGTTAAAACAATACACATCGCGCGAGCCCGCACAAGCGGAGCGTGTGCGATTCTGTGTATTCCGTGGTTTCTGCGTGAGAAATAAATACACGTCATTGCCATGCGGGTATTCCGGATGATTTACGCCTCACGGCGTACGGGCCGACATAAAGTGGCCCCTACGGCATCCGCGGTGGGTACTGGGTACGTTTTGCGTGGTTTGTACGTTGTTTTACCACGGGCCGACACGGAGATCGGCCCCTACAACCGGATGGCTGTTGTACTCTGTACTCTGTCAGCTGTACTCTATATTAGTTGTACTCTGTAAACTGTACTCTAAAAATCACTCATAAAGCCCTACCCCAGCTCGTGCATAGCGCACGAGTTGCAAGTCGAAGATGAGTGTGGAATAAGGAGGTAGTGTCGCTGTCATGCTGGTACCAGCATAGCCAAGGTCGGCGGGGATATACACCATCCAGCGGTCGCCAACGTGCATGTGCTGCAACACGGTGGTGAAACCTTCCACGGTATTTGCCACCTGCAATGCTGTAGGTGTAGCAAAAGTGGGACTAAACACCTCGTCGGGAGAGTTATACACTCCGCTATGGTCGAAAATACGACCTTCGGGATAAGACACCGTAGGCATGGTGCGACCGATGTAGTTGACGAGCACCGAGTCTGTGTAGAGCGGACAACCAGGACCCTCTCCGCGCTCTTTAATTTTCACGCAGATAGAGTCAGTATAATCCAACTGTGAATGTTCCGTCTTCAGATACGAGCGGTAGATACGCCAGTCGCAGTGTTCCTCCCATTCCGCACCATAGGTAGCACGTGCTGCAGCTACTGCAGCCTTCGCTTCGCTCATGACCTCCTGAAAGTAGCTGTCATTGCGAGCTGCCCAATTGTCGTAATCGAGGTCAGGCTCTGGCTCCTCAGAGCAGGCCGTGAAGCCTACGCAGAGGAGTAAGAGTGTTAATAATGTGTGGTATATGCGTTGCATAAATAAAGGTATTTAGAGTACAGAGTTCAGAGTACAGATTACAGAGTTCAGATTACAGAGTTCAGAGTACAGATTACAGAGTTCAGAGTACAGAGTTCAGCTACCGTCCGGATGTAGGAGCCGATCTCCGTGTCGGCCCATCGTGATACAACCTACAAACCACGCAAAACGAAATGACAACACCGCGGATGCTGTAGGGGCCACTTTATGTCGGCCCGTACGCCGTGAGGCGTAATTACATCCCGCGTAATTATATTTGTCAACGTAAACAGCTTCTAAACTGTTTTTAGCTGCGCGACGTGTAGATTGTTAAACCACAAATCTGCACAAATTTACACAGATCCTTGCGGTGTAAAAACACCTCGAATGGCATTTGTGTCGATTTGTGTAAATCTGTGGTTCAAAAAAATATTAATGGTGACTATGCCTGACGGCATACGGGCCGACACAGAGATCGGCCCCTACAGCATCCGGATGGTTTCTCGTCAACTTGTTTACTCGTTAACTTGTTTACCAATCTGTACTCTGTAAACTGTACTCTATTCAAGTTACTTTATCTTCTTCAAGAGTGATGTGATGCTCACCTTGTCTTCGATAAGTCCGCGGAGGTCGCTGATCTTCACGCGTGTCTGCTCCATAGTGTCGCGGTCGCGGAGTGTTACACAGCCGTCTGTAAGCGTATCGTGGTCAACAGTTACGCAGAAGGGAGTACCTACAGCGTCCTGACGGCGGTAGCGCTTACCGATAGAGTCCTTTTCGTCGTACTTGCAGTTGAAGTGGAACTTAAGTTCGTCGATGATTTCGCGAGCTTTTTCGGGCAGACCGTCCTTCTTGACAAGAGGCATCACAGCGAGCTTAGTAGGTGCAAGAGCTGCGGGGAGCTTGAGCACAACGCGTGTTTCGCCGTTTTCGAGCACTTCTTCCTGGTAGCTGTGGCACATCACAGAAAGGAACATACGGTCTACACCGATAGATGTTTCGATAACGTAGGGAGTGTAGCGTTCGTTGAGTTCGGGGTCGAAGTATTCAATCTTCTTGCCAGAGTACTGAGCGTGTTGTGAGAGGTCGAAGTTTGTACGGCTGTGGATACCTTCTACTTCCTTGAAGCCGAAAGGCATACGGAATTCTACGTCGCTGGCAGCGTTAGCATAGTGAGCGAGCTTTTCATGATCGTGGAAACGATAGTTTTCTGCGCCGAAGCCGAGTGCCTGGTGCCATGCCATACGTGTATTCTTCCACTGTTCGAACCATTCGAGTTCTGTGCCGGGCTTAACGAAGAACTGCATTTCCATCTGTTCGAATTCGCGCATACGGAAGATGAACTGACGCGCTACGATTTCGTTACGGAATGCCTTACCGATCTGTGCGATACCGAAGGGCACCTTCATACGGCCTGTCTTCTGCACATTGAGGTAGTTTACGAAAATACCCTGTGCTGTTTCGGGACGGAGGTAGATAGTAGATGAGCCTTCAGCTGTTGAACCCACTTCTGTCTTAAACATGAGGTTGAACTGGCGAACGTCTGTCCAGTTGCGTGTTCCGCTGATGGGACATACGATTTCTTCGTCGAGAATGATCTGCTTGAGTTCATCGAGGTCGCTGGCATTCATCGCAGCCGCGAAACGTTCGTGGAGCGCATCGCGCTTCTGCTGATTTTCGAGCACACGAGCGTTGGTAGCGCGGAACTGTGCTTCATCGAAGCTGTCGCCAAACTTTTTCTGTGCCTTCGCAATTTCCTTCGCAATCTTTTCTTCGTACTTAGCGATAGCGTCTTCGATGAGAACGTCTGCACGGTAGCGCTTCTTAGAGTCACGGTTGTCGATGAGGGGGTCGTTGAATGCGTCAACGTGGCCCGATGCCTTCCACACTGTGGGGTGCATGAAGATGGCGCTGTCGATACCCACGATGTTGTCGTGAAGGAGCACCATGCTCTGCCACCAATATTGCTTGATGTTGTTCTTGAGTTCTACACCGTTCTGCGCATAGTCATAAACTGCGCCGAGACCATCATAAATTTCGCTTGAGGGGAATACAAAACCATATTCCTTGCAGTGCGAAACAATTTTCTTAAATACGTCTTCTTGTGCCATTGTATTTTGAGTTTTTAAGTTTCTGATTATTATTATTGAGGATGCAATAGAAACACATCCCCCTTATTCCGTGCAAAAATAGTAAAAAAGTTTCGTATCTCCTTGTAGGCAGGTTTATAAATTCGTTTTTGGAAGAAATTCTCATTGAAAAACAGAGTCATGAGCGATGCGCGAGGACGATTCGCGGTGAGGAATTAACGATGAGAGATGAGAGATTTCGCAAAACGTACCCGGTACCCACCGCGGATGCCGTAGGGGCCACTTTATGTCGGCCCGTACGCCGTGAGGCGTAAATCATCCGGAATATCCGCATGGCAATGGGGATTGTTTTAACCACGAATCGACACAAATTTTCACGAATACCTTGCGGGACATCACCGCGGATGCCGTAGGGGCCACTTTATGTCGGCCCGTACGCCGTGAGGCGTAAATCATCCGGAATATCCGCATGGCAATGGGGATTGTTTTAACCACGAATCGACACGAATTTTCACTCTAATGCCTTGCGGGATGTCACCACGGGTTTTCTCACCAACTTGTTTACTAATTCATACTCTGCATTCTAAAAACCTACTTTTTATCAGTTTTTCACACATCTAAAAGGTCATTTTCTGAAAATTCCGTATATTTGCAGAACATAGTGCGCCTGTGTGGCGACCCCTTAAATCAGAAACAGACAATGACAATAGTAGAACGATTTTTGAAGTATGTGAGTTTCGACACGCAGTCGGACGATGCATCGGGCGTAACGCCCAGTACGGCAAAGCAATTCACCTTTGCTGAATATTTGAAGGAAGAACTCATTTCTATCGGTTTGGAAGACGTAGAGCTCGACGAACTCGGCTACCTCTATGCCACCCTTCCTGCTAATACCGACAAGCCTGTGCCCACCATTGGCTTTATTGCTCACATGGACACCAGCCCCGACTGCTCGGGAAAGGACGTAAAGCCCCGCATCGTGGAGAACTACGACGGCACGGACATTGTGCTCGATGCAGAGGCTGGCATCGTAACAACCGTTGAGAAGTTCCCCGAACTGTTGCAACATAAGGGTGAAGACATCATCGTTACCGACGGTCACACCTTGCTCGGTGCTGACGATAAGGCGGGTATTGCTGAAATCGTACAGGCCATGGTTTATCTCATGGAGCATCCTGAAATCAAGCACGGCAAGATACGCGTAGGTTTCAACCCCGACGAAGAAATCGGCCTTGGTGCACACCACTTCAACGTTGAGAAGTTCGGTTGCGAATGGGCCTACACCATGGATGGTAGCGAACTCGGCGAAATCGAGTTTGAGAACTTCAACGCTGCTGCTGCGAAACTCGAATTTACGGGCGTGAGCGTGCACCCCGGTTACGCAAAGGACAAGATGATCAACGCTGGTCGCGTGGCAGCAGAGTTTATCAGCACACTTCCTGCCAACGAAACGCCCGAAACGACTACGGAATACGAAGGTTTCTTCCACCTCCTCGGTATGGAAGGCGGTGTTGAAAAGGCAAGTGCTACCTTCATCATCCGCGACCACGACCGACAGAAGTTTGAAGCGCGTAAGCAGAAGATGACCGACCTCGTTGCACAGTTTAATGCTAAGTATGGCGATGGCGTTGTCAAATTGGCGCTCAACGACCAGTATTATAATATGCGTGAGAAGGTTGAACCTCAAATGCACATTATTGACACAGTAAAGCAGGCGATGCTCGACCTCGGCATTACTCCCCAGGTGCGCGCCATCCGTGGTGGTACCGACGGCGCACAGCTCTCCTTCATGGGTCTCCCCTGCCCCAACATCTTCGCTGGCGGCCTTAACTTCCACGGCCCCCACGAGTTCTTGCCCATACCTAATTTGGAAAAGGCAAGTCAGGTGGTGGTGAAAATCGCAGAGTTGACGGCGTTATAGAGTACAGCTGACAGAGTACAGAGTACAACTGCCATCCGGATGGTGTAGGGGCCACTTTATGTCGGCCCGCACGCCGGAACGGCGTAATAGAAAAGAGTACAACTCCATTCGGGATGTAGAGTACAACTAATTAAAATCAAAGTACTAAGTAATATTATGGGTGTCAATAGCATTCTACATACTAAAAGTAAAGGTTTTGCCTTGCGTATTATTCGCCTCTATAAATTTCTAACAGAAGAGAAGCGAGAATTTGTACTTTCGAAACAACTCTTGCGCTCTGGCACCAGCATTGGTGCAAATATACGCGAAAGTTACTCTGCTCAAAGTCAAGCTGACTTTATCCACAAATTATCCATTGCGTTAAAAGAGGCGGATGAGAGTGCTTATTGGTTGGAACTCCTTGTTGAAAGCGAAACCATTGACACAATAATGTTTGACTCTCTGTACAACGACCTTAAAGAGGTATCTTCTATGCTTGCTGCCTCTATTAAAACTGCGAAAGCAAATCTTGCACCTCAAAATACTTAAATAATATTTAACCATTTAATAATTGAGTGACATAGTGCGGTAGCAAATTATACTCTGTTATCTGTACTCCAGTTTAACTCCGGACGGCAGTTGTACTCTGTACTCTGTTATCTGTACTCTATATATTGTACTCTGGTTTAACTCCGGACAGCAGTTGTACTCTGTACTCTGTTATCTGTACTCTATAATTGTACTCCGGTTTAACTCCGGACGGCAGTTGTACTCTGTTATCTGTACTCTGTACTCTAAAAAAGTTCCTATGGCAAACATTCCTGAATTCAAGTACGCTCCTATGTTCCAGCTCGGTAAGGACACTACGGAGTATTACCTCCTTACAAAGGACCATGTTAGTGTTGGCGAATTTGAAGGCCACCCCATCCTCAAGGTTGAGGCAGAAGGTATCACAAAGATGATCAACCAGGCGTTCCGCGACGTATCGTTCCTCCTCCGTCGTGCACACAACGAGCAGGTGGCAAAGATTCTCTCTGACCCCGAAGCTTCTGACAACGACAAGTACGTGGCGCTCACTTTCCTCCGCAATGCTGAAGTAGCAGCAAAGGGTCAGCTCCCCCTCTGTCAGGACACTGGTACTGCTATCATCCACGCTGAAAAGGGTCAGCAGGTGTGGACAGGCTTCTGCGATGAAGAAGCTATTGCAAAGGGTGTGTATAAGACTTACACTGAAGAAAACCTCCGCTATTCTCAGAATGCGCCCCTTAACATGTACGACGAAATCAATACACGTTGCAACCTCCCCGCGCAGATTGACATCGAAGCTACTCACGGCATGGAATACGAATTCCTTTGCGTAACAAAGGGTGGTGGCTCGGCAAACAAGACTTACCTCTATCAGGAAACAAAGGCTATTTTGAACCCCGCGACGCTCGTACCTTTCCTCGTGGGTAAGATGAAGACACTCGGCACTGCTGCTTGTCCTCCCTACCACATCGCGATTGTTATCGGCGGTACTTCTGCAGAAAAGAACCTCCTCACCGTGAAGCTCGCTTCTACGAAGTTCTACGACAACCTCCCCACTACGGGTGACGAAACAGGTCGTGCTTTCCGCGACATCGAACTCGAAGAACAGCTCCTTAAGGAAGCACAGAACATCGGTCTTGGAGCACAGTTCGGCGGTAAGTACTTTGCTCACGACATCCGCGTGGTTCGCCTTCCCCGTCATGGCGCAAGCTGCCCCGTAGGTCTCGGCGTAAGCTGCTCGGCTGACCGTAATATCAAGTGTAAGATCAACAAGGACGGTATCTGGATTGAAAAGATGGACGACAATCCCGGCAATCTCATTCCCGAAGCACTCCGTCAGGCTGGCGAAGGCGATGTGGTTCGCATCGACCTTAACCAACCTATGAGTGAAATCCTTAAGCAGCTCGATAAGCACCCCGTGAGCACACGCCTCTCGCTTAACGGTACCATCATCGTGGGTCGCGACATCGCACATGCTAAGATTAAGGAACGCCTCGACGCAGGTCTTCCCATGCCCGAGTATTTGAAGAATCACCCCGTTTACTACGCTGGTCCCGCAAAGACTCCCGCTGGTATGGCTTGCGGTTCTATGGGTCCCACAACGGCTGGTCGTATGGACTCTTACGTAGATCTCTTCCAGAGCCACGAAGGTTCTATGGTGATGCTCGCTAAGGGTAACCGCTCACAGCAGGTGACTGACGCTTGTAAGAAGCACGGCGGTTTCTACCTCGGTTCTATCGGTGGTCCTGCAGCTATCCTTGCGCAGAACAACATCAAGAGCATCGAGTGCGTAGAATACCCCGAACTCGGCATGGAAGCTATCTGGAAGATTGAGGTGGAAGACTTCCCCGCATTCATCCTCGTGGACAACAAGGGTAACGACTTTTTCCAGCAGATTAAGCCTACTTGCAGCTGTAAGTAAGACATGTGGAAAGGAGAAAGGAGAAATCAGAAAGGAGAAAGTGCTGCGCGCCATCCTTCGCATAAAAAACATCCTTTTTCCTTTCGGACTACTATCAATTTGAGAAAGAAGAAAGAGAGAACTATGTGTTGAAGATTTTGTCCCGCACGGTATTTCTCCTTTCTCCTCTCTCCTTTTTCATTTCTCATTTCTCCTTTCTCATTTTATTCCTATGCTTCAATCCATCTGTAAATTCATATTCCACAAGGTATTGGGATGGAAGAGTTTTGTGGATGTACCCAACTTCGATAAGTGCATCATCTGCGTGGCTCCCCACACCAGTAACCTTGACCTCTTTATTGGAAAGCTCTTCATCACTGCCAACGGACGTAAGTCGGGATTCGTGATGAAGAAGGAATGGTTCGTGGGACCGCTGGACTACATCTTCCGCAACTGGATGGGAGGTATTCCCGTCAACCGCGGAAAGGGCACTGCGCTCATCACCGAACTCGTAGAGATTGCCAAATCGAGCGACACCTTCCGCCTTGCCCTCACCCCCGAAGGCACCCGTAAGGCAAATCCTAAGTGGCACCTCGGCTTCTACGTCATCGCTTCGCAAGCTCAACTCCCTATCGTTTTGATGGGCATTGACTATAAGAAGAAGGAGGTGCGCATGACGAAGTACATCATGCCCTCAAAGGACCGCAAAGCCGACCTTCGCGAAATCTACTCCTTCTACGAAGGCTATCAAGGACGACACCCAGAAAACTTTATAGTTCCCACGGTATAAAAAGATGCAGTCTGGCAAATGCCAGACTGCATCTTTTTATATAGAGTACAAATATATATAGAGTACAAATAACAGAGTACAGAGTACAACTAATATAGAGTACAGCTGACAGAGTACAGAGTACAACAGCCATCCGGTTGTAGGGGCCGATCTCTGTATCGGCCCGTGGTAATACAACGTACAAACCACGCAAAACGTACCCAGTACCCACCGCGGATGCTGTAGGGGCCACTTCATGTCGGCCCGTACGCCGTAAGGCGTAAATCATAAGGAATATCCCCATGGTAATGACGCTGCAGGCTTCTTTGCCATGCTGGCGCGATGTGTAATGTTTTAACCACAAATCGACACGAATTTTCACGAATACCTTGCGGGATGTCACCGCGGATGCTGTAGGGGCCACTTTATGTCGGCCCGCATGCCGTGAGGCGTAACAATCATTCGGAATATCACGTAGCAATGACGCTGAAGGCGTCACCGCTCAGTAACACTTGCGGGATGTCACCGCGGATGCCGTAGGGGCCACTTCATGTCGGCCCGTCGTGATGCAACGTGCATATGGCACCTGCTTCGGTGGGACTTTTTTCACATCCTTACGTGAAATTGTATGAAGGTTTTAACGGTTTGTCGAGAGAAAGTGATATTTTTGTAGAAAATATAATACGATATGCAGTTAAGTAGGTATCCGATAGGGGTTCAGAACTTTAAAAAACTTAGAAGTCAAGGTTGTATTTATGTAGATAAGACGGCTGAGATTTATGAGATGACCAGGAACTATTATGTGTTCTTGAGTCGTCCTCGTCGTTTTGGCAAGTCACTGCTGTCGAGTACGCTAAAATATTACTTCCAGGGGGAAAAGGAACTTTTTGAAGGACTTGCCATGGAACGTTTGGAGAAGGAGTGGAAAAGGTTTCCGGTATTTCATTTCGACTTCAGCACAGCCAAAAATAAGGATGTGGCAGGTGTTGTGGAGGATATCTCTGGTAAGTTGTCTGCCTATGAGTTGCAGTATGCTCTTGAGCCCAAGCCCATAAGTTCGTTGGGACAGCGTTTGGCGGCCTTGCTGGTGAAAGCGCATGCAACAGAGGGTGAGCGAGCGGTTGTTATTATAGATGAGTATGACGCACCGCTGCTGGATGCCCTACATGAGGAGGCGGAAATGGGTGCTATCCGTAAGGTGATGCAGGAATTCTACACTCCCCTAAAGGCGAATGATGAGGACCTACGTTTTGTATTCATTACTGGTATCACCAAGTTCTCACAGATGAGCATCTTTAGCGTGATAAATAACTTGCAGAACCTGAGTATGCTCCCAACGTATTCTACCATTTGTGGTATTACGGAGGCCGAACTGAAGGAGGTGTTTGCCGAGGATATCAAGGCGCTGGCAAAGAAGCAAGGGTGCACCATAGAGGAGATGCTGGCTGTGTTGAAGGATAATTACGATGGATATCATTTTGCTGAGGATATGGTGGATATTTACAATCCGTTCAGCATTTTGAGTGCGTTCTCGCAGCAAAAAATCCAACCATATTGGTTTGCTTCGGGCACACCAACATTCCTGATAGAGCAGCTCCGCCATTTTGGCACGGATATAACAGCTATTGACGATATTCATACCGATGCTTCTTCGTTCGACCGACCAACGGAGGCATTGAACGACCCATTTGCTCTGCTGTATCAGAGTGGTTATCTCACCATAAAGGATTATGATAAGGTAACGGATTCGTATGTGCTTGGCATTCCGAACAAGGAAGTAAGAGTAGGCCTGATGGATAATATGCTCCCGGTGCTTACGGAGAAAGGTTCCACAGAGAATTCAACGCTAATTTTGAAACTCTATTCAGCTTTCGCAAAGAAGGATATGGATGCTTTCTTCCAAAATTTGCAGGCCTATTTTGCCAGTATCCCATACCTCGAAGCGAGCGAGACACTTAGAAAGAAGGAGTGTTTTTATGAGACCATCGTGTATGTGGTGTTCTCGATGATGAATCGTTACGTACAGACTCAGGTGAAGACTGCCAAAGGCAGGGTGGACGTGGTGATGCAGACTTCGGAGAGTATCTATGTGATGGAACTGAAACTGGATGGCACTGCTGATGAGGCTCTGCATCAAATTGATAACCGACAGTACTTGCTACCGTATGCATCGAGCAACAAGCACTTGGTAAAGATTGGAATCAACTTCAGCTCAGGCACCCGAACAATTGATGAGTGGAAGGTGGTGGAGGTGTAAGAAAAAGTCCTGCTTCGGCGGGACTTTTTTTGTGCCCTTACGTGTATTTATTTCTCACACAGAAGGCACGCGCTGCGCTTGTGCGGCCCGTACGCCGCGAGGCGTAAATCATAAGGAATATCCGCATAGCAATGACGCTGAAGGCGTCACCGCTCAGTAACCGGGGCGTGGCCACGAAGTGGCTACCCCCGGACACTTGCGAGACATCACCGCGGATGCTGTAGGGGCCACTTCATGTCGGCCCGTACGCCATCCGGACGGCACCTGTACTCTGTAACTTGTACTCTGTACTCTAGTTACCCCCCCGAATGGCATTTGTGTCGATTTGTGTAAATCTGTGGTTCAAAAAAAATATTAATGTACGTTTTTTAGAGTACAGATAACAGAGTACAGAGTACAGGTGCCGTCCGGATGGTTCTCTCGTCAACTTGTTTACTAGTCAACTTGTTTACTAATGTGTACAGAGTACAGGTGACACGTGATACGTGGAGACAAAACACAATGAGGGGACCTCGCGTGCGAGGTCCCCTCTTATCTTCAGGCAGCGCGAGGGCTGCTGATGGGCTGATTAATACCAGTTTGAAGAGCTCCAGCCGTTCTTGTTTGTGAGCTGTGTGCCTTCTTCAGATGTATTAACGGGATCATGGTCTTCCATGATACGAAGTGATGTTGCGATAACACCCTGTGTTTCGAACATTACTTCGAGTGTTTCGGGCTTGATATATGACTTCTTCATAATTGAATTTAGTGTCTTATTAATTAATAAAAAAGCGGTTGTAAGGTTTTAGGTTTTGAGGTTATAAAGTTTTACCATTCGGTCTTCTGAGAACCTCATAACCTTATTTTGGTTTAGGCTGGTTTTAAAGTTATAAGAAGTTTCCATTCCGGATGGTCTCCTTAAAACCTTAAAACCTAATAACCATATAACCTTATTGTACTATGAACTTCTTACCGTTCTGGATGTAGAGACCACCCTTCACAGCGTTCACTACGCGGCGACCGCTGAGGTCGTAGATAGGAGCGTTGAGGTCGAGACCGTTAACAACTGATTCGATTGCTGTTGTGTTGCCACCGAAGTTGAAGCGGAGAACGTTAGCAGAACCTGCAGTTGCGGGGAGGTATGCCTTGAATCCGTTGTTCAACCATGCTTCGTAAGTAACTTCAGGTTCATCGTTAGCTGTATCTGTGCTAACGTTAATAGCAGCCTTGTAAAGACCTACACCATTTGTACCATTTGCCAATACGTAAGAAACTTCATTGATGTATGTATCAGCGAATGTACCCTGGAGCAAAGATGTAACTTCAGTTTCAGTAGCCTTAATCTGCAAGTATGCACAACCATTTTCAACTTCAGCACCTTCTTGCAATTCCAATACAACACCTACATTAGCTGGAACTACTGTTTGTTCTTCCAACATTACGCTGTTACCATTAATAGTTGAAGCTGTGTAAGCCTTGAATCGACCTTGTGAAAGAGCCAATTCTACGGGAGAGTAAATTGTAGTATAACCAACTTCTGCATTTACAGGAATAGGCAACCAAGTTACTTCTTCAATTGTCCAATTGTGTGCATTACCACAAGTGTTGTTAGTACATCTGTTGACAAAAGTATCAGAACTATGCAACCAACGGTCTGCAGACTTCACATTATACTTTGCTATAGCACCATTTGCGGCTGCAACAAATTGAATTGCAGAAATATCGTTAGAACCAACTGTCTCGAATGTCCAATCAGATGAATTCAAACCGAAGTACAAACCTGTAGCGTATGCTACGAGGTGAGTACCATCATAGTAATATACTGATGCTGCGTCATTAGCCGTAGTACTCAAAGCAATTCTACTATCTGCAACATTACTTGTAATGTAATTGCCATTATTATTGATGCGATAGAACTTACCAGCTACGGGCATATTCAACTGTACAGCAGCAATGAGTGCTTCGAGTTCAGCCATCTTTTCATTGATAGCTGCAATAGTTGTATTTCCATCAATTGCAGCGTGGAAAGCGACGATAGCTGCAAATTGAGTTTCAATATCAGCAGGAGCCGAGTACTTACCAACACCTTCACCAATATGGTCCTTCACTCCATTATACAAAGTTTGAGCTTCGGCTATAGCTACACCAAGCTGAGTCTTCAAAATATCAACTTCATCTGCATCTAAGAATTCTACGGGAAGCAAACGATAGCTATCGTTACCACCAGCGTTTGCAGGAGCAGAAGTTGACCAACCAACGAAATTATTATCAGTTGCCTGACCATCTGCTACATAGTTATTTTCCTTATCAAGAAGATAGAAATTGTTGTCTGATGAAGCAACTTTGCCAATTTCAAAATTCACAGGTGATGCACTTGTTGAAGCAGAGTTACTACCCAACTGGAAGTACTTACCGTTACCTGATACAATATTATAATACTCTCCATTCTTTGTAATCTTAAACAAGTAACCAGCCTTTTCCTTTGCGATGTCATTTGCAGCTACACCATTTGTTGCACGCATCTTCCAGCTGTTACCTTCCTGGCTTACGTAGTTGCTACGACCTACATTATTCAAGATATACCACTTATCAGCTACAACTTCTGTCACGGCCTCACCAATAGACGCAATCTTCTTGCCATTCAAAGAGAAAACGGGAACATCCACAGGTGCATTAACAACTTCTTCAGCCAACCATGTTGTACCTTCGTTATCGCCTTCAACGTGCTTCCAATCACCTACAGTGCCGCTTTGGTCATCCATACAATTGCTGTTTGTAATAGTAGTAGTCTTGCTGAACACCAAACCTGGACGATAAACTGCAGGAGAAATATACCATTCGCCTTCTGTTGACATTTCATAGTTATTGCCAAGCACCTTGCCTGAAGCTACATTACGTACTACGACCTTGCCATCTGTACCTTGAGTAAAGTACCAATAGCTTTCGTTTGCGAGTGCAGAGTTCTGAACAGGCTTAGCATTTTCTTCACTATAGCGCAAATAGTTCTTTGTACGAACACTCTTGATTGTATAGATCTTCGCGATTTCAGTTGAAACTTCAGGCAACATGAGGCTGTTTGCATTATACGCAGCTTCTTCGGTTGTTGCACCTGCTGAAATAATAACGTCCTTTGGAGAACCATCATGTTGACGAGTCACCCAACCAATTTTATATTCGCTAAGGTCAGCGTCAATATCTGTTAGGTTAATTTCCAAATAGTGGCAGCCATAAGGAATAGGATCACCACTCCATTGAGAATGCCAGTACCAATCGTATTTATCGGATTCACCAGAAGTTACACCATCGCAGATAGCTTCCATCGAACCTTCATTACTTTGAGTTGCATTACTGCTAAAATTATCAACAGTAAGAGCTACTTGATTGCCTTCCTTATCATAAAGGTAGAATTCTGCAATACACACAAATTCGAAGCCTGCAGGCTTACGACCTGTACTATTCTTCAAGAAAGTAATGCGCAACTTGTTGAACTCGCCTTCTGTTGGAGCTGTCAATGTACCTGAAGTCCATGTGTACTGAGTACTTTCGGGCACTTGTGTTGCGAGTAAACCATCGCTAATACGCAATGAAGTCTGCGCAAATGCTGTACCTACGAATGCGCAGAACAGCATCAAGAGAGTAGAAATTTTTCTCATAAATTTATAAATTAGTTTTGGTTAAAAATTCTTTTTAAGAGTCAACAGTCCTTAAACGTTGAGAGTTGAGGGTTTAACGTTGAACGGACCTTGCGGGTTCTCAACGTTAACGTTGAGGGTTTAACGTTTAACGGGGTTAGAGCAACTTCTCCAGGTCTTCGACGGAGGGGAGGAGGCGCTTGAGGCGCTCGTCCATATCTGCTGCCGTTTTATAGGTGGCTACG
>JAZLDQ010000044.1:0-1833 GCA_045614785.1 Alloprevotella sp.
CATTACGAAAGTGATTTGCTGAAATGTTTACATTGCCTAGATACAAACAAAACAGTGCCGTAACGTGCTTGTTGAGGGTTTTGTTATATAGTATTGAATTGGCGCCCCCAAAATGAGAGTAAAAATAACAATTCTCCAAACGTCTGTATTTCAACTGTAAAAAAATTGTTATATAGTATTGAATTGGCGCCACCAAAATGAGAGCAAAAATAACAATTTTTCAAACGCCTGTATTTCAACTGTTTATAAGTTTGTTATATAGTACCGAATTGGCACAATCCAAAATGAGATAAAAATAACAGAAAAGAAGTACCTTTGAGGGAGCTAAGTAAGCAGACCGTTTTTTCTATGGATTCATAATCCATTATATAGTATGGTCCTGCGTGTCTGTAGAATGAAAATTGACCGTTGGAGGCCGTATAGAAGCTTACTTATTTCCAGAGACCGCAGACTTAGCTTTGTTTAACCTCAAAAGTACTTCCAAATGACAAGTGCAAAGAAAGCAAAAAAAATTCACACTAAAACGGGTGTCGAGTTGAAAATTGTAAATCCGAATGCAGCTGGTATTGATATTGCAGACACAGAAATGCAAGTTTGTGTGCCAGCAGATCGTGATGGAGAGAACAATCGTAGATTCGGTAGTTTTACCTGTGACCTTAAACTGATCAGCGAATGGCTACAAGCTTGTGGAATTACAACCGTTGCTATGGAAGCAACGGGAATATATTGGATTCCTTTGTACTTTAAACTGGAGGAAGATGGATTTGATGTACTATTGGTTAATGCTCGTGATGTAAAGAATATCTCTGAGAAAAAGACTGACGAGGCGGATGCAGAATGGTTGATGCTGCTTCATAGTTATGGTCTTCTTAAGCCGAGTTTTCAACCTGAAAATTCAGCTCGACAAGTTCGCAACCTTTGCCGTCATCGCAACAACCTACTTCGTGCTGCTGCCAAGGAAGTACAACATATGCAGAAGGCTATGGAGCAGATGAACATAAAACTAACAAACGTCCTAAGAGATATAGTCGGCAAGTCGGGTAAGGCAATTATATCAGCTATATTGTCAGGCAATCACGATTCAGAATCTTTGGCTCAACTAGCAGACAGAAGATGCAAACGTAGCAAAGCAGAAATTGCTCTGTCGTTGGAAGGTACTTGGGATGCTGATCATCTATTTGAACTTAAACAATCGTATGAACTGTATGAATTCTATCAGAAGAAGGTTGAAGAATGTGATTGGGAGATAGAAAAACTGCTCAAGCAATTTACTGCTAAGATAGAAGTAAGCAAGACTAAACTTGTTAGATGCAACAAAAAGATATGCAAGAAAAATACAATAGGTTTTGATGTTGAGTCTTACGCTTATGGCATTTGGGGGGTGAATGTAATGCAGATACCAGGAATGAGTGCGAATTCCGCTCTGCAATTAATAGGCGAACTTGGTAGCGACTTTATTGAAAAGTTTGAGACTCCTGCTAAGTTCTGCAAATGGTGCAACATAGTACCGAACAATCGGATATCGGGAGGCAAACTGATATCTAGCAGAGTCCCTAAACGGAAGAATCCTGTTGGTCAAGTCTTTCGAATGTGTGCAAATGCGACACGCGATATGAAAAATCCTATGGGTTTCTACTTTCGTAGATTGAAATCCAGAGGAGGACATATGTCTGCGATTGTTGCAACTGCTCACAAGATGGCGGAAATCTTTTATATCATGGTCAAGAATAAGGTGGCTTATGATGAAAATAAGGTCGGCCTAAGTGAAGAAGAACTCCTCAAAAGAAAGATAGAACGTGCACAAAAGACTTTGGAAACATTAAATGCAAAACT
>JAZLDQ010000045.1:0-72746 GCA_045614785.1 Alloprevotella sp.
GAGTTTGGCGTATAGCATGCGACGCATGTTGAAGACGAATAACTTGGTGCGCAAGATGCATGCGTGCGAAACGATGGGGGCAACCACCGTGATTTGTACCGACAAGACGGGTACGCTCACGCAAAACCTCATGCAGATTCATGAAACGCGCTTCTTCGGCCTCCCCGAAGCACAACAATTGGCAAGCGACGAAATGTCGGACATCATTGCTGAAGGCATTGCCGTGAACTCAACCGCTACGCTCGACCTTACAGGCGAAAAGCCCCGCGCTTTGGGTAACCCCACCGAGGGCGCTCTCATCCTTTGGCTCCGCGCTCAGGGCGTTGACTTCATGAAGTTGCGTTCGGATGCGCAATACATCAGCGAATTGCCCTTCTCTACGGAGCGTAAGTACATGGCTACCGTGGTGCATTCTTCAAAGTTGAATAAGAAGGTGCTTTATGTCAAGGGTGCTCCTGAATATGTCTTCGCTTTGTGTAAGCAGAGTCTTGGTGATGTGACGAAGGAAGCGCTCGACGCCATGCTTCTCAATTATCAGAACCTCGCTATGCGTACGCTTGGTTTCGCTTACCAGGTGTTGGAAGAGGGCGACGCTACCTTCAACGATAAGGTGGTAGAGGCAAAGAACCTCACCTTCCTCGGTGTTGTGGCAATTGCCGACCCCGTTCGTAGCGACGTTCCAGCGGCCGTTGGTGATTGCTTAAGTGCAGGTATTAACGTGACCATCGTGACGGGTGATACTCCCGGTACGGCACGTGAAATCGGTCGTCAAATTGGTATTTGGACGGAAAAGTCTACCGAGCGCAACTTGATTACAGGTCCTGAATTTGCCGAACTCACCGATGCCGAACTCGAAGAGCGCATCCTCGACCTTCGCATTATCGCACGTGCGCGTCCTATGGATAAGAAGCGCCTAGTAGAAACCCTCCAGCGCCTCGGTCAAGTGGTTGCTGTGACGGGTGACGGTACGAACGACGCTCCCGCTCTTAAGGCGGCTCACGTGGGTCTCTCAATGGGTGACGGTACAAGTGTGGCAAAGGAAGCCAGTGATATTACCATTGTTGACAACTCCTTCGCAAGCATTACGCGCGCCGTGATGTGGGGACGCTCGCTCTATCGCAACATCCAACGCTTCATCCTCTTCCAGATGACCGTTACTATGGCGGCATGTTTCATCGTACTTATCAGTGCCCTGCTCGGCATGGAAACGCCCCTTACCGTGACGCAGATGCTTTGGGTGAACCTCATTATGGACACCTTCGCGGCTATGGCGCTTGCATCGCTTCCTCCCTCAATGGCGGTGATGAAGGACGCTCCCCGTAAGCCTGAAGACTTCATTATTGACAAGGCGATGTGGGGGACCATCCTCTCCGTAGGTGCCATCTTTACGGCGCTCATTCTCAGTTTGGCTTATGTGGTGAATAATTACGAGATTACTTCGCTCACGCAATTGCTCAACCTCTCTGCACTCACTCCCGTAGAGGGCGTGTCAACTTACGAACGTAGCTTGATGTTCACGCTCTTCGTGATGTTCCAGTTCTGGAATATGTTCAACGCTCGTGCTTACCTCACCGGTGCTTCTGCCCTTCATTTCAAGGGGTGCAACTCCTTCGTAAGCATCGCCGTGGTGATTGTGCTCGGTCAGATTGCAATCGTAACCCTCGGTGGCACGATGTTCAACGTAGCGCAACTCTCAATGAACGATTGGCTCATCTGTATCTTCGGCACATCCGTAGTGCTTTGGGTAGGCGAAGTATTTCGCTTGATAAAGAAGTAACAACACGTTCGTACAGAGCTATTTTAAAACTAATTAAAATTTACAAGCGGACATTCTCATTAGGGTTTGTCCGCTACTTTTTTTGTTGAATTTTACAACGTGAGTTGTGCTCTAAAGACTAAGCGTCTTATAGGTCGGACTTCTTTTCAATTAGGTTTGATTTCGTTAAAAATAGGTCGGACTTCTTTTTTTGGATGTCGGCTCTCTTTTTTGCTTTTTGATGTATATGAGCTTGCTTTTTCTCTTGTAAGAATGTTATATCCAAAATTAAATGTTAGTATTTGATTTCTTGAATCCAAAAATCTTCTTTATTATTTGAACTCAAGTAGGAATATTTTATACTTTTTTTGTAATTTTGCAGTCAAAACTTAAAACACTTAAAATTCCGTACTTAACTAAATTAATGGGTCTAGTAATTTTATACTTTACAATTGCGATTGCAATATCCTTTACGTGCTCTATTCTTGAGGCTGTTTTACTCTCTACGCCGACTTCTTTTGTGACAATGAAGGAAGATGAAGGTGCTAGCGGCGCCAAGTTATTGAAGAGTCTTAAAGAGAATATTGACCGCCCTATTTCAGCAATCCTTTGTCTCAATACAATTGCCCATACGATTGGCGCAGCTGGTGTAGGTGCTGAAGCTACAAAAGTTTTTGGTGAAGAATACTTCGGAGTTATTTCTGCAATACTCACTATCTTGATTTTGGTACTTTCAGAAATCATCCCCAAAAGCATCGGCGCACGTTATTGGCGTCAGTTGGCATGCCCCACGGCGTTTGTTATTCGTGGTATGGTCATTATTTCATACCCCCTTGTCGTACTTTCGGAATACATTATGAAAGTCTTCTCCGGTAGCGAACAACAAGTGAGCGTCAGCCGCGATGAAGTTTCAGCAATGGTAAAGGTGGGTGCTGAAGAGGGTGTGTTTGAAACGGAAGAGAATCGCATGATTCAAAACCTCCTTCGCTTGGACAGCATTACAGCACACGAAATTATGACACCCAGTGTGGTCGTGGCGAGTGCGGATGAGCAGATGACGCTGAAGGATTTCTATCTCGAAAAGGAGTTTAGCACCTATTCGCGCATCCCTGTTTACGAAGAGGATGACAATTACATCACGGGTTATGTGCTTCGTCAAACCGTGCTTGAGAAGTTGACTGAAGATAAGTTCTCTATGCGCCTTGCCGACATCGTGCGCCCCATCTTGAAGTTTGAGGAATCGACCTCCGTATCTGAAATTTGGGAAATGATGCTTGCTAAGAAGGAACACATCTCTGTAATCTTCGACGAATACGGTTGCATGCGCGGTATCGTGACGATGGAAGACGTGATTGAAACGATGCTCGGTTTTGAAATCGTTGACGAAAAGGATACCGTAGCAGACATGCAGGAGTTGGCACGTGAGAAGTGGCAACGCATGCAAGAGGAAGACGAAGAAGAGTGGGAGACAGAGGACACTGAAACTCCCGCTGAAGAAGAAACAAACGAAAATAACAAACAATAGGTCAAAGGTCACGAGGTCGCTTCGCTCAAAGGTGAAAGAACCTTGCGGTGCGTAGCTGCCTTAAACCTCAAAATCTCAAACCTGATAACCTAAAACAATATGAACATCAGTTATAAATGGCTGAAGGAATACGTTGACGTAAACCTCTCAGCAGAAGAGATTGCCGTAGCGCTCACTTCTATTGGTCTGGAAGTTGGTGGCGTGGAAGAAGTTCAGGCAATTAAGGGCGGACTCGAAGGTCTTGTCGTAGGCCACGTCCTCAGCATGGAAGTACACCCCAACTCTGACCACATGCACATCTGCCAGGTAGATCTTGGCCAAGGCGAACCCGTACAAATCGTATGCGGTGCAGCTAATGTTGATGCCGGTCAGAAGGTTATCGTAGCTACACTGGGCACAAAGCTCTACTCCGGCGACGAATGCTTCACCATCAAGCGCTCAAAGCTTCGCGGCGTTGAAAGTCTCGGTATGATTTGCGCTGAAGACGAAATCGGCGTAGGCACCAGCCACGACGGTATCATCGTACTCCCTGAAGATACCCCTGTAGGTATGAAGGCGGCAGACTACTTCAACATCCAGAGCGACTGGCTTATCGAAGTGGACATCACGCCCAACCGCGCCGATGCGTGTTCTCACTGGGGCGTAGCGCGCGACCTTTATGCGTGGCTCGTTCGCAACGGTTACGAAACAAAGTTGCATCGTCCTTCGGTTGACGACTTCAAGGTAGATAACAATAATTTGCCCATCGCCATTGAAGTTGAAAACACAGAAGCATGTCCCCGCTATTGCGCTGTAACCATTAGCGGTGTCGAAGTGAAGGAAAGTCCCGAATGGTTGAAGGAAAAACTCGAAATTATCGGTCTTCGCCCCATCAACAACATTGTGGACATCACCAATTATATTATGATGGCTTACGGTCAGCCCCTCCACTGCTTCGATGCTGACATGATCGAAGGTGGCAAGGTGGTTGTGAAGTCTATGCCCGAAGGCACTCCCTTCGTAACGCTCGACGGCGTAGAACACAAGCTCTCCGACCGCGACCTCGCCATCTGCAATGCCGTAGCGCCCATGTGTATCGCAGGCGTATTTGGCGGTAAGGGTTCGGGTACGTATGAAACTACGAAAAACGTGCTCATCGAAAGTGCTTACTTCCACCCCACATGGATTCGCAAGAGCGCACGCCGTCACGGACTCCAGACCGACGCATCTTTCCGCTTCGAACGCGGTATAGACCCCGACGGACAAATCTATGCCCTTAAGCGTGCTGCGCAATTGATTAAAGAACTCGCTGGTGGCGAAATTTCTATGAATATCGTAGACGTAGAAGCGCCCGAATTGGTAAAGAAGTTCTCAGTAGATGTAACGTACGACTACATCTACAGCCTTATCGGTAAGAACATTGGCAATGACGTGGTAAAAGAAATCCTTGCGTCACTCGAAATGAAGATTGTTAGCGAAACCGAAGAAGGTCTCTCGCTCGAAGTTCCCGCTTACCGCGTGGACGTACAGCGTGCTCCCGACGTGGTAGAAGATGTCCTCCGCATCTACGGATATAATAATGTGGAAATCCCCACTTCCGTGAAGTCAAGCCTCACCATCAAGGGCAATGTAGATGCTGCTTACAAGTTGGAAAACCTCGTGAGCGAACAGCTCGTTGGTTGTGGTTTTAACGAAATCCTCAACAACTCACTCACACGCGAAGCCTACTACGACGGACTTCAGACTTACAAGTCAGAAAACCTCGTGCGCCTCATGAACCCCCTCAGTTCAGACCTCAACGTAATGCGCCAGTCGCTCCTCTTCGGTGGTCTTGAAGTGGTGCGCCACAACGTAAACCGCCGCAACGCCAACCTTCGCCTCTTTGAATTTGGCAACTGCTACTACTTCAACGAAGGCAAGCGCAACCCCGAAAAGGTGCTCGCTGCGTATAGCGAAGACCAGCGTCTCGGACTTTGGCTCACAGGTAAGCGTGTAGAAGGCTCTTGGGCACATCCCAACGAAGACGCTTCGTTCTACGAACTCAAGGCTTACGTGATGAACATCCTCGTTCGCATTGGTCTCCCCATGGGTGGTTTGCTCATCGAGAATGGTGATAACGACATCTTCGCGAAGTCTATCGCTGTGAAGGATCGCAACGGTAAGGTGTACCTCGAACTCGGTCTTGTAAAGAAAGCACTCCTCGCTGCGTTCGACATCGAGCAGGAAGTTTACTACGCCGACCTCAATTGGTCGCTCCTCACGTCAAAGGTGCGTGGCGCAAAGGTAAGTTTCAAGGAAATCAGCAAGTTCCCCGCAGTGAGCCGCGACCTTGCGTTGCTCGTTGACAAGCAAGTGACTTTCGCAGAAATCGAAAAGGTATGCTTCGCTGCCGACAAGAAACTCCTCAAGAAGGTAGAACTCTTCGACGTTTATGAAGGCAAGAACCTCGAAGCCGGCAAGAAGTCATATGCTATCAACCTCACCCTTCAGGACGAAGAAAAGACCATGAACGACAAGCAGACCGACAATATCATGCAGAAGATCGTTCAGAGTCTTGAAAAGCAATTGGGAGCGAAGCTCAGATAACTTATACACGAGTTTGTAATAAACAAGTAGACAAGAAGTATAGTGATGCAATAGTGAACTTGTCCGCTTGCCTACTTGTTTACTTATAAAATCGTTGACTCCTAAGAAAACTAAATTTATTAAATAGAATTGCGAGCATACGAGATGCCAATCCAACCATCTTGTCAACTCGTCTACTAAAAACTTGTTTACTTAAACGATATGGGAAGAGCATTTGAATATCGTAAAGCAGCGAAGATGAAGCGCTGGGGCCACATGGCTAAAACCTTCACCCGAATTGGTAAGCAGATTGCTATCGCCGTAAAGGCAGGCGGTCCTGAACCCGAAAACAACCCCGCACTCCGTGCCCTCATCGCCAATGCGAAGCGCGAAAACATGCCTAAGGACAATGTGGAACGCGCTATCAAGAACGCAATGGGTAAGGACCAGAGCGACTACAAGTCAATGACTTACGAAGGATACGGTCCTCACGGCATCGCTATCTTCGTGGATACACTTACAGACAACCCCACACGTACCGTAGGCGACGTACGCTCAGTGTTCAACAAGTTCTCTGGCAACCTCGGCACGATGGGTAGCCTCGCATTCCTCTTCGACCACAAGTGTGTGTTCTCATTCAAGAAGAAGGACGGCCTCGACATGGACGAAATGATTCTCGACCTCATCGACTACGGCGTAGAAGACGAGTACGATGAAGATGAAGAAGAAGGCAGCATCACTATCTACGGCGACCCCAAGTCGTTTGCTCAAATCCAGAACCACCTCGAAGAACAAGGTTTCGAAGTCGTAGGAGCAGAATTCACCTACGTGCCCAACGACATGAAGGACGTTACTCCCGAACAGCGCGAAGCTATCGACAAGATGGTTGAAAAGCTCGAAGACTTCGACGACGTGCAGACAGTTTACACTAACATGAAGCCCGAATAGAGTTCGGCAAAACACATACCGCAAATCACACAACGTGCGAATCGCTCCATACTGGGGATGGTTCGCACGTTTATTTTTGAGCACCTAATGATTGATTGATAGCTTTTACCCTTTAATGAATTAGCACCACTACTGCCAAACTTGGATTAAATGCCATATTATTCCCCAAAAATCAAACCGAATCACCATGCAGTGTGGCGACTCGGTTTTCTATATTAGCAATAATCTTATTTATGCTTTAGGTTTGCCCCTCTAACTCCTCTATCTGACTCAAAATCTCGTTCGTAGTTCGTAGTAGTTTCCTCAAGTGATAATAGCTGATGCTCGCAAAAATGATAAAGCCAATAATCCCTGAAGTCAAAGCAATATTCAGAATTACACCATCGTGGAAGTGGGATTTCTCGTATATAAAAAGTATAAATATTACAAATACGAAGGGTACTTCAAACCAATAGGTCCACTTAAGGGTTTGTTGTTTGAAGTTCAAAGTTTCTTTACGTGCTTCAATCAAATTGTCTCCTGCAAATTTGTTAGGACTAATGCGACGGAATAGATAATAATTATAGAAGAGTTCAATCGCTAAGAATATAGCGCAGGTGGCGCAAAACAGCATGGAGATTTTACTGATATTGGGAAGAATCCAAATGAAAAATGGGATACCAATAATGCTTATAATGCTTTCCCGAATCAAAAACCAATGCAAGTAGTTGGCTTTATCCTTCATGGATTGGCGAATCTGGCGTTCGTTGACAATCGTTTGTCGCTCCAACTTCTTGGTGAGGAGTTCCAATTGCACTTTCATTTCTTGCAATTCTTTAGAGTCAATCGTGTTATTCATAATGGGCAAGGTTTAGTGGTTAGACATTTTCTTGAGTTCTTCCTTGATGCGGAAGAGGCGCACAGACACGTTCTTCACCGTGATACCCACGATAGCGGCAATCTCGTCGTAGGGCATTCCTTCGAGCCAAAGCAGTACGATGGCGCGGTCGAAGGGCTTAAGTTGGTGAATGCGTTGGTAGAGCATCTGTATTTGCCGCGTATCTTCATCTTTGTCGTGAAAAAGGTCGATATCCATCTCCAACTGGATGCGCGAAGTGCGACTCTTTTTGCGCTCTTGCGAAATGCAGGTGTTAAAACTTACGCGCCAAATCCACGTATCGGCTTTGCTTTCCCCTCTGAAGTTTTTATAGCCTCGCCACAGGTTAATGAGCACTTCCTGAAAGAGGTCGTTCACCTCATCGGAGTCCTTGGAGAACATGAAGCACACGGTGTAGATCGTGCTCTTGTGCTTCCTCACCATTTGTTCAAATTCTAATTCAAGTGTTTTCATTCTCATATTTGCCTTATAAAATATCTTTTGCTCATTAGACGCATGACTTAGGCGAAAAACTACAAATTAATTTGGAAAATTTATCAAAGACCTACTTGTCTTCCAAAAAAGTGTAGAAATAGTTAATAATAATGAACAATATTTGACAATTTTATCAGAGCTTGTGCTTATATAAATAAGCTGCCGACCTGTAGCTTATGCGTTACAAGTCGGCTTGAATTTATATATTCTTTTTTGTTTGCATGAAGCGGAGCCAGTTGTGAAAGAAGTGTTGGCAGGCTTCTTCCCATGAGTAGTTTACCCCAAGAGTTTCGTCGTCGCTGGTATAGTAGTGCTTTGGCGGAGCTATGGGGAGCTGTTTAGAGAGGTCGCGGTGGTACTCATTGTGAAGTGTGAGAGGTTCGTATTCAAGATGCCCTGTAATATAGACTTCTCTCCCTTCATTAGATATGGCTATACCTACGCCGCTTTCGTTGCTAGTGGAAAGTATTTGGCACTGAGGAGGAAAATCTTCAGCTCGCACCTCTGTGTGGCGGCTATGTGGCATAGGGAAAGTAGGCAAAAGATGCTGAAGGAGTGGGTGGTTACAGTAGGCATCATGCTGAAAGATGCCAAACATCTTAGCTGAAAGCGGGTGTTTGGGAATTCCAAAATGATAATACAATGCGGCTTGTGCTCCCCAGCACACGTAGAGCGAAGAAGTCACATGTATCTTTGCCCATTCAATGATTTCAGTCAGCTGCTGCCAATAACGCACTTGCTCAAAAGGAATGTTTTCGAGAGGTGCTCCTGTTAGAATGAAGCCATCGTAGTGCTCACTTATGAGGGGGTCGAAATCTTTATAATAGCGTTCGACATAAGCTTGTGGTGTGCACTTATATTGTTGATTGGGTATTTTTATGGGTATCAACTCGATGTCAATTTCTTTGCATGCAAGGCTTCGGCAGAAGTCTTCCTCGGTGGTGGGCTTTATGGGCATGATGTTGAGAAAGAGAACGCGCAAAGCCGAAGTGGGTGGTGCTTCGTTGACAACGTTGTCAATGTGTGCACATGGTAAGTTTGTGTAGAGCATGATGTAGATTTAATTTTGAGCACTCCTTTTGAGTACAATTGGGAACTCCCCAAAAGTTTACCACACGTCAGCGCGATTTGCCTTGGGAACGAAGAGCTTGTGTGACTTCTTTATATTGAAAGCTTCGTACCATGCATCAATGTGGGGGAGCGCTCCGTTAACGCGCCATTTGGCAGATGTGTGGGGGTCCACCTTGTTGAGTTGACGTACTCGTTCGGGGCGGATGTTTTGTGCCCAAATCAAACCATAGGAAAGGAAGAAGCGCTGTTCGGGTGTAAAGCCCTGAATGTTTGTGAGGGGCGAGGTAGCCATAGCGTGTTGTAATGCACTATAGGCAATCTTGAGGCCACCATGGTCGGCTGTGTTTTCTCCGAGCGTGAGCTTACCATTCACTTTTAAGCCGGGGAGGTCGTCGAGTTGTGAAAAATAATCGACTAGCACTTGCTGGCGTGCTGAAAAATTCTGCTTATCTTCAGCTGTCCACCAATTGCGAAGGTTGCCCTCTTTATCAAATTGTGCGCCTTGGTCGTCAAAACCATGCGTCATTTCGTGACCAATAACCACGCCTATAGCTCCGTAGTTAGTGGCATCGTCGGCATTAGCATTGAAGAATGGAGGCTGAAGAATACCCGCTGGGAAGCATATTTCGTTGGTTGTAGGGTTATAGTATGCATTGATGGTTTGGGGTGTCATGAGCCATTCTTCGCGGTTTACCTTTTTGTTTACTCGCTCTTTGATATCTTGTTGGAGTAGGTATTCAGAGGCTAGTGCAAGGTTTTCGTAGTATGAGCTGCTTTCGTCGATTTGGAGACCATCATAGCTTTTCCAGGTGTCGGGATAGCCTACTTTTACACGGAATGCAGCTAGCTTTTCGTATGCCTGTTGTTTGGTTGTTTCGCTCATCCATGCTTGTTGCGAAATGCGTTCTTTCAGCGCGATTTGCAGATTCTTTATCATTTCGAGCATGCGCTGTTTTGAGGACTCAGGAAAGTATGTTTCGACATAGAGTTTTCCGACTGCCATACCAAGTACACTTTCGACAACTCCGATTGCTTGCTTCCAACGAGGTTGTTGCTCCTGCTGACCACTCAGATGCTTGCCATAGAAATCGAAGCGAGCATTTACGAAATCATCACTCAGATAAGATGCTGCGTCGGTAATAAGTTTGTATTCCAAATAAGCCTTAAGGTCATCGAGTGGGGTAGTAGTTATGATTTTTCCTATTTCGCGAACGGGCTCGGGTTGACTTACGCATACTTCGTTTACAGCGGGGTAGCCCATCGTAAGGAGAAGTGTGCTCCAATCGATATTAGCATAGTCGTGAAGTAATTGAGCATACGACATTTTGTGGTAATTAGCCTCTACATTTCTGCGGCGTGTGGCGTCGTAGGCCTGTCGTGCTATTTGCGTTTCGATATTAATAACGGCTTGTGTCTTTTTATTAGCCTGGGAATCGTCAGCTCCGATGAGCGTAAAGAGGCGGTGGATGTATTTGGTATATTCTGCTAACGTTGTTTTACTATGCTTATCATCGCTTAGATAGAGGTCGCGGTCGGATAGGCCCATGCCCCCTTGACTGATATAAACGAGGTTGGATTCACTATTCTTAAGGTCGGCTGTAGCGTAAATAGACATGAAGGCTGGTACTCCCATGCGCTTGAGCTTTGCTAGCTGAATGACAAATTCGGGTAAGGTTGTAATTGATTCGATGGCATTGTAATACTTCAGAATCGGAGTGTAACCTTCCTTGTTTCGTCGTGTTGAGTCCATCGCAAGGTTGTAGAGTGTACCAATCTTTTGCTCTATAGTGCCTTCTGTGTTGGTTTGGTTGGCATAGTTGAGCACCAAGGACTTAATCTTTTCGCGGTTGGATTCGGTAAGAGCTTCGAACTGTGAATAGCGTGAATATTCTTCCGTGAGTGGATGTGCCTTCATCCATCCGCCTGCTGCATACTGATAGAAATCGTTGCCAGGCTTTGCTTTAAGATTCATGTTGGCCTTGATGTCGAAGGTGTTGTCGTTTTGAGCAACTGCGCCTAAGCAAAGAGCGCAAGCAAATGCTGATGTGATTATCGATTTTATCATAAAGGTTGTAAGGTTGTAAGGTTATAAGGTTATAAGGTTCTGAGGTTGTAACCAGGAAAGGCTGATTTTTATACTCAGTGTTTAAAGGTGGTTCTATAAATTAGTTATTTTAATTTCTTTCGGCAGATTCCAACTCTTCCATTGCCAATTCCCATTCGGCTACAGCTGCTTCTAATTGTTTCTTCAGTTGAGCGTGTTGTTCAAACAGACTCATGTCACAACTTCCTTCAGGAGTTGCTAGCTTGCTCTCAATCTCAGCTACGTCGAGCTCAATTTTTTCGATGTTGGCCTCTGCTTCTTCCACTCTTTTTTGCAACTTTTTTTGCTGCTTGGCTTGCTCTTTCTGTTGTTCGTAGTTGAGTTTGCCAGCCGTTGTTATGGTTGAAGTGTTTGAAGCCTCCGTCTTGACTTGCTTGGTGGGTGAGGATGAGAGTGCTGCCTGTGCTTCTTTATCCTTAAGTGCAAGGAAGTCGTAGATGCCTCCGAGATGTTCGCGCACTTTGCCATCTTTAAACTCGTAGACTTTTGACACGAGATTGTCGAGAAACTCGCGGTCGTGGCTTACGATGATGACCGTCCCGTCAAAGGCTTCAATGGCTTGTTTGAGCACCTCCTTTGTGCGGAGGTCAAGATGGTTGGTGGGTTCGTCGAGGATAAGAAGATTAACGGGTTCGAGCAAGAGCTTTATCATCGCCAATCGGCTACGTTCGCCGCCTGAGAGTACTTTCACTTTTTTATCAATAGCCTCTCCGCCAAACATAAAAGCACCGAGGATGTCGCGAATTTTAAGTCTTACGTCACCCTTAGCTACATAATCAATTGTTTCAAACACGGTGAGCTCTTCGTTGAGTAATTGTGCTTGGTTTTGAGCGTAGTAGCCAATCGCAACGTTGTGGCCAATCTTGAGCTTTCCTCCATGCTCAATTTCCGACATGATGCACTTTACCAAAGTTGATTTTCCTTCACCATTTTTTCCAACGAATGCTACTTTCTCACCTCGTTTGATGGTAAGGTTGACGGCCGAAAAAACGACTTGATTGTCATAACTCTTCTGCACTTCCTCGCATATTACTGGATAGTCGCCCGAACGTAAGCAGGGTGGGAATTTAAGGTGGAGTGATGAGTTGTCTTCCTCGTCAATCTCGATAGGTACGATTTTCTCAAGCTGCTTAATGCGGCTCTGCACTTGCACGGCTTTTGTGGGTTTGTATCGAAAGCGTTCAATAAAGTCTTTGATGTCAGCTATTTCCTTTTGCTGATTTTCATACGCACGTATCTGTTGCTCACGACGCTCCTTGCGTAGGCTTACAAATTCGTCGTATTTCACTTTATAGTCGGTGGCTCTTCCACAAGCAATTTCGAGTGTTCGGTTGGTCACGTTGTTGATGAAAGCACGGTCGTGGCTCACAAGCACTACAGCTCCAGGCGAGTGAATGAGAAATTGCTCTAGCCAGCGGATACTTTCGATGTCAAGGTGGTTGGTAGGTTCGTCGAGCAACAGTACGTCGGGGCGGCGGAGTAATATCTTTGCAAGCTCAATACGCATACGCCAACCGCCCGAGAACTCACACGTAGGGCGATGAAAGTCCTTCTGCGAAAAGCCCAATCCTTGGAGTGTACGCTCTATTTCGGCATGGTAGTTGAGCCCGCCTATGAGCTGGAAGTGTTCGGATTTTTGTGAGAATTCCTCCACCAAGTCTAAATATTCAGCGGATTCGTAATCTGTACGCTCAGCGAGTCGCTGGCTTAATAATTCGATTTCATGTTGCAAAGCTTGAACGTTGGCAAAGGCTTTTTCAGCTTCTTCAAGCACAGTGCAATTATCTTCAAGCACCATCACTTGTGGAAGATAGCCGATTTCGACGTTTTTCTGACGAGCTACGCTGCCTGAAGTTGGCTGTTGAAGACCAGCTAAAATCTTCAAGAGGGTAGATTTCCCAGCTCCATTTTTGCCAACTAAAGCTATACGATCTTTACTATTGACAACAAATGATACATCAGCAAAAAGCGGACGGGCGGAAAATTCAACTGAAAGTGATTCGATGGAAAGCATTCGTATGGGTGTAGGGGAATAAAAAAAGATACTTTTGCGGGCGATTTCTACAACTTGGTTTTGTTCATAGAAGTGCCCCCAAAATAGTGAAAGAATAGTTGCTTGTCATGTCAATCTTGACATTGTAAGCGCTCGAATAGAGAAACGATAGTTTCTAATCGTGTGCAAATTTAAAAAAAAATGTACCTTTGCGGCGTTTTTTCAATTATAAACCATAAAATAAATGCTTTTAATTAAATATTTAACATCGATAGGAACCTATTTACTCCTGATGAAGCGCGTTTTTGCTCGACCTGAGCGAATACGAATGTATCTTAAGCAATATGTGCGCGAGCTTTATGCTTTAGGCGTAGATTCTATCGGGATTGTGTTGCTCATCAGCTTCTTTATTGGGGCTGTAATCTGCATTCAGATAAAGCTAAACATTCAGTCGCCTTGGATGCCTTTATGGGTGTCGGGCTACACTACGCGCGAAATCATGCTTCTTGAATTTTCGAGCTCAATCATGTGTCTGATCCTTTCAGGAAAGGTGGGCTCAAACATAGCTTCCGAATTAGGAACGATGCGCACGTCACAACAGATTGATGCTCTTGATATTATGGGGGTTAATTCAGCCTCTTATTTAATATTACCAAAGATGTTGGGACTTATTACGATGATACCCTTATTAGTCGTTTTTAGTACGTTTAGCGGAATCCTTGGCGCTTACGCCACTGCCTATATTGGTGGCATCCTCACTCCTGCCGACCTTACAGCTGGTCTTCAGCACGAATTTACACCATGGTTCTTTTGGATGGGCATCATCAAAAGCCTTTTCTTTGCTTTTATCATCAGTAGCGTGAGTTCGTTTTATGGATACACGGTCGAAGGTGGGAGTGTAGAAGTAGGAAAAGCTTCCACGAATGCCGTAGTTACGAGTTCGATGCTCATACTATTTTCGGACTTATTTTTAACAAACCTCCTATCATGATAGAAATTAAACAAATTCATAAATCGTTTGGCGAAAAGCAGGTGCTTTGTGGCATTGATGCTGTCTTTGAGAGCGGTACGACTAACCTCATCATTGGTCAAAGTGGTAGCGGAAAGACGGTGTTGATGAAATGCCTTGTAGGACTCTTGACTCCTTCATCAGGTGAGGTGTATTATGACGGGAGAGGCCTTACGTCGATGACGCGTCAACAACAAGCTCAGCTACGACGCGAGATGGGGATGATATTCCAGTCGGCAGCCCTTTTCGATTCGCTTTCTGTCTTAGAAAATGTGATGTTTCCGCTCGACATGTTCTCTAACGAATCCGTAGCTCGAAGAAAAGAGCGAGCACGTTTTTGCCTTGATCGTGTTAACCTTTCGGGCTCGGAGCTAAAATTCCCAGGTGAATTGTCGGGAGGGATGCAAAAGCGAGTTGCAATAGCACGAGCAATAGCAATGAACCCTAAGTATCTGTTTTGCGACGAACCTAATTCAGGGTTAGACCCCAAGACCTCCTTGGTCATTGACAAGTTGATAAGTGAAATTACACAAGAGTTCAACACCACTACGATCATCAATACTCACGATATGAACTCCGTGATGGCAATCGGCCAACACATACTTTACATCAACGAAGGCAGAAAGAATTGGGAAGGAAACATGCACGAAGTCGTAAAAGCAGATAACGCCTCGCTTCATGATTTTGTTTTTGCATCCCAACTGCTGAAGAAGGCAAAGCAGGGTTTTCTGATGGAGGAATAAATGCTTATCTGTAGTATTGTAGTTGTATTATATCTTATTGACTTTTACGCTATAAGCCTGTTTTGTTTAAATAGCGCTTTAAGTATCTACAATCTGATTCCTACCAAAAATAGAAGCTTTGCAACAAAAGACTATAACATAACACTAACAATAAAAAAGAATTACGTTATTGCAAATATGATTGAATTATTGTAATTTTGCACAAACTGAAATTCTGTATCAATGTTTAAAATGTGAAAATCCTATGGTGATGAGTATTTTAGAGGTTTTTCGTTCGTCAATGATGGCAGGCGTTTGCGTAGGTATCGCAGGTTTTGGCTATCTTGCCACGCGCGACATCGTTGGAAGCGTTTTGTTTGCCTTTGGTCTTTTGTCTGTAGTTAATTACAGATTGCGCTTATATACAGGTACTGCCGGTTTCATTAAGAAGGGCGAAGTTAAACTGCTGTGTCTTATTCTTTTGGGTAATATTGCAGGTTGCTTGCTCGTTGCGTTGTTAGCAAGACTTTCGCCATTCGAACTTCAAGCCAGCGCTCAAAACATCTTGGAAGGAAGATTGGCCGTAGGTCCTTTGCGAGGAGCTCTGTTGGCAGTAGGTTGCGGATTTATTATGACAACGGCCGTAACGTTTGCGCGTAAGGGAAATAATTTGCCAATGCTCTTTGGGGTGCCCCTCTTCATTGTATGTGGATTCCCCCACTGCGTAGCTGATGCTTTTTATTATCTTACGGTACCAGTTGACTTTTGGATGACACATGGGTTGGACATTGCTGTTTTCTACGTCTCTATAGTCTTAGGAAACTTTGTAGGATGTAATTTTTACCGTTTAGTAATGGGCGCCAATGCATCGCCACTCTAATGTTGGATTTAATCACTATTGTTATTCGTAATAAAAGCGGACTTGCTCATTTATGGGTAGGTTCGCTTTCTTCGTTTATAGGCATTTAGCTTGCTGAAAATATCAGTATGCCACCCGGATAGCTTGTGAAGATATGGTGAGGTGATGGGAAGAGAAAGGAAGTAGGAGAGGAGAGGTCGGAGAAAGGAGATAGGAAAGAAGAGGTCGGAAGGAAGAAGTCGGAAGTCGTTGCAAGGATGTCGGAGGTTGTTGCGAAGAGGTCGGAAGGGCGGTTTGTTTACGATTGCAAAGTTACGAAGAGCTTGCGGAGGCATGAGAATTATTGCGAATTAGCGGGCGCGAGGGGCTTCTTCCCTCCGCTTGATTTTGCTTTAAGTTGATTGGTTATCAGTGGGGTAGGATGGGGAAAAAGTTTTTGTTTTGTTTGCTTGTGGTTGTTCTATAGCTCCTATAGCTTCTATAGTTTCTATAGCGTCTATAGCTAGGGGTAATCAGATGTAATCAGTTGTCAGTTGTTTGAAATTGATTACCATGTTGGGGTATAGAAGTTGGAGGAAAGATACTAAAGAAATAATTTATATATATAATTTATTATATATATAAAATTTAATTTTAAGTTACTTCGTGGGGGTTGAGCAGCAGAAAGGGTAGTCAAAAAAATATAACTGACAACTGATTACATCTGATTACCCCCTAGTTATAGAAGCTATAGAGTATATAGACGCTATACGGGCTATAACCTCAAAACCTCACAACCTTATAACCTCAAAACCTTATTATCAATGACAACGATTTAAATCTTTAAGAACGAGGAATTCGGCAATATTCGGACAATGCTAACTCAGCAAGGTGAAACTCTCTTTTTTTGCGCAAAGGATGTGGCGATGGCGCTGGGGGATAAAAAACGAGAAATGCTATTACTCAGCATGTAGATAAGGGGGACGCCCTAAAACAGGGCCTCACTACCACAAGTCGTTTTTAGCATGTTGAAGGAATAACAAAGGTGAAGTATTAGCAGAGTAGGGGGGAGAAGAAGATATAGTGTTCTATCTTATCGAATGTCATAATTTCAAGAGAAACACAAGTGATGATTTGTAAAATCGAATAAAAAAAAGTAAAAAAACACTTAAAAAAATGGATTTATCTTGTCATAATTTATTAATTTTGCAAATCAAGTGTACATATCGTTGTGTCGCTACGAAATGTTGTGCCTAATGCTTATGCTGTGTAAACATATAGAATGAAACAATTTATGTACGACTTGTTAAAGTAATACAAGAAGTGTTGGTGATTTAATATAGTGATACTTATTGTGTTAATGAATCGAGATAAGGAAAGATTGGAAATCTTAGTTTATAACAATAATTATATTTAGTTCTTAATGGAAACATTGTACAAGATTAAGAAAGGACTTGACCTTAATCTGGAAGGTGAGGCTCCATTGTCCGTAAAGGAAACTGAATTAGCAAATGAGTATGCAATTTGCCCTTCAGACTTTACAGGTGTGGTTCCCAAGCTCGTAGTTAAGGAAGGCGACAACGTGCTCGCGGGAAGTCCACTTTTTGTTGACAAGGCTACTGAAAGAATTGCTTTCGTATCTCCCGTAAGCGGTAAGATTCAGGCAATCGAACGTGGCGAGCGTAGAAAAATTCTTTACATCCGCATTGCAGCAGATAGCACGCAGGCGGCAAAGGAATTTGGAAGTTTCAACGTAGAAAGCGCTAAATCAGACGAAGTATTGAACCTCTTGTTGCAAACAGGTTTGTTCGCCTTCTTCCGTCAGCGTCCTTATGACGTAGTCGCTTCTCCTGTTGATACACCTAAAGCTATTTTTGTTAGCACCTTCTCAAAGATGCCCTTGGCAGCCGACTTTACGTTCGTTGCAAAAGGTCAGGAAGCTGATTTTAAGTTAGGTATCAAAGCGCTTGCTAAGCTCGCACAGGTACATGTAGGTGTTAGTCCAGAACAAATTAACACTCCTATTCTCCCTCTCGATGGCGCCAAGTTGAGCGTGTTTGACGGTCCTAACCCTTCAGGCAACGTAGGTGTGCACATCAACCACATTTCTCCCGTCAACAAGGGTGAAGTAGTGTGGACAATGGGTGCTGAAGCCGTAATCTTCATCGGTCGCTTGTTGCGCACAGGTAAGGTTGACTTCACTCGTACAATTGCAGTAGGAGGTAGTATGGCTGTTGAACCTACTTACGTAAAGACTAAGATAGGTGCGCCTCTGAGCTCTATTATCAAGACTAAGGAAGGAAATGTTCGAGTAGTTGATGGCAATCCTCTCGTAGGTAAGAAGTCGTGCACAAAGTGCTTCCTCAGCGCTTTTGCTACTGAAGTTTGTGCATTGCCCGAAGGCGATGATGTAAACGAACTCTTCGGCTGGATTATGCCACGATTGAATGACTTCTCTACAAGCCGTAGTTATCTTTCATGGTTGATGGGCAAGAACAAGAAGTACGACCTCGACTGCCGCATCAAGGGTGGCGAACGTCATATGATTATGAGTGCGGAATACGAAAAGGTGTTCCCTATGGATATCTATCCCTCATATCTCGTTAAGGCCATCATCACAGGTGATATTGATCGTCAAGAAGCACTCGGTATGTACGAAGTTGCTCCCGAAGACTTTGCCGTGGCTGAATTTATCGACTCTTCAAAGCTCGAGCTTCAGCGTATCGTGCGCGAAGGTCTTGACATTCTTCGTAAGGAAAATAGCTAATAATCATTCATTATAATAGATATAAGTACAATGGTTAAAAAATATCTTGACAAAATTCGCCCTAACTTTGAAGAAGGTGGTAAGCTCTCAGCTTTCCGTTCGGTCTTCGATGGTATGGAAACGTTCTTGCTCGTTCCTAATGCTACTTCGCGTTTTGGTGTGAGCATTCACGATGCAATCGACTCTAAGCGTATCATGTCGTTTGTGGTTATCGCATTGATTCCTGCACTCCTTTTCGGTATGTACAACGTAGGTTATCAGAATGCAGCTGCAGCAGGCATGTTGGCTGAAACATCGTTCATCGAAATGTTTATGTATGGCTTTGCATTGATGTTGCCTCGTATCATCGTATCTTACGGTGTAGGTCTTGGTATCGAATTCGTGGCTGCACAATGGAAGAAGGAAGAAATTCAGGAAGGTTACCTCGTGTCGGGTCTTATCATCCCCATGATTTGCCCCATCAACACTCCTCTTTGGATGATGGCTATTGCCGTAGCATTTGCCGTAATCATTGGTAAGGAAATTTATGGTGGTACAGGTATGAACATCTTCAACCCTGCACTCATCGCACGTGCGTTCCTCTTCTTTGCTTATCCCACAAGCATGAGTGGTGACCAGGTTTGGGTGGCTACTGAAAAGTTCCTCGGTCTTGGCTACGACCTCTCAGCAGATGCCATTACTCAAGCTACTCCCCTTGGATTGGCTGCTGCAGCATCAAGCGTTAGCGAAATCGACTTCACTGGCACATTCACTGGTTTGATTCCTGGTTCAGTAGGCGAAACAAGCGTTATCGCAATTGCTATTGGTGCGGTAATCCTTCTTTGGACACGTATTGCAAGCTGGCGCACTATGGGTAGTGTATTCGCAGGTGGTATCATCGTAGCATTGCTCTTCAACGCAATGGGACTCGAAGGTAACGTTGCTGCTAACATGCCTTGGTACGAACACATTGCAACAGGTGGTTTCTGCTTCGGTGCTGTCTTCATGGCTACTGACCCCGTGACAAGCGCACGCACAGAAAATGGTAAGTTTATCTATGGTTTCTTGATTGGTGCCGTTGCAGTATTGGTGCGCGTTCTCAATCCTGGTTACCCCGAAGGTATGATGCTTGCTATCCTCTTGATGAACATGTTTGCACCGCTGATCGACTACGTATTTGTTCAGCGTAATATTAACAAGCGTCTTAGCCGCGTAAAGAAGTAAAAACACAAGTCTATGAATACAAATAGTAATGGATACACCATTGGCTATGCCATAGTAATGGTGGTAGTTGCAGCTTTCTTGTTGGCTTTCGTTTCACAAACGCTCAAGCCCATTCAAGATAAGAATGTTGAACTCGATAAGAAGTCGCAAATCTTAGCTGCATTGAATATGCGTGGCCTCGAAAAGGACGTTATTCCTACAACTTACACTGACGTCGTAAAGAACGACTACATCATCAATGCTGATGGTAGCATCAAGCAAGATGAAGGTGGTTTTAAGTGTGGCTCTGAAGAACTCGTGGTTTATGTTTGCGAGGTTGAAGGTGCTAAGAAGTACGTACTCCCCGTTTACGGTAAGGGCCTTTGGGGCGCGCTTTGGGGATATGTTGCGCTCAACGATGATTTCAACACTGTTTACGGTATGTATATGTCTCACGCATCTGAAACAGCAGGTTTGGGTTCGCTCATTGCTGAGCAGAAGTTCCAGGACCAATTCATCGGTAAGGTTATCTTCGCTGAAGGCAACGCTAATAACATTGCACTTTCTGTTGTGAAAAACGGTAAGGTTCAGAACGATCAGTACGAAGTTGACGGTATTACAGGTGCTACACTCACAGGTAATGGTGTTGACGCAATGTTAAAGACAAGCCTTGCACAATATATCGGATTCTTTAATGCCAATTAATAACGGAAACAGATATGAGTACATTATTTTCTAAAGCAAACCGCGAGATTTTTACAGGTCCATTGAATCTCAATAATCCTGTGACAGCTCAGGTGTTGGGTATTTGTTCTGCGCTTGCAGTGACAGTACAGCTTGAACCCTCTATTGTAATGGGGTTGTCTGTAACAGTTGTTGCAGCTTTTGCAAACGTCATTATTTCTTTACTTCGCAAAACAGTTCCCAGCCGTATCCGTATCATCGTGCAGCTCGTTGTTGTTGCAACGCTCGTAACGTTGGTGGCTGAAATGTTGAAGGCTTTTGCCTACGACGTTAGCGTTCAGCTTTCAGTGTATATCGGTTTGATCATTACGAACTGTATCATCATGGGGCGTCTTGAAGCTTTCGCTATGCAGAATGGTCCTTGGGAATCATTCCTCGATGGTATCGGTTCTGGTTTAGGTTATGCTTGGATTTTGGTCGCTGTTGGTTTTTGCCGCGAACTCTTTGGCGCTGGAACATTGCTCGGCATCCAGGTAATCCCCGACTGTGTTTATGAAGCAGGTTATGTGAACAACGGTATGATGACCATGCCTGCAATGGCGTTGATTATCGTAGGTTGCATCATTTGGGCACACCGTGCTATCAATGACAAGCAGAAAAAGTAATTCCACACACATCCCTAACTCAATAAAAGAAATTAAGAAATGGAACAAATGTTAAGTTTGTTTGTCCGCTCAATCTTTGTGGACAATATGATTTTCGCATTCTTCTTAGGTATGTGTTCTTACCTTGCAGTTGCGAAAAATGTTAAGACAGCTTTAGGCCTTGGTATAGCAGTCATCTTCGTATTGCTCATCACAGTGCCCGTTGACTACCTCCTCCAAACAAAGGTGCTCGGCCCTGATTGTATCGTTGAAGGTGTTGACCTCTCGTTCTTGGCATTCATCCTCTTCATCGGTGTCATTGCAGGTATCGTGCAGCTCGTAGAAATGATTGTTGAGCGCTTCTCTCCATCACTCTATGCTTCACTCGGTATCTTCTTGCCACTTATCGCCGTAAACTGTGCCATCATGGGTGCGTCGCTCTTTATGCAACAGCGCATCGGCATGGAGCCTAACAACAGCCAGTATATCGGTAACGTTGGCGATGCTGTTGTTTACGCACTTGGTTCAGGTATCGGCTGGTTGCTCGCTATCGTAGCACTCGCAGCAATCAATGAAAAGATGGCTTATACCGATGTGCCTAAGCACCTCCGTGGTCTTGGTATCACTTTTATCACCGTAGGTTTGATGGCAATGGCATTTATGTGCTTCTCAGGTCTTAATATTTAATTCTAAGGAAATAAAACAACAATGACAAGTATTATTTTAGCAAGTATTGGAGTATTCCTTAGCATTATACTCCTCATCGTGATTATCTTGCTCGTTGCAAAGACTTACCTTTCGCCCAGCGGTAAGGTAAAACTCACCATCAACGGCAAGGATACGCTCGAAGTTGAACAAGGCGGCACCCTCCTCAGCACACTTGCCAACAACGACATCTACCTCCCTTCGGCATGTGGTGGTAAGGGTTCTTGCGGTCAGTGTAAAGTACAAGTTCCTGAAGGCGGTGGTGAAATTCTCGATTCTGAAAAGGGTCAGTTCACACGTAAGCAAGTTAAGGAAAACTGGCGTCTCGGTTGCCAGTGCAAGGTTAAGGGTGACATCAGCATCAATGTTGAAGACTCTGTAATGGGCGTTAAGGAATGGGAATGCACCGTGATTGGTAACCGCAACGTGGCTACCTTCATCAAGGAATACAAGGTGGCACTTCCTCCTGGTGAACACATGGACTTCGAACCTGGTTCTTACGCACAGATTAAGATTCCCGCATTCAATATTGACTACGATAAGGACTTCGATAAGTCACTCATTGGCGACACTTACCTCCCTGCTTGGAAGAACTTTGGTCTTTTCAACCTCAAGTGTACAAACGACACTCCCACAGTGCGTGCTTACTCAATGGCTAACTATCCCGACGAAGGAGATATCATTACGCTCAACGTACGTATCGCTACGCCTCCTTTTAAACCAAAAGAACAAGGTGGTGGCTTCATGGATGTTAACCCAGGTATCGCTTCATCTTACATCTTTAGCCTCAAGCCTGGCGATAAGGTAATCATGAGTGGTCCTTACGGTGAATTCCGTCCTAACTACACTTCAGGCCGCGAAATGATTTGGGTTGGTGGTGGTGCCGGTATGGCTCCCCTCCGTGCTCAGATTATGCACATGCTTAAGACACGTCAATGTCGCGATCGTCAGATGCACTACTTCTATGGTGCACGTGCGTTGGAAGAAATCCCATTCCTCGACGACTTCCTCGCATTGGAAAAGGAATTCGACAACTTCCACTTCCACCTTGCGCTTGACCGTCCCGATCCCAAGGCTGATGCAGCAGGTATCAAGTATACAGCAGGCTTCGTAGCACCCGTAATGGGCGATACTTATCTCAAACAGCACGAAGCTCCAGAAGATTGCGAATACTACCTCTGTGGTCCTCCTATGATGGCAAAGACAGTGCTCGACTTGTTGGATAGCCTCGGCGTAGAAAAGGAAATGATTCACTTCGACGACTTCGGTGGATAACTTCCATAATTCTATTAGAGAATAGTAAATCAATCCCTGTTTCTTGTTTAAGGAACAGGGATTTCTTGGTTAAATAAACCAGTGTTAATGCTTCTAATCTTAATAGATGCCCTTATTGTATTGACGATTTTGATTATTTTTTATGCTAAATAATACAAAAAACATCAGAATTTGTTTGGTACGTTAGGAATAATTTGTAATTTTGCATCGCTAAACAAAAATGGGTAAGTGCTGTACGGCCAGCTCCCTTCGAATCCTCCAGGGCTTGACCGCAGCAAAGGTAGTTGGTTGTAGCGGCGCGATGCAGAGAGCTTACCCGCCCGCCTCTTTAGCTCAGTTGGCCAGAGCACGTGATTTGTAATCTCGGGGTCGTTGGTTCGAATCCGACAAGAGGCTCAAATTAAACTCAATGTTTAGTAGATGATTCAATTCATCATTTCTTCTTAAAGAAGGTTTTGCCTCTTTAGCTCAGTTGGCCAGAGCACGTGATTTGTAATCTCGGGGTCGTTGGTTCGAATCCGACAAGAGGCTCAAATTAAACTCAATGTTTAGTAGATGATTCAATTCATCATTTCTTCTTAAAGAAGGTCCTGCCTCTTTAGCTCAGTTGGCCAGAGCACGTGATTTGTAATCTCGGGGTCGTTGGTTCGAATCCGACAAGAGGCTCAAAAGTGATTTGCCGTTTTGCAAGTCACTTATTTTTTTATTATTGTAAATAAATGTCGAATTAGCTGTAATAAATGTTGGAAAAAGTGTAAATTTGCAGCAGAAATTCAATAAAACAATTTTATAACATGTCTTTAATCGCAGTTAGTCCTATCGACGGTCGTTATGCTTCTAAAACAAGCGAGTTGCAAAACTACTTTTCAGAGTATGCTCTGATGAAGTATCGTGTGCGTGTAGAAATCGAATATTATATCGCTCTTTGCGAACTTCCCTTGCCTCAGTTGGTAGGTGTTGATAGTGCGCTCTTCCCCAAGTTTAGAGAGATTTATCAGAACTTCTCCCTGCAGGATGCTCAGCGTGTGAAGGATATTGAAAGCGTTACGAACCACGACGTGAAGGCTATTGAGTACTTCATCAAGGAAAAGTTTGATGCCATCGGCGGTTTGGAACAGTATAAGGAGTTTGTGCACTTCGGTCTTACTTCACAGGATATTAATAACACTTCATTCCCCTTGATGATCAAGGATGCAACAGAGGAAGTTTACATCCCTCTCCTTCAGAAGGTGATCGACCAGCTCAATGCGTTTGCTGAAGAGTGGAAGGATATTGCTATGCTCGCGAAGACACATGGTCAGCCCGCTTCACCCACACGCTTGGGTAAGGAAGTAAAGGTGTTTGCCTATCGTCTTGAAGAGCAATTGAAGCAGTTGAAGGCAGTGCCCTGTAGCGGTAAGTTTGGTGGTGCTACGGGTAACTTAAACGCTCACCGTGTGGCTTATCCTGCTTACGATTGGAAGGCTTTTGCTGAAAAGTTCCTCGCTGAAAAGCTCGGCATTGTTCGTGAAGAATATACTACACAGATTTCAAACTATGACAATCTTGCAGCTGCATTTGACGCGATGAAGCGTATCCATACGATTCTTATCGACTTGAATCGTGACTTCTGGCAGTACATCTCAATGGAGTACTTCAAGCAGAAAATTAAGGCGGGCGAAGTAGGATCATCGGCAATGCCTCACAAGGTGAACCCTATAGACTTTGAAAACTCAGAAGGTAACCTTGGCGTAGCAAATGCTATTCTCGACCACTTGGCAGTGAAGCTCCCCATCAGCCGTCTCCAGCGCGACTTGACTGACTCAACAGTATTGCGCAATATCGGTGTGCCTATGGGCCACGCACTCATCGCATTTAGTTCTACACTTAAGGGCTTCAGCAAGTTGCTCCTCAACGAAGAAGCGCTCCGTCGTGACCTCGAAAACTGCTGGGCGGTATGTGCAGAAGCTATTCAGACAGTGCTTCGCCGCGAGGCTTATCCCAACCCCTACGAAGCGCTTAAGGCATTGACACGCACAAATGCAGCAATTACAGAAGAAAGCATCCGTACCTTTATCGAAGGACTCGATGTAAGCGAAGAAATCAAGGCTGAGCTTCGCGTCATCACACCTTGGAACTATACAGGTATCTAAAATAGGTAACGCAGGCTATAGGGGCGCTTTGCTTAAAGGCTAAAGAACTATGCCGTTCAAATGTTCCTCATAACCTACGACCTTCAACCTTACAACCTCATAAAATTTTTTATGTCAGATTTTTTCAACAAGGGAAAGGGTGGCCGAGATGGCAACCGCTTTTCAAAAGGTAGTTTCGGACGCAACACAAGCCGACCTGGCTCACGCGAAGGAGTGAGCGGTGGTTATCGCCGTGAAGGCGACAATGCGCGTCCTCGTTTTAACAACCCCAACGCTGGTTTTGGTGAACGCCCTGCAGGAGGCTTCCAGCGCCCCTCACGCGATGGTCAGAGCCGTTTTGGCAAGCAGCGTCCTGCCTACAATAATGGCGGAGGCGAAGGCGGTTATCGTCCGCGCTTTAATGCTAGTGGCGAAGGGGAGCAACGTCCTTCATTCAACCGTGGCGAAGGCTATCAGAATGCAGGATTCGCGCCTCGCAAGCGTACGGGCAATTACGATCCACATGCAAAGTACAGTGCAAAGAAGCGCTTGGAATATAAGGAAGAACACTACGACCCCAATGCGCCCATCCGTTTGAATAAGTATTTAGCAAATGCAGGCGTGTGCAGTCGTCGCGATGCAGATAAGTATATCGAAGCAGGCGTGGTAACCGTAAACGGAGAAGTCATAACCGAACTCGGTGCACGCGTATTGCGCACTGATGTCGTATGCTTCCACGGTGAAGCTGTAAAGCTCGAAAAGAAGGTGTATGTGCTTCTCAACAAGCCCAAGGGATATGTAACTACAAGCGAAGACCCCCAAAATCGCAAGACGGTGATGGATCTCGTGCAGGGTGCGTGCCCCGAGCGTATTTATCCCGTAGGTCGTCTTGACCGCAATACAACTGGTGTGCTTCTCCTCACTAACGACGGAGAGTTGGCTTCAAAGTTGACACACCCCAAGTTCTTGAAGAAGAAGATTTACCACGTACACACCGATCAGAACGTATCAGCGGCAGACATCCGTCAGATTGCTGAGGGTATCACGCTTGAAGATGGTATGATTAAGGCAGACGCTGTAGAATACGCTTCGCCTACAGATAAGAAGCAGGTGGGCATCGAAATCCACTCGGGTAAGAACCGCATTGTGCGCCGTATCTTCGAATCGCTCGGTTATCATGTGGTGAAGCTCGATCGCGTCTATTTCGCAGGTCTTACAAAGAAGAATGTGCGCCGCGGTGATTGGCGTTACCTTACAGAAAAGGAAGTGTCAATGTTGCGCATGGGCGCTTTTGAATAAGTCATTATTGAAAATAATATGAGAACAAAAGTTATTGATATACTTCGCTCAACAGCCTATGGTTCAAAAGTAACTGTAAAGGGTTGGGTGAGAACAAAGCGTGGTAGTAAGTCGGTGAATTTTATCGCTCTCAACGACGGCTCTACTATCCACAATGTTCAGATTGTTGCTGATGTTGACAAGTTTGATGAAGAATTGTTGAAAAAGGTTACTACAGGAGCATGTCTTGCTGTAACAGGTACGCTCGTAGAAAGCCAGGGAGCAGGTCAGGCTGCTGAAATTCAAGCAACTGAAATTGTGGTTTACGGCACATGTGATGCTGAATACCCTATGCAGAAGAAGGGACAGACCTTCGAATTTATGCGTCAGCATGCTCACATGCGCTTGCGCACAAATACATTTGGTGCTGTGTTCCGCATTCGCCATAACATGGCAATGGCTGTGCATCAGTACTTTCACGAACGCGGCTTCTTCTATTTCCATACTCCTATCATCACAGCTTCTGACTGTGAAGGAGCAGGTCAAATGTTCCAGGTAACTACAAAGAATCTCTACGACTTGAAGAAAGACGATGAAGGTAAGATTGATTACTCTGACGATTTCTTTGGCAAGATGACTTCGCTCACCGTGTCAGGTCAGTTGGAAGGTGAACTCGCTGCAACAGCTTTGGGTGCAATCTACACATTTGGTCCTACTTTCCGTGCTGAAAATTCTAACACTCCCCGCCACCTCGCTGAGTTTTGGATGATTGAACCCGAAGTAGCCTTCAACGATATCAACGACAATATGGATCTCGCAGAGGACTTTATTAAATATTGTGTACGTTGGGCGTTGAACAAATGTAAGGATGACCTCGAATTCCTCAACAAGATGGTTGATAAGACACTTCTTGACCGCCTTAACTTCGTTGTTGACAATGACTTCGTGCGCCTTACTTACACAGAAGGTGTAAATATCCTTGAAGAAGCTGCAAAGTCAGGCAAGAAGGCGTTTGAATTCCCCGTTTATTGGGGAGTTGACCTCGCTAGCGAACACGAACGTTACCTCGTTGAAGAACACTTTAAGAAGCCCGTAATCCTCACCGACTATCCCAAGAAAATCAAGGCCTTCTACATGAAGCAAAATGAAGACGGCAAGACCGTACGTGCAATGGATGTGCTCTTCCCTCAGATTGGTGAAATCATCGGTGGTTCTGAACGTGAAGAAAGCTACGAAAAGCTCACTGCACGCATCAACGAACTTGGCATTCCTATGAAGGATATGTGGTGGTATTTGGACACTCGCCGCTTCGGTACTTGTCCTCATAGCGGATTTGGCTTAGGTTTCGAGCGCCTCATCCTCTTCGTAACTGGTATGCAGAACATTCGCGACGTGATTCCCTTCCCACGCACACCTAAGTCTGCAGAATTCTAAAATTATAGCATAATGAACAATACAATTAAATATTTAATTACTTCAGTAGCAACGTTTTGTGTAGTTGGAGGTGGTTATTATTACTATACAACTACAGATTCTTATAAGGCAAAGAAGCTTTATGAAGCACTTAACGATGATTACACTGCTGAAGATTGTGAACTTATAGCTAATCTTTATCCTCAAACGGAGTATGCACAGCTTGCAATGGAAAAGAAGCAGACATATCTCCTAATGAAGAAGACTTGGAATTCATTGTGTAAGAAACCATCTTTAGAGGGCTTTAAAGCTTTTAAGGAAAATTTTGAATTAGGAGGTCGCATGCAAGCAAAAGTTGAGAAAAAAATTGACTCAGTTTTGTGGAAACATGCACTTAATGATCTCTCTGAAAAGTCTTTTCAAGATTATCTTACAAATAATCCCCAAGCTCCAAATTCAGTTTTAGCTAAAGATATAGTTGACAATATTAAGAGCTTACCTGCAGTCGATGAAATTAAGCCAACTCTTGAAAAGAATATACTAGAGTTTCTCCAAGGTTATGGCAAAAATCAGACAAGTGTATATATGCCTACATTAGCTGATACACTAGATTTTTTCCTTTTTCATCGTGATATGCCTAAACCTGCTGTAAGTAAATATATTCAAACACGAGTAAACAGTAAGGGGCGTCGTTTTGATTATCAAATTATTTCTGATATTTCATTCGGAAAGTCTAGAATGTTGATGCGTGGTGTGGGATATAGTGCAGAGTTCTTGGTTAAGCAAACTTCTGCAAACAGCAAAAAAGAAGCTATTAATTTCAAGGCTAAGGTTCTTTTTAATGCTCAAGGTAAAATTCTTTACTTCAGATTGAACAGAGATTACTCAAAACTTAAATAGCTTATTATTAAGATATGGAAAAAGTAGTAATTAACAGTTACGAGGATTTTGAAGCTTATTTAGGCAAAGAAATAGGTAAATCAGATTGGTTAGATGTTCCTCAAGAACGTATAAATCTTTTCGCAGATGCAACGCTTGATCATCAGTGGATACATATAGACACAGAGCGTTGTAAAGAAGAAAGTCCTTTTGGTCAAACTATTGCGCACGGTTATCTAACGCTTTCACTTCTTCCTTATATGTGGGATCAGATAATAGAAGTGAACAATATCAAGATGTTGGTAAACTATGGCATGGACAAAATGAAGTTTGGACAAGCTGTTCTTTCTGGACAATCTGTACGTTTGGTTACGAAGTTAGAAAATATCACCAATCTTCGTGGTATTGCTAAGGTCGAAATCAAATTCTATATTGAAATTCAAGGAGAAAAGAAGCATGCACTTGATGGTGTTGCTACATTCCTTTATCATTTTATTTAAACAGATTCTAAGTAAGGTTGAGTTGCAAGACATAAAGGTAAAAAGTATCCTTAAGTTTTTGCAACTCAATCTTTTATTAGTTTTCTCTAATGGATGATAAATACTTAACAATAATAGATAATGGCGCAGAGGGTTCCTATTCTGAAAAAAGGAGTCGTTTCCTGGCTTTTGCGCATCATGTAGAAACTGAAGATGAGGTTAAAAACATTGTAGCTAATTATCGCAAACGCTTTTTTGATGCCCGACACGTTTGTTATGCTTATGTGTTAGGGTATGATGCTAGTCGAACAAGGGCAAATGATGATGGTGAACCTTCAGGTTCAGCTGGACTTCCTATTCAACGTCAGTTGCGTTCGTGTGGAATTACTTTTGCTCTTGTGGTAGTGGTAAGATATTACGGAGGAATAAATCTTGGTACAGGAGGATTGGTTGTTGCATATAAAACAGCTGCTGCAGAAGCGCTTTCAGCATCGACAGTAGAAGAGCGTTTTGTGAAAAACACAGCGACTCTTACTGTTCCTTATCAAGATGTAGATAAGGTGATGAAAATCTTACGTGAAAACGAGGCCGAAATCTTAGATCGTTCCTATGATGCCACTGCTACTATACTTTCAATTCAGTTTAGAATTTCACGTCAAGATTTAATTATACAGAAAATAGAAAATCTAAGGTTAGATGTTTCGATTGAAGTTGATGAAATCGCTTAGGAATAGTTGGGTGAAGTATTTTTTTACGCCAATAGCAGCTATTGTTAATTTATAGTTGTTTAATTTTCGACATAGCTATTCACGATTTCATTCAAAAATATTTTGCTTAATGAGTTAATAGCCTTAACTTCGCATTTGAAGTAAAAATAACAGAAAAATACGTATTCTAGATAAAGCTATGAATAATATAAAGAATAGTATAGATTTTGTGTTGGCATGGTCGGAAGGTAAGGCACAACGTTCTACAGCAGTAGAGTTAGCCACTCATCCATGCATCAATCACTTATATATAGTATCTGCAGACAAGGATGGAGAAGACGACGATAATTGGGCTGAAAAAGTGACTGTTGTACATGCTACTGGTTGCTGTGGTACTAAGTTCTTCCGACAAGTAGCTTTGAAAGCTAAGGCGGATTATGTTGCGCTCTACTTAAAACCTACTGCATTAACACTTGGTTATCGCTGTCTTGAACGTATGATGCAAGCTGCTTGTGAGGCCGATGCAGTGATGGTGTATGCTGACCACTATAGTGTGAAGGACGGTGTAACTGAATTAGCTCGTAAGATAGACTATCAAATAGGGAGCCTTCGCGATGATTTTGATTTTGGAGGATTAGTACTCGTAAAGACCTCCGCTCTCAAACAATTTTTTGAAACAGATAAGGTAGGCCGTTATCGTTATGCTGCTTTCTATGCTTTGCGTCTTCATTTATCAAGAATTGGGAAGTTACTTCATATAAACGAACCTCTTTATACAGAGGTAGAGAGTGACTTGAGAGAGAGTGGGGTGAAGCAGTTTGACTATGTGAATCCTGCTAATAGAGAGGTACAATTGGAAAACGAGCGCGCTGTCACTCATCATCTTAAATTAATTGGTGCGTATCTTGCTCCTGATGAATTTGATAGCCTTCCTCACGACGACACTGAATATCCAGTTGAAGCTTCTGTGATTATTCCTGTCAGAAATCGCGTTAAAACAATTTCAGATGCGATAAAGAGTGTGCTGGAACAGGAGGCCGACTTCAAGTTTAATCTTATCGTGGTTGATAATCATAGCACAGATGGCACAACAGAGGCTATTAAGAATTTTAAGGCAGACGATAGGGTAGTGCACCTTATTCCCGAACGCACTGACCTTGGAATCGGAGGCTGTTGGGATTGGGCTATAAGAAGCGAGCATTGTGGCAAATATGCCATACAGTTAGATTCAGACGACCTTTATTCGTCACCGGCAACTTTGATGCAGATTGTTGAAGCCTTTAAAAAGCAAAAGGCTGCAATGGTGATAGGTAGCTACCGTATGGTTGACTTCAATCTTCAGACGCTACCTCCTGGATTGATTTCTCACAAGGAGTGGACTCCTGACAATGGTCGTAATAATGCGCTAAGAATTAATGGCCTTGGAGCACCACGTGCCTTTCGTACTGATTTGCTTAGAAGAATAGGTGTACCCAATACCAGCTATGGCGAGGATTATGCTTTAGGCTTGGCTTTTTCAAGGCATTTCCGTATTGGTCGAATTTACGAAGAGCTCTATCTTTGCCGACGCTGGGATGGTAATTCCGACGCCTCTCTGTCGTGCGACAAAGTGAACTTAAACAACATGTATAAGGATCAGCTGCGAAGCTTTGAAGTAAGAGCACGTCAACAGATGATAGAACGCTGGAACCATTCCATTACGCAAGAAGAAGTTCTCGACTTTTTTGAAAAACAAATGTACGTTTGGGATGATGCACACCAGCGTGTGAAAGACTTAAGTAGCAAGGTGCAAATGCGAGATTTAGAGACGGATGATTTTAAATTGTGCGTTCAACATAACCCTTCGCGCATCGTTTCAACAGCTGCAAATGTAGAAAAGAAGGAGATAAAGAAACGTCCATGTTTCCTTTGCGATAAAAATCGACCTTCAATTCAGACTTCACTGCCGATAGAAGGTAAGTATGAGATTCTCATCAATCCATACCCCATCTTGCCTTATCACCTCACCATACCTACGCGCCGACATACTCAGCAAACAATTGAAACTTTACTCCCTTGTTTCGGAAAATTGGCAATGCAACTGCCCGACTTTTTTATCTTCTACAATGGCCCACAGAGTGGAGCTTCAGCTCCCGACCATGCTCACCTGCAAGCTGGCAGACGCGGAGTGGTGCCCATCGAAAGGGATTGGAAGTTTTACGAAACCAAGCTTGAAAAAATATACCCTTCTAGCGTTAAGGAAGAAGCTGAACTTGCCGAGCAAGGCTATACAGCATCAGGCGCAGGTATCTATTCGCTCAACGGCTATGCATGTCCAGCTTTTGTAATTAAGGGGTGCATGCTTGAGACGGATTATTACCTCTTGCGCAAACTCCTCGTGGCTATTCAAACTGCAACAGAATCTGAGGGCGAACCTAATGTCAATATCTTAGGATGGCGTCAAGCTGCTGCTCCGGGCGAAGAGGACAACGTCGTATTCATTGTTTTCCCAAGGAAAAAGCACCGTCCTAATTGCTATTTCGCTAAGGGTGAAAACCATTTGGTCATAAGCCCTGGAAGCATCGATATGGGAGGATTGCTAATCACACCTCGTGAGTCTGACTTTGAGAAGATAACAGTTCAGCAAGCTACTGAAATCCTCAGAGAAGTATGTATCTCTGACGCTGAAGTGACAGCCGTACTTAAGCGTATTCATGCTAAGAAGAACAAGCAGACAACTAACGATAACACCTCTGCAATAGTGTCGCTGAATATGCCCGAAGAGCCCGAGGTTCAAGTCGGTATTTTAACCAACGAAAAGATTTGCTTCAGGTTAAATTCGCCTTATACAGCTAAGGGAAATACCGTCGAAGGATGGCAATGCGTAGAATGCCGTGATGGCGGTGTGTATTGGGACGGAAATGTTTATTCAGAACTAAAATTTAACCCCGTTGACGCAGAATGTTCGTTTACTATTGATGCTGTCGAAATAGGTACCGACTATCATTGGCAACGCCAGGAATCACAGACCTTCAGAGGAAAAATCAGAATTCTCGTTGAGGAGGATAAACTTGTCTTGGTGAATAAGCTGCCAATTGAGGAATATCTTAAGAGTGTGATTAGTAGCGAAATGAGTGCAACAAGTTCATTAGAGTTGCTTAAAGCTCATGCCGTGATAAGTCGCAGCTGGCTACTGGCTCAGATACAACATCGCGAAAACAACCACGGACGCACCAATGGTTTCTTCAGCTTCCAGCGTAAAGGCAATGAATTTACCCGTTGGTATGATAGAGAAGACCACGTGCTTTTCGACGTTTGCGCTACCGACCATTGCCAGCGTTACCAAGGCATCACTCGCGAAACGTCGCCCTTAGTTGCAAAAGCCGTAGAGGCCACAAGAGCTCTTGTACTCGTGTCGAAAGGTCAGCTCTGTGATGCACGATTCCATAAGTGCTGCGGAGGCTTGACCGAGGAGTATTCTACTTGCTGGGAAGACCGCGAAGTGTCATACCTGCAAAGCGTTCACGACCTTCCTGCAGATATGCAAATGCCAAAGGAAGCCATCGGAAGCTTGCAATTTGACTATGAACGTTGGATTCGTACCAATCCCGATGCTTTCTGTAACACAGCAGATACAAAGCTGCTGCAAGAAGTGCTCAACGATTTCGACCAAGAAACCACAGATTTCTATCGCTGGGAGGTGAAATATACTCAAGCAGAAATCGCTAGTCTCATCAATTCGAAATGCGACGACGACTTTGGAGATATTATTGACCTGCAACCCGTAGAGCGCGGTAAGAGCGGACGTATCATAAAACTTAAGATTGTAGGTACCAAGAAAAGTCTGATAATCGGTAAAGAATTAGAAATACGCAGAGTGCTTTCTGATTCCCATCTTTACAGCTCAGCATTCGTTGTTGATAAATACGACGAGCGCGAAGGAGTGCCTCAAACGTTCGTGCTGCGTGGAGCAGGGTGGGGGCATGGAGTCGGACTCTGCCAAATTGGTGCAGCCGTGATGGCTGAACGTGGATATACTTTCGACGAAATCCTTTCACACTATTACACAGGTGCAACATTGCATAAGCTCTAACTAACACAAGTGATGGAAAGTAAATACATATTTCATAGTCAGTGCGAGTCATTATAAAAGCGCTATGGAACGACGTGTTTTACCTTCCATCACTTTTTTATATTACAAACCGAATAACTTGTTCGACATTTATAATCTAACTCAATGAATATCAACACAGGTAAAAACAATCCTATCGCCTGGATTTCCTCGCTCTACTTTGCAGAGGGGGTGCCATATTTGGTTGTGATGACCATTGCCTTGGTGTTTTACCACGATATTGGCATCAGCAACGCCGACGTAGCCTTATACACCTCCTGGCTATACCTGCCATGGGTGATAAAACCATTCTGGAGTCCCATCGTAGATATCTATCGCAACAAGCGCTGGTGGATTCTCACAATGCAGTCGCTCATAGCCGTGGCATTGGCTGGGGTGGCTTTTACGCTCGAACTCCCCTCATTCCTCAGGTGGACACTTGCCTTCTTTTGGCTCATGGCCTTTAGTTCTGCCACTCACGACATTGCTGCCGACGGATTCTACATGCTAGCCCTGAGCGAGAGTCAGCAATCCTTCTATGTAGGCATCCGATCCACGTTCTACCGAATTTCAACGATAGTCACGCAAGGCGGTCTGCTCCTGCTCGTTTCCTATCTGCAAGACAGTATGGGAGTAGATGTGCAGAAGAGCTGGCAGTATATATTCCTGGCTGTAGGTCTGTTCTTTGTGCTCTTTGTGGCATATCATCACCTCCTTTTGCCCCGTCCTGCTGCTGATACCGACGCTAAACCCGTCTCGGCAGCCTCTATTGCTAAGGAGTACTTCGAAGTGTTCTTCTGCTTTTTTAAGAAAAAACACATCATCGCTGCCATCTTCTTTATGCTTCTATATCGCCTGCCCGAAGCCTTGCTCGTTAAGATATGCCCACTCTTCTTCCTCGATCAAGCAGCAGCTGGCGGACTCAGCCTTACAAAGGGCGATTTAGGTTTCATACAAGGCACGATAGGGGTAGTAGGCTTACTGCTAGGTGGCATTTTGGGCGGTATGGCTGCGTCAAGATTCGGGCTCAAGCGCTGCCTCTGGGTCATGGCTTGTGCTATCTCCATCCCCGATGTAGTGTATCTCATACTATCCTATAGCGGTTCTGCCCCCGATTGGCTTGTTGCCTTGTCTGATAGCTTAGTGCACAACGGATTCAACTTAGATTTGCCTCACGAGCAGCTCCTTCAGCAGCTCTATCTTGCTTACATTTCGATAATGGTCTGCATTGAACAACTCGGCTACGGTTTCGGCTTCACGGCCTACATGCTCTACATGATTTACATATCTCGCGGTGAGCATCGCACAGCCCACTATGCATTCTGCACAGGCTTCATGGCGCTTTCAATGATGATTCCTGGCATGTTTGCTGGATGGCTACAGGAACAGTTGGGTTATACCAACTTCTTTGCACTAGTTTGTGTGCTCACATGCTCCACTTTTTTTGCCACAGGGTTGGTTAAAGTAGAAGCGGAATTTGGAAAAAGCAAATAGCAAAACATCGGCTACAAAATTGTCGGAAATCAAAAAATGTAATTCGTGGCCCCAGGATTTTATAATTTTCTTTAAAACTATTTGCTAGTATAAGAAAAACGCTTAACTTTGCACTCGGTTTGAGAAACGAAAGCCTTACTCACACTAACAATTGGTGCCTTGGATGAGTGGCTTAGTCACCGGTCTGCAAAACCGTCTACGGCGGTTCGAATCCGCCAGGCACCTCAACATGAAGCATGTCTTACACGGCATGCTTCTTTTTTTTTGCCGTCAGTACGTTTTTTTGCAAGATGGAGAGAGAATGGTAATGGGATCAGCGGATATTTCAGGTTGGAAGACAGCAATCAAGAATAAAGGGTAGCTAGTCTGTACATAAAGAATTTGACATCTCGCCCCCCTCTAAACTGCGTTCTGAGAGCTTTTATTTTTGCATTGAACGATTCAGCAGATGCGTTTGTTAACCTCTCCTCAAAGTAGTTGACAATAGTGTCGTTATGACTCTCAAATGTTTCAATAACCTTATTAAACCCTTCATATCCGAACGCTTCAAAATCATTCTACCATTTAGCAAGATTAAGCCTTGCAGCAGCTGGTTTGGATTTTTTGTTGGAGATATCAACTAGTTTGAGATATAAGTTGTATGCTTTCTCCAAATCTGGGAACATCTAAAACAGAATCTCCGCCCTTGCTTGCTGCTGAATATTCCATTTAGTTCTGTGCTTAAGTAGGATATGTCTACTGCGTGACATAATCTGCGGCTTTGTTTCACCATTAGCCATTCTCTCTGGTTTCCATTCACCAATTTGAGCCTTTTCTGATTTTGTACATGCGGCTTTTCGTTTTGCACGATGCTCCTTGATGGCTTTATTCTCTGCATCAAGCACAATCCACCTGTAAGCAATCCTCATTTGGTCTATAGCTTCTGTCATTAGTTGCTGAACATGGAAACGAACGTTTATTAGCTTTGCTTTAGGGAATACGGTTCTCACCGTCAACATCATTGCAGAAGAAAGGTTGGTTGTTACGGTCTTTACTCTTCTGCGATATTCACGCGCAACCATCTTCAGTATGGTTGAAACCGTATCAGATGCTACTCCGCGTACCATTGCAGCCAATGCACCTTTGCCTCCATGAGCCGCTTTGTTGGTTAGGATTGTATAAACTTCGCCATTAGATAGGCAGGTTTCATCAAAACTCATATTATTACCGAAGTTCTAGGGAAACAGCATATACTTTCAGCATGCTCTAATTGTTCCCAATTGCGATAATCACTGGTCTTATCCTTATACTGTTTGAGAAGTGTTTGACCATTAAGGCCATTGTGAGCTGCGAGAGTGGAAATGCTGATGGGAGTAGACTCAATCTCACTCTTTTAAAAAAGAAACGAACTCGGAATTAAGGCGAGTTTCGTCAAATTCGGATAAGTCCCACTCATAACTGAATATCTCATTGGTATCTTTGTCGAGCCACTTGCGCTTGCGTACATGCAGATATGTGGAACGACCTCGGATTGGAAAATCCTAAATGGTGCGATAATCGCAAAAACCATGTGATATAACATTGCCTGTTTTTTTATCCTCACGCATGAGGACTTTCTTCTCGTCTAGATAAATATCAAAACGGGGGTCAGATTTTTCAAAGTTAACAACATCGAAGTTGTCTATAAGCACATCAGGAAGAATGGCACGAAGGAGAGCTTCTGTTTTCATAAAACAAAGGTATACCTTTATTCTTGATTAGTCGTCTTCCAACCTGAAAAATCCGCTGACCCATTGTAACCTAAAAAAAGCCGGCCTGTAAAACATTACAAGTCGGCTTAAGTTTGTATCTTAACGGCCTAAACGTCATTATTTGAAGAGTTTGTTAATGAAGCTGAAGAAGCCGTTGTGTTCGGCTGGAGTGTCGGTGTTTTTATCTTCTCTTTTCTTGGCGTCTTCGGCGGTTTCGTTTGCTTCTGTGTCGTGAATAACGTCGGTCACTTGTACGATCCATGCGGTGTGGTTGTCGCTATTGTTGGCGGTGAGTTTCTTGATGAGTTCTGCTTTTTCTGTGATGTTGCCACCTCGTTCGGAGAAAATGTACTGGATGTTTGAGTCAAGAAATTCTTCGATTATGCCGTCGGAACAGAGCATGAAGTAGTCGCCAGCTTCAATGTCGCTCGTTTTGCAGAGGTCGGCCTTGCTTCGTCGTTCGAGTCCGCATTGTATTGCGCGCGTGATGATGTGTCGTTGCTTGGAGTGGAGGGCTTCCTCGGGGGTCATTTCGCCAAATTTTATGAGGTCGTTGACGAGTGAGTGGTCGGCGGTTTGGAAGAGGATGCGAGTGTCGTCCTTGCCTTCGCCTGGGCGAATGTGATAGACGCGGCTATCGCCGATGTGGGCAATGACGGCTCCCTGGGCGTGGAATTTTAGCAGGGTGAGGGTGGTGCCCATCTTTTTGGCGTCGCCATTGTCTTTGGCGTCGAGGGCGTCGCATGCCTCGGTGAGCGCTTTCTTGAAGTCTTCATCGGTGAATGCAGCTTCGGGGTCAGGACATGATTGGTGAATGGAGCGTGCCATTACTTCGCACACGGTGGTGCTGGCAACTTCGCCGGCAGAGTGGCCTCCGATGCCGTCGCATACGAGGAAGAGGCGATCGTCAGTGGTGGCGGCGTTGTGAGGAGGGTAGAGATAATCTTCTTGGTTGGCACGCTTCCCAAGCTCCCATATTGAGCATGCTTGTAGTTTGAATTTCATAACTTAGTGATGTGTAAATAATAAGTTGCTTCAGTTTCAGCTTGTATTTTTGATTGATTTTTCATAATATGAGATGCGGTTCGGAAGAGTTTGAAATTATTACTGTCCGCTAAAATTTGAAGGTATTTTTCAAGCTTTATTTTCTCGGACAGCCGATGTGTTGAGCATATAACTACCATCATTATAGGGGTTAAACTGCAGATTATGGCTTTAAAAGGCCAATATGACCATATATGAAGAACCTATTGCTATCTATAGAGTGATTTCTTTATCGGACAGCCGTTGTAACTCTTTTACAGTGGGCTTGTCTAACATGAAAACGACTAAAATTCGGGGCTAATGCATGTTTAGCGGACAGTAATAGTTTGAAATATATTTCACTCTTCACTCACCTTTCATCATATTTCTTCTTATGAAGAAGGAGCATAGCGGGCTATGTGACTGATGAATAAGGAAGAAAGCAACAATTATTGTGCAAGGTGAGTGGAGAAAATTTATTTTATCCCGAACCGCAGCCGATAATGTATTTATCAAAAAGACAACTGCAAACAAAAACGAAAGGACGTGATGCGTTATTAAAACTGATGAAAGTTATTTTTAGATATCACTTAACTTAGTATGTAAGGTAGTTTTTCAGGTAATGTAAGTTGTTTATAATATAGTTTCTTCGCTATCGCAAGCGTCGGTGGATTGGCATTCGAAACGGAGGGTCATGCCAGGTATGCGGATGAGGTCGCCGTGTTTGAGCACGAGGCAAATGCCGTATTCGAGTTCGATATCGCCCACGAAGGTTTCGTTTACCTGCTGCTTATAGAGAGATATGCTATGGCGGTAGGTGTGAGGGGAAATGGGGTTTACGTTGATGATGAAGTGTTCGCGGCTTACGCGGTTGCCTCCAGCTGGCATTTCGAGTTGTAGGGTGGCGTTGGTGGTTGTGGCCTTGCGTCCAACGATGTTCTTGCCCTCCTTGAGCTTATAGACTTTGTTTTCGGGGTCGCCAACGACGCGTAGTTGTCCGATCTCGTTTGCATTGCTGCTTTTTGTTATAGCGCCGTAATCTGTGGCACCTTCGTTGGCGTTAGGGCTTACTTTTATATAGTCGTTGAAGGGTGACTTTTCTTTACATACGGGGCAAATGGGCGATTTTTTTTCTATTCCCTCTACCATTTTTGCGCGTAGTTTTGCTCCGCAATTTGGGCATTTTATCTGAATGATTTCCATTTTTTTTATTTCGTCATTTTTTAGGGGTAATTGTTATTGTTTTTTCCAAATCATTATGGGCATGTCATCGTTAAACTTTCCCCACATTACGGGGTGTTGTTTTTCCTTTGTGATGTTGACAACTTTAGGGTAAACGTAGTCGAAGATTTCGCGAGCGGTAATGATGCGGTCGGCGTTAGCATCGGCGTTGCCTCTTATGCCCTTTTGTAGATAGTTTGTGAAGATGCCGTTTTTCCAGGTGGAGACTTCGAGCGATGTTTCATTGCCACGCGAGGAGAGAAAAAGCATTACGTTAGCGCCGGGTGAGTCGATGTCGGCTGATTCGGGTAGGGGGGGGCAAGCGTTTGAGCTTCTGAGGTTTCCGGAGTAGCATGCGTCAATAAACATTGTTTTGTTAGGGCATTTGCTTTTTGATATGATTTCGCGTATCTCGGTGTAACTCATTTCGCCATCGTATGCTTGTAGGCCACTTCGGCTTGCGCTACCATGTCCGCTAAAGAAGAATACTACAACATCGTTTGCCCCAGCTTCGCGATAGATGATGTTCATTGCTGTTTTGATGTTCTTTTTCGTAGCTTTTTGGTTGAGCAATTTGCAATGTTTGAGCTCCGCATTCTTCTTGTATATCCACTCTATCGTGTTAGCATCAGATACGGGCAGGCGGAGATCCGCGTTATTGCCTGGATAGTCGGATATTCCTACAACGACGAGATATACCTTGGAGTAGGCGAGTAGGGGAGAGATTAACAGGGCGGTAAGTAAGATTATTCTTTGTAGCATGGCCGAAATGTTTTTTAGAAGCCTGTAATTCGTGTTTTTTTGATAGTTTAGCGTTGAGCGATTAAGGTTGTTTATCGCTCAACGTTAAACGTTCATTGTTCAAGCATTGTCGAGGCTTAGAAGTCGGATGCATAATCAACGCTTCCGTCGTTGAGTTCGAAGTCTTCGTCGGTGGTAGGATTGAGGTCGATAGGGTTGTCGAGTTCCTGCCAATTATTTAAGTAATGGGGATTGTTGTTATCGGGGTCGAGTACGATATGGTCTGCCATGCCGTCGCCATCGATATCTACGAGCACAACTTCTTGGCCATCTAAAATGGCTTCGGCAAGCGTAGCACCTGTTGCTGAATCGTATTCGAGGTCGATGATGTCGAGGCCGTTCGTTTGTGAGTCGATGATATCAAGTTCTAGTTCGTCGTTTGCATTTGCCATATCATCGTGCATGTCGGTTATGTTTGCTTCGAGTATGGGGTCGTCGGTGGTTGTGCCAACTTCTAATTCGAGGTTGTCATTGTTATCGATTTCGGGCAAAACATCGGCTGGATTTTCGGCAAGTAAGTCTTCCTCAAGCGAAGGAATTTCTTGCAAATCAGTGTCTGCGTTTATGGCTATAGCTTGCTCGCATTGCTCTGTGCGCTCTGAGTCGGTGAGATTATCCCATTCGTTTTCGGTAAATGTAGAGTATGTGTGCCCGTTCCATTCGAATGAATGGCCAGGTCCGTATTGCTGGCGTGCTTCGTTGAAGGCTTGCGAGAATGAAATTTCCTCAATGTTGTCGGTGTTTTCCAAGTCAACTTCTTCAATGTTGGGAGCTGTTGCAACGGCCACTTCTGCCACTTGATGATTTTCCTCAAGGCTTGCTTCTGGAGTGTTTGGCTTGAGGTCATTGTCTGCATCATCTTCGTAGTTTGGAGCCATTTCACGTCCGTCCCAAAGGGCAGAGGCTACCGCTGGAGTCATGCCAAGGAGAATGCCTACACCGGCTCCTATCGTTGCTTTTTTCCAAATTGCTTTCTTTGCAATATTCTTGCCAGCTTCTTCTTGTGTAGTGGTGTCGTTGATATCAATAATGGTTGTTTCGTGACTCATAGTGTGTAATTTGTTTTTTTTGATTACAGAATAAAAGAATTTAGGATTTAGATGAAATCATCAATGTTTGCATTATTTATATAGTCTGAAGTTTTTTCAATGTCGTCGAAATCAGCCATTTCATCGTATTCACCTTTATGCTCAAAGTTGTCATCCTCTAAAAGGTCATCTGCTTCATAGGCATATTCTTGTTCAAAGTTAGCATCGTTATCGTCGGTATTGAACAAAAAGTCATCATTATCAGCTATTTTGAATGCCTCATCATCGGTGATGTCCGTGTCGAGAGTATTGTCATAGATTTCAAGTGAGTCGTCGTTATCTATAAATAGTGGTGTGTCGTCTTGAACATTTTCGGCAAGTGCAAGGTCGTCATCATTGATGTCATCGTCAAGGATAACATCCATCAATACCTCGCCCAATGTAGCACCAGCTAAAACTCCTGCCGCTACGCTTGCTCCTAAATTTTTTTTGTCTTCTGTATTCATTGTTTGTTAATTGTTACGTAATACAAGTATTGCCAATTCGCTTTACCTAACAGATAATGGCGCAAATGTACTCACTATTTATTCAAAATCAAATTGAATTTTGATATTATTTCTGAGTTTATAGGTGTTTTCAATTCTATTTTAAGCGTTATTGGGTGAGTTGCATCACTTGTCCGCCAATGTTTAGCAATGAAATTTCGCAAGCCTTGGTGCTGAATTGCGTGTCAACCATGCGTTCGCGAGCGTCGAGCAGGTTTTGTTCGGCCTGGCGCATTTCTATGCCCGAAAGATTTCCGAGCATAAAGCGCTCTTGAGCTGCTTCATGGTGTTCGCCTGCTGCTTTAAGGTTTTCTTCCGCTAACGAAAGAAGGCGTAGATTGTTAACGTATGATTTCCAAAGACGTTCGAGCTGTGCTTTGAGTGATAGTTCTAATTCTTGCTGGGAGATTTCACTTTTTGTAATTTCGGCTAGTGCGTTATGGCGTTCGCGCTTGCGATTTCCGTCGAAAAGTTTCATGCCAATTGTTACACCGACTCCTCCTCCCAGGTTGTCGCGCTTTGTCGTGGGAGAGGTGGTTTGTACAGTGTGTGTGTAGCCATAGTCGGCCGAGAGTTTTAGGTAGGGGAAGTCGCGGCTCATTACTGCTTTATAATCCAGCTCCGACAATCTTGTTTCCGAGGCTGCTTTTAGCACTCGGGCATTGGTTGTTAGCATGGTATGCTCCAGTGCGTCAACATTTACAGAGGTGAGCAATGGTATCGTGGTGTCGTTGGGCGAAATCATGAGAAAGCCCTTTCCGTCGTAGTAGTTTGCACTAGCTCCCATCATTTCTTGTAAGTCGATGATTGAATTGATGAGTGCTTCGTGTTGCGTAAGCACTTGAGTGCTGTCTGCGTTGAAGTCAACTTCGGCGCTTCGTAGGTCGAGGCGTGATGCTGCTCCGAGGTAGTATCTCTCTCTTACGATGCGAAGTCGTTCGCGTGAAAGGTCGAGCGAGGCACGCATGTTTTTCATTCTTACCTGTTGTCGGACGACATTGTAGTAAGCGGTTGCTGCCGATGCCACGAAGTCTTCGAGCTCTATGCGAGTTTGGATTTCACTCTTCGTGCGCAATTCTTTCAGGCGTTGGTAGTTTGCTTGGATTTTAAATCCGTCGAAGAGTGTCCAATCCGCCTTGAGTCCTGCATTGAAAGTGTGTCCTACAATGCCATTCGCTTTGCTTTTTGTGCTTCCTGCTCGCGTTTCAGTTGAGTTGACATCCACTGCATATCCTGCTGATGCAGAGATTGTTGGAAGCATTCCGGCATTAGCTCTTGTAGCGTTTGCATTCGCTATACTTTGGTCGATTCTTACGATCTGAAGGCCGTAATTATGCTTTAGTCCTCGTGTCAAGCATTCTTTGAGCGACAGAGTTGTTGAATCTGTTTGTGCTGATGCATCATGGCTGCTTGTAAGCGATAGTATGCAGAGTAGGAATGTACTCTTCAAAATAAATGTATTTATCAGTGTGCTATTTTTCATGCTTATTCTTCTTTATAAAGAGGTAGATTGCAGGAACGATGTAGAGTGTGAGCAGGGTTGAAATGAGCATACCGCCAACTACGGCCGTACCCATTGCGATACGTCCTGCCGAGCCTTCTGCATTCGCAAATACTAGTGGTAATAACCCTAAGATCGTAGAGGTTGCGGTCATAAGGATAGGGCGTAGGCGCTGTATGCTGGCGCTTCGGATTGCTTCTGTCAAAGGCTCACCTGCTGCCATCTTTTGATTTGCAAATTCAACGATGAGGATACCGTTTTTAGCAACGAGGCCAATGAGCATGATGATGCCTATTTGCGAGAAGATATTCATTGTTTGCTCTCCATAATGCATAAACACTAGAGCGCCGAAAACGGCTAGTGGCACTGTGAGCATGATGATGAGCGGATCGCGAAAACTCTCAAACTGAGCGGCCAAAATGAGGTAAATAAGTAGGATAGCGAGGCCAAAGGCAAAGAGCAATGACGAGCTACTTTCGCGATACTCTTTTGAGTCGCCTGAGAGTGCCGTGCGGAAGGTGTCGTCGAGCACTTCTTTTGCAATGCGGTCCATTTCATTTAATCCGTCGCCGATTGTGTAGCCCTCAGCCAATCCTGCCGATACAGTAGCTGCTGCAAAACGATTGTATCGATAGAGCTTCGGGGGTGCAATGTTTTCTTCCAATTGGATGAGGTTTTCCATCTGAATCATCTGTCCGGCAGTGTTGCGAACGTAGATGGCTTTCAGCTCTTCGGGGGTGTTGCGTTGCTGACGGTTGATTTCTCCCACAATCTCGTACTGCTTTCCGTTCATGTAGAGATATCCCATGCGCTGACCGCTAAGGCCGTACTGTAAGGTTTGTGCGATGTCGCGAGTGTTTACGCCTAGGAGGTTGGCTTTCTCGCGGTTCACGCTCAAGCGGATTTCGGGCTTACTGAACTTTAGGTCAACGTCGCTCATCTGGAAGTAAGGGCTTTCGCTCACTTTTTGCATAAAGACGGGGAGCACTTCTTCCAGCTTTTCGATGTTGGCCGCTTGTAGCACGTATTGTATGGGCATGCGGCTTCGGCGTCCGCCAAACGTACTTTGTTGTTGTACGAATGTGCGTGCGTCTGTCTTGCTCTGCACGGCTTGTGTGAGCTTTTGTGCCACCTCCATTTGTGTATAGTCGCGCTCGTTGAGGTCTTTTAGCGTGATTTGTAGCGACCCTGAGCCTGAGTGAACACGTGTTGTAACGAATTCGGCATCGGGGATGATGCTGTCCACCAATTCGCGAATGTCCTCCGTATAGTCGCGCATGAATTCGTAGGTCACACCTTCGGGACCACTTGTGCGTACGTTGAGCGAAGATCGGTCTTCAAGAGGAGCCATTTCCGACGGGATGTTATTCCAAAGCCATGTTGCCGCACCACAAGCTATGATCATGATGAGAATGGCGAGATAGCCACGACGCAGGAAGGCATTGAGTGTGCGCAAGTAGATGCGATTGAGCCATTCGAAGAAGGTTTCTGTTTTTGTGTAAAACCAGTTGTGTTGCTCGCGGCGCTTAAGCAGTTTTGTGGCCAACATGGGCGTGAAGGTGAGTGCAGCAAACGTACTGATAATGACGGCTCCAGCTATCACAAAGCTAAATTCTCGGAACAAGCGCCCTGTTGTTCCTTCCATAAACACGATGGGGAAGAACACGGCCAACAGTGTAATCGACGTTGAGATAACGGCAAAGAATATCTCCTTGGCGCCTTCGATGCCGGCATCTATGGGTTTCATGCCACGTTCAATGCGGTTGTAGATGTTTTCGGTCATTACGATGGCATCATCCACAACAAGCCCTACGGCCAACACTACCGCTAGCATTGACAATACGTTGATGGTAAAGTCGCAAAGGTACATCACAAAGAATGTGCCGACGAGCGAGATAGGAATTACGATACACGGAATCAGAGTCACACGCCAATCTCGGAGGAAGAGGAAGATGATAAGTATCACGAGGACAAATGCCTCGTAGATAGTGCTTTTCACCTCGTTGATAGAGGCTCTGATGAAGTGGGTGTTGTCAAAGCCATAGTCGTAGTGCACGTCTTCGGGGAGGTCCTTTTTCATTTGCTCCATGCGTTCGTACACATTGTTGGCAATGTTGATATGGTTAGCGCCTGGTTGAGGAATTACTACTACGCTAATCATAGGCACACCATTCATCTTGGCATAGCTTTTAAGGTCGCGTGCGCCGATTTCAGCGGTTCCGATGTCGGAGAATCTTACGATGCGTCCACCGTCTTTTTTCACGACAAGATTGTTGAAATCCTCGGTGGTATGTAGTTGTCCCATAGTGCGGATTTCCAGCTCCATCTTGTTGCCTTCGATAGAGCCCGAGGGGAGTTCTACATTTTCCTTGTCGAGTGCATTCTTCACGTCCATAGGCGTGATGCCGTAGCCCGACATCTTTACGGGGTCGAGCCATAGGCGCATGCAATATCTCTTCTCGCCCCAAATCTCAACGCTACTCACCTCATGGATGGTTTGTAGCTGCTCCTTTACGGTGAGGTCGGCTATTTCCGACAATTCCAGCAATGAGCGCTTGTCGCTTTGGAGTGCCACCATGAGGATAGGGCTTGCATCAGCGTCGGCCTTCGACACAGTGGGTGGGTCGCAATCTTTGGGCAATTTGCGTTGCGCACGCGACACCTTATCGCGCACATCGTTAGCAGCCGTTTCAAGGTCAACGTTGAGTTCGAACTCCACGGTGATGCGGCTCGACCCCTGCTGGCTTACGCTGGTGAGTGAGCGAATGCCTGGGATGCCATTGATGTTCTGCTCGAGGGGCTCGGTAATTTGATTTTCTATGACTTCTGCGTTCGCACCAGGATAGGAGCACGACACAGATATGATGGGATTGTCCACCGAGGGAAATTCGCGCACACCGAGGCTCACGTAGCCTATCACCCCAAAGAGGATGATGATAAGCGTCATCACCGTGGCCAGCACCGGTCGGCGTATGCTGAGTTCAGATATATTCATCTTGTTGATTTTTCGTTGTGAGAAGTTTTGTGGTCTTAGGGTTCAGAGGTGTCGGAGTCCTTTCTCATTTCTAATTTCTAATTAGCCAGCTTCACGCTCATACCCGTTCTGAGCTGCATCGTTCCGCTGGTGATGACAGTGTCGCCAACTTCGATGCCACTGAGGATTTGCACATCGCTTGCTGTACGAAGTCCCTTCTTGATTTGTACAGGTTGAGCCTTTCCGCCTATGTAGAGGAATACTTTGTCAATGCCCATTTCCGAAATGATAGCTTCAGAGGGCACGGCGAGTGTCTCAGCAAAGTATTGCGCCGTGAGTGTCACTTGCACGTATCTACCAGGCACCAATGCCCCTGTAGGGTTGTTGTAGATGGCGCGCACCGTGAGCGTACGCGTTTCGGTATCCACTCTCGAGTCGGTGGCATAGATTTGGGCATGGCGCTTCTCGCTATCGCCTTCGCACACAAACGTCAGGCTACGACCAGCACTCAGCTGACTGGCATAGCGCTCGGGCACGGCAAACTCTACCTTCAAGCGATTCGTAGCCGTGAGGCTCGCAATGGATTGCGAAGTGCTCACAAACTCGCCAACACTCACCTGTCGTAGGCCCAGCGTGCCGTCAAATGGAGCACGCAGCTCGGTTTGTCGAATCTGAGCTTCCACCTGCTCAATTTCGGCCATCAATGTCATCAATGCCACTTCTGCCTCCTGGAAGGCCTCCTTGCTGACAGCCTCCTTTTCGAGCAACGCACGCTGGCGGCGCAAACGGTCTTCAGTGAGCTGTTGTTGAGCCTTAAGGCGCTTAAGGTTAGCCTGCAAGGTGGCATCGTTGAGCTTCGCAAGGAGTTGCCCTTTCTTCACGTCCTGCCCTTCGATGAAGTATATTTCAGTGACTTTTCCAGACGTTTCAAACGCTAAGTTCGTTTCTTCATCGGGGAGCAAAGTGCCCGAGAGCGTAATAGCGTCGGTCAGCTCTCTTGATTCAACAATGAGCGAGCGCACGCTCAGCTCACGCTTGCCCTTAGCGGTGGGAGCGCTTGCTTCATTCAGCTCCTCGTTCTCCTGTGGCACGAAAGTGTTGTATGCCATGTAAGCACCTCCTGCCACAACGATTGCGGCGATGCTCCATCTGATAGTTCCTTTGGGTAAATTGATTGCCATGTATTAAAAGTGATTTTTATTTAAGATTCGGGTAAACGCGATAAAATTACTTATTGATTGACAAAATTACAAATTTTAGCGTAGAAGAGTGATTCCCTCGTCCGTTTTTTTTTGGATAATTCACGCTGGTATTGAAACTTGCTAGGTAGGCGGCAATAGTTGCGAGCTATTCAACGGTGAGGGGGATGACATGGTCGAGCTGACCGTAGAACTTTACTTCCTTCGTCTGAGGATTCTTTCTTGGGTGAGTACGGTGATGATGAGTTGGATGATTTTGCCCAAATAGGGTTTTTTGTTGGTTGTTTCCATGGTGATTTAGTTTTTTTCAGGTTAGTAATTGGGACGGGTGGTGACGATATGGTGAGGTGAGAGGAAAAAGGTAGGAAGTAAGAGGTAGAAAGGAGGATCTCGGAGGTCGTTGCGAAGAAGTCTGAGGTAGTTGCGAAGAGGTAGGAGGGGGGGACGTTTGCAAAGTTACGAAGCTATTTTCGGGGGTTGAGAATTATTGCGAATTAGCGGGGCGAGGGGCTTTTCTTTTTGCGCTCGATTTTGCTTTAAGTGGGTTGGTAATCAGTGGGTTAGGATGGGTGAAAAGTTTTTTGTTTTTTTGTTGTGGTGGGGTTCTGTAGCGTCCCCAAGCTAGCTAGGGGTAATCAGATGTAATCAGTTGTCAGTTGTTTAAAATTGATTACCATGTTGGGCTGAGAAAAAGTAGTAAAGAAATAGTTTATATATATAATTAATTATATATATAAAATTTTATTTTAAGTTACTTCGTGGGGTTGGAGCAGCAGAAGGGGTAGTCAGAAAAATATAACTGACAACTGATTACATCTGATTACCCCCCCTAACAATAGAAGCTATAGAGGCTATAGAGGCTATAGAGGCTATAGAAGCTATAGAGGCTAAAAAACTTTTAAAATTTAACATTTGAAAATGCGTTTTGACACGTAGCGTCAAAAAACTGTCATAATTTTGCCCCGGATTTAACGAGAGTACAGCTTTTCTAGAGTACAACTTACAAAGTACAGAGTACAGCTACCATGCGGGGCGTCTCTCATCTGCTAACTTAATCCGAATGGAGCTGTACTCTGTACTCTGTACTCTGTACTCTAAATTATTAACCCTTATAACCTATGACTCAAGATTATTACAACGAAGTGTTTAGCCTCTTTCAGGAGGCTGGCTTGATGCCCGAGTGGTGTGATATGCCTGTTCCGTTGATTGAAAATACGGTGCAGGCGGGATTGCCTACGGAGGTGGGCGATGTGTTTTACGACGAATGCGTGATGGTGCCGCGCTCGTTGGCACGTTGTGGCATGATAGTGTCCTTGCCTGTGCGTGGCGATTCGATGGTGGATTGCGACATCCGGGAGGGCGACCTGCTGAGTGTGCAGATTGTGGAGGGCTGCTATGGCATCCGCGAGGGCGACATCGTTGTTGCCGAGGTGGATGGCGGCGTAACGGTGAAGACCTTCTATCGCGATGAGCTAGGCGAGGTGTGGCTCCTGCCGCGCAATGAGAAGTACCTGCCCATTCACCTCACCGAGGCGATGAACGCCCGCATCGTGGGCAAGGTGCTGGAGCTTCGACGCGAGGTGCCGCATACGTCAGTCAGCGAGATGCTGAAAATCATGAAGCGTGCGGTGCGCAAGGAATCTTCGCAGCCCTCAGAGCGTGTGGTAAAGAGCGTAATTCAGAAGGTGTCGGAGCGCGTGACGAATGGTCGCCTATGGTTCGCCGTATATCGTGCGCTGGCGGATAAGCATGTGGTGGAGCAGGACGATTATGCCGCCTTCGTAGCGCTTGTGGAGCAGGCTGTGCCCGAGCATCCTCACCTGCCGAGTGCAGAACAGCTACGCCGCATGTGCGTGCAGAGCTTCCGCAAGCACCTTTCGCTATGGCGCAAGGACGATGCGCCTGTACAGGGAGCCAGGTACGTTGAATATTATAACATTGCAATGGAGGTGGTTAGGAGGCTTTGAGAAATAAATGCAATATTTGCAGGTGGAAAGGAGCTTAGACGCTATAGAAGCTATAGAAAAAACTTTACGGAAACTTTACGGAAATTGCTAAAAACTTTACGAAGGGCCCACTTCTTTACGAACTTCTTTACGAAAACTTTACGCCGATGGATTTTTACTTTCCATCGGCTTTTTTGTGCCGTAATTTTGCAGTGTTGATCAACGCAAATAGTAGAGTACAACTTACAGAGTACAGAGTACAGCTACCATGCGGGGCGTCTCTCATCTGCTAACTTAATCCGAATGGAGCTGTACTCTGTACTCTGTACTCTGTACTCTAATTTATTAACCTTAAAACCTTAATAACAATGACAACGATTCAAATCTTTAAGAACGAGGAATTCGGCAATATTCGCACAATGGTAACTCAGCAAGGTGATACTCTATTTTGCGCAAAGGATGTGGCGATGGCGCTGGGGTATAGTAATACAAAAGATGCAATTTTGCGACATGTATGTAAAGAAGATAAGCTGGGGTCGCAAATCACGACCTCAGGTCAATCTCGCATGATGACCTTCATCAACGAATCGGGCCTCTACTCCCTCATCCTCTCTTCAAAACTTGAGAGTGCGCGCAGATTTAAGCATTGGGTGACTTCGGAGGTGCTCCCTGCCATCCGTAAGCAGGGCGGCTACATGGTGGTGAGAGCAGATGATAGCAACGAAGAGATATATAAGCGTTCGCTTCAAATTGCTCATGAGGCTATTGACCGCAGGGATGCTGAGATTGCTCAGCTTCGACCTAAGGCTGACTATGTGAACGAGGTGCTCGAGTCGGTGAGTTGCTTCACTACTTCGCAAATCGCAAAGGGCATGTGCATGACGGCTCAGGAACTCAATCGCCTGCTCTGCCAACATTGCATTCAGTTCGGAAAAAGCGGACAGTACATGCTCTATGCCGACTATGCCCGCAAGGGACTTGCACGCAACCGCATCTTCAAGTATTACGATACCTATGGCGACCTACATACCATCAGCCAACTTGTGTGGACAGAGCGCGGACGCGAGTTTATTTATCACTTGGTGCGCGGTTGTGCTTGATAGGAACTCTAGATACTCTAGAATCTCTAGATATTCTAGATACTCTAGAATTTCTAGAATCTCTAGAACCTCTAGAATTTCTAGAAACAACCTCAAAACCTAATAACCTTAAAACCTCAAAAAACATGTCATTTGGAATTAGTAAAAGTATAAAGAGTAGGGTGGTCCAAGTGTGCACGCCCGAGCTCCTGGCCGAAGCGTTGGACAATCAAAATGTGGCGCGCATCTGTGCAGAAATCAAGGATGCCTGGGAGCGAAAGATGAGGGGCGAACTCTCTGCCGACGACTTCGAAACGCTCAAAGGAAATCTGAAGAAGCAGCTCCCCATCCTCACACCCCACGCCACCTTTAAGAATGGGCGTCGCCTCAATGCCGAAGCCATCCCCTCGGGACTCTCCATCTACGACCTCGACCACATCGCCAACCCTGAGCAGCGATGGGCGGAGATATCTCCACGAAAGGAAGAACTAAAGATTGTAATGGCGCATATAACACCGAGTTATGAAGGCCTTCGACTCATCTTCGTAATCCCCAAAGGGATGAGCCTCGCACGCGCACAAGCCTGGATGGCCAAGCAGCTGGGCGACACTACCTACGACGCCTGCGTCAAGGACTATGCCCGCAGCTCCTTCGTGGTGAGCAGGGATTATGTGCTATGGCTGGACGAGGCGGAGCTCTTTGCGGAGCGCGCTGCAGAGGCTATAGAAACTATAGAACCTATAGAAGCCATAGAGCCTATAGGAGCTGTTGAAGCTATAGAGCTTTCCCCCAACACCTTTCCGCCCCTGCAATACCCCAACCTTGTCAGCGTGCTCGAGGAGCAGATGGGAGGGGCGCCAGCGCATGGGAGTCGCAACAATTTTATCTTTTCTATGGCGTGCCACCTGCGCTATGTGTGTAATGATGATCCTCTGTGGATAGCCAGCGTATTGCCCACTTATGGCGAAAGTCGTGAGAAGTGGATGGCGACAATTCGGAGTGCTTGTTCGCGCTCACAATTGCCTAAGCTACCGAGTATTATGCAGCGTGTGTTAGAGCTTTGCAAGAACCAGCAAGAGGCCGCTAAAGAAGACGATGGCGAGGCGCCCGAACCGCCCAAAATGCCCAAGACGCTGCCCCCGCTCATCCGCCTCCTCGTGAGCAAAACGCCCGAGGTGTATAAGGCTGCCGTGGCGCAAGCCGTATTCCCCGCACTGGGGGCACACCTGTGGCAAACGCGCTTTAAGTACATCGACAATGTGGAGCACGAAGCAACGCTCATGAACGTGCTCATGGCAGGCACAGGAGCGGGTAAGAACTGCATCACCGAACCCATCAACCGCATCATGGCCGACATCCGCAGGAGGGATGAAGAAAACCTCAGAAGAGAGCGTGAGTGGAAGCGCGAGGTGACCTCAAAAGGTGCGAACAAGGATAAGCGCCAGCGCCCCGAGGGCCTCGTGATTCAGGAAATCGACCCCGACATGACGAATGCCGCCTTCGTGCAACGCCTGGCCGATGCCGAGGAGCGCTTTCTCTACACGAAGATGAACGAGATTGACCAATTCGACGCCCTCAAGACCTCCGCCCGAAGCAAGGCGCAATTCCAAATCATGTGCCTGGCCTTCGACCCTGGCAACGTGTACGGACAAACGCGTGTGGGCACAGGGAGCGTGAGCGAACGTGTGTGCATCCGCTTCAACTGGAACGCCTCGACCACGGTGCAAAAAGGCAAGCGCTACTTCTCGGGAGTGCTCACCGATGGCCCCATCTCGCGCATCAACTTCTGCACCATCCCCGAGCGCGAAATCGGAGCGCCCATGCCCATCTATGGCATCTACGACAAGGGTTTCGATGAGCAACTTCGCCCCTATATCGAACGCCTGAATAGTGCGCGCGGACTCGTGGATTGCCCCCAGGCAAGGAAGTTGGCGCAGAAGCTCATTGAGGAGTGTGCTGACTTTGCACGCCTTTCGCAAAGCCGTGTGTATGAGAACCTCTCGTATCGTGCCAACGTGATAGCCTACCTCAAAGCCATGGTGCTCTACGTGGCGCAAGGCGAGAAGTGGGACAAGACGATAGAGCACTTCGTGCGCTGGTCGCTGAAGTACGACCTATGGTGTAAGATGCAATTCTTCGGCAATAGCATTGTAGAACAGGATAACGTGCTGGGCACCAAGGAGCGCCCCGGACCTCGCAATCTGCTCGAACTTCTGCCCGCTGTCTTCACACGCGAAGAGGCAGGTCAGCTACGCCAGCGCCTCGGCATCCGCACAGGGAGCCTCAAGGCCATGCTCGCCAACTGGAAACGCCGTGGCTACATCGAGGCGATTGCCGACGAACCCTCGCAGGCGTGCGGCATCGTGAGCTATCGGAAGACGGAAGGGTATAAAAGCGTGGTTACTACTTTATAAATCAATAGATTAGAACAAAATGAATACAGAAGCAATTAATAATACAACGCGCAAGCGCCCTATGTCGGGCAGGATGTATCAGTTTGGCAACATCGCCATGCGCTACTATCCCGACCGTGGGTATAAAACGGCATTGCGCCTCTTTCGAAAGGAGATAATAGTCACGAAAGGCTTGCACAAGGCGCTCCTCAGAGCAGGCTATCACGACCATCAGCGCTTGCTCACTCGCCAGCAGATGAGTGTGATTGAAGACCATCTGGGCGAAGCTGGGTGAATAAGCTAGTAGTCGAGAGGACGAGTAAACGAGAGGACGAGAGAGTCGTCCGAACGGCAGTTGTACAATAGGGGGGTGAATATTATTTTCGCCTCCCTCCTCTATATTTTTGAGGGTAGGACACGCGAGTTTGGAATATTTGCCATAACTTTGTTGAGCTAAAAAAGAAAACAGAATGAGTGATAAGAATCAAAATAGCCTGATGGAGCGCCAGTTGATGCTGACCGACGATGGGAGCGCCACGCTCTATGTGCCAGCGTTGGACGAGCATTACCACTCCGTGAAGGGCGCCTTGGCCGAGGCCGAACATATTTATATAGAGATGGGCTTGATGCAAGCGCATAGAATGCACGTAGAGCGCGAGCTTCGTGTGCTGGAGATTGGGCTCGGCACAGGGCTTAATGCGATGCTCACGCTCAAGCGTTGTGAGCGCGAAGGCTTCAAGGTGGCCTACAATGCCGTAGAACTTTACCCCCTCGCGTGGGAGGAAGTGGCACCGCTGGGTTATAGCGATTCGCCCCTGTTCGAGGCCCTGCATAGAGCACCGTGGGACGAGGAAGCGCCCCTGAGCGAAAACTTCAAGCTGCTAAAGTTGCATGCCGACGTGAGGCAGGTGGTGGTAGCCCCTGTAGATGTCGTTTACTACGATGCCTTTGCCCCCGAGAAGCAACCCGAAATGTGGACGCTCGAGCTCATGGAGCGCGTGTATGGCATGATGAACGAGGGTGGGGTGCTGACCACCTATTGCGCCAAGGGCATCGTAAGGCGCATGTTGCAGCAGGTAGGCTTCAAGGTAGAGCGCTTGGCAGGCCCCGTAGGCGGTAAGCGCGAGATTTTGCGAGCTACGAAGATTTGAGTGATTTTGAATGCCTTAGCCACTTGTCTGCTGACAGAAGGGAAAATTTGCATTTGAATCATGAAAAAATATAGCCTCGTAGGTAGTTGATTTTAGGAAATAATTTGTAATTTTGCAAAAATATAAAAATGAATTAGCGGAGAAGGTGGAGTTATTCGTGTAGGTATGAACGACTTGAAGTGAAAAAACGAGCAGTATGTTCGGACGTTACACATTTAATATCTATCTCTCTTGAAAGCACCATCTTTACAATACATAACATTATGGCTTCTAATTTTATTGCAGATCGCATCGTGATGGACGGACTTACTTTTGACGATGTCCTCCTCGTACCTTCTTATTCAGAAGTGCTCCCCTATATGGCAGATTTGAGCACAAAGTTTTCACGAAACATTGACTTGAAGATTCCTTTCGTTACGGCCGCTATGGACACCGTGACAGAAGCGAAGATGGCGATTGCTATTGCTCGTGAAGGTGGTATTGGCGTTATCCATAAGAACATGTCGATTGAGGAGCAAGCGCGCCAAGTGGCTATCGTGAAGCGTGCCGAAAACGGTATGATTTACGACCCCGTGACAATTAAGCGCGGCTCAACCGTAGGCGATGCGTTGGCCATTATGGCAGAATATCACATTGGTGGTATCCCCGTGGTTGACGACGAAATGCACTTGGTAGGTATCGTGACAAATCGCGACTTGCGCTTCGAACGCGATGCTTCAAAGTTGATTGACGACGTGATGACAACCGAGAATTTGGTGACTACTACTCAGCACACCGATTGGCAAGCAGCTAGCCAGATTCTTCAGGAAAACAAGATTGAAAAGCTCCCCGTAGTAGATAAGGACAACCGCTTGGTGGGCCTCATTACCTACAAGGACATTCAGAAGGCAAAGGATAAGCCCATGGCTTGTAAGGATAGCAAGGGACGCTTGCGCGTAGCAGCAGGTGTGGGCGTTACGGCAGATACGCTCGACCGTATGGAAGCACTCGTGAACGCTGGTGTTGACGCTATCATTATCGACACTGCCCATGGTCATTCGAAGGGTGTAATCGACCGCTTGCGCATTGCTAAGGAACGCTTTAAGGACGTAGATATCGTAGTAGGTAACGTAGCTACGGGCGAAGCCGCAAAGGCGTTGGTAGAAGCAGGTGCTGACGGTGTGAAGGTAGGTATTGGCCCAGGCTCAATCTGTACGACACGCGTTGTGGCAGGTGTGGGTGTGCCCCAGCTCTCAGCCGTTTACGACGTGGCAAAGGCGCTCGAAGGAACAGGTGTGCCCCTCATTGCCGATGGAGGTTTGCGCTATTCGGGCGACATCGTTAAGGCGATTGCCGCTGGTGGCTATTGCGTAATGATTGGTTCGCTCGTGGCAGGTTGTGAAGAATCTCCTGGCGACACTATCATCTTCAACGGCCGTAAGTTTAAGTCATACCGCGGTATGGGTTCGCTCGAAGCCATGGAAAATGGCTCTAAGGACCGCTACTTCCAGGGTGCTGTCACAGAAGCTAAGAAGCTCGTGCCCGAAGGTATCGCAGGACGTGTGCCCTACAAGGGAACAGTGCAGGAAGTGATCTATCAGTTGGTAGGCGGCCTTCGTTCAGGTATGGGTTATTGCGGAGCTGCTACTATCCAGGCGCTTTGGAATGCACGCTTCACACGTATCACCAACGCAGGTGTGCTCGAAAGCCATCCTCACGACATCACAATTACCAGTGAAGCACCCAACTACTCGCGTAGTGATAACTAACACATGGTAAGAAAAAACTATTATATAGTATAGGAGTAGGGTGTGCAAATGTGAGCGTTACCGACACTTTTCGCGAAGAAACCAAAAGTGTTGGCGCGTCCATATTTGCACATCTTATTCTGTTTTTATAATTTTATCCGAATGAAAAAAGTAGCATTAATATTGAGTCTTTTTTGCGGCACATCGCTCTTCGCACAACAGGCGTCGGACGTGGTGATGACCGTGAACAATAAGCCCGTGACGTTGGCCGAATTTTCGTATTCGTACAACAAAAATAATGGTACTGAGGGTGCCGTAGAGCAGATTTCAGCTCAGGAATACGCTCAGATGTACGTGAACTATAAGCTCAAGGTGGCCGAAGCCGAAGCTTTAGGTTACGACACGTTGACCTCGTTTGTTGCCGAATTCCGACAGTATCGCGATATGCAGCTAACACCCCTGTTGGTCGATACGGTATTCATCGAAAATCGTGCGCAGGATTACTATAGCGGTATGCAAAAGCAGTTGGGCGGAAAGCACCTGCTCCGTTGCTCGCATATCTTGCTCCGCTTAGAACAGAATGCATCGCAAGCCGTGTGTGACGAAGCCGCAAAGCGTGCCGACTCATTGCATGTAGCGTTGCAAAATGGTGCCGACTTCCACGAGCTCGCAAAGCAATTTAGCGGCGACCCAGGTTCGGCAAAGAATGGCGGTCGCTTGCCTTGGATAGGTCCTGGTAGCACGCTGAAGGAGTTTGAAGACGCCGCTTATGCACTCGAGGCAGGACAGATTTCGAAGCCCGTGCTTTCGCCCGTGGGTTATCATATTATATTCATGGAAGAGCGCAAGGAGTTGGATCCCTACGTCGTGTTGCGCCCCATGATCATACAGATGCTTAAGAGTCAAGGCATCGAAGAAGCCTCAGCCGAAGCAAATATGAACGCACGCATCAAGGCATCGAATGGCAAGCTTACGCGCGAAGACGTGATGCAGCAGTTGCTCAAGGAGGCCGTAGAGAAGAATCCCGAGGTGCAATATCTCGTCAATGAATACTACGATGGCCTTTTGCTCTATGAAGTAGCGAAGGAAAAGGTGTGGGATGCAGCGGCAAAGGACACCGTTAACCTGGAAGCTCATTTCAAGCAAAACAAAGCTGCCTACAAATGGGATGAACCCCGATACGAAGGCTTCGTAATTCAGGCCAACGACAAGGCTATCGTAAAGAAAGTAAAGAAGATTCTGAAGAAGCACGCAAAGGCCGATTGGCGCAAGGTGCTTCGTCAGGAAGTCAATAAGGATAGCGTAGTATGCAGCGTGCAGGGACCTTACCTTTGCAAGGCTGGCGAAAACCGCTATGTTGACTATTACGTATTCAAGAAAGGCGATGCAAAGCCACAATCGAAGTATGCTATCGTAGAGGCTTACGGTAAGAAAAAGAAGCAACCAAAGACTTATTTAGACGTTAAGGCCCAAGTCGTGGCCGACTACACTCGCGTGATGGAAGAAAAGTGGGTGGAAGGTTTGCGTAAGAAGTTCACTTTCACCATCAACGAAAGCGTGCTTTCAACGATGAAGTAGGCTTGTAGAGTTCAATTTTATAGAAACTATTTATGAACAAAGTATTAGTTGTGCTCCTTGGCTTATGGTGCACATCGGCTTTTGCTCAATCGAATGTGGTGGATGAGGTGATTTGGGTGATTGGTGACGAACCCATATTGCTCTCCGACGTAGAAGAAACAAGATTGCAAGCCGAGGCGGAAGGTACGCCCATCGAAGACCCTTATTGCACAATACCCGAGCAATTGGCTATACAAAAGTTGTTTTTGCATCAAGCATCGCTCGACTCTATCGAGGTGAGCGAGTCGTTAGTGCTGAAGGCCGTAAACGAACGTATAGATTACTATATTCAGAACCTGGGTTCGCGCGAAAATGTGGAGAAATATTTTAATCTCACACTCCCACAAATCAAGGAGAAGCTAGCGAAGAATATGCGCCATCAGAACATGGTGGAGCAAGTGCAGGCTTCACTGACACGCAACCTGAAGGTGACTCCTGCCGAGGTAAGAGCCCATTTCAAGGACATGCCCGAAGATTCGCTCCCGTTGATACCAACGATGGTTGAAGTGCAGATTATCACCACGCAGCCCCAACCTACGCGTGCAGAGGTCGTTCGCATAGAAGAGCGATTAAGAGAATTTGCACGCCGTGTGAACGAAGGTGAAGCCGACTTCGCCAATCTAGCTAAGATATACTCGCAAGACCCTGGCTCAGCGCGTGTTGGCGGCGAATTAGGCTATAGCGGACGAAATCAGTTTGTGCCCGAATTTTCGAATGTAGCTTTTGCGCTCAACGACCCCAAGAAGGTTTCGAAGATTGTGCGTACAGAGTTTGGCTACCACATTATCCAGCTCATCGACAAGAAGGGCGATAAGGCAAACTTGCGCCACATTTTGCTGAAGCCCGAGATTGAGGATAGTGTATATACCAAGGAGCTCGCACGTTTGGACTCCATCGCTTCGGATATCAAGAACAACCTCTTTACCTTCGAAGATGCAGCAGCCATGCTCTCTGACGATAAAGACACGCGCAACAACAAGGGCTTGATGGTGAATTTCGATCGCGAAACGCAGGAGATTACTTCGAAGTTCGTGATGAAGAAGTTGCCAGCGGAGATTGCTCGAAAGGTCGAAAACATGAGCGTTGGCGATGTGTCCGATGCGTTTGTTTACACCACCGATCAAGGCAAGGAAATTTGTGCCGTCATTAAGTTGAAGTCGAGAATTGAAGCGCATAGAGCTACGCTAACTGAGGATTATCAGGTGTTGAAAGAAGTGGTGATGAAGGAACGACGTGCCGAAAAACTTGACAAATGGATAGCAGATAAGCAACGTTCAACGTATGTGCGTATCAATCCCGAATGGCGTAATTGTAACTTTAAGTATCCCAACTGGAGTAAGTAAGAGGAGCGTAATGCGCTGATTACGTGTATCTTTTCTTCTCTAAAGGGTAATCCTTTATCAATACATGTTGACGAAGTTTTTAAATAATACAAAATTGGTTTGGGCAGGGCTGCTTCTTTTTGTGGCAAGCATTGCCCAAACTTTTGCGTTTGCTAGCACAAAGGCTCTGTCGGAAAACGAGGCCGAAGATGATACTCGCAAGATCATTTTGAAGCATGCCGACAATTGGAATTTCAACGACTATCTCTATCCAGGCGCGCATCGCTTGAGTGGCAATGTCGTGTTTAGTCATGCCGGTATGCTGATGTATTGTGATAGTGCGGTGTATTATATTCGTACCAACTCATTCGAAGCAATGGGGCGAGTAAGTATGCACCAAGGCGATACGCTTACGTTGGAAGGCGACTCGCTCTATTATGATGGCGAGGCTATGCTTGCGCAGATGCGTAACAACGTGGTGTTGACGCATAACACGCAAAAACTCTACACCGATAGCTTGAATTACGACCGAGTGGATAGTGTAGGCTATTTTTTCGAAGGAGGTACGCTGATCGATGGTGACAACAAGTTGACGTCTGATTGGGGCGAGTATTTGGTAAAGACGAAGGAAGCCAACTTCTTTTATGGCGTAAAGTTGACCAATCCTAAACTCACGGTAAGTAGCGATACACTGAATTATCACACCGTCACAAAGTGGGCGCACGTCATGGGATTTTCGACGATAGAAAGCGGACGTAGCGTGATTCACACTCAGAATGGTTATTACAACACCGATACGGAGATTGCCCGCCTTTACGATCGTTCCGTTCTGCTATCAGATGATAAAGTGATGACGGGCGATAGTCTTCACTATTATAAGACGCAGGGCGATATGATGGCTTATGGCAACATTGACTATCATGACAAACTGAATAAGAACATGATGGCTGGTCATTACGTTTGGTACAATGAGTTGACGGGAGAGGCCTTGTGTACGGATTCGGCAGTAATTATGGATTACTCCAACGGACCTGATACACTTTATGTGCATGCCGATTCGTTGAAATTGCATACTTATAACATTGAAACAGATTCGGTGTGGCGTAAGCTCGATGCTTATTTCCATGTGCGAGCTTATCGAAAGGACATTCAAGCCGTATGCGATAGTTTGGTGTTTTCAAGCAAAGATCGTGTGATGAAGATGTTTCGAGACCCAATCATTTGGAGTGATAACCGTCAAATATTGGGTGAGGAAATCAACATATTTTTCAATGACTCTACGCTCGATAGTGTCTATGTTTGTCGTCAAGCCTTGCTCGTAGAGCGCGTTGATTCGGTAAACTACAATCAGATAAGCGGACACGAAATGCGCTCCTATTACGAAGGAGGAGAGATACGCGAAAATCAGGTGCATGGCAACGTGCGCGTAGTGTTCTATCCTTTGGAGAAAGATAGTTTGGTGCTCTATCAAGTGTATGTAGAGACAAGCAAGTTGCGCATGTTCATGGAGCAACGCAAGTTGGATAAGCTCTGGACTCCTCCTGCCGATGGAAAATTCTATGCCTTAGGAATGGCGCCACGCGAGCACAAACGATTGGAGAACTTCGAATGGTTTGACTATGTGCGTCCGCTTCATAAGGATGATATCTTCGTTTGGCGTCCGAAGCACAAAGGAACCGAACTTAAGTCAACGGTGCGTCGTCAGGCTCCTTTGCAACATTTAAGGTAGGTTCTATAAATTAGCTTGAGTTGATTTGCTTAAGATTTTTGAGGATTTTTCTTTTTGAAGACGAAGAAGCGTAGCGAGCTACGTTTCAAGGAGTTAAAGAGAAAAAGACCAAAAAGATAAGCAAAGCGACCAAGTAGAGAATCTACCAAAAGAAATTTTAAAACTAATTTATAGAACCTACCTTAAACAAGCAATAATTGATTTACGATGCGTAATATTTTGCCCATAATTCTCAGTGTGGTGATGTTTATGGCTTGCATTGAAGAGGAAGAATTTGCAAGCGTTTCGCAACCATGCCTTACCTTCTCAGTAGATAGTGTTGATTTCGATACACTTATTGCTGGGCAACGTTCTGTGACGTATTCTTTTCGAGTGTATAATCCTACGAATGAGAATCTTAAAATCACGAATGTCCAGTTTGCGTCCATGCCAGTAGAGGTGTTTAGAGCTAATGTTTATGGGGCATACGTAGGGCCAGAGGTGACGGCTGATTTCGAACTTCGTGCAAAGGATAGTCTCACGATTTTTGTGGACGCAATGCCACCTAAAACGGATGAAGACGAGCCGACACGTTATTCAGGACAATTGCTTTTTTATCTTCAAGGAGGAGCCGTTCAGGTTTTGAATCTCTATGCAGCAGGGCAGAATGTCGTGTCGCACGATGGCTGGGTTATTGACAAGGATACTGTGCTTTTGAGCAAACGTCCTTATCATGTAAAGGATAGTTTGGTCGTAATGCCTGGTGTGACTTTAACGATCGAAGCTGGCGCAGTGTTTTTAATGTCGTCAACGGCATCGGTTGAGGTGAAAGGTACGCTTAAGGCTTTGGGCACGCTTGAAAAGCCTATCATGTTCCGCGGTGACCGTATGGATGATATGTTTAAGGATCAACCTTACGACCGTATTTCTGGTCAATGGGGTGGGGTGCATTTTCATTCTGATTCCTACGATAATCACCTAGATTTTGTAGATGTTCATAGTGGCACTTATGGTATCTATTGTGATAGTTCGAGCGTGTCGCAACTGAAGCTTAAGTTGGAAAATTCAATCGTTCACAACGTTGTTGCAGATGCCTTACGTCTTTACGCTTGTACTTCGATAGTAGGCAATACGCAACTCTCGAATGCGGGTGGCAATTGTGTTACAGTGCGTGGCGGCAACCATCAATTTGTACATTGCACATTGGCTCAATTTTATCCCTTCTCAGCTACTCGTGGCAATGCTCTTAATTTTGCTAACTTTGATGGCGAACATCGTTATCCTTTAGAAAAACTGAGCTTTGTGAATAGTCTTATTACGGGCTATGCATCCGATGAAATAATGGGAGGATCTTCTGACAGGTATAAGGAAGATGCTTTTAATTATAGCTTCGAATATTGCTTGCTTAACACGCCTGCTTATGATAGTCCTTACGTGAAAAATTGTGTATGGGATGATGGTGCTTCGGGCGTAAGTAGGGCTGACAATTTTGAACCTGCTTTTGACTTGGACAAGCTTATTTTTACATTTGGCTTATCAGAAAAGTCACAGGCGGTAGGTGCGGCCGATGCAAGCGTAAGTAGTGTTACTTATCCGTATGACCGTCACGGCATAGTGCGTAGTGCGGAAAGTGCTGATGTTGGTTGCTATGCTTTTATTCCCGATTCTTCGGAAGAAAATTATTAATTGCTTTTCAATTTCTCTTAAATCTATGCAAACTCCACCCAAGAAGTCAACGAGAAAAAGTGCATCTTCAGCACAAGGACCAACGCCTGCAGGGCATTTGCAACCCCAGGCTATAGACCTGGAAAAGACAGTGCTTGGTGCTTTGTTGATTGAGAAGGATGCCTACTCTCAGGTTTCAGAGATACTTAATCCTGATAGTTTCTATGAACCCCGACATCAATATATTTATGAGGCCATCCGTAAGTTAAACCTCGACCAGAAGCCCATGGATATCCTCACGGTTACAGAGGAATTAAATCGTATGGGGGTGCTCGATGTTGTTGGCGGACCATTCTATATTACGCAACTCTCAAGCTTGGTCACCTCAGCTGCTCACCTTGAATATCACGCACGAATAATTGCGCAGAAGTATCTTGCGCGCGTACTCATTAAATATACGGGAGAGATTCAAGAAAAGGCCTTCGACGTAACGCAGGACATCGACGAGTTGATGCAAGAGGCTGAAGGACAACTTTTTCAAATCTCTCAGCAAAATCTTAAGAAAGACTATACTCAAATTGACCCAGTAATTGGCGAAGCCTACGAAATGTTGCGTAAGGCGGCGGCTTGTAGTGATGGGCTTTCGGGTATTGCATCTGGGTTTACCGAGCTCGATAAGATTACTTCAGGTTGGCAAAATTCAGACCTTGTAATTCTTGCTGCGCGTCCTGCTATGGGTAAGACGGCGTTCGCACTCAGTATGGCAAAGAATATAGCCGTTGACCAAAGTATTCCTGTGGCTTTCTTCTCGCTTGAAATGGCGAACGTGCAACTTGTAAACCGCTTGATAGTTAATGTGGCCGAAATTCATGCCGAAAAAATCAAGAGCGGACAATTAACTCCTGATGAGTGGCAACGCCTCGACAATCGTGTGCGTCATCTTCACGGGAAGCCCATCTTTGTTGATGATACTCCACAGCTTTCGGTCTTTGAGCTTCGTACCAAGGCGCGACGTCTTGTTCGTGAGCATGGCGTAAGGCTCATTATGATTGACTACCTTCAGCTGATGAACGCTTCGGGCATGAGTTATGGTAGCCGACAAGAAGAAGTCTCAACCATTTCGCGTTCGCTTAAAGGGTTGGCAAAGGAATTGAACATTCCTATCTTGGCGCTCTCTCAGCTCAATCGTGGTGTTGAAGGACGAGATGGACAAAATAAGCGTCCTCAGTTGAGCGACTTGCGCGAATCGGGAGCCATTGAGCAGGATGCCGACATGGTGTGCTTTATTCACCGTCCTGAATACTATCATATCTATCAAGATGAGCACGGACGCGACCTTCGAGGCATGGCTGAAATCATTATCGCAAAGCATCGTAATGGTGCGGTCGGTAGCGTGCTGCTTAGCTTTAAGGGACATTTTGCGCGTTTCCAAAATCGCAATGAAGATGCTTACATCCCATTGCCAGGCGAAGAGCTTGGTTCTTCATTGACCCATGTTAGTGTTGAAGATGCAATTCCGCCAGCAGATCTTCCCATTATTCCCCCTAGTGGTGATGTGCCTTTTTAGAAAACAAAACAACCAGTCTCGTTTTAATAATGAAGCAAATATTAAAAACGAGGCTGGTTATTCTTTTTTTCGGTGGTGGGATTACCGTAGATTGGTTATTCCATTACAGAGATGTTTGTTGCTCTAAAAGTCGCTCAGCTATGGCTAGTGTATCGCATTTTCCAACATCCAGGAGTTGAAGATTCTCGTCGAAGTGACAAGTTATATCAACTGTGTCGCAAATGCTAAGGTAGAAGTCTATAATCGAGAACTTTTCAGGCCAATTTCTCATCAAAGGAAAAAGTGATGGAGAAAATGTATGTATGCCCGAAAAAGCAAAACGTTTGCATTGCTCTGTATTAAGGTTAGGATAGGGGGATTTAACTTCACCGGTAGCAACGTTCGTCCAACCTACAAGCCGATTGTGTTGATTGAATAGCAGGTAGCGTTGTGTTTCGCGGTTTGAGACTAGCAGAACAGCATCATGTTGTTGCCCTATTTGATAGAGTTCCTCAAGGTTGGCGTTGCTTAGTATGTCAACGTTGTGAATGAGGATAGGTTCGTTTGTATGAAATAGATGTTCAGCATGACGTAGCCCTCCGCCCGTTTCCAAGAGATGTTCTGATTCGTCGGATAGGCTGATGTTAGCTTGGTAAGAGTGCTTTTGAAGGTATTCCTTGATTTGTTCGGCAAAATGATGGATGTTGACAACGATGTTGTTTATACCTGCCGCTTGAAGCTTAAGGATGGTGTGGTCAAGCAGAGGACGTCCTGCAACGGGTACGAGTGCTTTAGGCATACGGTCAGTGAGTGGCTTGAGTCGTGTACCTAAGCCTGCGGCTAATAGAAATGCTTGCATATAGTTTAAGGTTGGCTTTATATACCTTTAAAAAATAAGGAATTAGCGTTTAGCTATTGCTTGGAAAATTCGCTAAATGCTAATCCCTTTTGTGGAATGTGTTATTGCTTAAATCGTGTGTAAATTACCTGAAGATTTATGCTATTAGTTCCTCCTTCAAGTTTTGTGCTATACATGCCTAGCTCGTTGTTAAGGCGAGTAAGAGTTTGTGTGGCGCCTGCATATGAATTAGAGGTGGAGTATTGAGCTGCAACAGGGAGCAATACTAGCTTGTTCCAATCAGGATTGTTGGCTTCCCAAATAGCAAATTTAGCTTCTCGTTGTTCCTCAGTGTCAATGGGTGTAACGCCTGCACCATTATCTCGCTCATCACGTAGCTTTTTGATTAGCTGGCTTACGTTGTCAAATGTATAAGATTTGTATTGCGAATTGTATTTTGCAATGTAAGCATCTGTGCCTGTGAGCTTTTTCTTCTCAAAGAATAAGTACTGCTCTGATTTTCTGATGAGTAGAACGGTAGGAGGAGGTGCCAAAGTGTACTTGTTTTGCGACTCCATAGGATAGCATCGGATGCTAAACGAAGCTGAGTTGATGGTGTCGTTGTAGTGCTCACCACTCACGATGTCGCTTACAGGGAGTGTTAATTCCGTGTAGAGGGCGGCAGGCGATTTAATGTAGCTATAAGCATTATTGGGGTCCGTTATTTCAGCGGGGAGCTTGTTTTCTACGCGAGTCGTCTGAATAACCTCCTCTGTAGCTGCCATTCGCTGGAGCCCTGCGATGAGTGTGTCGCGTCCTGTTTCATTTATTGTGTGGTAACGGAAGTACACGTTAAGCGTAGTAATGACCGTCTTAATCATACTGCCTACACCTCCTGCTATTTTGAAGTAGAAGCCTGGGCATACGTGGTGTATGAATGTGTAAGAGTTACGATAGTATTCAGGGTGAAGATAGTATTTGTCGATCAAGCCTTTTCCATACTCACTCTTAAGCGGGATACGAATGCTTCGATAATAGGTCGAACCATCAGTCTCTGTGCTTGGGCGAGTAAAGTCCTTCACGGCATACGTCATAGAAAATGCTGAATTAGGATCGGGATTGAGGTATTGCGTAGGGTCAATGTTTGTGTAATACTTTACTCCTTCCTCAATGACGTTTGCGGTGTCAAGTTCTTGCACCATGAGCTTCATGGATGTAAGAGAGTCGCCGTAGTAACTATCGAAATAAATGCGGATGTCGCATGAATCAATGATAATTTCGTTGTTCTCATCAAGCAACATTTTTTCGCGTTGTGGCATCTGAAACTTTTCGTGCACATGGAATTGTGCCATGAAGTCGCATGTTGTTTTAGCTTTCGTTTCAGGGTCAACAACGCTTCCTAGGTAGCATGTGCTTGTGTTTGCCAAAACTGAGTCTGCAACTTGTGTTTTCGATGAGATTTTGTAAGTTTCGGTTGATGTTGAGATAATGTCATGTTCTGGCATTAAGGAGGTTCCAAGTGTGTCTGTTGTGTCGTCGCAAGCAGAAGTTATAGCTATCGCTGCACACATTAGAAGCCCAAGTAATGAGTGTTTTTTTATTTTCACGGCAATATAAATTTGCTTAAGATTGAATGTGCCAATGTGCTTGAGGCACATCGGCACATTTGTGGGATTTTTTATTTATTCCTCAACGATGGCATCGTACAGATCGTTGTACAAGTCTTCAAAAGGAACATCGTTCTTGCGTATCGCTACAGGGATTCCTAGTTCCTTTGCATAAGCAATGAGGCTGGCATGCTTTTCTTCGTTCGAAACAACTAATCCGTCAGAGAACTTGATTGCCAAGCGTGCCATAATATCTGGAGCTGTGTAATCGAGGTCTAATGTTTCGAGATAGCTGTTGTCAATATTTCTAAAGTTCAAGCATTCTTTTGTATTAGCCGGGGGTGTGATCGAGGGCATCTCATCGTAAGCGTCGAATACAATCTTTGTGTTAACAAAGGGTAGCTCGTCAACGAATGCTTTTTTGATAAGCATTGGAGCAATTGACCCCATCCAACCTTGACAATGAATTACATCAGGCACCCATCTTAGTTTTTTAACGGTTTCGAGCACACCACGAGCGTAGAAGATAGCACGTTCAAGATTATCAGTGTATTCAGTGCCGTCAGCATCGGTCATCATTGCGCGCTTGTGGAATAAGTCGTCATTATCGATGAAGTAAACTTGCATTCGTGCTGCTTGGATGCTTGCCACTTTTATAATGAGAGGATGGTCTGTGTCGTCAATAACAATATTCATTCCCGAGAGGCGAATAACTTCGTGCAATTGATTGCGGCGAGCATTGATAATTCCCCAACATGGCATAAAAGTGCGGATTTCCATGCCGCGTTCTTGTATGGCTTGAGGTAATTTTCGTCCAACCGTTGACATGTCGCTTTCGGGCACGTACGGAATCATTTCTTGGGTGATGAATAAGATTTTTTTCGCCTTTGCCATTTTCTTTAATGTAAGTCTATATTAGTTTTTATGAACTGTATGTGGCTTAAAGCCGGTTGCAAAATTACGAAAAAATATTGGATTTTCAGTGTTTTAAGACCTCTGAAAACGGTTTGCCCTTCCATTTTTAGCATTTTTACACACAAAATTCATCCTAATTCATAATAAATAACGAAATTTGCTCATTGAACAAAAATGATTATGCTTCCGCATTTGATTAACAATAAGATATAAATGAAAGTTGTAAATACGGTTGTTGAGTTAGAAGCTATTTTAGCTCAAATTCGCAAAGATGGTAAGACGATTGGTTTAGTCCCTACGATGGGAGCTCTGCATGAAGGGCATGGATCGTTGGTGAAGAGATGCGTTGACGAAAATGGTTATACTGTTGTAAGCGTATTTGTAAATCCTACTCAGTTTAATGATAAAAACGATTTGAAAAACTATCCTCGTACACTTGAGGCTGATTGCAACATGCTTCAAAAGTTAGGAGCAGATCTTGTATTTGCCCCCACCGTTGAAGAAGTTTATCCAGAGCCCGATCTGCGTAGTTTTTCTTATCCACCCATTGATAGTGTAATGGAAGGGGCTAGGCGTCCTGGGCATTTCAATGGTGTTTGTCAGGTCGTTTCGAAGCTATTCTACATGGTGAAGCCTGATGTTGCATACTTCGGTGAAAAGGATTTTCAGCAAATAGCTGTAATAAAAGCTATGGTCGAAGATTTGAAAATAGAGGTTGATTTGCGTCCGTGTCCTATTGTACGAGAAGAGAGTGGTTTAGCGATGTCAAGTCGCAATACGTTGCTTTCTGAAGCAGAGCGAGGAGTGGCTGTAAATATTTCTCGTTGTCTTTTTGAAAGTGTGGAGTATGCCAAGGAACATACAGTGATGGAAACACACAATCATGTTGTGTCACAACTAAATGAGGTGCCAGGGCTTGAAGTTGAATATTTCCAGATTGTTGACGATACAACTCTTCAAGGTGTTTCTAGTTGGAGTGATGCAGAAGGTATTGTTGGGTGTATTACGGTGTATTGTGGCGAACGCCCTGTGCGATTGATTGACAATATTAGATACAAGTAAACAGGTGAATAAATTACAAAGAGAATAATGACATTAAGTATTTTAAAATCGAAGATACATTGTGCTACGGTGACAGAAGCTAACCTCCATTATATGGGGAGCATAACGATTGATGAGAATCTTATGGATGCAGCTGGGCTTCTTCCTAATGAGCATGTGCATGTAGTGAATAATATGAATGGCGAACGTATTGAAACGTATGTCATTAAAGGACCTCGCCATTCGGGTTGCATCTGTTTGAATGGTGCTGCGGCTCGAAAGTTTCAGGTAGGTGACGAAATCATAATCATGGCATATGCTGATATGACTCCTGATGAAGCCATTGATTATTCACCTAAGGTAGTATTCCCTTTTGGTGAGAAAAATGAAATTTAAGTCAAGAACTTAACAAATAGAATCTTTCAATTCATAGCTATAATTCTATCAATGTTCATAGGATTGTAGCTATGGATTTTTTTTGACCTTGTTTAAATTTTTATTAGATAGCAATTATTGTAAATATAAGCGAGCTTGAAATTTACATTGTCAGTTGACTATACTGCCATTCCGCTCGGGAAACAATATGGCAATGTGCAAATCGCTATCCGGAATTAATCGGGTTAATTAAAACCGAACAGCAATCATAAAAATAAAACCAAACTCACGCACATCATAGCATGAGTTTGGTTTCTTTTTTTTTATGGTTGCTTCTATATTAATGCTGCGAAATCTGCATTAATTCCAATAATCGCTATTTCCCCAGTAATCGCCATGCGATGCAAAGCCGCGTTCATTGGCTGCGAGGATATCGGGATTAGGATTCACAGGGATGTGTTCACTACCACTTGTAGCTAATATGCCTTCGGTTGCAATAGAAACGGCAGTCGCATTAGGCGTTTGATATTCTTTTTTTCATACGAGTAATAGTACGCTACTTTATCATTACCTTCTTGCCATTCACGATGTACAAGCCTTTGCCGGCGTTGTTCACGCGGCGACCTTGGAGGTCGAATGTCGCACTTCGCTGATGAGCATTGCTCGTAATCCCGTCAATACCCGTAGTATCTTCCTCGCCACACACCGTGCAAACACCATTTTCATAACTATGTAGCGTGGCGTTCACCGTTACGTTTTCATCAAATTCATACAAGGGATTCGTTATCCATGAACAACCTACTGTGGCTGTTGTTAAATCGTAGCAATATTCGAAAGCATAATCCCCAATGCTGGTCACACTGTTAGGAATCACCACGGAAGTCAAACTGGAGCAATAATAGAAAGCAAAATCCCCAATGCTGGTCACATTGTTAGGAATCTCCACGGAAGTCAAACGGGAGCAATTAGAGAAAGCAGAAGACCCAATGCTGGTCACACTGTTGGGAATTTCCACGGCAGTCAAATTGTCGCAACTAGAGAAAGTCTTATCCCCAATGCTGGTCACACTGTTAGGAATCACCACGGTAGTCAAACTGTCGCAATAAGAGAAAGCACCATCCCCAATGCTGGTCACACTGTTAGGAATCTCCACGGAAGTCAAACTGGAGCAATTCTTGAAAGCTTCCTCCCCAATGCTGGTCACACTGTTAGGAATCTCCACGGAAGTCAAACCGTCGCAATTTTTGAAAGCAGACTCCCCAATGCTGGTCACACTGTTAGGAATCTCCACGGAAGTCAGACTGGTGCAACCATAGAAAGCAGAATACCCAATGCTGGTCACACTGTTAGGGATAGTCGTCTTGCTACATCCTGCAATCAAGGTATTTGTTTGGGTTTCTATAATCGCATTACAATTGTTTCTTGAATCATATGTTGGATTGCCTTCAGCAACTGCAATGGAAGTCAAACTGGAGCATTCATTGAAAGCAGAAGATCCAATGCTGGTCACACTGTTAGGAATCACCACGGAAGTCAAACTGGAGCAACGTGAGAAAGCATAATCCCCAATGCTGGTCACACTGTTGGGAATCACCACGGAAGTCAAACTGTAGCATTCATAGAAAGCCCAAATCCCAATGCTGGTCACACTGTTAGGAATCACCACGGAAGTCAAACTGGAGCAACCATTGAAAGCACCATCCCCAATGCTGGACACACTGTTAGGGATGGTCGTCTCTCTGCATCCAGTAATCAAGGTGTTTGTTTTGGTTTCTATAATCGCATTACAATTGTCTCTCGAATCATATATTGCGTTGTCTTCAGCAACTACAATGGAAGTCAAACTGGGGCAACCACTGAAAGCAGAAGCCCCAATGCTGGTCACACTGTTAGGAATCACCACGGAAGTCAAACTGGAGCACCAATAGAAAGCAGAACGCCCAATGCTAGTCACACTGTTAGGAATCACTACGGAAGTCAAACTGGAGCAGTCGTCGAAAGCAAAATCCCCAATGCTGGTCACACTGTAGGTGCTACCACTATAGGTTACGGATTCGGGAATGGTGACTGCACCGTAATATTCGTTTGAATAAGAGTTGTAGGAGGATCCACGATAAGTCACCGCTACCGTCTTATCCGTTGACGAGGTGATTTTGTAATAAATGCCATCGACTTCGAAATCTTCGGCAAAGAGGGGCGTGTTGCAGAGCACGAGGGCGAGGAGGGCAACACAGAGGGGGTGTAGTTTTTGTTTCATAATAAATATGTGTTAATTAATAAATTATGAAAATTTCAAGGTGTAGGAATTTCATCCGAATGGTGTAGGGGCCACTTTATGTCGGCCCGTACGCCGATGCGGCGTAAAGAATTGTGCTGTTAATTTTGGTGCGCACTTGCCAATAATTGTTGCGTGTGTGCAATTGTTTTGTGCTGACGTGTATTCGCCCCATGTGGGGCGACGGGCCGACATAAAGTGGCCCCTACGGCATCCGCGACCGAAACATGATTACTGTTGTCCAAATTGCGTGCGCATCGTTCAAATCCGGAGGTTGAGCGTGTTGGGAAGTAGTGTTTGGTGATGACACTGAAGGCGTCACTGCTCGGTAACTTTTAAGAATTTCACTCGCTAAATGACGCTGAAGGCGTCACCGCTCGGTAACTTTAAGAGTTTCACTCGCTGAATGACGCTGAAGGCGTCACCGCTCGGTAACCGGGTGGTTTGAGCGTAGCGAATACCCCCGGGGAGGGTGATGTCAGAGAGTTGTAGCACTCTGGAAGAGTGCCCCAACACCCAGCATATCTTGTTACTCGTTACTCGTTGCTCGGGCACCCCTCCAGGGTGCAATGCTTGTGAGTTCATCACCGGGGGTGCTCGCCTCACTCGCACGCCCCGGCAATCTATGTTAACTGCCAAACTATTTTAAAGAAATTTATGCCGCCTTTCTAAATTTTTCGTTATTTCGGATCATAGCGACAAGTATGTGTATCATTTTATTCTTTGCATTATTCAAAACAACATTTTTGTGTTTCCCGGCTTGTTTTAATCTAGCAACATACGCGCTAATTATAGGACAGAACCGTGTAGCACACAAAGTAGCCTCTGAGAGTATAGATTTTAAGTATGAATCTGCATAATGCGACACATGAGGAGTTCCCTTGACACTAGTTCCTGAGGTATGCCCAAATGGTGCGACGCCCCAGAAAGAAGCAATACGACGAGCATCGTAATCGAATTTTTTGAAATTGTTTGTGTAAACAATAAATGCAGTCGCATTGATGAGTCCTATGCCAGGCATTGATGAGAGAATGTTATAAGTGTTGTTCAGTTCAGAATTTGACTTAATAATTTTCTTCATCTCTTTCTCCAAGGCCTTAATTTTCTCTTTTATTTGAGCGATGAGTTCTTCATGTATGGCAAATGCATCAGACAAGAGTTCATTGTCAAAGTATTTCTTGCTTTCGTTATAATTTACGAGCAACCTATTATATGCTTCCACCAATTTCTTACGCATAGTAAAGAGTTTCTTGAGCGCTTCAGTGGCTTGATCTAGAATGATATAACATTCCGCTTGATCTTTAAAACGAGCAGCGTAGAGTGCGATATCTCTCGAGTCTTTCTTGTCATTCTTTTCTCGAGATATTCCAAGACTCCTCTTGATACGAAGTGCACTATCAAGCCACATAAAACAACCTTGCTCAACAAGCGTTTCAGACGCAATTTTGCTATAAAGCCCAGTATCTTCTCCACAAAAAAGACATTCTTCTATAGAACCAAAACCCTTCACCCATTTAATGAGTTTCATCGCACCTGTCTTGTTGTTTGAAAAGCTCAGATGCTCTCCCTTCTCATGTAGATAGTTCTCGCGCATTACAGTCGCGTCTAAGGTTTTCTTGGAAAAGTCGATTCCAATAAAGATTTTTTTCATAGCTTTGTGCTGTATTTTGTTAAACTCTAACAACCGATAGCAGCACTAGACTGAAACACTAAATAGTCTCTAGCAAATTGGACTGACAATCTATCTCGTCTTAAGTGCAGCCGTACCCTACCAAGTATTTAACCGGGGTTGGTTTCTTTTGAACCATTTACTGAAATATTTTACCTGGTAGGACGATTGTTTTTTCTTTACTACAACAAAAGTAAAAAACAATCTCGGCATTGCTCTTGTTAGAGTTTTTTTTGTTTGTCTTTTTTGGCTTCGCCAATTACTCTGCAAACTTAGTGTTA
>JAZLDQ010000046.1:0-7541 GCA_045614785.1 Alloprevotella sp.
ACCCAATTGTCAATTTCATCCCATGTCATCAAACCATTAGCCTTCGCAGCCTCTACCTGATCGTTAGTAGGTACATAGACTGTATAGTTATAATTATTGAAGAAACGAACCAAGCTTTCGCCAGCTGCAGGACAGTAAGACTTAGTATTGTTCACATTATCATCCTTACGAACGAAGATGTGATACTTCAACTTTTCTTGCTGCTGTTCGTTAACAGTCAACGTAGTATCGATAAATCCGATTTCCTTCAACAACTGTTCTGAAACTGTAGCAGGATCTGCCAATTCGTAGAACTTAGAGAAGGGATTTTCAGGAGTTGCTGCATCTGTCACGTTCATCACATTGTAAACAGAACGCATTGTAGGTTGCAACGCACGGTCGATAAGATATGTCATACCGTTACCGTAACCGTTGGTAGTTCCTGTCTTATCGTAAGCTTCCAATACATTCGCCTTGTGGTTGTTTGCATCAATGCCATCACCGTCAAGCATCAACTGGAAACCACCCTTAACGGTAGCACCCACACCGATACCTAAACCTGATTCGCCCTTAACACCCAAAGACTCTACGTAAACAGGAGCACCACTACGGCTGAGGAAGTACTTACGGTTACCACCCATTTCGTCGTCAGCATCGTGTACGAGAAGGTGTTGGTTCATCATTTCAACCAAGAGCAAACGCTTTGCACCACCATATGTGCTTGCGCTTGAAATTGCGTCAGAAGAGTTAGAAGCGAAAGTAGAGCCCTTCTTCTTGTCACCACCACGACCTGCTTCATCGGGAATTTCCTGACCCTTATCCTGGTCGTAAACATAAGCTACAGCTTCCAAAGGTATCTTACCTGTTTCAGCCTTTGCCTTTTCGTCGTAGCTAAAGCGCCAGTAGTAGCGATTGTTACCTGACTTCTTATGACCATAAGGCACCTTAGAATAACCTGCGGGATCAACATAGCCATAGCTCCCCAATGTTTCGTCCGTGGGGATGAAAAGGGAGAAGTGGTTGGGCGTCATCTTAAGGTAAGTGGAGAAGTACTGCTTAAGTGGAGCCATTTCGTAGGAACTTCCTTGGATGTAGTTGTCGTCAGCTGTAATTACCGTGTTAATGATTTTAGTGTTTTCAGTGCAAATAAGTGGAGACATTACAGAAGAGAACGTCGTGATAGTGGGCCAAACGTTAGTGACGTAAACAATACCGTTGTTAGCAAAAAGGCATTGCTTGACAACAGCAGAATAGTATTCCTGGGCATTTCTGTAGCCGGGGAACATCTCGTTCATGTCGCTATTGATAATATCGAGGAACTTGCTGGGGACAGTGCTTGTAAAGTTATGGCTCATCACGTTTTCCATGATAAGTTCTACGATAGCATTGGGGAGCTGCTGAATGTTTTGAGATAAATTATCAGCAGTGTTGGGCAGATCGCAACTTTGCTCAATGAACATGGCGCCACTGCCATTGACGAAGTAGTTTATCACAGCTTCATCGCAGGGGATGAACATGACGGGAATTTCGTCTTGACTTTCAGAACGGAATGCTGACGATAGGGGCGAATTAATAAAACTCTTTTCGTAAACAGCGTCAACACCAGCCTTGTTTTCTAAGTTGTAGGCTTGTGTGAGTTCAGCGTTATAATAAGGAGCAGCGTAGCGATCGAGCAGAAGATTAAAGAGATTGGTGTTGCCGTTTGTGCGGATTTGTTCGAATGTTGATTCAGAGGGGAAAAGCACTTTATCCAAAATGTTCAAAAAGCCATTGGAGCAAGTGATGCCTTCTTCAATGATACGACAATCGTTCAGAAAACCAATGGCTTTTTGGCTTTCTGAATTCCATGGGCGTCCTGTGATGGTTTCGATGTCGGATGTCTGTACCTTATTGCGCTTGAGTACTTCTGGGTAAAATTGATTTACCATGGGAGAAGTCTCTGAAGTACCCAAATAGACGGTTGTATTTTTTTCACGTAGTGATTTGAACCAGTCTGTTGTATTTCCGTTAGGTGAAGGGAGTTCGTCGGGTGTAAAAGGTGTGACGAAGTTAGCTGTGGTAGCTGCGGTAGGGCGGCGTAAGCAGGCGCGCTTTCCTCCTTCGTCAGTGGTAGTTGATTCAGGCAAAGCAATGGCATCGTTGAGCATCGACATCTTGAGGAGCTGCAACTTTTGGCTTCTTGTGAGGTCTTCATACGAGCTTACTCCCCAAGCGTTGTTTTTGAAGAAGTTTGTGTAGGCAGCATCGGGAGCAGCAAAGAGGGTAAAGCTTCCCTTACCCGACAATACTTCGGCGTATCCTAAATCGTTGATAAGACGAAGTGTTGTTGAGTAAAATTTGCGACTTTCGAGTTCATGGTAGAGACTTTTACCAAGTGTGTTGACGTCGTGAAACTTAATATTCTCTACAGAAGGAACTTCTCTAATTGTTCCGTCGTTGGTGTAAACCCTAATGGTTTGGGCGAGGGTGTTGTGAACGCAATGTGCGCACAACAGGAGTAATAAAACCCTTATATTCAATTTGTTCATCATTTCTTTATTTTAAGGCTGTCGTCGCCTACTTTAATAACATATATTGCGCTAGGCAAAGTTGACATGTTTATTGATATTGTACCGTCTTTTCCGACAATTTCGCGTTTTTGCAAAATCCCATCTATGCCAAAAACAGAAACAACAGTTTTTGGTTTGTAATTGCTAACAGAAAGCACTTGATTCTCATACTTGATAACTCCTGCAGACGTTATGTCGTCAATTGAGCTAGGGATTTCATCCATGTATGCAAAGTTTACCTCTTTAACATCTTTCTTGTTGAAAGAAACACTACCCTCATTGGTAACAATAACAATTTCTGTAGAGATATACTTTAATACAGGTTTTGAAGCAAGTGCATAGTAAAAGACGTTGCCGCTGTGGGTGTATAGCTCTACGATATTAGGCGTTTCTTCTTTCGATTGATGTGATGATGAAACGTTTGTAGCTGCTTTCATCCATGCGACATTGAAAAATGAAAACAGCATGCTCCAAAGAATTACATATATCTTTTGCATAGCTATGTTTTAAGAATAAAGAAAAATAGGCGTGCCGAAACTTCGACACGCCTAATGTTGATGAATGTTATTGGGTCTGTCTAAAGTCTTTATTTATTAGTCAGCCAACTTCGCCTTGATAAATTCGCGGTTGAGGCGAGCGATGTTTGCGATGCTTTCGTTCTTGGGGCAAACAGCTTCGCAAGCGCGAGTGTTTGTACAGTTACCAAAGCCGAGTTCGTCCATCTTAGCCACCATTGCCTTTGCGCGCTTAGCAGCTTCGGGGCGACCCTGGGGAAGGAGGGCAAACTGAGAAACCTTAGAAGATACGTAGAGCATAGCAGAACCATTCTTACATGCTGCAACGCAAGCACCACAACCGATACAAGTAGCGCAGTCCATAGCTTCGTCAGCATCCTGCTTGGGGATGAGGATTGCGTTAGCATCCTGGGGCTGACCTGTACGAACTGTTACGTAACCACCTGCTGCCTGAATCTTATCGAATGCAGAGCGATCAACCATACAGTCCTTGATAACGGGGAATGCAGCTGAACGCCAGGGTTCTACTGTGATAGTATCGCCGTCGTTGAACTTACGCATGTAGAGCTGGCAAGTAGTAGCGCCTGTAGCAGTCTTGCCGTGGGGTGTGCCGTTGATGTAGAGTGAGCACATACCGCAAATACCTTCGCGGCAGTCGTGGTCGAACACGAAAGGTTCCTTACCCTCGTTAACGAGTTCTTCGTTGAGGATGTCGAGCATTTCGAGGAATGAAGTATCATCGGGGATGTTCTTCATTTCACGCTGTTCGAAGTGACCTGCATCCTTAGGACCATTCTGCTTCCAGTATTTAATTGTAAAGCTGATATTTTTTGCCATAATATTGGAGGTTGGAGGTTATGAGGTTATGAGGTTTTAAGGGGCTCCGCAGTGGAAGCCGACCGTTTGTATATGAGAGATTTCAGCATCTTGTTTATCTCCTCATTGAGGTTTGACACTTCCTGATAATGTGTATCCGACAGATAACCAAACCGGGATGATAAAATCAACTGTGTATCCAACTCATTGGACGAGCCTAAGGCTGTACGTAAAAAGCGCAGCAAGTCCTTATTCGACTCTCGGCCATAACCTTCGGCTATATTCGACGGAATTGAAACCGCACACCTTCTCATCTGACTTACCAATCCAAATATTTCAGACTGCGGATAAGTAGAAGTTACGGAATAAACAATTTGTGCCAATTCCATACCTTTCTTCCAAACGATTAGATTCTTGTGTGGTCCCATCCAGCTTCTTATAACCTTAAAACCTTAAAACCTAAAAACCTAAGAAATTAATTTTTATAATTACGTGTCTGAACCTTGATTGCTTCGTAAACGAGGGGTTCCTTGTAGAGAACGGGTTCCTTATCGTCGCTGCCCTGGTATTCCCAGCAACCAACGTAGAAGAAGTTTTCGTCGTCGCGCTTAGCTTCGCCTTCTTCAGTCTGGTATTCTTCACGGAAGTGACCACCGCAAGATTCGTTACGAGTGAGCGCGTCGTGTGCGATGAGTTCGCCCATGATGATGAAGTCTTCGAGGCGGATAGCCTTTTCGAGTTCAACGTTTACGCCTTCTGCTGTGCCAGGAACGAAGAGGTTAGCATAGAATTCCTTGCGGAGTTCCTTCATCTTAGCAAGACCTATCTTCAAGCCTTCTGCTGTACGACCCATACCTACATAGTCCCACATGATGCGACCGAGTTCCTTGTGGATAGAGTCAACCGAGCGCTTACCCTTGATGTTGAAGAGCTTCTGGATGCGTGCCTTAACAGCATCTTCTGCAGCCTTGAATTCGGGGAGGTCTGTTGAGAAGCGGGGAACTGTAATCTGGTCAGAAAGGTAGTTCTGGATAGTGTAGGGAAGCACGAAGTAACCGTCAGCAAGACCCTGCATCAATGCAGAAGCACCGAGGCGGTTAGCACCGTGGTCAGAGAAGTTACATTCACCGATTGCGAAGAGACCCTTAACTGATGTCTGGAGTTCGTAGTCAACCCAGATACCACCCATCGTGTAGTGAACAGCAGGGTAGATCATCATAGGAGTTTCGTAGGGGCTTTCGTCAGTGATTTCTTCGTACATATCGAAGAGGTTACCATAGCGAGCTTCGATTTCCTTACGGCCGAAGTCCTTGATAGCCTGAGAGAAGTCGAGGAATACAGCGAGACCTGTGTTATTTACGCCGAAGCCCTTGTCGCAACGTTCCTTAGCTGCGCGTGAAGCAACGTCACGGGGAACGAGGTTACCGAATGCGGGGTAGCGACGTTCGAGGTAGTAGTCGCGGTCTTCTTCAGGAATGTCCTTACCCTGAATCTTACCTTCCTGGAGCTTCTTAGCGTCTTCCAACTTCTTGGGCACCCAGATACGACCGTCGTTACGGAGTGATTCTGACATCAAAGTGAGCTTTGACTGCTTGTCGCCGTGAACGGGGATACAAGTGGGGTGAATCTGTACGTAAGAGGGGTTAGCGAAGTAAGCACCCTTACGGTAGCAAGCCATTGCAGCTGAACAGTTACAGCCCATAGCGTTAGTTGAGAGGAAGTATGCGTTACCATAACCACCAGTACCGATTACTACTGCGTGAGCAGCGAAGCGTTCGATAGCACCAGTTACGAGGTTGCGAGCGATGATACCGCGAGCACGACCGTCGATAATAACAACGTCGAGCATTTCGTAGCGAGTGTAGAGTTCTACAGTACCTGCATTTACCTGGCACATCAATGCTGAGTAAGCACCGAGGAGGAGCTGCTGACCTGTCTGACCCTTAGCATAGAAAGTACGGCTTACCTGTGCACCACCGAATGAACGGTTTGCCAACATACCGCCGTATTCGCGAGCGAAGGGAACACCCTGAGCCACACACTGGTCGATGATGCTTGCACTTACTTCAGCGAGACGATAAACGTTAGCTTCGCGAGCACGGTAGTCACCACCCTTTACAGTGTCGTAGAAAAGACGGTAAACAGAGTCGCCGTCGTTCTGGTAGTTCTTCGCAGCGTTGATACCACCCTGTGCAGCGATTGAGTGTGCACGACGGGGTGAGTCCTGAATGCAGAAGTTCTTTACTTTGAAGCCCATTTCACCGAGTGAAGCTGCAGCACTTGCACCAGCAAGACCTGTACCTACCACGATAACATCGAGCTTACGCTTGTTCTTGGGGTTCACCAATTTCTGGTGAGCTTTATAGTTGGTCCACTTCTCAGAAACGAGACCTTCAGGAATTTTAGAATCTATTGTAGCCATATTAAATTTATGGATAGTGTTTAATGGGGAATAAGCTGTAACGTTCAAGCCCCCCTATTAAATTAATGAGTAGTGCCGAGCAACGGGTTGCATTCGGCTATGCCTTAATTAGCAAGATGCGCCACAGCAGAAGCTGCAAGCGAAGAACCACAATGCTACTGCTACGTACATCAAGATGATGATAGTAGAGTAGATGTAAGAGATGTTCTTCCAACGGTTGAACCAGATCTTACCGCTCCAACCCATTGTCTGCATAGCACTCCAGAAACCGTGAGTGAGGTGGAACCAAAGCGCTGCGAGCCACACGAGGTAAACAACTACGTAAACGGGGCAAGAGAATGTCTGCTGAATCCAGTAAACACCGTTTGTAGCGAGAGCGTGATTGCCAGCAGGAAGCAATTCCTGGAGCATCATGTTGTACCAGAAGTTGTAGAGGTGAAGACCCATACCGAGCACAACGATTACACCGAGCACGAACATATTCTGTGAAGCCCATTCTACCTTAGCAGGACGGTCTGTCACAGCATAAGCACTGTTACCACGCGCCTTCTTATTCTGGAGCGTGAGCTTAATAGCGTAGAGGAAGTGAAGCACAACGAGAGCAGCAAGGCCGGCAGTAGCCACCAATGCGTACCAGTTGGCACCCAACATCTCGCAGATCATGTTGTAACCCTCAGCAGAGAAGATTGCAACTACGTTCATGCACGCATGAAACGTCAGGAACAAAATAAGTGCTACGCCAGTCAATGACATAATCACCTTTCGTCCGATGGATGAATTACATAACCACATAGATTGAAGTTAATTGATTAAAAAATTGTTAGTAAAAAAATGTTTTCAAATTTAGCGATGTGCGCATTTTTACGTTGATCAAGCTCACGTATGAGCACACTGCGCACAAATATAGCTATGCAAAGTTAAATTAACCCTAGCAAATTGCCAAAAATATGTAGCTAAATTTTAAATAATCCTAATAAAATAGGGTGTTGAAGTGAAAAAAACTTAAAAAGTTTTGCCATTATTATAATTCTGCGTAATTTTGCACTCGCTTATTCAAGCAACTCAAATTTATTTATCACTTAACACATTATTAATTATGTACTTGGATTCTGTAAAGAAGCAAGAAATCTTTGGACAGTACGGAAAGTCTAACACGGATACTGGTTCTGCTGAAAGCCAGATCGCCTTGTTTTCATACCGTATTTCCCATTTGACGGAACACATGCGCGCAAACCGTAAAGATAATAGCACTAAGCGCGC
>JAZLDQ010000047.1:0-10628 GCA_045614785.1 Alloprevotella sp.
ACGGGGAGCAAGTCGCCATTCTGTGCATTGATAGGACGTACTACGTTGTTGATGAATTCGGGATCGTTGTTTGCCACAACTTCGTCAGCGGGAAGATTTGCCCAAGCTGCATCAACGGGAAGTTCCTTGTATTCACCACCACGATCAACGGCAGCATAGTTCTTGTCGATGATGTCCTGACCCTTCTTGCCGTATGACTTCACGATGAACTTCTTCATCTGTTCTACTGCCAATTCCACGGGGATTACCTCTGTGATGCGGAAGAATGCAGACTGAAGGATGGTATTTGTGCGGTTGCCAAGACCAATTTCCTGAGCAATCTTTGTAGCATTGATATAGAAGACCTTCACCTGCTTTTCTGCAAGCACCTTCTTCACATTGTTGGGCAAGTTAGCCGCCAATTCTTCGCCTTCCCAAATAGTGTTGAGCAAGAATGTACCACCCTGCTGGATACCGCGGAGCACATCGTACATACGAAGGTAAGCCTGAACGTGGCAAGCCACAAAGTTAGGCGTATTTACCAAATAAGTTGAGCGGATAGGTGCATCGCCGAAACGGAGGTGTGAGCAAGTGAAACCGCCCGATTTCTTAGAGTCGTAAGAGAAGTAAGCCTGGCAACGCTTGTCGGTATTGTCACCAATAATCTTAACAGAGTTCTTGTTAGCACCCACAGTACCGTCAGCACCGAGGCCGTAGAACTTCGCTTGGAACATACCGTCGCCACCCATTGCGATTTCTTCCTTCTGAGGAAGTGAGGTGAAAGTCACATCGTCCACAATACCGATAGTGAAGTGGTTCTTGGGTTCGGGGAGCTGGAGGTTTTCGTAAACGCTGAGGATTTGTGCAGGAGTCGTGTCGTTAGAACCGAGACCGTAACGGCCACCTACGATAACGGGAGCATCCGCCTTGCCGTAGAATGCTTCCTTCACGTCGAGGTAGAGAGGTTCGCCGTTTGCACCAGGTTCCTTTGTGCGGTCGAGTACTGCAATGCGCTTACATGTAGCGGGGATAGCACCGAGGAAGTGCTTTACAGAGAAAGGACGGTAGAGGTGTACGCTCACCATACCCACCTTTTCACCCTTTTCAGTGAGGTAGTCGATAGCTTCGCGCGCAGCTTCTGTTGCCGAACCCATAAGGATAATTACGCGGTCAGCATCTTCTGCACCGTAGTAGTTGAAGAGGCTGTACTTACGACCTGTGATTTCGCTGATCTTCTGCATATATTCTTCTACCACCTCGGGCACTGCATCGTAGTAGGGATTGCAGCTTTCGCGGTGTGCGAAGAAAGTGTCGGGATTTTCAGCCATACCGCGTGCCACGGGCTTTTCGGGAGTCAAAGCGCGACTGCGGAATTCTGCCAACGCTTCCTGGTCTACGAGGGGAGCGAGGTCGTCGTTTTCTAAGAGTTCAATCTTCTGAATTTCGTGAGATGTGCGGAAACCGTCGAAGAAGTTTACGAAGGGCACACGGCTCTTGATTGATGCCAAGTGAGCTACGCCCGAGAGGTCCATAACTTCCTGAACAGAACCTTCTGCCAACATTGCAAAACCTGTCTGACGTGTTGACATAACGTCCTGATGGTCGCCGAAGATACAGAGTGCGTGAGAAGCGAGTGTGCGCGCAGAAACGTGGAATACGCAAGGCAACAACTCACCCGCAATCTTGTACATATTGGGAATCATCAAGAGGAGCCCTTGAGAGGCTGTGTAAGTTGTAGTCAAGGCACCTGCTTGAAGCGAACCGTGAACGGCACCCGCAGCACCACCTTCCGACTGCATTTCTTGCACTAAAACAGTTTCACCAAAGATATTCTTGCGACCCTGAGCCGCCCATTCGTCCACATATTCCGCCATTGTAGACGACGGAGTGATGGGGTAGATAGCAGCCACCTCACTGAACATATAAGAAATATGAGCAGCAGCTTGGTTACCATCACATGTGATAAATTTTTTAGCCATATTAGTTTTTTTTATTGGTTTCAAATTTCGAAAAAGGAAAAAGATTCTCCTTTGTTTTTGTCAAGGCAAAATTACAATTTAATTTGTTCGGCAAAGCAGACGAGCCGAAAAAAGTTGAAAAATCCACATCTTTTAACAAAAAAAGTGGTGATTCCGACTTGATAAATGCAGTTTGCAGCACAATCGAGAAATACATTTTAAGGCACAAACAAGAGAATTGTGCACAATATTGAGGTTGATTTTGTAAGCAAAAGGGAGTTCAACCTCGTTTGTTCATGCCAATTGTACGGAAAACTGTAACTTTGCAGATGAGGGGTTACTTAAGGAATTTATAAAATAACTTATAGAACCTACCCTAATATAAATGAATGCGAAGTAAACCGAATGGTAAACCTTAAAACCTTTAACCTTAAAACTTAAGTAAATTCAAAATATCTATGCGTAAATTTTTCCTACTTATGGCGCTACTTGTGGCGCTGCCTTTCGCACTTAGTGCTGAGGTGTTTGTTTCGGAGCACATGTCGGTGACGAAAGGTGCTCAGCAGCGTACTTCGGTCAAGGCTGACGTTTATTATCTTATTTCCGGCATTGACCAGGCTGGCGTAGAGTGCTACCTTTACGACAATGGCGGTCAGGTAAAGGGTTTGTCGAACTTTGTGGCGAAAGGAGAAACAACTGCTTCGTGCGTGTGGACGCTCCAGGCTCGAGGTAGTGAGTGGCTTGTCAAGAACGTAGGTACAGGAGCCATTATGAATCTTGGCGGAAGCAATGGTAGTGCTATCAAAACTTCAGCCACAGAGCAGACAAATGCCATCCACTTTGGGGGTGATGGTTTTGTCACCATCCTTAATGCCAACGGTCAGGCTGTCGATATGACGGCTAATGGGGCAAATCCTACGACATGGCAAGGAACCACTACGCCTAATGGCTCACGCCGTTTGAAAATTTATGCCGTGGATGAATGGTCGATGGAGGCTAGCAAGTCGCTCAGCTTGATTCCTGCCCCCAAGTCGGCTGTTGTGGGTGATGGCGAATTTGTGTTTAACAAGTCGCTCACTATTAACGTTGAGGCTTTTGCTGAAACCGAAACACAGCAACAGATTTTGGCAGATGCGGCTCGCTTTATGACAACGCTTCGCAAGGCTACAGGCATTGACTGTCAAGCTACAACAGGCAGTGCCGACATCGTTGTAACTGAAAATCAGGCACTCGCTCCCGAAGGTTATGTGCTCGAAGTGAGCGAGGAAGGCGTGAAGATAGAGGCTTCTACATCGGATGGCGCTTACTATGCAATGCAAACCCTCTTGCGCCTCTTGCCCCCCAATGTTGTTCTAGGAAAACCTGGCGAAGACGGACTCACTTATGCCGCCCCCTTTGTGCGCATTGAGGACGAACCTCGCTTTGCTTACCGAGGATTTATGCTCGACGTGAGCCGCCACTTCTTTACGATTGAACAAGTGAAGAAGATGCTCGACCTTATGGCTATCTATAAGATGAACGTGTTCCACTGGCACTTGACCGACGACCAAGGCTGGCGTGCCGAAATCAAGCAATATCCTTTGCTCACAACTACGGGTGCTGAGCGCCGCAGCAGTTACGACACGCCTATCACTCGCATCGAAGAAAATGGCCAAGTTTATTGGACAGGCGAGGGCGCGCAGACGAATCGTAAGTATGGCCCCTTCTTCTACACGCAGGAAGAAATGAAGGACGTTGTTCGCTACGCTGCCGAACGCCACATCGACGTGCTTCCCGAAGTCGATATGCCCGGACACTTCGTGGCTGCTTTGGCTGCTTATCCCGAATATTGTTGTCATCCTAACAATGCGCCCCAAGTGTGGATTACAGGTGGTGTGAGTGCCGACGTGCTGAACGTGGCTAACCCCGAAGCTGTGCAGTTTGCGAAGAATATCATTACCGAATTATGCGAAATCTTTCCCTATCCTTATTTCCACATTGGTGGTGACGAGTGCCCCACGTCGCAGTGGGAGAGCAATGCGCTCTGCCAGGCTAAGTTGGCGCAACTCGGCAAGAGTAGCTATCGCGCTTTGCAGACAGAGTTTATTCGCGAAATCAACGAGCACCTTGCTACACTCGGCAAGAAGATTTTCTGCTGGAATGAAAGTATCACGGATGGTGGTGCCGACCTCGATTTGATGAAGAAGTCGGGCGCTACTATCATGTGCTGGAATCCCTGTCAGAGTGGTGCTGCCAAGGCAGCTTCTATGGGCTTGGATGCCATTATCACAGAGTGGGGCTCAGGTTGCTACTACATTAATCGCCGACAGAGCAACGACTATGGCGAACCCACCGCTGCGGGGAGCGGCAACGACCCCGTTTCGGCTACATACAACTACGTACCCGTGCCAGCCAACGTGTCGGCAGAGGCTGCCAAGCATTATATCGGTGTGCAGGCTACGTTCTGGACCGAACACGTGAGCAGCGATGAGTACCTTGAATACTTGGCATTGCCTCGATTCATGTGTGTGGCAGAAGCAGGCTGGACACAGCAGGAACAGAAGAGCTGGAAGAGCTTCGTGCGTCGCATGACGGTGGACACACGCTTGCTCGACCTTGGCAATTATATATATGCGCGCCACTGGATGGACAACTACGTGCCACGTCAGGCGCCTGCTTCAGCGTTGTCCGACGGCCGTATCGTAACGTTCACCAACAAGAGTGCCGACCGCGGTCAGTGCTTGGCGGATAACAACGGCGTGCTCAATGCTCAGGGTGGCGCATGTACTGAGTGGAAGCTCGAAGCAGCAGGAACAGAAGGTTTGTTCTACATCCGCAGTAATGTCAGCGGAAAATACCTTTATGCTGCCAATGGCAATAGCGGCACGATGGTCGAACTCAGCGATTCTAAAACAGCATGGGCGTTCGACACAACGACTTCGCCAGGCTACGTAGCTATTTGCTATAATGCTACGTCGGGCAATGCGGTAAACAATAATGTGAGCAACGCGACAAAGGCGCGCCTTTTTGCGCACGGTACAGGCAATGGCGCTTCGTTTTGGGCAGTGGCAGCGGATGCTGACAACACATTGAAGGAAGGCGAGCTGGGCGAACTTACCTATAAGTATTACTATCGTGGTTTGACGGTTGGCACAAAGACTTTTCAACTCAAGGCGGGCGAGGCTTATCCTTCACCTGCAGAATTCGTGCCCCAAGGCTTTGTGGCAACCTCGGCAGAAGCACCCACAGGCGTGATGACGCTGAAGCAAGAAGCTAAGGAGATCGTGGTGAAGAAGGTGCCTTTGACAGGACGTTTCTACACATTCCCAGGCGGAACGCTCAAGCGTTATCTCACGGCAGACGCTACAACGTTGCAAACCTTTAGCGCAAAGGAGGCTAACGAAAATTCAATATTCTTCTACAACGACAATGCCCTTATGGCTTACGATTGTGGCTTATTCCTCAAGGGCGCAACTTTGGCAGAAGCTGGCGTGAGCGGAAGTGTTATGAACATTGCGCCTAGCGCAGCGGGTACTACAGATATGTGCAACATTGTGAGCGATGAGGCCGACTATGTGCGTATGTACACTAACGTGGAAACGGCATGTACCGTAGGTTCGCTTTCGTTGGCTTCGAAGAGCAAGATGTACGATTTCTATCCACGCTATGCGCTAACACTCCCTGTGGCAATATGCGAAACGGGCTGGACCACATTTTCTGCTCCCGTAGCAGTGACGATTCCCGAAGGCTGTGTGGCTTATCTCGTTCTTGCTGATGGTGCTACTAATGTACGTTTGCAGGCGCTTTCAGAGGGTACTACTGTTGCACCCTATACAGGATTGTTGCTCAGTGCAGCACCTTTGACAACAGTAGAAATGGTTATTTCAGAACAAGGTTACGAAAGTTCTGCCAATCTTTTGCAAGCAGCAGTGTCAAGCGCTCCTGTGGAGTCTCTTAATGCCTATACGTTCAGTGTGGAAGCCGGTAAGGGATTGTTTAAGAAGGCCGACGCATCGCAGCTTGCGCCTGCTCATAGCAGCTGGCTCTTAATGGCAAACGGTGCTGAAGTTATCGAGGTAGCACTTCCTGGCGTAGAAACCAGCATAGGTTCTGTTGAGGCTGAAGCAGCAACGAAGGCTACAGGTATTTATAATTTGCAAGGCCAGAAATTGCTTCACCCCCAACGTGGTGTGAATATCATCAACGGTCGCAAGGTTGTGGTGAAGTAAGCGTGCGCCGACAGCCTGTATAGTTCCAATTATATATCTGCTCAGTCAGTAGCTCGATCAGGCTTTGGCTGAGCAGTTTTTGTTTGTGGCGGTGGGCGGTGTGCGTACTTCCGTGCAGGCTGGTTGTGGTTTCGATAGGCGAGCGTTTTGTCCTGCTTATGTCACGGCTGATTGTCAAAATCTGCACAAACGATGCAAAAGTGCGCAATTATTTTGCACAAAATTTTGTAGAATGTGCAACGTTGGCGTAATTTTGCGCTCGAAATTCATTTAAAAATTGATTTATGAAGCAGATTTTAGCAATTCTCGTGCTTGCCGTGGCATTCGTGATGCCTTCGTTTGCGCAGGCAAGCCTCAACGACAATGCCGACAACATTGTTGGCGAGTATCTCACAGACCGTGGCGGTAAGAAGAGCAAGGTGCGCGTGACAAAGGAAAAGGACGGCACTTACACAGCTCAGGTGTTCTGGGTGGAACAGCCCCTTGATGCTAAAGGTAACAAGCGTAAGGACGTGAACAACCCCGACAAGGCACTCCGCAATGTTGACATCGATAAGGTGGTTATCGTTCGTGGTTTGAAGTACGACAAGGAAGATAAGGAGTGGGGCGATGCTAAGATTTACGACCCCTCAAAGGGTATTCGCGTAAACGTAACGGCAGAGTTTGAAACTCCCAAGAAGCTCAAGCTTCGCGGTACGATCTTTGGCATCGGCACTACGCTTTATTGGACAAAGATTAAGTAATCGCTTTGTGCAAGTGAATTTAAAGTTATAGTTCTCTCTTTCTAAGTGGTGGAGAAGTTTCTGCTTAAGCAGAGGCTCTTCCATCACATTTTTTTGTTTCATAGGTGTCTCTTGTGTCACATCAGTGCTACGAATTGGTCGAAGTAATTGGGGAATTGGTATATTTTTGTTGTGAGAATTTTAGGAAATGTGTACTTTTGCAGGGTTGTTTTTGAACTACAAAGATATTGAATATGAATTATTTAAAAAGATGTGGCACATTATTGTTACTATCTGTATTGGTTGCTTATCTGCACGCAGATCTTATTGTTTTGGAATACTCTGGTACGGCTCATTCTTTTGTACCCTCAGAAGTGAGGCGCATTACGTTTGAACAAGGGAGGATGTGCGTACTCACTCATCAGGGCGAAACTTATAAGCTGCCTGTTTCGGAAGTTAGGAAGTGTTATTTCGGCATAGTTCCAGATAGTTCGACATCTATACTCACTACGAAAAGCGGAAATTTGCTTGTTGTAGGCAACTATCTGCATGTGGAGACGTCTGCAAAGAAGGTGCTAACGGTAGTGAATGCTGAGGGGAAAACGGTATTGACAAAGCATCTTTCAGTTGGGAATACATCTGTGAGTCTAGAGACACTTTCTGGAGGTGTTTATGTGGTAACTATAGGCGGAGAAACTCTTAAATTCTTGAAGCGATGAAACAGAAAATATGGTGTATATTGCTGGTGAGTGCTTGTTCCTTGCTTGTGCTTCGTGCGCAGGAGGGGCTGCGGGTTTATCAGTCAAATGGCGTGGTGCTTGCACTGCCAATGGAGAGCACGGATAGTATTGATTTCGATGACGAACGTGAGGTGGTGCGTTTCCACATCAACTCTAATGTTGGAGAGGTTTCGATGAGCGCAATTGATAGTATTTCTTTTGGCAACATCCCTTCGGAAATTCAGATTTCTTATGGCGAGCAGGGGCCTTTAGTAATCAATCCCTATGCTTTCAGAGGGGTGGATGTGACGATTGCGGAGGGCTTGGTGACGGTGAATAGCTATCGAAGCGACGAGCTTACTTATGAACTTACTGGCGAAGGACAAGGGGGCTTTAAACTTTATAGTACTCATAAACAAGTGGTGCGTCTGAAGAACTTGGTGCTTACCAATCCCAATGGTCCGGCACTCAATATTCAGAGTAAAAAGAAAACTACCCTCGAACTCGCTGATGCAACCAACAATAAGTTGATAGACGCAGCGTCATATGTTACGCCTGCTGAGGAGGATGCCAAGGCTGCACTTTTCTCCGAAGGACAATTGGTGTTTGCAGGGGGTGGCGCATTGCTGGTGAATGGACGCATGCATCATGCCATCTGCAGTGATGACTATGTGCGCATTTTGGGTGGTGAAATATTTGTGGAAAGCGCAGAGGGTGATGGTATTAATGCTAACGACTATTTTGAAATGTCCGGGGGCTTACTCCACATTTCGGGAGTTAAGGGCGATGGCATTGATAGCGGAGATGGTTATCTTGATATCTCGGGTGGCGAGCTTCAGGTTATAGTGACTTCAGCTGATAGCAAGGCGCTGAAGTCTGATAGCACTATGACTGTTTCGGGTGGACAACTGTCGCTCACTCTTGCAGGAGATTGTAGCAAAGGCTTGAAGTCTAAGCAGGACATTATGCTGTCGGGCGGTACGCTTGATGTTCAGGCCTCGGGCGGAGTTGTAGTAGAAAGTGGCGAAACCTCATATTGTACGGCCATTAAGGCGGATGGCAATGTGCGCATCACTGGTGGCACCATCGCGGTTCAGCATTCGGGCATCGCTGGCAAGGGGATTTCTGCGGATGGTGATTTTGAGATGACTGAAGGTACTATTACGATGAACATGACGGGCAATGGCGGTACTTATACGAACGCTTTGAATGCGTTGGATACATACAATGCCACCTGTATTAAGGTGGATGGCAATTTGAATATACAAGCAGGAACGCTTCACCTAGCGGCTTCGGGCAGCGGTGGCAAATGCATTTCTGTAGATGGTACATCGGTGTATGGCTGTGCCGAAAGTGGTCCTACACTTACGGCTTCAACTTCTGGTAGCAAGTTGGGCTCGTCGTCCAACCAAGGGGGCGGCGGCTGGCGCCCTGGCGGTGGTGGGCGTCCTGGTGGTGCCTCTTCCTCGGGGGGCAGTCCGAAGGTGATACGTGGCGAAGGCGCGGTGACGATTGAGAATGGAGCGTTCACACTTGCCTCAAGTGCCGAAGGCGGTGAGGGGATTGAAAGTAAAACAGTGCTTACGGTGAACGGTGGTACTTTTGACATTCAAACCTACGACGATGGACTTCAGGCAAAGCAGAAGTTGGTAATCAACGGTGGCAACATCTTTATCAACGCTTCTAACAACGATGGTATCGACTCTAACGGTACGCTCACTGTGGCGGGCGGGCTGATTGTAAGTTGTGGCGACAAGCAACCCGAAGAGGGCTTCGACTGCGACCAGAATACGTTTACCATTACGGGGGGCACGCTTGTCGGTGTGGGTGGAGCTACGAGTAATCCGACGGCTTCCGTCACTACGCAATGTGCTGTGGTCTATTCTGCCGGCAGTTCTCAAAACACCACTTATACTGTATGCAACACGTCCACGGGCGAACATATCTTTAGCTTCGTTTGTCCGCGCACTTATAGCCAGATGACGATGCTCTTTTCTACCCCAAAATTGCAGAAGTCCATGGGATATACTATCTACGTAGGTGGAGTCGTGACGGGCGGAGAAACGTTCCATGGCCTTACAGTGGGATCTGATTTTTCAAATGGCACTTCTAAGAAGACGTTTACCATAAGCAACATGGTGACCACCGTGCGCTAAACGCCCTCACGGAGGTGGTGTGTGGGAGGAGTGGCACAAAGAAAAAGGTAAGAATTTGGACAATAAAGCAGACGAAAGCAGCTTAAACAGCAATTAAAGCAAATTTGGATTTCTTGCGAAAATGTTGTATCTTTGTACTACAAGGAGGAAACTACGCAGTTTCCTCCTTTTTTTGGCCCTAAAATGGCAAAAATGACCTCAAAGGTCGTTTAAAATTCTTCAAACATCGGAGGAACGACATCAAAGATCGTTTTTCCTATCTCGTAGGACGTAAATTTCACCTCCAATTTTGCTCCAGGAACCTCCCATTTTGAATCCAAAACAACTTTTTTGATTTTTTTCTCCTTTCTAAAGCGGACTAAAGAGCAAAGCTTTTTTAGAGTACAATGTACAGAGTACAGAGTACAACTACCATCCGGATGGCTTCTCGTCAACACGTCATCTCGTTTACTTGTTAACTAATGCGTACAGAGTACAACTACCATCCGGATGGCTCTCTGTTAACTTGTTTACTCGTCAACTTGTTTACTAATTCGTACAGAGTACAACTACCATCCGGATGGCTCTCTCTCGTTAACTTGTCAACTCGTCAACTTGTTTACTAAAATGTACAACTGCCATGCGGAGAATATTCCAACGAGTGAGTCAAACTAAATTCTCCTCCTAAGTTAGCTAATCTTTGCCCACATCTTTACCAGGGCGGCCTGAAGGGCCAACCAGCTACCAGCCCAGGGCAGAGCGACGAAGGAGCGGCACCCTGGGTAAATAGTCCGCATGGATTTCCGCCCTGTAAGGACAAAAGCCAAAAACATTTGAATATCAATCTTTTAAGGCAGGTTCTATAAATTAGCTTGTGTTGATTTGCTTAAGTTTTTTGAGATTTTTT
>JAZLDQ010000048.1:0-16000 GCA_045614785.1 Alloprevotella sp.
CCTCTTCGAGGCGCCCTTTTACCTAGAAATAAATGTGGGCAAAGATTAGCTAACTCAGGACGAGAAACAAGTTTGATTCGCTCGTTGAAATATTTCCCGGATGAATTATCTGGATGTAGGGGCTGATCTCTGTGTCGGCCCGTGGTGATGCGACTTACGAATGCGGCTAAACCTTTTAGATTTTAGCAGGCTGCGACGGGCCGACATAAAGTGGCCCCTACAGCATCCGCGGTGTGCCATCACGTTTTGCAAGATTCCTACGTTACGTCACGACGGGCCGACACAGAGATCAGCCCCTACAGCATCCGGATGGCAGTTGTACTCTGTACTCTGTTATCTGTACTCTATAAACGCTCTGTACTCTAAAAAAACATTGCTTTTTAATCTGCTTTACAAACGTGCATTTTTTTCAAAAAAAGTTTTATTTTCTTCGAAATAGGAGGTTTTGAGGGCAAAATTGGGGGTGAAAATTTCGATACACGAGGTAGGAGAAACGACATCAAAGATCGTTCCTCCGATGTTTGAAGAAATTTAAATGACCTTTGAGGTCATTTTTGCCATTTTTGAGCCAAAAAAAGGAGGAAACGGCGTAGTTTCCTCCTTGTATTGCAAAGATAATACATTTTCGCACGAAATCCAAATCTGTTTTGGTCTGCTTACGTTTAGCTTTATTCTGCTTTACTGCTCAAATTCTTACCTTTTTTGCTATTTTCTTTCTCTGCTAGAGGTGTAAAGGGGAATTTGTGAGTTTGTTGGCGTCAGCTTACACATTGAAACGGAAGTGCATAATGTCGCCATCCTGCACGACGTATTCCTTGCCTTCTACGCGCATGAGGCCTGCTTCCTTCACGGCTGCTTCGGAGCCAAGGTTGATAAAGTCGTCGAACTTGATGACTTCTGCGCGGATGAAGCCCTTTTCGAAGTCGGTGTGGATGACACCTGCACACTGAGGAGCCTTCCAGCCGCGGCGGAATGTCCAGGCACGAACTTCTTGTACGCCGGCGGTGATGTACGTTTCGAGTTCGAGCATCTTGTAGGCTGCCTTGATGAGGCGGTTGCAGCCAGACTCTTCGAGGCCTACGTCCTGAAGGAACATTTGTCGTTCTTCGTAGGTTTCGAGTTCTGCGATGTCGGCTTCGGTTTGTGCTGCTACTACGAGGATTTCGGCGTGTTCGTCCTTCACGGCTTCGCGTACGCGCTCTACGTATTCGTTGCCTGTAGCTGCTGAGGCTTCGTCAACGTTGCAGCAGTAGAGTACGGGCTTTGAGGTAAGGAGGAAGAGGTTGCGCGCAGCTTGTTCTTCGTCCTTTGTGTCGAAGGTTACGGTGCGTGCGCTCTTGCCTTCGAGCAATGCAGCGCGGATGGCCATCAATACGTCGTATTCGAGCTTTGCCTGCTTGTCGCCACCGACCTTTGCGATTTTCTCAACTCGCTTGATGCGGTTTTCGACGGTGTCAAGGTCCTTGAGCTGTAGTTCGGTGTCGATGATTTCCTTGTCGCGAACGGGGTCAACAGAGCCGTCAACGTGAACTACGTTGTCGTTGTCGAAGCAGCGAAGCACGTGGATGATAGCGTCCGTTTCGCGGATGTTTCCGAGGAATTGGTTGCCGAGTCCTTCGCCCTTTGAAGCTCCCTTTACGAGGCCTGCGATGTCAACAATTTCGACCGTTGTGGGTACGATGCGTTGTGGATTGATGAGTTCTGCCAACTTTGTGAGGCGTTCGTCGGGAACGGTGATGACGCCTACGTTGGGTTCGATTGTGCAGAAGGGGAAGTTTGCTGATTGAGCCTTAGCATTGCTCAAGCAGTTGAAGAGGGTAGACTTACCTACGTTGGGCAAGCCTACGATGCCACATTGTAATGCCATGAAATATAGATACTTTTTATTTTTGGCTGCAAAGTTACGATTTTTTAAGGGAATAATATAGGATGTAACCCCTCTATTTATTGTAACAGAGCACTTTCATGTTTGGGTAAACTTGTTATTGGCGTGGTGCGTTTCTTTTCAATTACGTCACGCAGCGTATGGGCTGACATAAAGTGGCCCCTGTAGCATCCGCGGTGGGTTGCCTGAATTTATTACAGACCCCTCCGTCCTGCGGACACCTCCCCTAACTCAGGGGAGGAATTCGATTTGACTCACTCGAAATTAGTTAACAAGTAAACAAGTTGACGAGAAGACCATCCGGATGGCAGTTGTACTCTGTACTCTGTTATCTGTACTCTATAATTGTACTCTATAATTGTTTACTTGATAGTTTTGCGGTAAACATTTGTGTCGCGTGTTGCGTAGCCTTCGCTTTGATAGAGGTGGTTTGCTGCTTGTCGGGTGGGGCGCGAAGTGAGGTTGAGCGACTTTGCTCCGGCTGCGATTGCTTGCGTTTCGAGATGGCGCAGAAGCTGACGGGCGTAACTTCGGCCGCGTGCTGATTCATCGACTACGACGTCTTCTACCCATGCCTTTGTGCCCGTAATGAGGTGTTGGAAGGAGAGGGTGGCGGTGGCTTTAACTTGGCCTTCCTCGTCGCAGAGTGTGTAGATCTGAGTGGCCGGGCGGGAAAGTAGCGCTTGGAGTTGCTCATGGGTGAGCGGTAGGGCTGAGCTTGAGAGTTGGGGGAGCAAGTGGTTGAGCGCTTCGAGGAGCGCTGGTGTGGCTGTTTGCTCGTGGCGAATGGTTCCGATGTTCAGCATGTGTAATAGTTGTTGGTAGGTGGATGAGAGCTGGGGGTGAGAAAGCGAGGGGAGAATCTCGCAGAGGGGCTCAAGCACGAAGCGTCGTAGGTGAAGACGTGGATGGGGTATGACGAGGTTGGGCGTGTTAACGCTAGTGTCATCGTAGGCCAAGATGTCGATGTCGATGGTGCGGTCGAAGTGTTGACCGTTGATGCTTTTTTGCGTACGGCCCAGTTGTCGTTCTATTTTCTGCGTTGCGTGGAGCACCTCGAGGGGCGAGAGTTGCGTTTGCATAGCAACAACGGCATTGAGGAACGAATTCTGGGAGGTGAACCCTACAGGAGCTGTCGTGTAAAACGAAGAGCACTTGAGGAGCGTGCCAACTTGCTCTTCAAGTGCTCTTATGGCGTTTTGCAGCAGCAGCCTTCTGTCGCCTAAGTTTGAGCCAAGGGAGAGAATCAACATGTTGCGGGGGGAGGGATTTATAAGCTTCTTAATCAATAATAAGCATGCAGTCGCCGTACACTCCGAAGCGGTAGTCCTCGGCAAGCGCTACGTCGTAGGCCTTCATGGTGTTTTCGTATCCGCCAAAGGCTGCTGTGAGCATCAGGAGGGTTGAGTAAGGAAGATGGAAGTTGACGAGCATGGCGTTGGCTACGCTGAAGTCGTAGGGAGGGAAGATGAACTTGTTGGTCCATCCGCTGAACTCCTTGATGCGTTCGTCGGTGCCTACACAGGCTTCAAGGGCGCGCTGTACGGTGGTGCCCACGGCGAGGATGTTGCGTCCTTCTTCCTTCGCACGGTTTACCATTTCGCAGCATTCCTTGCCCACGAACATTTGTTCGGAGTCAATCTTGTGCTTGGTGAGGTCTTCAACGTCGGTGTCGCGGAAGTTGCCGAGTCCGCAGTGGAGGGTGATGAATGTCTTTTCGATGTCGAAGATTTCCATGCGCTTCATCATTTCGCGTGAGAAATGGAGACCTGCGGTAGGTGCGGTCACGGCGCCTTCGTGCTCAGCGAAGATGCACTGGAAGCGCTCAAGGTCCTCGGGCTCGCTGCCTCGGCCTACGAAGCGGGGAAGTGGGGCTTCGCCAAGAGCGTAGAGCTGGCGCTTAAATTCGTCGTGGTCGCCTTCGTAGAGGAAGCGAAGGGTGCGGCCGCGGCTTGTGGTGTTGTCGATTACTTCGGCCACGATAGAATTGTCTTCGCCAAAGTAAAGCTTGTTGCCAATGCGGATTTTGCGTGCGGGGTCAACGAGCACGTCCCAAAGGAAGAGGTCGGCATTGAGTTCGCGAAGCAGGAATACTTCGATGAGGGCGCCAGTCTTTTCCTTGTTGCCGTAGAGGCGTGCGGGGAACACCTTTGTGTCGTTGAATACGAAGAGGTCGTGGGGATTGAAGTAAGAGATGATATCCTTGAACATCTTGTGTTCGATTTCGCCCGTTTTGCGGTGGAGCACTAACATGCGGCTTTCGTCGCGGAAACGTGCGGGGTATGCGGCAATCTTTTCTTGAGGAAGCTTGTATTTAAATTCTGAAAGTTTCATAATTATTGATTTTCAAGATGTTGAGGATTCGTAGGTTGTTTTTCAAGATATTGCTTGAAGTCTTCGATAGAGGCGAAGCACTTGTCGATGGTAAAGTCGCCAACGCGTGTGCGGCGCAGTGCGGTGAGGTGAGCGCCCGATTGAAGGGCTTGGCCAATGTCGCGTGCCAGGGCACGGATGTACGTACCCTTTGAGCAAACAACGCGGATGGTGAGCTCTTGCGTAGTGAGGTCGTAGCTCAGACATTCTATCTCGTCGATGCGCAGGGGTTTGGCTTTCAGCTCAACGTCCTTGCCTTTTCGAGCCAGGTCGTAGGCGCGTTTGCCTTCCACCTTCACGGCAGAGAATACTGGCGGCACTTGCATGATTTCGCCCACGAAGGATTGAAGCACCTCATCGACCATCGCTTGCGTGATATGGTCCGTGGGGTAGGTGGCGTCGATTTCTTTTTCCAGGTCGAAGCTGGGGGTTGTGGCGCCTAACTTGAGCGTAGCTACATATTCCTTTACACCTGCCTGGAGTTGGTCGATTTGCTTGGTGGCTTTGCCTGTGCAGATGATGAGTACGCCAGTGGCGAGGGGATCGAGTGTTCCTGCGTGGCCAACTTTTAGCTTGGCGCCTATGTGTTTAGAAATCATCCATCTCACTTTGGCTACAAGGTTGAAGGAAGTCCAAGTGAGGGGCTTGTCGAACGCAAGAATGGTTCCCTGCTGAAAAATATCTGACATGTTTTGGATAGTTAACGAGTTGACAAGTTAACAAGTTGACGAGAGAGCTAGAGATGATAGAGTGTGGCTCCAACCTGGTGGCTCGCAAATCGTTAATCGTTCAACGTTAATCGTTTCTTAAATTACAACGCGCTGATAATAGTGATGACGCCGACGATGAGGCAGTAGATAGCAAAGTAAATGAGTTTGCCACGACGAACGATGTTGATCATCCACTTACAAGCGATGCATCCAGAAATGAAGGCTGCAAGGAAACCTACGAGGAGCGCAGTAGCGTCGCATCCTCCGAAGGCTGCATCTAAGCCTTCCTTGTAAGCCTTGTAGCAGTCGAGCAGGGCTTCGCCAAGGATGGGGGGGATGACCATGAGGAAGGAGAACTGTGCCATGTTTTCCTTTTTGTTGCCAAGGATTAAGCCCGTAGCAATGGTTGTGCCTGAGCGGCTAAGGCCGGGGAGCACAGCTAAAGCCTGTGAAAGACCAATGATGAAGGCGTCGCGCAGCGAGATGCTATTCTTGAGCTTGGGCTTAGAGAAATAGGAGTACGACAAAAGCAAGGCTGTGAGCAACAAGCAGCAGCCTACTACTAACAAGCCCGAACCAAAAATGGCTTCGACTTCGTCTTTGAAGAATACGCCCACGATGCCGATGGGGATCATTGAAACAACGATGTTGAGGATGTATTTGTGGTCGTCGTTGAGCTGGCCGTTGATGGGAGCATGGAGTGCACCTGCTGCAATCTTCCAGATTTCATGACCAAGAATGACGAGGGTGCTTAATACGGTAGCTACGTGGACAGCTACTGTGAACATCATACTTTCGGTAGCATTGATGCCGAGCAATTCAGAACCAATTGCGAGGTGTCCGCTACTGCTGACGGGAAGGTACTCTGTGAGTCCCTGCACTAACCCTAAGAGGAGAGCTTCTATCCAATCCATAGTAATAAGGTGAATTTAATCGTTATTCGTTATCTTTTAGTGAGACGTCATTGGTGTCGGTAGTTTCTGACTTCTTGCGATAGAGAATCGCTACGACGATGAAGAGGTAGCCGAAGAAAGTTACTACGGGCGCCACCTTGATGCGGCGTGCGTTGAAGATCTCGGGGTCGAATTGTTCGACGGTGGTTCCTCCGCCCGACATCAAGAGGAGGCCTGCAACAACAATGAGCATGCCAATGGCGAGGAGGATAAAGTTAATTTTGGAAAACGCAAAAACGTGTTTCATAATGTTGAGTGTTGAGGTTGTATGGTTTTAAGGTTTTAAGGTTATATAAGGTTGTGAGAACTCAAAACCTTAAAGCATAGCGACCTAATAACCTATGATTTATTTAATGAACATCTCTGCCGCTGACATCTTCAAGAATTTGTTGACAGAGACGTAAGCGCAGGCGATGGTTAGCGACAAGCCGCAGATAACTCCGATGCCTAACGTGTAGCCGATGACTTCGGATGTGATGAGGGTTGCCATATACGTGTCGAGCTGGAGCATGGAGTAGATGCCGATACTGAGCAGAATGTCAGCAAAGAGTGCGGCGCAGAGGCCGATGCATGCAGCTCTGAACAAGAAGGGGCGGCGTATGTAGCTCCAGCGTGCGCCGACAAGCTTCATTGTGCGAATGGAGAAACGGTGGGCGTAGATGCTCATGCGCATGGTGTTGTGGATGAGCGAGAAGGAAATAAACGCAAGAAGCACTGCGACACCTAAGAGCACCATGCCCACGCGAGGGATGACGCGGTCAATAAACGAAAGCGCATCCTTGGGGTAAATCACATCAACAACATGGCTATAGTTGTAGAGGTCGGGCACATAGCGCAGAAGGCTGTCTTCGTTGGCATAATCGCTCTTCAGAAATAATTCGAATTCGGCAGGGATGGGGTTGAATCCTAAAAACTCTTGGGGGCCACCATCAAGGGCTTTGGCTAACTCTGCAGAACCTTCTTCCTTGGAGATATACTGTAGGCTATCGACGTAAGGAAGTGCTGCAAGCTTCGTTTCGAGCGAGACGCGTTCTTTTTCCTTAATCTTGTCGTCGAGCAATACTTCGACCGTAAAATTGCTGCGCAGTTCTCGACCAAAATTGCTTGCCAACATGATGAAAAACGTGGCGCTGCCCAAAAGAATGAGCACCATGGCCGTACTGATACAGGAAGTTACGGTGTTGAATTTTATTGTAAACTTTTTCTTTGTTTTTATCATACACGAAACGACACACGCCCCACCTTTGTTCAGGGCAGGGCACATTATCACATAAATTACTGCAAAAATACGACATTTTATTGAGAAGAACCTGACTTTCCTTTTAAAAAAGGAGATAGGAGTTGTTAAAAATGCTTTTTTTGCTAAGAAAATAAGGATAAGGAGTGGTAAAGTGAAACAAATTAGGCTCGCAAAAAACAGACATTATGCCATTTCTTTGCGAGCCTAAAATATATAGGTCGGTTTGATAAATTTGTTTTTCTAAATTGCTTGTGTAGCAGTCTTCAGCCATTGCTTGTCGGCAGCATCGTCGAGGAGAGGCAGGAGCTGTTCGCAGACGTGAGCATTGTAATTGTTGACCCACTTGATTTCTTCGGGCGACATCATTTGCTTTAAGATGGGGCTTGTGGCGATGGGGCAGAGTGTGAGGTTTTCGAAGTTAAGGAATGAACCGTGAGCCGTTTTGCTGTGGGGCTGAACGAGTAACACGTTTTCGATTCGAACGCCAAACTTACCTTCTACGTAAATGCCGGGTTCGTCGGTGATGGTCATACCTGCTTCGAAAGGAACGAGCGTGCAGGGGCGAACGTTCTTGCGGATTTGTTGTGGCCCTTCGTGCACACAAAGGCGTGCGCCAACACCATGGCCTGTGCCGTGTCCGAAGTCGTAGCCTTCTAGCCACATTGAATATCGTGCTGCTAAGTCAAGCTGCAAGCCAACTGTGCCTTCGGGGAACACACAACGCGCCAACGCGATGTGACCTTTCAGTACGAGCGTGTAAACCTTGCATTCTTCGTCGGTCAAGGGGCCCAAGGGAATGGTTCTTGAAACGTCGGTTGTGCCACTTTGGTAGTGAGCACCTGTGTCAAGAAGCAAGAAGCTCTTGGGGCGGAGTGTTGCGCATGTAGCTTCTTCGGCTTCGTAATGCACGATAGCTCCGTTGCTGCCATATCCTGCGATTGTACCAAAGGCTTCGCCGCGGAAGTCGGGCATCTGCTTGCGAAGTTCCAATATCTTGTTAGCGACATCGACTTCGGTGACGCTGCTACGCTTCATCTCTTCGTCGAGCCAGCGTAGTATCTTTACTAATACGCAACCATCGCTCTGCATGGCTTTGCGGAAGCCGCTTTTCTCTGTGTCGTTCTTGATCTTGCGAAGCTCTGCAACGGGCGAATCAAACACATCGTAGTCAACGCCTAAGCTCTCACAATAATTTACGAGGTCGTAATTGACAGAAGTGGGGAGAACGTAGTATTGACCATCGTTGTTGTGGCTGGCGATGAAGTCCTTCAGTCCTTTGTAATCGCGAACCTTGATGTCGTTTGCGAGCAAGTACTCATTGACTTCGGGCGTCATCTTGCATTTGTCAACGAAGAGGATGCAACCCTTGTCGTGGATGATGAGGTAGCTGAGGAAGAAGGGGTTGTAGGGGACGTCGTTACCACGAAGGTTGAGTGCCCAAGCAATTTCCGAAAGGTCGCTCAGCAAAAGGTAGGTGGCCGCTTCGTTGTTCAACGCTTTGCGAATGCGCGCAAGCTTTGAAGCTACGGATTCGCCTGCTCTGTCAACAAGGTGAATGCGGAGTGGAGCACAAACATCTTTTGGGCGTTCGCGCCACAAGTAGTCGAAGGGGTCTTCTACAGAGAAAAAATCGAGCTTCGACTGCTGAATCCATTCTTCAAACTGTTGGATGCTTACCATTTCGCCCACAAAAGCAACGCGAGCGCTCGTTTCGAGCTTTGACTCTAGCCATTCGACGAGAGAAGGGGTGCCAGCAACGCCTTCCTTCATGAGGTCATAAGGAGTGTTAGCCAGTTGTTGTTCGGCCTGAATGAAATAGCGAGAGTCCGTCCACATTGCAGCGTCGTTTTTGGTAATTACGGCAACGCCCGCTGAACCTGTAAACCCAGTAGCCCACTCGCGCACTTTCCAGTGCTCGGGGGTGTACTCGCTGTTGTGAGGGTCAGACGATGGAATGATGAAAGCGTCGATATTTTCGAGGTTAAGCCAATGGCGAATTGACGCCACGTTTGAGGAAACAGACATCAGATTTGATTTTAGATGGGTTCAGTAAAATTAGTGGGTTTGCTTTTTAGCCGAATGCAAACATACGATTTTATTCCGAAATATGTGAAAAATATTTAAAGAGATTCGCATTTTTGGAAAAAAATAAATTTAGAAGCCCCTATATATTTATAAATACATAACTTTGCAGACAATTTTTTCATCCCAATCCTAGGGGTGTAGTGTTGAAGGAACGAATAATTATAACAAACAATCAATACACTAAACTTTTATGAAGAAATTCAGAATCTTTGGTTTGTTGCTCGCTATGCTGTTTATGCTTCCTATGGTAGCACAAATGCCCATGCAGCAACTGCCTCTCGATCCCAACGTGCGTTATGGCCGTTTGGACAACGGACTTACTTACTCCATTCGCCACAATGCGAAGCAGAAAGGTCTTGCTAACTTTTACATTGCTCAAAAGGTGGGTGCCGTACAGGAAGAAGACAGCCAGCGTGGTCTCGCCCACTTCCTTGAACACATGTGCTTCAATGGTTCAAACCACTTTCCTGGAAGCGACGACCTTGTGAAGTATTGCGAAAGCATTGGTGTGAAGTTTGGAGTTAACCTCAATGCTTACACAGCATCGGACGAAACCGTTTATAATATCGACGATGTGCCTGTGACTCCTGAGAATGTAGAAAACGTGATGTTTATTCTTCAGGACTGGGCAAATGGTCTGCTCCTCCTCGAAGAAGAAATCGACAAGGAACGTGGCGTTATCAAGGAAGAATGGCGTATGCGCAGCTCTGCCAATATGCGTATCATTGAGCGCAACCTTCCTAAACTTTATCCTGGCAGCCGTTATGGCTATCGCCTCCCCATCGGTACGATGGAAGTAATTGAAAACTTCAAGTACGACGAACTTCGCCAGTATTACCAAAAGTGGTACCGCCCCGACCTTCAGGGCTTGGTTATCGTAGGTGACATCAATGTTGACGAAATCGAAGCAAAGATTAAGGAACTCTTTGCAGGCATCAAGATGCCCGAAAATCCTGCTGCTTACGAATTCTATCCCGTGCCCGACAACTACGAACCTATCTATGTTATCGACAAGGATAAGGAAATGGGACAAGGTATTGTTAGCATTTACTTCAAGCAGGAAATTCTCCCCCTTGAAATGCGCAACACGCAGGCTGAACTCATCTCAAGCCTCTTCCAGAGCATGGTTTGCCGCATGCTGAATGCGCGTCTCGAAGAGCTTTCTTTGAAGCCCGATTGCAATTTCCTCTATGCTGGTGTAAGCTACGACAACTTCTTGCTGGCTAAGACAAAGGATGCGCTCAATCTCACCGTGCTTCCTAAGCCAGGTCAGGATGCTGAGGCTGTGAAGCAGGCTATTTCTGAAGTAGAACGTGCTGTTCGCTTTGGCTTTACTGGCACAGAAGCTTTCCGTGCGAAGGAACAACTCATCAATGGTATCGAGCGCCTTTACGACAACCGCACAAAGCAGGATAACAATTACTATGCGCAGCAGTATGTTCGCCACTTCCTCGACAATACGTCGGCTATGGACATCGAAATGGAGTTCCCCATGTGGAAGCAACTTACAGAAGCACTCCCCAGCGATGTTTACTCACAGTATATGGCACAGCTCGAAGCAAAGGTGGACACCAACTTCATCCTTCTTGCGATGTATCCCGAAAAGGAAGGCATCGAAGTGCCCACTGTTGAGGCTATCAAGGCTGCTGTAGAAGCAGGTAAGGCTGCAGAACTTACTCCTTACGTTGATAATGTGAAGGACGAACCTCTTATCTCGCAACTTCCTGCAAAGGGTAGCATCGTGAAGGAAGAAAAGGCGGACTTCGGCTACACTAAGTTAGTGCTCTCTAACGGTGCAAATGTTTACTATCGTACGACAGACTTTAACGACGCGCAGGTGTTGATGTCAGCACGCAGCTTGGGTGGTATGGCTTACGTGAAGGATGCTGATGTTGTAAATGCTAAGCTCCTCTCTCAGGTAATGGGTAGCGTAGGTCGTGGTAACTTTACTTACACAGAACTTCAGAAAAAGCTTGCTGGCAAGCAAGCACGCGTAAGTGTTGCTTTGGGTGAAAACACAGAAGCGCTTGGAGGTAACTCTACACCCAAGGATATGCGTACGCTCTTCGAACTTATTTACCTTTCATTCTGTGAGCCCGCTAACGATGTTGATGCTTACAACAACTTTATCAACTCTATGCGTACAAGTCTCGCTAATGCGGAGAAGCAGCCTATGACAGCTTTCAGCGACTCTATCACTTCAACACTCTATCCTGGCGAACTCCGCAGAAAGAAGGTGGGTCTTAATGACCTCGACGCTGTAAGCTATGATGAAATCAAGCGCATCTACAGCGAGCGTTTCCAGACTGCTGGCGATTTCGACTTCTACTTCACAGGAGCTATCAATTCTGACTCGCTCCGCCTTTATGCTGAAACTTACATCGCTTCGCTTCCCAAGGTGGCTAAGCGTGAAAAGATGAAGGATCTTGGCATCGAAATGCGCAAGGGGGTTGTTGAAAATCGCTTCTATCGCACAATGGAAACTCCTCAGGCTTATCTTCTCCAGGCATGGCATGGTAAGGCTAAGCATACGCTTAAGGACGAACTCATTGTAAACACATTTGGTGCAATCCTCGACCAGCGTTACCTCAAGTCAATCCGTGAAGATGGCGGACTCTCTTACAGCGTGAGTGCTTCAGCAGATTTGGAATATGGCTTAAAGGATGAGTTTGCTTTGCAAGTGGTTTGTCCCTTCACACCCGAAAAGTGCGACTCTGTGCTCCTTCTTATGAAGCAGGGTATTGAGGAAATGGCAAAGAATGGTGTGACAGAGGAAGAGCTTGACAAGGTGAAGAAGTACAATGTCAAGAACTATGGCGATAGCCAGACAAAGAATGAGTACTGGCAGCAGCTCATCGTTAGCAAGACTGCTTGGAATAAGGATCTTCACACAGACTTTGAAGCTTGTGCCAACGGTGTTACTTCTAAGGATATCGTGAAGTTCATCAACAAGTATTTGCTTAAGCAAAACAATTGCTCAACCATCATTATGCTTCCTTCAACTTTGCTTGAAGAGTAATTCATAAAACAAAAAGACTCCGCAAAACGGGTGCGTTTCGCGGAGTCTTTCTTGTTTACCTGCTGAGCGTTAATCCTACCATCTTTGCGGTCGAACCAAACATGGTGGCGAGTGTGTTGAGGATGGCTATCAAAATCTGAATGATAATGCTGATAGCGTTTGGCTTCTTGTTTTCTGTTTGTAACATAAAATTAAAATTTAGGGTTAGTAATAAATGAAATACAAAATCGAATGCAAAGTAACAACATTGCCGAACTGCATTTTAAGCATTAGCCCTTTTATGTTTCAGAGAACAAAGAAGTATGTTTTTATAAATCAAGGGATTATAGGAGACAAAAAATTTTTTTATTACCTTAATTAGAGCGAGGCGCCTCGTTGGTACGGAAAACCTTTGCTCCTAATAACCTTAAACCTCAATAAATAAATGTGCACGTTATGAATAATCAAATTGTATCACTAAAAAATCCCGTTCGAGTTCTCTTCGTTTGCCTTGGGAATATTTGCCGTTCGGTTACTGCTGAAGAGATTTTTCGTGCGAAAGTGAAGGATGCTGGGCTTCAAGCATCTATCATTGCAGATTCTGCTGGCCTTATTGACTATCATGAAGGCGAGCTGGCCGACCCTCGTATGCGTCAGCATGCCTTTGCGCATGGTTACCGACTGACTCATCGTTCACGCCCTGTTGTGACTGCTGATTTCAACGAGTTTGACATGATTGTAGCGATGGATGAGAACAACGTGAAGGGGCTTATGCAGCGTTGTCCTGAGCATCAGCAGCATAAGATAGTGCGGATGGTGGAATATTTGCAAAGTCATGAGGCAAATCATATTCCCGACCCTTATTATGGTACGGAAAAAGATTTTGAGTGGGTGATTGAATTGCTTGAAGACGCTTGTGAAGGATTGTTGAAGGATTTGCTGGCCTGCAATTCGTGACACTCTCTTCTCTCTCTTCTTGCTCCTGTGGATAGATCAAAAAATAAGCGCCTGCGAGATTTCTCTTGCAGGCGCTTTGCGCTTCAGGATGGGCTTGAACCAACGACCCCCTGATTAACAGTCAGGTGCTCTAACCAACTGAGCTACTGAAGCAATTTGCAATTCGTTAAAACTTTGCGCTTCAGGATGGGCTTGAACCAACGACCCCCTGATTAACAGTCAGGTGCTCTAACCAACTGAGCTACTGAAGCAATAATTGTGGCGTTTTGCCGAATTGCGATGCAAAATTACGGCTTTATTTCGAAATAAGCAATAACTTTGCAGAAAAATTTTCATATTTCTTTAAAAAATACGATTCTTACTGACATAATGCTTATGAAACGCTATTTCCTCGTCCTTATTTTCTTGAGTTTTGCAGCTTATACTGCAATGGCTCAATCCAGTGATCATAACATCGAAGTAAAGAAGCATCTAGAGATTTTTAATAAAGCCTACACGCAGCTCGACCTTTACTATGTGGATACGCTCAGCGCCAAAAAACACATTGTCAATGCGCTTCAATATCTTACCCAGTCGCTCGATCCTTACACCGAATTTTATGCTGAAGAGAAGAGCCATGAACTTAAGGAACTCAGCACGGGAAAGTATGCCGGTATCGGCTCGCCCATTTATTTCGATACTCAGGCGAAGCGATGCGTGTTCAACAATCCTTATCCCGACATGCCTGCTGGCAAAGTGGGACTACGTAGTGGCGACTTGATTTTGAGCATTGATGGAGTAGATATGGTGCCAGTTGAGGGTGAAAGTAACCAGAAGTTCATGACGCGCGTGACGGACAATCTGCGTGGTGAAGCTGGCACGAGCTTTACGCTCAAAGTGAAGCGCCCTTGGGTGGATGATTCGCTACTTACGTTCGTGCTGACACGTCAGATGATAGAGCGTCCGAGCGTAAACTTTACGCATCTCACCGCCGACTCTATTGGCCTTATACAGCTGACGTCGTACATCGAAAGCACCACGCGCGAAATGAAGCGCGCCATCATTGCGCTTAAGCAGAAGGGGATGAAGAAGCTCATTCTCGATTTGCGAGGAAATGGGGGAGGCTTGATGCAGCAAGCCGTAGAAGTCGTTGGGCTCTTTATGCCCCGCGGCACAAAGGTCGTAGAGACGAAGGGCAAGCAAGAGTGGTTCAACGAAACGAGCCTCACGCCCGAACCACCGCTCGACACTGACATACCTATTGCCATCCTTGTAGATGGCGGAACGGCTTCTGCAGCCGAAATCACTTCGGGCGCGCTGCAGGATTACGACCGAGCTGTCATTGTGGGCCATCGTACTTACGGAAAGGGATTGGTGCAAACGTCAATGAATTTGCCTTACAACACAGCGATGAAGTTTACGACAAGTAAATACCTCATCCCCAGCGGACGACTCATTCAGGCATATAAATATGAGGATGGCGAGCCAGTGTATCAGGCCGACAGCCTTGCTAAGACGTTTTACACGCGCAACGGTCGTCTCGTAAAGGATGGTGGCGGCATTATGCCCGACGTGAAGGGTGAAAACGAACCTGTGGCAGAGTTTTTGTTTGCGCTCACCGAGAGTCGCCACGTTGAAGATTTCTGCGTGCGCTACCGCAATACGCACGAGAGCATAGCTCCTGCCAAGGATTTTAGAATTTCGGACGAGGAGTATGCTGATTTTTGCAATTACCTGAAAGAAAAGAATTTTAAGCCCAAGCAGCGTACCGTAAAATTGTTCGACATGCTAAAGGAAGCAGCGCGTCGTAACAACCAGTCGGACGTGGAAAACACACCAGAGTGGAAAGCGCTTTACGCCATGCTTGTGCCTGACCTCGATAGTGAGCTCCAAACGCACAGCAAGCAGATTCGCGAGATGCTCGACGTGTTTATCATTCGTAACTACTATTCCGACCAAGGGGTAGAGGAGTATTCCCTTCATACGGATAAAACCTTCTTTAAGGCGCTCGAAATTTTAAGGAACGAGGGTGAATATAGTCGCATTTTGAAGGGGAAGTAATAATCGCGACGTATAACCTCAGAGCGTAATTTTCAAATGCTATGACCTCAAAGATTTATGCCTTGAAAAGGTAAGAATTTGAGCTGTAAAGCAGACAAAAGCAGTTTAAAAAGCAATCAAAGCAGATTTGGATTTCGTTCGAAAATGTTGTATCTTTGTACTATCAGGAGGAAACTACGCCGTTTCCTCCTTTTTTTGGCTCAAAAATGGCAAAAATGACCTCAAAGGTCATTTAAATTTCTTCAAACATCGGAGGAAAGATCTTTGATGTCGTTTCTCCGATGTCGTATGTTCTTTTTTTTTACCCTCAATTTTGCTCTTAAAACCTCCAATTTCGAAGAAAAAACAAAAAAAATGCATTTTTTTAAGCAGACTAAAGAGCAATGTTTTTAGAGTACAGATAACAGAGTACAGAGTACAACTGCCATCCGGATGGCGCTCTCGTCAACTTGTCATCTCGTTTACTTGTTAACTAATGCGTACAGAGTACCACTGCCATGCGGATGACTTTCTCGTTAACTTATTTACTAAGGGCGCCTCGAAGAGGCAAAAGCTCATAGCCCAGGGCAACTGACCGTAGGGAACGACACCCTGGGTAGGTGTTCATACCGAATGGTTCGCCCTGAAGGGGCAAAAGCAATATATATACTTAAGGTATGTTCTATAAATTAGTATTTCTCATTTTTTAGGTAGGTAATCAGCTTGGTCGCTTTGCTAATCTTTTTGGCCTTTTTATTTTTAACTCCTTGAAACGTAGCC
>JAZLDQ010000049.1:0-13885 GCA_045614785.1 Alloprevotella sp.
ACATGATAACGTTTCATTAACTCAGACATGCTTGCTCCTAATTCATGTAAGCGGATGATTTCTTTCTTTTCTTCTAAACTGTGATGTATATACATAATGAACCCCAGAAGTTTTTTGTCTAACTTCTGGGGTTCACTTCAATGTAGGCACACCCTCATTTATCTATGTGTTGTTAACCTGCCAGTGTAGAGGCGGATCTCCGTGTCCGCCCGTCGTGATGCAACGCACAAACGATGCAAAACGCTACGCCAACACCGCGGATGCTGTAGGGGCCACTTTATGTCGGCCCGTACGCCGCGAGGCGTAATTATGCTTTGCATGGTTTCTTTTTTGTCAACAAGATTGCACGGATTACACCGTATTGGTTTGTGCAGTGTGTATTATTTAAACCACAGATTGACAAGGATTTTCACTGATGCCGTGCGGTGAGAATATACTCCGAATGGATTTGTGTTAATTTGTGTCAATTTGTGGTTCCTCAAAAGAAAACCGTAGTTTGTGGATATAGTATTATCAACAGATTATATATGATTACACTGTTTGGCTTTTCCAACGTGTTTTGTTTTGTATGTTAGCGAGAATATATAATAGAATATTTTTATTATGCCTTCGCGGCATATGGGCCGATATAAAGTGGCCCTTACGGCATCCGCGGTGTTGGCCTTGCATCATGCAAAATTAGTTTATAGCATTATGCCAGGCTGTTAATCTCTTCTCTCATCGATGCCTCACGGTATATGGGGTGATACACTCGTGCGTCAGGGAAAATTGCTTAAGATGATGGTTTGGACTAATTGTTTTCCTATTGTGTTGAATTTACTCCAATGGAAGAGGCTACCAGGGGTATGATCAACACCTACATAATCCATCATGATGATGCCGTAGGGAGTGGGGGCATTGGCGAGTTGGGCGATTACTTTGTGGTGGAGCCATGTGGCATTGCGCTTGTAGCCCGAAGAGGTGGCAAAGTGCCCCGTTTGTAGCCAAGTGGTGGAGTAGCCGCTAAGGTGGTTGATGGTCCAGGTGTCAGGCGGAGCGGTTTGGGCGAGCTTTAAAAATGTAGTAACGGCGCTAAGCTTGTTGGCACGCTTGTGGGAGTTGGATGTGGCATAGTAATCTTGCACTTGTAGGCGCGTCGCTGAGCTGTCTTTGAAAGCAATGATGCTGGCGTTGGAGTTGCCACATTCTGAGTGTGACCATCCTTTCAGTAGGGCTCCTTTGGTGGTGCCTATGTAGGGCGTTCTGCTGAGGATGAGTATCTTTCCGCGCAGTGCTCCTACCGTTAAATTGGGGGAGAAGTCTGCTGCTTGTTCTCCTAATGCTTCAATTGATTTTCCTATGGCGAGGGGCCAAAGTTTGCGATCTTCTGTGTTTTCTGAATCGCCTTCTTCTCGTATGAGGATAATGGCAAATTCGCTGGGGTGCTGAATCAGTTTTGAACGTATGATGCAGAGGGCTTGGTCGAAGCTGAGGCGTGTGCGTAAGTGGCCGTGGTAGATGTGGAGCGTAGTGCCTTTGACGGCCGGACGGAGGTCGAATACACGCACACCGCTATCCCAAAGTTCACTTAGTGTGAGTGATTGTGTCTTGCCGATTCCTGCTGGACCGTGAAGCCCTTCACCAGTGGTTGCATCGTGGGCGCCAGGTAACGAGAGCGACGATACGAGGCGTTCGTCAGCTATGTGGCTCAACCATGCTTCGGTGCTAATATTCTGAGCCAATGCATGGGTGGCTGTGATGAAAAGGCATAGAATGATCCAAAACGTTTTATGTTTCATGCAGAATAGAATCTTATCTTAATTCTTTATAATTGGGTATTTCAGGTAGGTAACGAAAGGTGTGGTTAGTATGGTCGATTTCGCAAACGTAGTGAGTGATGCCATTTGAAACGACAACGTAGTCAGCTCGGAGTTCGCTATTGTAAGCGCAAACCTGGTGGAAAACGGCTTCTGTAATGGGTACGTGGGCGGCTTTATATTCTATGACCATGCGAGGACGTAGGCCTTCTCGGTGGTAGAGTACAGTGTCGCATCGGCGGGTGATGCCACCTAGCGAAAGGCTTACTTCGTTGGCAAGGAGGGATTGAGGATAGCCTTTGTGATGAATGAGGTAGTTGATGAAGTGTTGGCGCACCCATTCTTCGGGGGTGAGCTTTATCCAGCGTTTTCGTTGTGGATCGAATACACAAAGACAGTTCTCGCTTGTTTTGCGAAGCTGTATGGCAAATGGGGGGAGATTTAGCGGTGTCATGTGTTGATGACCTTGGTTATTTAGTGTTATTGTATAGCTTTGCTGCGTCGTCCTTCTATGGAAAAATCTTTTTCATTTTTCTGCGGTGTAGAATCTCGCGGATTTTGTCTATATTTGCAGTGAAGAAGTGTGTTGCTTGAAGTGAAACTCGTTAAGGGACGAACCCTAGGACAACTTCTTTGTTTTTTGCGATTTTTAATTTGGTAGCGCAAAATTAGTACTTAAAAATATAATTGACAAATAAACGATGATGATGCGTTTGTGCGCAACATCTTAATATAGAAGTAATGGCAACTGTTTCAAAACGTCCGATGCAGGAATACGAATCCTTGTTGCGCGAAATTCGGGCACACCGCTTTGCGCCTGTCTATGTTTTAGCTGGCGAAGAAGCTTATTTTATTGACAAATTGGCCGAGGCTCTGATTGAAGAATTGCTCCCTGCTGAAGAAGAGCGTGATTTTAATTTAGTGCAATTTTATGGGGCTGAAACTACTCCAGATGTTATAATGGCTGAGGCTCGAAACTTTCCCTTTGGTGCTGCACGTAAGGTGGTTTGCCTGCGTGAAGCTCAGCAGATGAAGAATCTGGCTCAGCTGGAACTTTATTTTAAGTCTATTCCAGAGACGGCTGTATTAATTGTGTGCCACAAATATGGAATGCTTGATCGACGCACGAAATTGGCTTCGTTGGTGCAGAAGTATGGGGTGCTCTTTGAGTCGAAGGGGCTTTATGCAAACGAAATATCTACCTTTGCTGCGCATTATGCAACAACGAAAGGACTAAAGCTTTCGGTAGAAGCAGCAATGGTCATTTCGGAATTATTAGGAACAGACCTTACTAAGCTGACTTCGGAGATAGAGAAACTTTCAGTGAATTTCTCGTCTGCTCAAGGCGTTGTTGAAATTGATAAAAATATGATTTTCGACGCTGTTGGTATGAGTCGTAATTTTAATGCTTTTGAACTGCAGGATGCATTGGTAAAAAAAGACATAACACAGGCTATTAAAATTGCGAAATATTTTTACAAAAATGAGAAGGAAAATCCGTTGATGAAAATACTTCCGGTGTTGTTTAAATTCTTCTCGCAATTGATGCTGGCTTATTATGCTCCAGAGAAGTCGGTGCGTGGAATCGCTGCATGGTTGGGGGTGAAAGAGTGGCAGGTTGAACGTACATTCATTCCTGCGATGAAAAATTATACGGGCGTAAAGGTGATGCAAATCATTGCTGAAATCAGAGCGGCAGATGCGCGTTCGAAAGGAGTAGGGGTTGGACCAGCAGCAAGAAATGAAGATATTCTGACTCCACTTATTTGGTTTATTCTTAATTAAGAAATGGAGAATAAACGTTGGGAGGTTTTTATAATTTTTCATTCATGGTGATTATAAATGGGGAGTGTTACGCAGTGGCGTGGTACTCTCCATTTTCTTGTTTTGTATAGGGTAGGTAGTAGAGGAGTGTTGCATGTATATCATGTATGTTTTTTTAGAATTTACTATGCGTAATTTCCAGTTTGTTTAATAAAAGAAAAGTGTAGAGTTTTCTTAATAAAGCTGAAGTTTATTTTAAAAATTATAAAGCGATTGATTTAATTTTGAGTTTATATTTTGTCTTCCCTGAACTGAAATTTTTGAAAATGTTAAATCAAAAAATGTAAATACGCTTTATAAAAAGTCTGTGTTAGCTTTAAAATGCTACCTTTTTTCTCGAAAAAATGCTTTAAAAATGGCTGATTTACCCCAAAACTTGCTTTTTTCATATTTTTTTGAGCTGTTTTATTAAACATCTTTTTTCTTTATATATGATTGCATATCAATATTTTGCGTTGATATTTGCTCTCTGAGAATTGCGTGAATGTTATCGAATCGGTAAATAGCTTAATTGGGAGCTGAGAGCATAAAAATAGGGTAATAGAGCCTTGTAATGAATTTTATTTAAATATTATTAACATTTACTTTTTTGATATTTATGTTTTTGATAAGTTTAAAACGTAAAATAAAATGTAAACCTAACTTTTATTTAACATTTCAAGATTAATATTTAACGAACGTGAAATTTTAGTAATGTAAATAATAATATATGAATTTAAATGTATAAAATATAATATATTAATAATTATTATTTGTTTGTAACTATCTAGAAACCAATGTATTATAATGTTTGTTTGTAGTTATAGTTTAGGTAATTATGGTGTTTTTCTGTATGTGCTCAAATTTTAGCTTATTTTATTAACATTCAAGTTAAATAATCATGTAAGAGTCAATTAGTTGTGTATTTATGCTCATATAAAGAGTTAACTGCTTCTGGAAGGTGGAAATTAAGATGTATAAACAAAAATGTAGAGTGTAAAATTTTTTTAATCAAAAATATAAATTTTATTGTTATTGATATTTATGAATATAATTTAGTAATTTGTATTTATAATTGTTGCTTGACAAGAAATATTTGTTTAACTTTGTAAAATCATTTTTAAACGTTAAATTTTCTACCTTAAGAACAAAGGTAACTTAGTTAGCAAGTTGAGTAATGATTTGGCTTCGTTTATATTGATCAGCATGGATGTGTGCTTATTTATTAGTGAAGCTGGAGTTTACTATTACGTTAGCTTTCAATGCTGAGATTAACTTAAGTGGGAAGTCTTTATTTAAAGTTCGCTGTTGTTTTTTAGTATGAAATTAATTGCGAGTTTTCTGAAATATTAGTTTGAGTTTTCTAAAATACATATTGAGTTTTGTGGTTTTGGAAATATTGATGAGAATGCAAACGACGTAAAATACGAATAATAAAATGAAAGAAAGAATAAGATCTTTGATGTTGAATGCAGGGTTAACGCAGCAGGAATTCGCAATGCGTTTAGAGATTTCAGCCGCTTCGCTGTCTAACATATTTAATGGAAAAACAAATCCGACAAACACGCATGTTTGTGCAGTTCATAAAGCTTTCCCTGAAGTTAATATAAATTGGTTGATCTTTGGTGAGGGTGAGATGTTTTCGGGAGAGCATGCAAGCGAATCTCAAAATGAGGAAGTGTCAATTCTTAGTGAACCTATTTCATCATTTTCTAGTAGAGGTGAAGATTTAGGAGCAAAGCAAGTGGTAAGTGAACCTCTTCCTAATTCAGCACCAGTATATAATAAAGGTAATTCACAGAGGAGCCAATATGCTCAAATTATGTCACAAAGTGAGGATTTAAAAAATGCGAAAAATTTTGACAAACCTTTGAGGAAAGTTAAAGAGATTAGGGTTTTTTATGATGATGGCACTTATGAGTCATTTATACCTACAGTAAAGTAATTTTGACATTGTTTGTAAATCAGTATAAGTGTTGTTCTTAGATTGGCATTTTGCTTTTTTACGTTCTACAAGTTCTGTGTTTTCCTAATTTTGTATGTGAATTGTGCAGGAGAAAGATGAAAAAGTATTTGTTGGAGCATATTGAATGCAAAATACTCCCCAACCAAGTCAAATTCTCAGAATAGTGCAATTTTAATTCAGTTTTGTACAAAATTAAGGCTTAGAATGGTTATAACTATTGTTGAGATTTGTCAAAAATAATTACCTTTTTCTGACGAAATTCGTATGATAGAACAAGAATTGATTCCTTTGATTCCTAAAAGATTTAAAAGCGATGCGCGCTACCGTGAAGGGCATTTACGAGTGATAAACGCTTTGCCGCAGCGTAGGGTTTTAGGGTTGCACATACCAGCAATGAAAGAAGTGGCATACACTCTTATGAAAAACTATGGTCAAAGCATCATTGATAGAGTAGAGCAGGAAGAAGCATCTGCTTTATTTCATGAAGAAATTATGGTGTGGGGATTTATGATAAACATAGAAAAGATCTCATACGAAAAGCGTGTAGAGCGTCTTGAAAAATTTGTTCCCCAAATAGACAATTGGGCTGTGTGTGATTCTTTTTGTGCAAATGCTAAATGGGCTATGCGCGTAGAAAAGTTTGCATTATGGGAGCATCTTCAAAGGTGGTATGCTTCTTCTAATGAGTTTGAGGTGCGTTATGCTTTGGTAATGTCGATGACGTATATGATGGAGGAAGAGTGGATTGAAAAGGTGTTCGAAAAGATTGAGAATTTGAATTACTCTCGTATATCTTCCAATTATGTTTTTCAGAAAGGAAAGTCTATGTTGCCTCAGCTAGGTTTTGTAGCGGGGCATTCTCCTTATTATGTGCGAATGGCTGTAGCTTGGTTGTTGGCAACAGCTTTGTATAAATATCCTGAACAAACACGTCTCTTTGTTAATCGAAATACTCTACCAGAGGATGTGAAAAAAATGTATGTTCGTAAGGTGAAAGATTCTTATAGAACACGTAATGTGCTTCCTTTTTAATGTGGTATTTAAACTTAAAAATGAAAAAAATCCTGAAAGGCAAATTTTATTTTTAAAGCCTTGCAGGATTTTTTTTGTTTGCTCTACAATTGATTACTGTATATCTGAGCTACGATGCGTTGGTATTGATGCTCGATGGTTAGTCGTGTTTGAAGACTACTATAGATTGCTTCGCATTCAGTGAAATAATCTGTGAGCGTCATGTGTCCTTCGTGTAATGCTACATCTAAAAGTTGAAGATGGCTTTCCAGTCGCTGTACGGAAGTTGCATTTAGTGTTTCTTTAAGTTTCATAGCCTCATTGTGTAGGCTCATTAGCCAGGCTTCAGCTTGTAGTTTTGTGTCATTGTAGCGCAACTGTTGGTTGAGTGCTTCGGCTTTAGCTGAGTGTGTGGCATTGCGATTGCTGAAGATGGGAATTGATATTCCAACAACAAAGCCATTCATAGAGTTCATGAGGTCTGTTGAACGTTTAAATCCCGCATTGAGCTTGGGTAGAAATCCTTGTTTTGCAACTTTAACTTCTTGGTTGGCAACTTCCGAACTGGCGAGCGAAAGACTTACGTCTAGGTGAGTTGGTAGCACTTCGTCTGCAACTTTGTTGTAGTCGTTTGAAAGGGTGTGTATGGGATAGTTTAGTCCTGCGAGTTCTAAAGGATGTCCGCCATTTAGCGCGTGGAGTTGTTGCAACGTTTGACGAATCGCAGCATCGTTTTGTGCTACTAACGTTTGTATGTTAAGGCGTTCTAGCTCAAAACGATTTGCAGTGATAGCTGACAAGTTGCCTTCTTCGCTAGATCTGTTTAGTTGTGTATAAAGGCTGTCTGCTCTTTGTTTTCTTAGGTCGAGCAATTCTGCGGTGTTTTGATAGAAAATAAAGTCTATACAAAGCAGTTGCGCTGCGAGTAGCACGTTGCGACGTGTCAAGCGTTTGGAGATTGTTAGTGCCTCTTTTTGTAGCTTGACGCTTTTGTTTTGACTTAAGTAGTATGTAGGGAACTCAAACGATTGCGTAGCTGTAAATTCGGTGCCATGTCCAGGGGTTCTGCCATTAGTGTAAACCGAGCTGTAGCTTACTTCTGGATCGGGAAGATTGAGCGATGTTTTAGCTTTAAGTTCGTTGGCGGTTGTTTGTTGTTCCGAAGCTTTTAACTCAAGGTTGTTTTGCTCAATTTGTTGCAATATTTTATCCCACGATTGTGCCTTACAGATTTGGCTAAATGGCAAGAACTGCACTATTGCGAGAATGAGTTGATATGAAAATTTCATCGTTTCTTTCTGTTGAGAAGTTCGTACATGATGGGGATAATGAAGATGTTAAGCAGAGTCGATGTGAGTAATCCGAATAAAATTACTTTTGCCATTGGGCTTTGAATTTCATTACCAGGCAGGTCACCTCCCAAGGCTAGTGGAATAAGTGCTAAAGCTGAACTGAGGGCTGTCATCAAGATTGGATTGAGACGGTCGATAGAACCACTGATGATACTTTCTCTGAGACTTACTCCCTTTTCGTGGAGCATGTTGTAGTGGCTAACAAGGAGCATACCATTGCGTGTGGCAATACCGAAGAGTGAGATAAACCCGATGATGGCTGGGATGCTTATTTCACCTGTGGTGCATACTAGCACAAAGATGCCGCCAATGAGTGCCAACGGAAGGTTGAGCAAGACGACTGCACTTTGCAAAGCGCTATTAAATTCCATGTAGAGTAGGAGGAAGATGATTGCGATGCTTACGATAGACGTAAGTAGTAGCGTGCGGCTTGCTGCTTGTTCGCTTTCAAATTGTCCGCCAAATTCGATGTGGTATCCTTCGGGGAACGATATTTTTTGGTTGATTCGCTCTTTTATGGCATTGATAGCCGTTCCGAGGTCTGTGTCGTGAGTATTGGCAGATATTACAATCTTTCGTTTTACGTTTTCGCGGCTTATGGCATTAGGTCCCATAGAGGATACAACGTCTGCCACTTCATAGAGAGGGATTTTCAAGCCATTAGAGGTGTCAATCGTCAAGAGGCGAATCTTTTCAATTTCGTCGCGTTTGTCATTTTCGGCTCTGACGATGAGGTTGAAGGTTTTGCCATCTTCGTACACTTGCGAAACAATGCTGCCTGCAAGATTTACTTCTACGAAGCTTGCAAAGTCGGCCATGCTGATGCCATAGCGTGCTAGCATTTCTCGGCGTGGCAGAATCTTGAGTTGCTGGCGTTCCACTTGTTGTTCAACGTTGAGGTCTGCAAGGCCTTCAACATCGCTGACGGCAGCTTTTATTTCGTTTGCCAGACGATACATCTTATTGAGGTCATCGCCAAACAATTTGATAGCAATTCCAGCTTTTGTGCCCGAAAGCATGGCGTCAATGCGGTGGCTGATGGGCTGGCCGATTTCTACGTTTACTCCATTGAGTGTACTGAGTTTTTCTCTCACTTCTTCCAGCATTTCGCTACGGCTACGATCTTTGAGTTCATAGGGAGCTTCGATTTCGCTACCGTTCACTCCGCGTGAGTGTTCATCGAGTTCGGCGCGTCCTGTTTTGCGCGCTACTGTTTGAATTTCGGGCACGCTGAGCAATAGTTCTTCTGCCTCACGTCCTAATTGGTCGGACATTTCGAGTGAAATGCCTGGTAGTGAAGAAAGGTTGATGGTGAGCGAGCCTTCGTTGAAGGGTGGAAGGAAGGAGCGACCTAAGGTCGTTAACGCAAAGATTGCTGAGAGGCATAGTGCTCCTGTGATACTTAGCACGATGCTACGGTGATTCAAGCAGCCTACGAGTGCTTTTTCGTACAATTGTTTAAGGCGAGAAGAAACAAATGATTCCTTTGCTGGGCGCTCCGTGCGTTTGGGTTTTAGTAAGAATGAGCACAACACTGGGGTGAGCGTTAGCGCAACTAGTGTTGAGGCTGTCAGTGCCACGATGAAGGCAATGCCTAATGGCGCCAACATGCGTCCTTCAATGCCGCTCAAGAAGAAGAGAGGGATAAAGCTAACGATGATGATGCATGTAGAATTGAGGATGGGCATACGCACTTCGCGTGAGGCTTCAAACACCACTTCGATGATACCGCGTTGGCGTTCGAGAGGTAATCCCTGATTCTTGCGGATATGCTTCCACACGTTTTCTACGTCCACAATAGCATCATCTACCAGGGAGCCAATAGCGATTGCCATACCTCCAAGGCTCATTGTGTTGATGCTTAAGTCGAAATAATGGAGCGTAAGGATGCTGATGATAAGCGACAGAGGAAGAGTGATGAGCGAAATAAAGGTAGTTCGCAGATTGGCCAGGAAGATGATGAGTACGATGATGACAAAGAAGCATCCTTCGTAGAGCGAAGTCTTGACGTTGTTGATTGAGCTTTCAATAAATCGGCTTTGGCGGAAGATATCTGTAGAGATATTGACGTCTGTAGGCAGATTTTTCTTTACATCTTCAATGGCTGCATCCAATTTTTCAGTCAGCTCCATTGTGCCCGTGTGGGGCTGCTTGGTTACAGTTAGGAGTATTGCTGGCTTACCACGTTCCGATGCTAATCCTAATTTGGGTTCCTGTGCTCCGATGCGTACCTCAGCAATGTCTTCAAGCATTACGGGGGAGCCATTTACGCTTTTTACCATGGTGCGTGCCATCTTCTCAATCTCAGTTGTAGAGAGCATGCCACGGACGATGTATTCGTTGTTGTGTTCGTAGATGATACCTCCGTTTACATTCTGGTTCATGGCTCGTGTGGCCACCATCACGTCGGCCAGTGTCACTCCGTAGTGCTTCATCCTGATGGGGTCAATAAGCACTTGGTATTCCTTGATATCTCCACCGAGAACAGCTACCTGTGCCACTCCTCCTGTTGATAAAAGTCGTGGGCGGATGGTCCAGTCGGCAATAGTGCGGAGGTCCATCATGCTGGTGCTGTCCGCCGTGAGTCCGATAATCATGATTTCTCCAAGGATGGAGGATTGAGGTCCCATCGTGGGTTTGCCAATGCCTTCGGGGAGGGATTCGCTTACGAGTGCTAACTTTTCGTTAACGATTTGGCGAGCTAGGTATATGTCTGTGTCCCAGTCGAATTCCACCCATACGATAGAGAAGCCATTGGTGCTTGAAGAGCGTACTCTTCGCACGTTGGTGGCTCCGTTTACGGTCGTTTCGATGGGGAAAGTGACGAGTTGTTCCACTTCTTCCGTGGCCATGCCGTTGGCTTCGGTCATCACGACCACGGTGGGAGCAGTTAGATCGGGAAATACGTCCACTTCTGTGTGATAAGAAGTGTAGAATCCCGCAATCATAAGCAACATGGCAGCTGCGATGACCGTAAGCCTGTTGCGTAGTGAGAATAATATAATATTGTTGAGCATGAGCGGAGTTTTTTTAAGAGTACAGATAACAGAGTATAGATAACAGAGTACAGATAACAGAGTACAGATAACAGAGTATAGATAACAGAGTACAGAGTACAACTGCCAACCTGATAGTTTCTCGTTAACTTGTTTACTAGTTAACTAGTTTCTTGTCAACTTGTTAAATTGTTAACTAATAAAGTGCAGAGTCCAACTTCTATCCTGATAGTTTCTCGTTAACTTGTTTACTCGTTAACTTGTTAACCAATAAAGTGCAGAGTACAACTGCTATCCGGATGGATTCTTATCAACTTGTTAACTCGTCAACTTGTAAACTTGTTAACTCGTCAACTAATAAAGTACTCTAAGCATTAATGTTCATGATTGTGAGCTGGGAGGGCATTGCTTGTACTAGCCAGCTTCACGTGGTAAGCGCCTTTAGTCACTACTGTTTGTCCTTCGGTGAGGCCTTTCACGATTTCAACTTCGTTGCCGTTCGTCATGCCCAGTTGCACCTCCTGCTTGCTGTAGCTTTCTGGGCAAAGCTGCAGATATACAAAGTAGTTGCCTTGCTCTTCGATTAAAGCTGTTTTGGGTAGCGCGATGGTACCGGCTTGTTCTTTTCCAAGTAAGCATATTTCAACACATGTTCCAGCCATCAACGCTTCATGATTGTCAAAGCTGAAGGTCATTGTCACAAAGTGGTTATCTGTTCCCGTTGTTTTTCCATACGAAAGTAACTTGCCGCCCATATCTACCAATTGGTAAAAGTTATCTCCATATGATGTTCTGAAGTTTGCTGTTTCGATGTTGCGAAGTTCTGCAAAGTAGCGTCCTGTTATTTCTGCATGCAGATAGAGCTTGTCTTGTGTTGTGGTAACGACGAGAGGTTGTCCAATGCTTACATAGTCGCCTTCTTTAACGAGGCAAGTCTTGATGAATCCGCCATATTGTGCTTTTATCCCAGTGCCCTTATCGCCTCGTTGTTGGGCAAGGCTTTCGTAAGCAATGCGTGTCGTTTCGTAGCGTTCCTTGGCAGTATTGAGTTCGGATTGCGTAGTCAATCGTTTTGCGAAGAGTCTATCAGTGCGTTCATATTCTTCCTTGGCTGCTTCATATGCAATTCTTGCACGCTCTACGGGGTCGCCCTCTTGTAGGTGGTTTGCACAAATATTTAACATCAGTTCACCTTTCTTGATAGGTTGCCCCTCTACTAAGGTGCGTGCAAAGCTCACAACGCCAGCTGTTGTTGCTACAATCGTATGCTCGCTTCCTTGAGCGGCTTCAATCCTACCGCTGGCAGGTATAGACTTTCTGAAAGGATGTGCTACCACCTTTTCGCTTACGATTCCAAGTCGCTTGGCTTTGGCGGGTTCGATAATGATAGCATCGCTGTTTCCTTCATGTGTATGCGAAGTTTCGGCTGTGGGCTTATGGGCATGGTCGTGTCCGCCGTGAGCATGGTTTGCGTGGTCGTGCTTATGGTTATGGCCTTTATGAGCGCTGTGAGAGTGAGAGGTATGCGCACGGTTTGCGTGGTCGTGAGAATGATTGTGTGTCTGTGCAGAGTGGTCTTCATGCGCAGAAGGGGAGTTTTTGCTGCATGCAGCCAGTAGCATAATGCCAATTGTTGCAAGTAAGTAGATTCTTTTCATCTTTTTTCCTATTATTAATTATTGACTGCAAAATTACGAATTGTTTTACATTTAGGCTAATAGCATTTTTACATTTGCAACTAAGTTGCATTTGTTGTGCGTATGGTAGAGTTGGTTCATCTTTTGCCTGATGATTTTTTGAAGCATAAATGTTATTCTTTCTATGTTGAATCCTACAGATTTTGTTTATATTTGTGCTTCGAAAATAATGAAAATTAACTTTTAAAAGAATAAAACAATGTCGTTAAGAAAAGTCTTTTTATCGGTGCTGGCTTTTGGGCTATATGCACAAGGTGTTGATGCTTATGAGCAAAAAGAAATATCTGTTTGGAGCGAGAGTATGCAAAAAAACGTTTTAACAACTGTCATTACTCCTGATTGTTACAATAATGTCAATGCATTCCCGGTGGTTTATTTGCTTCATGGATATGGAGGTAATCACACTGTTTGGACAAAAGAAGGAGTTGTAGGGAAGTTGGCAGATCAATATGGAATTATCGTTGTGATGCCTGATGGAACTCGTGATAGTTGGTATTATGATAGTCCCGTGGTAGCAGAATGCCGTTACGAAACTTTTGTAAGCAAAGAATTGGTGTTACACGTAGATAGCAGTTACTCTACGCTAGCTGATAGGAAATATAGAGCCATAACTGGTTTGTCTATGGGAGGACATGGGGCTTTTTATGTAGCTATGAAGCATCAAGATGTGTTTGGAAATATGGGGAGCCTTTCTGGTGGTTTGGATATTCGCCCCTTTCCTAAAAACTGGAATATTGAAGGCAGATTGGGGGCTTATGAATCATATCCCGAAAGATGGAATGAACATACTGTTATCAACATGACACATCTGCTGAAACCTGGAGAGATGAACATTGTTTTTGAGTGTGGTACAGAAGATTTTTTCTATGAAGTTAATTGTAATATGCATAAAAAGCTGCTTGAAGCAGGAATACCTCACGAATATTATATTCGCCCAGGAGCACACAATTGGCCTTATTGGCTCAACGGCATTAAATACCAATTTCTGTATTTTAGTGATCAATTCAATAAGAGTTTGAAGCAAGTGATGAAATAAGATGCCAAGTTACGTCAAATCTGCATGAAATAATATTTACTCCATTGGTTAGTTTCGTCATTTCGTGAAATAAAAAAGGGTGTGTCGAAATGAAGTGCCCCCCAAAAGTTAGACGTTAAACACGTTATTTATTTTTAAAGAATTGAGCTCGGTATTGCACCGGGCTCATTCCTTTTAACCTCATTTTTATTCTTTTATTGTTATACCATTCAATATATTCCTTCAAAT
>JAZLDQ010000050.1:0-8212 GCA_045614785.1 Alloprevotella sp.
TGACGAGAAGCCATCCGGAGGGCAGTTGTACTCTGTACGTATTAGTTAACAAGTAAACGAGATGACTAGTTGACTAGAAGCCATCCGGATGGCAGTTGTACTCTGTACGCATTAGTAAACAAGTTGACGAGTAAACGAGTTGACTAGAAGCCATCCGGATGGCAGTTGTACTCTGTTATCTGTACTCTATAAACGCTCTGTACTCTATCAAAAATCCCGTTGCTCTTTATTCTGCTTTAGAAACGAACATTTTTTTCAAAAAAGTTGTTTTTTCTTCGAATTTGGAGGTTTTGAGAGCAAAATTGGGGGTGAAAATTATGAAATACGACATCGGAGAAACGACATCAAAGATCTTTTCTCCGATGTTTGAAGAAAATTAAATGACCTTTGAGGTCTTTTTTGCCATTTTTGAGCCAAAAAAAGGAGGAAACAGCGTAGTTTCCTCCTTGTAGTACAAAGATACAACATTTTCGCAAGAAATCCAAATTTGCTTTGATTGCTGTTTAATCTGCTTTTGTCTGCTTTACTGTCACAATTTCTTGCCTTTTCCTATCACCTTTTCACCAAAATTCAAACTCATAAAATAACTGAACTTCGCTGATGAAATTCTCCCAAGGGACCTATAATTTCCATCGTGCGCCGATGCCGAGCGTAAGAATTTCGCCCAGGTTCAGGCGGTCGTTGGGGATGGCAGAGATGAGGGAGAGGTCGCTCATCGAAAACTCGTAGTAAAGGTCGATACCCCTGCCGAGGTGGTTGAGGCTGGAAGGGAAATGATAGCTCAGTCGCTGACCAAAGGTGAGAGCAAAGCGTATGCGAGTGGAGAAGCGGTAGTAGTCGCCACCATATACACGCTTGGGTTCTACTGTCCAAAACTGCTTGCTACCTACTACGGAGTTCATGTAAATGCCGCAGGTGAGCGGGCTAAAACTGAACCTTTTGTCGTTATTCCTGGCGAAAGGAAGGCTTAAATCCCAAGGTGTATAAATCTGCTTGATGGTGATGGTGTACTTGTCATGGCGAGTGCTGAATTTGGGTATCCACCCAAGCAACACTTCCGTGGACCATCGGTCACGCCCATACTCCCACCCTACTCCAGCAGAATATTTAGCTATATTACCTGCAAATTGCGTTACGTAGTAATCGGGCTTTAATGGACTACGTTTTGACGCTGTGGTGGGCGAGTTGGCATATCCCCCCACCGCCATGAACATCATGACGAGAAGCCACATAGCGCGGAGGTTAAAGCCATATTTTCTCATACTTGTAAGTTCCATTTTTGTAAAGCGTAAAGACGTAGTACATCATTGTTTCGGCACTGCCGACAAGATAGTAGGGAATGCTCTCGGGATAAGGGTGACGCACAGAGGGGCGATGCTCATGTCCGCAAAGTGCGAAGAGTGGGGTTGGATATGTCTTGAGGGCGTTGTCGTAGATTTTGAATTGCTCTTCATTAAATTGGTCGCTCAGGGGAGCAGCATGCATAACGACAATGGTTTGGCTGATGCTGTCGGGGAGCGACTGAGCATTGCGTGCCATGAACTTGATGTCGGGCGTTTCGAAGGGAAGGTTGAATTCGAGGCTATTGGTGTTGAGCACAAGGAAGTGAGCATTGCCCACGTTGAAGCCGTAGTTAAACTCGCCATACATGGCCATGAAAGCATCGCGGCCTGTGCCAAGGCAGTCGTGATTGCCCAGTGCAGCTACGTAGGGCATGTTGAGTTTCATTAATTCGTCGCGCATCCATTCGAACTCAAGTGTCATGCCAAAATCCGTTTGGTCGCCACAGTGTACGACAAAGTCGATGTCGCCGTGTGAGTTGATATGCTTCACGATGCGGTGGGTTTCATCGTACCAACGCTGTGTGTCGCTCATGACGGCAAACTTAATAGAATCGCGATGCTTGCCGAGCTCTTCAATTTCTGCGATAGAACGTGCGTGGATATGTTTGAGTCCATCAATATGGGTGTCATAAGGATGATACTCAATCAAATCGCATGCAGCAAACACAGCGCTTAAAAATAAAATGTATATATATCTTACCATGAAAACTATTTAAGTCTGTTTAGTTTGCAAAATTACTAAATCTTAAAATAATATTTTTCCGTATCTTTGCAAAAAGTTTGGTTTCAAAGGCGGTTGTATAAAGTTTTGACAAAAAAATCCGCAATTTTGACCACTTTGTACGACTTAATTTTCACTCTGTAACACTCACATTTATCACATATTATGGAATTTAGAATATCTTCACTCGAAACGATTGATGCCGTAGCTCAGGAATTTGTGCGCGAAGCGATGCAGGAGGACACAGTGTTTGCTTTTCGCGGCGGCATGGGTGTTGGCAAGACTACTTTTATCAAGGCACTTTGTGCTGCATTGGGTGTGGAAGAGGTTGTCACCTCGCCCACTTTTGCCATTGTCAACGAATATCGCTCGGAGACAACTGGCGAACTCATCTACCACTTCGACTTCTATCGTATTAAGAAGCTCGACGAAGCCTACGATATGGGTTGTGAGGACTACTTCTATTCAGGCGCCGTTTGCTTTGTTGAATGGCCCGAAATGGTTGAGGACCTCCTTCCTGGCAACACCGTGTGGGTAGATATCAAGGAGGAAGCCGACGGCACACGCAGCGTGGTGATAGAAGATTAGTGCGTCGTGCGATATATTTACGCAAACGAGGGGGAATAACCTTGCATTCCGCATTGGAATGGCGAGATTGTTCCCCCTCGTTGTGAGTTTTGCCTAGGTCGTAGCGCGTCAGAGCTGCTCAGGATAAATAAGCATCATGCTGCGCGATGAGAAATAGCGCTCGATTTGGTCTTCAAGATGGTCCATGTAGTTATGGCGCGAGAGCGTGCCCTTTCGGCCAACGATGAAGATGACAAGGTGGTCGGACTTCGTGTTGTTGGCGACGCTGATAAAGTCGTGCCACTCGCGATACTCATGTTGTATCATCTTGACAGAGAACTTCTGGCGAGTCCACGCGGCTTGGAGCTCTGCGAGCGTGCCCTTACCGCTGTAGGCCTCAACGTCGCACGATATGTGTGAAGCCAACTGTGCCACACGATGTGCCCAAAGCTCAAAACCAGGTTCAAACTCTGCCTTGCGAGGTACGACGAGCTGTATGCGGTTCACGGTGTTGAGTGGAATGTGGGCGCGGTAAATCATCACCTGGCGGCGGATGGAGTTAATCAGGTCGCTCGTCATCTTACCTAAGTAGGGCTCGGTGAGTCGTGATTTTTGGTGCAAGCCGAGCAGCAGGTCGGAGCACTGGTTTTCCATCATTGTGTGGTAAATTCCCGTAACGATGTTCACCGACCAGCGCGAGCGCGTCTGCAATTCCACGTTGGCAGCCGCAGCGATGCGGGCAGCAAAGTCGAGTTGCTTGAGTCCCTCTTGTCGGCGATTTTCATCGTTGTCGAGCACAATGTTAAGCGCAGCCAATGGTTCTTTTGCTCCCGTACGGCGTAGCATAAGGGCTGCGTTGACAAGCGGAGCTACAGTATCGGGGTTAGAGAGCGCTATCAGAATCTTATCAGAGTCATGCTTCGTTTGCTCACTCGTTTCCTTCTTTGTGAGCAACAGGTGGCGTGCTGTGTTTTCTGTCACGACAGATGAAACGATGCACGTGACGAGAATCAGAATCATGGCTCCGTTGAGCACATCTTCATTGAGCAGGCGCGAGCCGTCGGGCAGGATGATGCCGTAGCCCACAAGCACGATGGCAAGCGTTGCGGCGGCGCGCGAGTTGGTGAGCCCGTAGATAAGGCTGCGCTCGCTGGCGCTCATCTTAAATATCTTTTGTGTGACGAAGGCTGCAAGCCATTTTGTCAGCAATGCCACCACTACCATCACGCCTGACACGATAAGCGCGTTGACCTTCGTAAGCGCTTCGAGGTTAATAAGCATGCCCACTCCAATCAAGAAGTAAGGAATAAAGAGAGCATTGCCCACAAACTCAATGTGCGACATCAAAGGCGAAACAGGAGGAATCTGGCGGTTGAGCACAATACCAACAAGGAAGGCGCCCAAAATACCCTCAATGCCCACAATCTCCATAAGCCCCGCACCGAGGAACACAAGTGCGAGCACAAACACGTATTGCACCACGCTCTCGCCATAACGGCGGAAGAACATGCGGCATATCAGCGGGAAGGTGTAAATGATGACCAATCCGATGAGGATGACTTCGCCCACAAGGCGCACCCAAAACCACCCCGTAGCATCTTCCTTAAACATACCGCCCACAACAGCCAACACCAAGAGGGTCAGCACGTCGGCAACAATCGTTCCACCTACGGCAATCCCCACACTGCTGTGGCGCGAAAGGCCGTGGCGCATGACGATAGGATAGGAAATCAACGTGTGCGAAGCATACATGGCACCCATAAGGATGCAAGCAGGCAGCGTGTAGTGAAGCAAAGCATAATTGGCAGCTACACCGATAGAAATCGGAAAAAGGAAGCTCAGTATCCCCAGGGTCAGCGCCTTCATGCGCGTCTTCTGCACATCCTGCAAGTTCATCTCCAACGAAGCCAGGAACATGATGTAGTACATTCCCACTTTTCCAAACAGTTCGAAACTACTGTCGCGCTCAAGCACATGAAAGCAGTGAGGACCTATCAGTACGCCCGCAAAAATCATCCCAACGATGGAGGGTATGCGAAGTTTTTCCAATAGCATAGGCGCTATCAGAATGATACTCAGCACTACGAAGAATATCCACGTAGGGTCGGTGATGGGAAGAGATGTTGGCATACTATGTGATGTCGTTTTGTAGAGGCATATAGATTTGTAGAAATAGCAATTCTGGATATAAATAGCCGCTATAGTACCCCTTATGGCTTAATAATTTTGCAAAGAAACGAATTTTTTGCCACTTTCTATACGCTGATTTGTTAGGAAATTATAATTTTGTCCGAAAATTAACAACATTTTATTAAAATTCAAGGGTTAAGGCGAGGATAAGTCCTTTGTACAAAAGGAATATCTCATGGTATCGGAAAGCCGATACGCCAGTAATTCTAACAAAAATCCCTATTTCTACGATGAAAGTAGCTATCGTAGGCGCAAGTGGCGCCGTAGGCCAGGAATTTCTCCGCGTTTTGGCCGAACGCAATTTTCCTATCGACGAGTTAGTACTCTTTGGTTCAGCACGCTCTGCTGGCACAAAATATACATTCCAGGGTAAGGAATATGAAGTTCAACTTCTTAAACATGGCGACGACTTCAAGGGCGTTGATATCGCGTTTACATCAGCAGGTGCTGGCGTTTCAAAGGAATATGCTGAAGATATCACACGCTATGGTGCTGTGATGATCGACAACTCTTCGGCTTTCCGCATGGATGAAGACGTGCCCCTCGTTGTGCCCGAATGCAATGCAGCCGATGCGCTCAATCGTCCTCGCGGCATTATAGCAAACCCCAACTGCACAACGATTATGATGGTCGTAGCGTTGCAGGCATTCGAAAAGATTAGCCACATCAAGCGCGTACACGTTGCAAGCTATCAAGCTGCATCGGGTGCAGGTCAGGCTGCAATGGATGAACTCTTCGAACAACACCGCCAAGTGCTCAATGGTGAGCCCGTGAAGGTAGAAAAGTTTGCTTACCAGTTGGCTTACAACGTGATTCCTCAGATCGACGTTTTCACAGAAAACGGTTATACCAAGGAAGAAATGAAGATGTACAACGAAACGAAGAAGATTATGCACTCAAGCGTTGACGTCAGCGCAATGTGCGTACGCGTTCCCGCTCTTCGTGCACACTCTGAAAGCATTTGGATTGAGACAGAACAACCTATCAGCGTAGAACAGGCTCGCGAGGCTGTAGAAAACGCAGAAGGTCTTGTCTTGATGGACAATCCTGCCGAAAAGGTTTACCCCATGCCACTCTTCCTCACAGGCAAGGACCCCGTTTACGTAGGTCGTATCCGCAAGGACCTCGCTAACCCCAATGGCCTCACATTCTGGATTGTGAGCGACCAAATTAAGAAGGGTGCAGCCCTCAACGCTGTTCAGATTGCCGAATGGCTCATTGCCAACAACGGCTTGAAGAAGTAATGTCAGAAACTTAGGCAACAAGTAACGCTCGTTACAATATAAAAAGATAATTGTCGTAAATTAAACGTTTGTTATACACAGGCATTTAATTTACGGCAATTTCTGTTTATAAAACCTTTTCTTATTGAACTAAGCCCGTTTATATCCTTTGATAAGAAAAGATTTATGAGAATATTTAATATTTTTTTGCTTAAAACGAAATAAATGTTAATTTTGCCAGTGTAAGTTGCCAAAATCGCACGTAAAGTATTTTACTCCTGCGATGTTTGCACTTTAGAACCTTATATAGTTTTCCCTTGTAGGCACACGTGTTTTGTTAGAAAGCAGCCTCGTGTTGTTAGTGCTTACTCCTTTTAATAATTAATGTAACGAATATTATTCACTAAAAACTTTTGGTATGAAAAAGTTTGCTTTACTCATTGCCTTATGCATCGTAGGTGTAATAGGCAGCACAGCGCAAAATGTAGTGCGCGTTATAAATGGTGATTCTGTAAGAGTGTTTGTGATGGAGAGCATCGACAGCCTTACTATCAATCCTGATTTACATTATTTCTCATCTTTGGGCTTGAAGTTCCACTATCCTGCTGAGACGCAAACGGCTGGAACTGTAGGCTTGGTAAAGTCGGCTGGCGACACTGTGCTTGTTACAAACGTGTGTCCGTTTTTCTATCAAAACGACTTCACGTATGCAAGGGGAACCAACACTCTTGTTGGAAAAATAAAGAAGTCTGAAAATGGCTATACCATCACTTGCGCAGCCAATCAAAAAGTAGGTTACGAGGATGTCATCTTTATTGCTTACGATGAAGCAACAAATAAGTTTGTACACGACAAAGAAATCGTCTTCACCCTCTCTGCCGATTTTAAAATGCTCTCAACGCCAGGCTTTGCCACTTATACAGCTCAGCAAGGTGGCAATTGGAGTCAATATACCAACTTCGTATGCTACGCCAACCCCAATGCGCAAGCAAAGAAGCGTGAACTCAGCAAGGTCGTTCCCTTTACTATCGAAAAGCCACAATCTCCCCAGTCGCCCGTAAGTAAAGCTACTCAGCCCTTACCATTGAAGGCTGCGGAGAAAGAAGTTGATACTGTGAAATAAATTCTAAATTTTGACAATAATGAAACGATATATTACTCTTGCGCTCTTTGCTGTAATAGCAGCGCTACAAATTTCGGCTCAAATCTTAGTGATGGCCAATGGCGAAACGCTTCGTTTCGACGATGCAAATCCGCTGAAGAAGATTACTTCGCAATTTGCTTATCCCACCAACTCCGACACAGTCTTATTCACTACAGCCGACAATACTGAATATCAATTTAAATTTCAGGAGTTAGGCCAACTTCTTTTCACCGCGCCCTCAACTTCGGCTACTGACCCTGCAAATTACGACAACGTTATCTACGCTGAAACGATTGAAATCAGTGCCAATCAGGAGTTTGTACTTCCCATCTTGATGCGCAACACGGAAGATATCATCTCCTTCCAGTTCGACCTCTACTTACCCAAGGGTATTCAGGTGAAGTTGGACGAAGATGGTTATCTCGTTACAGAGAAAAACAGCCAACGTCTCAAGCGCTCATTCCAACTTGAAAGCAACAGCTTCACAGAAGAAGTGAGCCGCTTCGTATGCTATTCTTCAAAGAACGATGCTATAGTGGGCAACGAAGGCGAAATCTTCAACGTTGTGTTGGTGGCCGACTCTGCACTTGCTGACGGCAAGTACGAAATTTCGTACAAGGACATCGTGATGACAAAGGCAGATGCGAAGAACTACTTCAGTGTTGACCACGTGAAGTCAGAAGTTATCGTGTCAAGCGTCAAGGTGGGCGACGTCAATGCTGACGGCGTAATCAACGTGTCCGACGTGTCGGCAATCGTTGGCCTCTTGCTTAACTCCGATGATCCTGCTTACAACAAGGCTGCAGACGTTAACGGTGACGGCATTATCAACGTGTCTGACGTTTCGGGCATCGTAAACATGCTGCTTTCTTCGCTCCAGAGCAACAAGCTCGATGCGCCCGCAGCGCTTCCTATGATGACTACTTACAGCGAAGTTGCTTCTTCAGTATTCATCGAGCCTTTCCAAATCAACCCCGGTGAAGAAAAGGAAATCCTCGTAAATCTTAACAACCCCGATTTGGAA
>JAZLDQ010000051.1:0-13337 GCA_045614785.1 Alloprevotella sp.
AACTATGGCAAAGAAAGCAAAAGGTAACCGCGTTCAGGTGATTCTCGAATGCACTGAACACAAAGAAAGTGGTCTTCCTGGAACTTCTCGTTATATCACTACGAAGAACCGTAAGAACACTCCCGAGCGTATGGAGTTGAAAAAGTACAACCCCATCCTCAAGCGTATGACAATTCATAAAGAAATTAAGTAAGAAATAAGCCATGGCAAAGAAAGTAGTCGCAACTCTTAAGACTGGCCAGAACGACGGCCGTTCTTACACAAAGGTTATCAAGATGGTAAAGAGCCCCAAGACTGGTGCATACATCTTCGATGAACAAATGGTTCCCAACGAAGCTGTTAAAGACTTCTTCAAGGACTAATTATCAAACAAAGTTTACACCTAGTAAATATGCAAGCTCTTCACCAACGTGAAGAGCTTTTTTATTGCTATAAATAATAGAATCTCTCAAAACTTTTTCATAATTTTGCAAAAATTAACGATAATAAGCTATGGGATTATTTGACTTTTTCAGCAAAAAAGAAAAAAAAGAAGTTTTAGACGCAGGATTAGAAAAAACTAAACGTAGTGTATTCGAAAAAATAAGCCATGCAATTGCAGGCAAAAGCACTGTTGACGATGAAGTACTCGACAATCTTGAAGAAGTCTTAGCAACCTCCGACGTTGGTGTTGAAACAACAATCGAAATTATCAGACGAATAGAAGAAAGAGTAGCTCGCGACAAATACGTTAGCACAAAAGAACTACATACAATACTAAAGGAAGAAATCGGTGCTCTTTTAGTTCAAAGTGGAAACGAAGAGCTTGACAGCTTTGAATTACCAACAACTTCCACTCCCTATGTTATAATGGTTGTGGGTGTTAATGGTGTGGGCAAAACTACCACTATAGGAAAATTGGCTTATCAATTCAAACAAGCCGGAAAGAAAGTTTATCTTGGTGCTGCCGACACATTTCGTGCAGCTGCTGTAGAACAACTTGTAATTTGGGGCGAAAGAGTTGGTGTACCTGTCGTAAAACAACAGATGGGAAGTGACCCTGCAAGTGTAGCCTTTGATACAATAAAGTCTGCAATAGCAAACAATGCTGATGTTGTAATTATTGACACAGCAGGTCGTTTACATAACAAAGTTGGACTCATGAATGAATTGACAAAAATCAAAAACGTCATGAAGAAAATCACCCCAACTGCTCCAGACGAAGTACTCCTTGTGCTAGACGGTTCAACTGGACAAAATGCCTACGAACAAGCTAAGCAGTTCACTAAAGCTACAGATATCACTTCTTTAGCAATTACAAAGCTTGATGGTACGGCAAAAGGTGGTGTTGTCATCGGCATTTCTCACCAACTCAATGTGCCTGTTAAATACATTGGCTTAGGAGAAAAAATGACAGATTTACAGCCGTTCAACAGAAAGGATTTCGTTGATTCACTTTTTGAAAATTCAAATATTTAGTGACGTAAAAATAACTTCACTTATAAATCTCGTTACTTAAAACAACTTCACAAAATTGTTTTAATACATCTACTTTTCATAACTCTGCCAAGAAAAAAATCATGACAAACACGCGTAATGTTGACATAATCACCATGGGATGTTCCAAAAACCTAGTTGATTCGGAACACTTAATGAAGCAATTTGAAATGGTAGGCTACAATGTTTACCATAACTCCGATGTACTTCATGGCGACATAGCTATTGTCAACACATGCGGATTCATTGGTGATGCCAAGGAAGAATCCATCAACATGATTTTAGAGTTATGCAACCTTAAGGAAGATGGTGATTTAAACAAAGTTTTCGTAATGGGTTGCCTTAGCGAAAGATACCTTGAAGAGCTTAATATCGAAATTCCACAGGTTGACAAATTCTACGGAAAATTCAATTGGACAGAACTTCTTGATGACTTAAAGTTAGGATATAACCAAACAATAAGCAACGAACGAGTTCTGACAACTCCATCACACTACGCCTACATAAAGATAAGCGAAGGTTGCGACAGAAAATGCGCATATTGCGCTATACCTATTATTACAGGACGACACAAAAGTCGCAAAATTGAGGACATTCTTAACGAAGTTAAGTTACTTGTTTCAAAAGGAGTTAAAGAATTTAACATCATTGCACAAGAACTCACTTACTACGGAATTGATCTCTATAACAAGCAAATGCTACCATCTCTTATTGAGCAAATAGCACAAATCCCTGGAGTCGAATGGATACGTCTACACTACGCTTACCCTACGCACTTCCCCATGGAACTATTACGAGTGATGAGAGAATATCCTAACGTTTGCAATTATCTTGATATCGCCTTGCAACACATCTCCGACAATATGCTCTCGCGCATGAAGCGCCATACTACTAAGGAAGAAACTCTAAATCTCCTCAGTGCATTAAGAACAGAAGTGCCAGGAATATGCATACGCACAACTCTCATGGTAGGATTTCCAGGCGAAACGGATGAAGATTTTGCCGAACTTATAGATTTTGTACGCCAAGCTAAATTTGACCGTATGGGAGCATTCGCCTATTGTGAGGAAGAAGGTACCTTTGCTGCAATCAACTATGAGGATAACGTTCCTGAAGAAACCAAACAGAAAAGACTCGACCAATTAATGCTCCTTCAAGAAGAAATTTCAACTAAGCTTTGTGCTGAAAAGATAGGTAATTCGTACAAAGTGATCGTAGATAGAGTTGAGGGTGACTATTACATAGGACGCACGGAGCATGATTCACCCGAAGTCGATTGTGAAGTGCTTATTCATAAATCTGAAGGCAACCTACAAGTATCCAACTTCTATCAAGTTGAGATAACCGATGCCACAGAATACGATTTGTATGCTAAACTAAAATAGAACATTTCAAATGAATAGCAAGGAATTTTTCACCACCCTTGCCCAGCGCATCGGTAGCAGCCCCAAAGAAGCACAAAAACTTACTGAAACGCTTGCCACAATTATATCAGAACAATTAGAGGAGGGCGACACGTTTAGTGTACAAGGATTTGGAAATTTTGATGTTAAAAAGAAATTAGAGCGCATTGTCGTAAATCCTACCACTAAACAACGCCAACTTGTTCCACCCAAATTAATATTATCATTCAAGGCAAGCAACGTACTTAAAGATAAATTGCAAACTACAGACAACATAGGTTCATGAACAAAAAACTACTTCCACCTGAACTTATCGACCTATTAACATCAAACACAGGGACTACACGCAAAAGTAATGAAACTTTTGTGCGAAGTTTCTTTGAACTTATCGAAGAAGTACTACAAAAAGAATCTTTTGTAAAAATCAAAGGATTCGGAACATTCAAACTCGTGAGCGTTAACGAACGCGAAAGTATTAAGATAAACACTGGCGAACGCTATCAAATAAACAGCCATACAAAAATTTCATTCACACCAGACAATACACTCAAAGACCTTATAAACAAGCCTTTTTCTCACTTCGAAACTGTTATTTTACCAGAATCAACAACCAACGAAGAACTAGAAGCTATCGACGCAGAAAGCATTCCTACTCCTGACATTGAAAGTGTAATAACAGAAAACATTAATTCAAAGATTGTTGAAACATCAAATAGCGAATGCCTGCTTCCACAGACTTTTGTAACAATCGATGAATCAACATCTTCAGAAGCAGAGCTGACAAGTGATTTTCCTTCTAACGAAAATCAACTTACATACTCAACAAAGAATGCAAATTTAAAAAAATCACCGCTTACGCTGACAGACAATAATACAAAAGAAAAAACATTAGACGAAAACCAAGAAGATTCAGCGAACACAAATAGCAAAGAAGACAACATTGACAACAATATTATAGCAACTGAATTAGATGTTCCATCCACAGACGTAAAGAAAGTCGTACAACAGTCAATTATATCATCATCAAATCAATTACCATCTGAATCAGATATTCTAACACCCGAAGCAAATATTGACGAAGACATGAGCACTCCCAATACTTATAGTCATAATCTGCGAAATACACTCATCAGCCTGCTGCTCGTCGTAATAAGCTACATTGCAGGTTATCATCATCTTATCCCTTTAGGATACAACCCCATAAAGCCTTACGTAGAATTACAACATCCTACTGACAGCATCATAAGCGACAGCATTCAGCTCGACACACTGTCCACTCCTGCCATTCCTTCTGCCATCGACAACCTTACAAAGGCTCAAAAGCTACGTCAGTCGCTCCCAGACACACTCTCCGTCATACGCGGTCTTGACAAAGAAAGTGTCGACTTACTCTGGAAAGACTATGCCCAAGTCGAAGTAGGCAGTTTCTACATCATAGGTACATTTAAAACTCACAAACTTAAACCTGGCGAAACGCTATATCGATTAGCACGTCAAACGTACGGACACAAAGATTACGCTAAATATATCATCCTCTACAACAACTTCACAGACCCTAACAACATAGCCGTTGATAGCGAGATCCTCCTACCTTGGTTAGTAGAGAAGGCGATGAACAATAAGAATTGAGTGGTTAACTTTGCACCCTAAACTTAAAAAATCAAAAAAAACAAGGCTTCACTAGAGGCCTTGTTTTTTCTTTCTATTTATACTAAAGTTAAAAAGTCATTTCTTTTCCTTCAACAAATCACGAATTTCAGTGAGCAGCACTTCCTCTTTGCTAGGAGCTGGAGGCGCAGGAGGAGTTGCGGGCTTAACTTCCTCTTCTTTCTTCTTTGAAAGCTTCATAATCAATCGCACCAACATAAACACGCAGAAAGCGATAATAAGAAAATCAAGAGTTGTCTGCAAAAAGTTGCCATAATTAATCGTTACAGGAGTAGCCTCTACACCCTCTTTTACGCTAAGAGGATTCACCGGTAACTCCAACTTCAATTCTTTAAAGTCAACACCACCGATAATCCAACCGATAGGAGGCATAATAAGATCATTAACGATAGAAGTTACAATCTTGCCAAAAGCACCACCAATAATAACACCGACAGCCATGTCGATAGCATTGCCTTTTACGGCGAAAGCCTTAAACTCTTGTAAAAACTTAGATTTTGCCATATTTTTTTAAATTTGTAATAAGATTTCTATGCAAAAATAAAAAGGATTTAGTAAATTTGCGGTGAAAATCTAGTTTTTTTATGCTTTATAGCTAAAAACATTTAATTTTCACTAAAAAATTATAATAAGCAATCTATTTTAACAACCATTTTTAATAACTAATTAAAACAATGATCAAAGTAGGTATTAACGGTTTCGGTCGTATCGGCCGTTTCGTTTTCCGCGCAGCTCAGACTCGCAATGACATTCAGATTGTAGGTATCAATGACCTCTGCCCCGTAGATTACTTGGCTTACATGCTCAAGTATGACACTATGCACGGCCAGTTCGAAGGTACTATCGAAGCTGACGTAGAAAAGAGCCAGCTCATCGTTAATGGTAACGTTATCCGCGTAACTGCAGAACGTAACCCCGCTGACCTCAAGTGGAACGAAATCGAAGCTGAATACGTAGTAGAATCTACAGGTCTCTTCCTTTCTAAGGACAAGGCTCAGGCTCACATCGAAGCTGGTGCAAAGTATGTTGTAATGTCAGCTCCTTCTAAGGACGACACTCCCATGTTCGTATGCGGTGTAAACCTCGACAAGTACGTAAAGGGCACTCAGTTCGTATCTAACGCTTCTTGTACTACAAACTGCTTGGCTCCCATCGCTAAGGTTCTTAACGACAAGTGGGGTATCAAGGACGGTTTGATGACTACAGTTCACTCTACAACTGCTACTCAGAAGACAGTTGACGGTCCTTCTCTCAAGGACTGGCGAGGTGGCCGCGCTGCTGCTGGCAACATCATCCCCTCTTCTACAGGTGCTGCTAAGGCTGTAGGTAAGGTTATCCCCGAACTCAACGGTAAGCTCACTGGTATGGCATTCCGCGTTCCCACTCTCGACGTTTCTGTAGTTGACCTTACAGTTAACCTCGCAAAGCCCGCTACATACGCTGAAATTTGCGCAGCTATGGAAGAAGCTTCTAAGGGTGAACTCGCTGGCGTTCTTGGCTACACTAACGAAGAAGTAGTTTCTGCAGACTTCCTCGGCGACGCTCGCACTTCTATCTTCGACGCTAAGGCTGGTATCCAGCTCACTGACACATTCGTGAAGGTAGTTTCTTGGTACGACAACGAAATCGGTTACTCTAACAAGGTACTCGACCTCATCGCACACATGAAGAAGGTAAACGGCTAATCCTAGCAGCTTTTACTTCAAAACAAAAGCAAACAAAAAGAGTAACCCCAAAAGGGGTTGCTCTTTTTGTTTGCTCATAAATTAATGAAAATTTTGGATATTAAGAATCAATAGGTATTTCAGATAGAAAGACGACTGTCAGGAATATAAGCTGACAAAACTAATAAAATCTACACGGTACAAGCAACAAAAGAGGTAAGAATTTGTTACAGTAAAGCAGATGAAACGCGACATGAAACTAATCAAAGCTGATTTGGATTTCAACAAAAAATGTTGTATCTTTGTACTACAAGGAAGAAGCTGAGCAGTTTCTTCCTTTTTTTGGTTCTATAAATAACACAAACCACCTCAAAGGTAAGAAAAATTACTTCCGACTTAGAAATAACTATCTTTGATTTAGTTTTTCCTAAGTCGGAAGTCTTTATTTTAATTCGCTATTTTGCTCTCAAAACTTCCTATTTCGAGTCAAAATATTCTTTTTTGAAATAAATTACCACTTCGTAAAGCAGACTAAAGAACAATCCTTGTTTTATGGCAGCATAAATGATAAAATTCGTTCTCATACCGCATGAAAGTTATACTCTATTTACTTCATACTAAGCTAATGGCGCCCCTTCTCTTGTGTGTATCGAATTCTGTAGGCAAGTGAAAACAAAAATAGGTTCACTATTGAAAGCGAACCTAAATACTGAGTGCGGAAGCTGGGGGATTCGAACCCCCGGTACGGTTGCCCGTACGTCAGTTTAGCAAACTGGTGGTTTCAGCCACTCACCCAAACTTCCTTTCCACACTTGTTTTTCTCAAATGCGATGCAAAGTTAAGAATAATAATTGAACCAACAAACTTAATATCTACTTTTTTTTCAAAAAACTTCCAACTTGTAGAAAATCGAACCTAATTCTTTTCATTTAGAATAAAAACAATCACTCAATTTTAATTGTTAGCAACTCATCAGCAAGTATTGTATTAGTAAAAATCGATCTAGCTTCTTCCAACAATACACTTTCATCAGTATAACGTGCAGAAAAATGACCAATAAGAAGACGTTGAGCCCTAGCCGACTGTGCAAATTTAGCAGCACCAAGAGCTGTTGAATGTAAAGTTTGGCGTGCTCTTGCAACATCTTGTTCAATAAAAGTTGCTTCATGAAATAAAAGATTCACCTCATCCAAGAAAGATGCATTTTGAAAAACTGGCACAGTATCAGAACAATAAGCATACGACCTCGGAAGAGCAGACGGATAAGTCAACTGTTGATGCGAATAGAACTTACCTTCTGCAGTTTTCCATCCCTCCCCTTGTTTTATTCCATTAATTGCATAATGCGGTATACCCAAATAATCAATCATATCCTTCCGAATATGTGGCAATAAAGGTGTCTCTTTAAAAAGAAAGCCACAAGTTGGCATGCGATGTACTAAAGGAAAAGCTGTCACCGTTAAACTACGATCTGAATATACTTCAGCTGTCTGTGTCGTATCTATTTCGTGAATGTGTATTTTGAAATCTAAATTATTACAAAAGAAATCAAACATTGGTCGAAATAAGGCTTCTGCTCCTATCGGTGCATAAATATGAATATCATGCATTCTCCCACTAAGGGCAAAAGTAGAAACTAAACCAGGAAGACCTAAACAATGGTCACCATGCAAATGAGAGATAAAAATATGATTTATCGCCCCAAACTTAAAACCACCTTTACGTAGTTGAAGTTGGGTGCCTTCTGCACAATCGATAAGAAATAATTTTTCGCGTACATTTAATATTTGCGACGTCGGATTGTGGCGCAACGTTGGTGTTGCACTACCACATCCTAATATTGTAACTTCGAATTTTTCCATTATTACCTAGAAAAAAACTTGAATATCTGCAAAAGTAAACAATTATTATAATAAATGAGAACAACAAGCAATTAAGATTGGGAAGTTTTTCATTAATTTTGCATATCGTTGATTTTAAAACATCGCAATATCCCCCTTTTACGATATCTAAATTCACTGACAGCTTACAACATTATCATATATTAGGCATGCACTCAAAAGAAGAAAAACTGGCTGCATTTGGCAGACTAATCGACATATTGGACGAATTGCGCATTAAATGCCCATGGGATAAGAAGCAAACATTTGAAAGTTTGCGCCCCAACACCATTGAAGAAACTTTTGAACTTGCTGAAGCTCTTCTTAAAGGAGACAAAAAAGAAATCAGCAAAGAACTCGGAGACGTACTGCTTCACGTTATTTTCTACGCAAAGATTGGTTCTGAAACAAACGACTTTGATATTTATGACGTTTGCGAAAACCTCTCTAACAAATTAGTTTATAGACATCCACACGTATTCGGCAATCACGAAGGCGTAGAGAATGCCAATCAGGTGACCCAACTCTGGGAGCAAATCAAGCAGACAGAAAAGGACGGCAATAAGAGTGTGCTCTCGGGCGTACCCAATACACTCCCTGCTCTCATCAAGGCTTATCGTATCCAAGACAAGGCGCGCGGAGTTGGTTTCGATTGGGAAGAGCGTTCTGATGTGTGGAAAAAGGTAAAAGAGGAAATTTCTGAGTTTGAACATGAGGTTGAAAATATGGATGCCGACAAAGCTGAAGCAGAATTTGGCGACCTAATGTTTAGCCTTATTAACGCTGCTCGTCTCTATAAAATAAATCCAGACAATGCACTTGAGCGCACCAATCAAAAGTTTATCAAGCGATTCAACTATCTTGAGGCAAAGACTTTAAAACAAGGGAAAGACCTTAAAAGCATGACTTTAGAAGAGATGGATGAAATCTGGGAAGAGGCAAAGAAACACGAAAAGGGAAGTGTGAAGGAAGGTTGATAAGAAAAGAATTTGTTACACACCACTCATTATCTGTTATCACAAATAACTCTTTTAAAGCTGAAAATAACTCACTTCTAATGGAGCACAAATCCTTTGCATATTACAAGCTACCGAATGAAAATTATTACCGCTACGTTGAGAGCAACACACTCCCACTCCAACTCCCATGTTTGTCGGCAATAAAAACCGAACACTCGGGCTTCTTAATCGTACCTTTTGACACGCATGAATTTCCCATTCTGCTGATTTCTCCCGAGGCTGAGCATGAACACCCACTCTCAAACGTGACGGATATACACTTCACACAAGAAGCGACAAAAGCTATTGACATGGCTTATCAACACCATTTTGAAGCATGCAAGAAGTATCTTGATGATGGAATGCTTCAGAAGATAGTGCTCTCTCACCAATTCGTAGAAAGCCACATAGTTCAACACTCCTGTCTCGACTTATTTACGAGCGCAGCATCAACATTTCCAAAGTGTTACGTTGCATTGTGGTACACCCCCCTTACAGGTTATTGGTTGACCATCACTCCCGAAGTTCTCCTTGAATCATACAATAATGGGCAATGGCACACGGTAGCCCTAGCAGGAACAATGCAGAAAGAAGAAACCATTTGGAGCGAAAAGAATCAAAGAGAGCAACAATACGTGGCTGACTACGTCACCTCTGTATTAAATCCCCTTGTAAATCATTTTACACACTCTGAAGTTCAAACCATTGAAGCTGCACAACTCAAACACCTTCGTACCGACTTCTTCTTCACTCCTCATGCTAAAATCGGAGAACTCCTTGAAGCACTCCACCCCACACCAGCCGTGTGCGGATTACCCAAGAAAAAGGCTTATTCCGCTATTAAGCAGATAGAAAGCTCACCCCGCAAATATTATGCCGGATGTTCGGGCCCACTTCAACTCTCCAAAGAGGGCACTCACCTTTACGTTACCTTGCGTTGTGCACATTGGACTGACAACTCAGCAGTAACCTATTACGCAGGCGGAGGACTTTTAAAGGAAAGTAAGCTTCAAGAGGAATGGCACGAAATAAACTCAAAAAAACAAACGGCTAAATGTATAGTGATAAATCACACATCAACTATCTAACTCGTATACTTTTAAACCAGGGCATAACGGATATCGTCGTATGTCCTGGTGCTCGTAATGCGCCACTTTGTCATAATTTTAACGAAGCAGGATTCATTCTCCATCCCGTCACTGACGAGCGTTCAGCTGCATTCGTTGCTCTAGGCGTCTACCTTGAAACAAGGCGTCCTACACTCGTGTGTGTCACTTCCGGAAGTGCGCTTCTCAACACACTTCCAGCCGTAGCCGAAGCTTTCTACCGCCACATACCTTTAGTGGTTGTCTCAGCCGATCGTCCTGAAGAGTGGATTGGACAACTTGACGGACAAACGATTCCCCAAAAGGGAGCTTTGCAACCCTACGCAAAATGTATCAACATTGCTGAAGATGACGAGCTAGACGGGCTTCCTTTAAGAATAGCCGAAGAATTAAGAATGCCACGTCCCTTACATATCAATGTAGAACTCGAGGAGCCACTCTTCAACTTCACCGTTAAGAAATTGCCACAATTAGAAAAGATTGAATTAACAAATAACAATCCGCTCTTCGAGTTTACAGAAGCAGACCTTCAAACCGTAGCCAATGCCATTAACGAAGCAGAACACCCTCTTCTCATGATGGGGCAGATTGATGACTACGCACCCTATATCTCGCGCGAATTACAACCCTATATGGCGGTAATTCCAGAAATTACAAGCAATTGTTGGGATTCCGACCTAAGTGGTAAACTTGAAATTTACATGGCAAAGGGAATGAGTCTTCCATATACCCCCGACCTTGTTATCCACATTGGAGGATCCTTCGTATGCAAGCAAATGAAGTTGTACCTAAGAAAGCAACCCAACATTCGCGTCATTCGTATAGGGTTTGAGGAAATCGCTCCAAAGACATTTGGCAGAGTCAATATTGCGGTACGCACATCTCCCATCCCCTTCCTACAACAGCTTCTTCCTCTATTAAACAAGCGAGAACACTTACACAAATCTTTTAGCTCGGCTATTTATGACTATTCGAGCAAATTGTTTTCCACCAAAGCTTTTCACGAACTAAAGGCAGTACAAAGCCTCGGTATTCCATTATTTAATAGTGGTGCATTGCACATTGCCAATAGTTGTAGCGTGAGATTAATAAACACTCATTTTTCTGCAGGTGAAACGCCCGTCTATTGCAACCGTGGCGTAAACGGCATTGAAGGCACACTCTCTACGGCTGCAGGACAATCACTGAAAACAGACAAGACTATTGGCTGCGTTATAGGTGACCTCAGCTTCTTTTATGATGTCAATGCGTTATGGAATACAAGGTTAAGTAAAAACCTCATCGTCTTATTGCTCAACAATGGCGGAGGAGATATTTTCTATAAGCTAGACAAGCTTAACACTTCGCCCGCACTTGATGAATACATCGCAGCACATCACACTACTACCGCTGAAGGTGTCTGTGCTTCATACAATATCAATTACATTTGCAAATTGGCAGGACATTATGAGTCAAAGGAACTTAAGACTATCGTTAACAACCATTTGGCTTCAGATGCATCACGCCCACTTGTCATTGAAATATTACTTAAATCGAATAACTAGTTTAAACTAAATATCAATTAATTATCATGTGGAAAGAAATTCTCCCCTTCGAAGAAATCATCTTTGAATACTATAATGGTATTGCAAAAATAACAATCAACCGTCCCCGCTATCGCAACGCCTTCACGCCCCTCACCGTGAGCGAAATGAGCAAGGCTTTTAATCACTGCCGTGAAGATGCCAACATCCGTGTTGTGCTCCTTACGGGCGCCGGCGACATGGCCTTCTGTGCGGGTGGCGATATGAATTATAAGGGACGCGGAGGATACGTAGGCAAGGACGACGTGCCACGCTTAAATGTGCTTGACGTGCAAAAACAAATACGCACACTCCCCAAGCCTGTCATTGCCATGGTTAACGGTTTTGCCATCGGTGGCGGCCATGTACTCCATTTGATGTGCGACCTCACCATTGCCTCTACAACAGCTAAGTTCGGACAGACAGGTCCTCGCGTAGGTTCGTTTGACGCAGGCTTTGGAGCTTCTTACTTAGCACGCATCGTAGGTCAAAAGCGCGCACGCGAAATTTGGTTTATGTGCCGTCAGTACACCGCTCAGGAGGCTTACGAAATGGGAATGGTAAATAAGGTTGTGGCACCAGAAGAGCTCGAAAGCGAATGCATCAAGTGGGCAGAACAGATGATGGAACACTCCCCCCTCGCACTTCGCATGATTAAGGCTGGACTCAATGCCGAACTTGACGGACAAGCTGGTATTCAGCAATTGGCAGGCGATTGCACCATGCTCTACTACCTTCTTGACGAGGCACACGAAGGCGGACAAGCTTTCCTTGAAAAACGAAAACCCGACTGGTCTAAGTTTCCTAAATTACCGTAACAAGCAACGGCCCAAATTCAATGTTTAATATTGTCGTAGCAACATTATCGCAAACTCTACTTTCCTAATTAAGTTACAAATTGAACAATAAATACATTTTTTCAAAAAAAACACACCGCCACACTTGTCAGTTTTAAGAAAAGTAGTAACTTTGCACTCGAATTAAGAAAAACAGTTCACCAAAACGGCTCCGTAGCTCAACTGAATAGAGCATCTGACTACGGATCAGAAGGTTACAGGTTTGAATCCTGTCGGAGTCACAAATTGGAATTGAACAGTTAGAATGAAAGAAAATACGGCTCCGTAGCTCAACTGAATAGAGCATCTGACTACGGATCAGAAGGTTACAGGTTTGAATCCTGTCGGAGTCACTCAGACAGACCATCAGAAATGATGGTCTGTTTTTTTTATGGACTGGAGGGAGAATTACCTCGGTTCTAGTGAAGAGTACAGCCACGAAGACAATAATTTGAATTATCTATCGTCTTCGTGGCAGAGAAACACTTCGTTTCGGCTGATTTCTTGTCACGAGGACGAAGAATAAAAATTTATTATTAATTTTGGGGAATTACATATAAGTTACAGGAAATGAATATTGCCTTATACACTCTGACCTCCCCGTTACACGATGAAAAAGCCGTCAATGCTGTCTCGAAAGAATTTTTGGAAGAAATCGAGAGGACTCTTGGAATCAGTTTCAATTTCAGAGGATGCGACTTCTCAAGATACGGAGATAACGACCTTGACATAATCTTCGTACGC
>JAZLDQ010000052.1:0-15048 GCA_045614785.1 Alloprevotella sp.
GCATATATTAAGAATGCCATGCTTTCATGGAAGACAGGAAAGTGGACACTCAACGGAGGTCTTATCTCTACCACGCAGTTTAATTTCCAGGAAAAGTTCTGGGGGTACCGCTACGTGATGAAATCCTTTCAGGACCAGTACAAATTTGGCAGCAGTGCCGACTTAGGACTTTCAGCCACCTACAAATTTGCCGACTGGCTGTCGGCGGACGCTATCGTCGTGAATGGCGAAGGTTACAAGAAAGTTCAGAAGAACGATGGTTTAAACTACGGGATAGGCATGACGTTGACACCCCTTGAAGGTTTCCAACTGCGCTTCTACGGTGGTCTGAACGAAGCATCAGAGGAGGGCAAAAAAGACATTACCAACTTCGCAGCATTTGCAGGTTACAAGCACGAGAAATTTAGCATCGGTGCGGAGTACAACCACATGTGGAACGCCTCAAATAAAAAAGAAGCCGACCAGTATGGCTACTCCATCTTTGGTTCGGTCAAGGTAAGCAAAGACGCCGAACTCTATGCCCGCTTCGACGACCTCTGCTCAAAGAACGAATGGAATAAAGCCAAGGACGAGCAGACGGCAATTCTCGGTGCACAGTTCAAATTGGGAAAGTACGTAAAACTGGCACCCAACCTGCGCATGAGCATGCCCAAGGCGGATGGTGCAGATAATAAATATGCGGCTTACGTAAGTTGCTACTTCGGCATCTAAAAAAACAAAACAACAACCATTTCAACAATCACCTTAAAACAATCATAATATGAAAAAGATGATTCAGTCAGTATTGACGCTTGCCCTTGCCTTCACCATGGTGGCATGCGGCGGCACGAAAAGCGAAGGTCGCGCACCGCAGGAACTTTCGGGTGCTGGGGCAACATTCCCCCTTCCTTTCTACAACGTAGTGTTCGAACAGTTTGCCCAGACGCATGGCGACGCCGTGGCTTACGGTGGCATCGGTTCGGGAGGCGGTGTACGCAACTTGCGCGACAAGATTGTAGATTTTGCAGGTAGCGACGCCTTCCTCTCCGACAAGGAAATGGCAGAGATGCCACCCGTTGTGCACATTCCCACATGTATGGGGGCTGTGGTGGTTGCCTACAACCTTGACGGCGTGGACGAATTAAGACTCACTGGCGAACTCATTGCCCGTATCTTTGCCGGCGAAGTGAAGATGTGGAACGACGAACGCTTGCAGGCATTAAACCCCGACGCGAAACTTCCTGCCGAACCCATCATGCCCGTCTATCGTTCCGACGGTTCGGGCACGACGTTTGTCTTCACGGATTATCTCGCTAAGGTGAGTCCGATGTGGAAGGAGCAGTTTGGTGCTGGCAAGTCTGTAAACTTCCCCACTGGGCAGGCGGCAAAGGGAAATCCCGGCGTGGCAGGTGTGATTAAGCAAACAAAGAATGCTATTGGTTATGTCGGTTCGGAATATGCCTTTGCGCAGAAGATTCCCTATGCTCGCATACAGAACAAGCGCGGCGATTTCGTAAAACCCACCGCAGCAACCATCTCAGCTGCCGCTTCGGGTGTCATTCCTGCCGACACACGTTGCTCCATCACGGATGCCGATGCTGTTGGGGCATACCCCATCTCAACGTTCACCTGGATGATTATCTACAAAGAGCAACACTATTCCGACCGCACGAAAGAACAAGCACAAGCAACGCTCGACCTCGTGAAATACATCCTCAGCGATGAAGCGCAAATCATTACTTCCGAAGTTCACTATGCGCCGCTACCCCTCAAGGCAAAGGAATTGAGTTTAACCAATCTCAGAACAGTGACATACAACGGCATTGCACTATTGCAATAACTACTTCTTTATGAGTGATAAAATCTATAAAGTCCTATTATACGCAACGGCGTTAATCGTGCCGATAGTATGCGGGGGCGTTGTTTACGCCCTCGTTACTGATGCGTATGCAGCGTTCGAACATTTCGGATTTTTCAGCTTTCTGACTTCCTCGGAGTGGAGCTACACCGAGGGCGCTGAGCAATATGGCGCCTTACCCTTCATTACGGGCACCTTGCTGACCACGCTCCTGGCGTTCCTCTTTTGCATTCCCTTTTCGCTGCCCGTTGCGCTCTTTGTAGGAGAATATTTCAAAGGCACCCGTGTGGCTGCTGTGCTCAGCACCGTCGTAGACCTCCTGGCTGGTATTCCCTCCATTATTTACGGGTTATGGGGCTTCTACACCCTGCGCCCCTTGATTATGGCGCTCCACATTTCGCCCCAAGGTTCGGGCATTCTTACTGCCTCGCTGGTGTTGGCTATCATGATTGTGCCCTATGCTGCTTCGCTGAGCGCAGAGTTCATCAAGATGGTGCCGGGCGACTTGAAGGAAGGAGCATACAGTCTTGGCGCAACGCGTGCTGAGGTGATTCGCAAGGTGGTTTTTCCCGTGGCAGGGTCGGGTATCTTCTCGTCCTATATCCTTGCCATAGGGCGCGCGCTGGGCGAAACGATGACCGTGACGATGCTGATAGGCAATACCAATAACATCCCCCTCTCCATCACAGCGACGGGTAACTCCATGGCGTCGGTCATTGCCAACCAATTTGGCGAAGCCTCCGACCTGCGCTTGTCGTCGCTGATTGCCATCGGACTGGTGTTGTTCCTGATAACGGCAGTCATCAACATGGTCGGTAAACTAATGATTAAACGTGCACGCCTCTCATAACGATGAATACGATGAATACTAAAACACGTTTGGCAAAGGACAAGGCTGTATTGTGCATGGTCTGCATATTGGCGGCGCTCACGGCTGTGCCCCTATTTGCCATTCTGGGAGAAGTGTTGCTACGCGGATACGACCAACTCTCGTGGGCATTTTTCACAGAACCGACGCCCACTGCCTACAAAGCCATGAAAGCCATTGAGGCAGGAGAACCTATTCCGGGCGGCATTGCAAACGGCATTATCGGCACACTATTGATGCTCAGCATGGCTGTTGTCGTTGCCGTTCCTGTAGGCATTCTGTGTGGTGCCTTCTTGGCAGAAAATCCCAAGCATCGCTTTGTTCAGATGGTGAGTTACCTTACAGACTTGCTGCAGGGCACTCCCTCAGTGATTATCGGCATTGTTATCTACATTTGGGTGGTAGTCCCGATGAAAGGATATTCTGCCATTGCTGGTAGCGTGGCACTCTTTGTCATGATGCTTCCGCTGATTATTCGCTCCACTGAAGAAACTTTGAAAATCCTTCCGGCATCATTGAAAGAAGCAGGTTTGGCACTCGGTGGTAGCAAGGCGAGCGTGATGCTAAGGGTTCAGTTGCCTGCTGCATTTGGCGGTATCTTTACGGGAGTGTTGCTTGCAATCTCGCGCGTCATTGGCGAAACAGCTCCGCTGATGTTCACCGCCCTGGGATGCTCGCTCATCCGCTTCTCCATCGACAAACCCATTTCGGCTGTGCCACTGCTCATTTGGGAATTCTTCAACGACCCCAACCTTCAGGATTTAATTTGGGGCGCATCGCTCTTCCTCCTTTTATTTGTACTCACGCTAAATCTTACGGCAAAATATCTTGCAAAAAAATGGAATCAATAACCCCTATACTTGAGTTTAAGAATACGTGTGTGGCTTATGCTCCGCAAACGATGGCAGTAAAATATGTGTCGGCTACCATTGAGCGCAACACCATTACCGCCATCGTGGGACCCTCGGGATGTGGCAAAAGTACGCTGCTGCGTGCTGCTAACCTGATGCACAATCTTTACCCGAATATCCGTGTGGACGGCGAAATCCTGCTGAATGGCGCCAACATCCTTACGATGGAACCCATCGACGTGCATCGCCGTGTGGGTATGGTCTTTCAGCGTCCTGCACCCTTCCCCACGATGAGTATTTACGACAATGTGCTTGCAGGATTTACGCTAAACGAAATCCGCCTCTCCAAGACAGAGAGAGACGAAACCGTAGAGCGATGTCTGCGTAGCGTAGCACTATGGGATGAGGTAAAGGACGTGCTGAACAAGAAGGGCACCTTCCTTTCGGGTGGTCAGCAACAGCGCCTGTGCATCGCTCGCGCCCTCGCCATGCAACCCGACGTACTTCTGATGGATGAACCCACCTCAGCCCTCGACCCTATCGCCACAGCACATATAGAAGAATTGATGTTGGAATTACAAAAAGAAGTAACCATACTAATCGTAACTCACAACATGGGGCAAGCCATGCGCATTTCCTCAAAATCCATGTTCATGTACCTCGGCGAATTGGTAGAATACGGCGACACAGCCACCCTGTTCTCAACTCCGAAGGACGAGCGCACCAAAGCATACCTTACAGGGCGCATGGGGTAGGAAAAAGGAGTTCATGGCATTATATAAAAAAAGGTGAAACTATTGTCGAAAACGAATAGTTTCACCTTTTTTTTGTGTGTGTCATATATATTATTCAAGTTTCGCAAAAACTCAACTTGTTAGGTTATAAGGTCTTAGGGTCATAAGGTTTTAAGGTTTACCATTCGGAGTACTCCTCCATTCGTTAATATAAACAGTCTGGATAGTCCTCAAAACCTTAAAGCGTAGCGACCTAACTACCTCATAACCTAATTCAACTGAAACTTGCGAAAGTTGAGTATATTATATGAGTGGGATGCCCAATTGTGCGCATTCTGCTCGCATCGATTCGGGCCAGATGCTGGCTTGGATTTCGCCAATATGCGCTTTACGAAGGTAGAGCATGCAGAGGCGTGACTGACCAATACCACCTCCGATGCAGAGGGGGAGTGTGCCATCTGTGAGGCGACGGTGGAAGTAGAGTTCAAGGCGGTCTTGCTTTCCGCTCTCTTCGAGCTGTCGCAGGAGGGCTTCTTTGTCAACGCGGATGCCCATGGAACTGAGTTCTACTGGGCAGTCGAGCACGTCGTTCCACACGAGGAGGTCGCCGTTCAAGCCTGGATATTCGCCATCGGGGGCTAGTGTTGAATAGTCGTCGTAGTCGGGGGCTCGCATATCGTGGGGCTCACCGTTTGAGAGCTTGCCGCCGATGCCAATGATAAATACCGCACCCCATTCTTTAGTGATGAGTCGTTCGCGCTCTTTAGAGGATGCGTCGGGATAACGTTGGAGCAACTCTTCGGCATGAATAAAGTGGAGGTCTTCGGGAAGCGAGGGCTGAAGTTGTGGGAAACGTTCGCACACGAGAAACTCTGTGCGCTTCATGGCTGCATAGATGCTCTGCACGGTGCGCTTGAGGTAGGCGATGGTGCGGTCTTCAGGGCGGATGGTTCGCTCCCAGTCCCACTGATCCACATAGAGGGAATGGAGATTGCCCAGTTCTTCGTCGGCACGGATGGCATTCATGTCGGTGTAGATGCCATAGCCGGGCTTCACTTCGTGGTCGGCCAGCGTGAGGCGCTTCCACTTGGCTAGTGAATGAACTACTTCGGCGGGTGCGTCAGCAAGGTCCTTGACGGGAAAGCACACGGGGCGCTCGCGGCCGCTGAGGTCGTCGTTAATACCGAGGCCACGAAGCACAAAGAGAGGGCCTGTCACTCGGCGCAGGCAGAGCGCCGTGGCTAGGTTTTCCTGAAAAAAATCTTTTATGACTTTGATGCCTTGCTCCGTTTCGTATTTATTGAGCACGGCTTTATAATATGGGGGGTGAATTAGGTAACTCATGAAGTGTTTATTTTTTATGTTTTCAACAACACAACTATATTGCTCGTGGCAATATCAATTGCACACTGGCGCCGTGCGAAGCAGCTCCCATTGGGGGATTCTGCTTGCAGACTGTAATGCAGACTTCCGTGATTTTCGGATAATCGTTGAGCAGCCTGGAAGCGATGCGATGTGCCACGTGTTCGAGTAGGTTGGAAGGAATTTTCATTTCTGCTGCAACAGCGTTATATACTTCCGCATAGTTGACGGTTCCGTCAAGTTTGTCGTCAGCATATGAAGAACTATCAACGTCCACCTTCAAGTGTAAATCGACAACGTAATCACCGCCAACGACTCGCTCCTGCTGCATCGCTCCGTGGTAGGCGTAAAAACGTAGTTGGTTGAGGCTAATGGTCATTATCATAGTGCTGTGCTTTCGAGTTTTATCCGCAACGGCTTGAACCGCAGTTTTTGCAAATCAAGCAGCCTTCTTGATAAACGAGAGCTTCATGCCCGCAGTTGGGGCATACCTGGCCAGTGGCTTCTGTGCCGTCGGAGATATATTTCTTCAATGCGCGTGTTACGCCATTCTTCCAGGTGTTAATACTTTCGGAATCAAGTTGAAGCTGGTCGATGAGTTTTATAACGTTGGTGATGGGCATGCGGTAGCGCAGTACGCCTGAGATAAGTTTCGCATAGTTCCAATATTCCTTGTCGAACTTTTCGGACAATCCTTCAACAGTGATTTTGTATCCTCGCTTATTTTGAAACTGGAAGTCGTAGCGCTTAGTGCCATCGGGGTTTTGGCATTTGATGATATTGCCTTCTGTGACGTTCTTGGGGAGCATGATGCCCTCTTCGTCGTCCATGAGTCCGGTGAAGATTTCGTAAGGATAGCCATCGAGCAAGCCTACGAAAGCTACCCACTTTTCACGTTTGTTCTGGAAACGTACGACATCGCACTTCAGCACTTCGGGGCGCACTTCTGTGACTTGGAGTTGAGGCTGAACGGGAGTTGCTTCTTTCTTGTTCTTCTTTTCCGATTTAACGTTGACAAGAACCCCCGCGCGGCTTCCGTCGCGATAGATGGTGCATCCCTTGCAGCCACATTTCCATGCTTCGACGTAAAGCTTTTCGACAAGTTCCTCACTTACGTCAGCAGGGAGGTTGACTGTAACAGAGATGCTGTGGTCCACCCATTTTTGAATGGCTCCTTGCATACGCACCTTCATCAACCAATCGACGTCGGCAGCTGTGGCTTTGTGATAGGGCGATTGCGCCACGAGTTCATCCATCTCTGCTTGGGTATAACGCTTTGAAGTGTCGTATCCATTGATTTTCATCCAGACGAGGAACTTGGGGTGATATACGATGTATTCTTCAAAGCTATCTCCTGTTTCGTCGGTGAAGTCAACTCTTACTTCAAGGTCGTTGGGGTTTACTTTGCGACGACGCTTGTACATGGGGAGGAACACAGGCTCTATGCCGCTTGTTGTTTGCGTCATAAGGCTTGTGGTGCCTGTGGGAGCGATGGTGAGGCAAGCTATGTTGCGACGTCCGTACTTCAGCATGTCGGCATAAAGCTGTTCGTCGGCCTCGCGTAGGCGCTGAATGAAGGGGTTTTGCGATTCGCGCGAAGCATCGAATATCTGGAATGCTCCTCGTTCGCGAGCCATTTCAACGGATGAAGAATAGGCTTGTAATGCTAATGTGCGCTGCACTTCGACGGCAAAATCTGTTGCTTCCTGTGTGCCATAGCGCAAGCCTAAGGCTGCAATCATGTCGCCCTCGGCTGTAATGCCAACGCCTGTACGGCGTCCGGCCTCAGCCATGTGCTTTATCTTTTTCCAAAGATTGATTTCAGTGGCTTTTACTTCGGCTGTTTGAGGGTCGGACTCCACTTTTGCGAGGATGCGGTCAATCATTTCGAGCTCGAGGTCGATAATGTCGTCCATGATGCGCTGTGCCATGCGAACGTGTGCGCGGAAGAGGTCAAAATCGAAGTAAGCCTCTTTTGTAAAAGGATTTTTAACGTAACTATATAAGTTGACGGCCAATAAGCGGCAAGAGTCGTAGGGGCAGAGAGGTATTTCGCCGCAAGGATTGGTAGAAACAGTTCGGAATCCTAAGTCGGCGTAGCAGTCGGGGATGCTTTCGCGAATGATAGTGTCCCAGAAGAGCACACCAGGTTCAGCGCTTCGCCATGCGTTATGAACAATCTTTTGCCAAAGAGCTGCTGCATCGATGCGTTGTTTTACGATAGGATTTTCAGCATCAATGGGGTATTGCTGAATGTAAGGTTTTTGCTCTAAAGCGCACTGCATAAATTCGTCGTCGATGCGCACACTGACGTTTGCTCCCGTTACTTTACCTTGCGTCATCTTGGCATCGACAAAGGCTTCGGCTTCGGGGTGCTTGATGCTAACCGAGAGCATGAGTGCTCCGCGGCGGCCATCCTGCGCTACCTCACGTGTAGAGTTGCTGAAGCGTTCCATGAATGGCACAATGCCGGTTGACGTAAGGGCGGAATTCTTTACTGGTGTTCCCTTGGGGCGCAGTTTTGACAAATCGTGGCCTACACCTCCTCGGCGCTTCATGAGTTGCACCTGCTCTTCGTCTTCCTTCATAATGGCACCATAAGAGTCGGCGTCTCCTTCAACGCCAATCACAAAGCAGTTGCTAAGCGATGCTACCTGATGAGGATTACCGATGCCCATCATGGGGCTACCTGCGGGTATAATGTAGCGAAAGTGGTCGAGCAAATTGAAGATATCTTCAGCCGAAGTGGGGTTGGGGTATTTCTGCTCAATTCGGGCAATCTCGTTGGCCAATCGCCAGTGCATATCAGCAGGACTCTGCTCGAAGATTTCGCCATGACTGTTTTTTAAGGCATATTTATTGACCCAAACACGAGCCGCGAGTTCGTCGCCTTCAAAATAGTCAAGCGATGCTTTGAAGGCTTCATCGTAAGTATAGATATTAGTTTTCATGAGGTATATTAAAAGTAGCTGTTTAGTAACGGTGGGATAATATGCTTTTTCAATTATAATATTGGCTCAGCGTATTTGTTAAATCAATAAAATCTTGCACGGAAAGTTGCTCGGGGCGCTTTGTGAGCAATTCCTGACTGAGGAATTCTGTATGGTCGCGCTGCATGCCCTTTTCTCCGTCAAGCTGTGCCAACAGTGGCTTGATTGAACCGCGCATCATCTTACGACGCTGATTGAAGGTGGTTTTTACAAGGCGTTTGAGTAGGCGCTCATCGCAACCGCAATCTTCTTTATCGTTGCGCGTCATGCGAACGACGGCGCTTTTGACTTTGGGAGGTGGATTAAACACACCGGGCTCAACGGTGAACAAATATTCAACGTCGTACCACAGCTGCACCAGCACGCTTAGTATTCCATAGTCTTTACAACCAGGTTTTGCCGCCAATCGCTCAGCCACTTCCTTTTGAATCATGCCTGTGCAGCAAGGAATGAGATGGCGATAGTCAAGCATCTTAAAGAATATTTGACTACTAATGTTGTAAGGATAATTTCCTGTTAATACAAATGGATTTCCGCCAAAGGTATTCTCTAAGTGCATCTTGAGAAAATCATCCTCAATAATATTTTCTTCAAGCCCCTGAAAGTTTTCACGCAGAAATACCACACTTTCGAAGTCAATCTCTACAACTTTAATGAGTCGGTTCTTGGGCAATAGGTATTGAGTAAGCACACCCATGCCTGGTCCTACTTCTAAGACAGGGATTTCGGGGCATGCATCAACGGTATCTGCTATAGCTTTTGCCACATTTTGGTCCTTTAAAAAGTGCTGACCAAGAAATTTTTTAGGGCGTACAAGTTTCATATCATTAGTTTTTCCTAATTTTGTAAAATCTATTTGCAAAATTATATAAAAACTTAGAATTTTGGAGCACATTTTGCGCAATATATTTAAGATGTTCTTTCCGTTGCTACTTGGCGGCGGCATTTTGTGGTGGATGTACCGCGATACGAATTGGAACGAATTTCTTATAACTTTGCAAGGAGAAGTGAATTGGGGGTGGATGGCGATATCTATGATTTTTGGTGTCGTACCTCAAGTTTTTAGAGCTTTGCGATGGCAAATGACGCTTCTTCCGATAGGGGAGAATGCAACGAAGCGAACTTGTATCAATGCTATATTTCTTTCTTACGCTGCTAGCCTTGTAATTCCTCGTGTGGGCGAAGTTACTCGATGTGGTACTTTAAAGAAGAAAGATGGAGTTAGCTTTACAAAGTCAATAGGCACTGTCGTGACAGAACGAATTGTCGATTCCATCTTGATGTTGGCAATTGCTACGATAGCCTTGCTGAGTCAACTTCCCACGTTTATGCAATTTGCTAAAGAAACGGGCTTCGACGTATATTCGCTTCTTTCGCGCTTCACTCATAAAGGTTATCTCGTAACAATTATCTGTTGCGTAGTTGCCGTTGCTACGCTACTGGGGCTCGCTATTAAATTTAAAGCTTTTAGCAAAGGCCGTGAGCGAATGCTGAACCTGTGGGAGGGAATTAGTTCCTTGCGCCGTGTTGAGTCGCCATTCCTTTATTGGTTTTACTCCGTCGGAATTTGGGTGGGATATTTTCTCCACTTTTATTTAGCGTTTTTCTGTTTTGACTTCACGTCGAATATCGACCCATTGGCAGCATTATTGATTTTCAGTATAGGCTCGTTTGCTGTGTTAGTTCCAACCCCCAACGGAGCTGGCTCATGGCATTTTGCGATTAAGACGATGCTTGTCATTTACGGAGTGGCAGACAATTCTGCGATCATCTTTGCTTTAATAGTGCATACGCTTCAAACGATGTTAGTTGTAGTGCTGGGTATGTGGGGAAGCTGGGATTTAACGCGCACACGTGGAGCGGTTAAGGTTTAACGATTAGCGGTTAACGTTTAACGTTTAGCGATTATGCGAGACACTCTGCATTCAAAGCTAACTATCTCGTTTACTCGTCAACTAAAAACTCGTCAACTCAATAATACAATATTAATAAATTTATAAACTATGTCAGAAATTAGAAACTTACATCCCAAAGCTATTTGGGAAAACTTTTACCTCCTTACGCAGGTGCCCCGTCCTAGCGGACATCTTGAAAAGATTCAGAAGTTCCTCCTTGACTGGGCAAAGGAAAAAGACGTTGAAGCTAAGCTCGACGATGCGGGCAATGTAATTATGTATAAGCCCGCCACTCCAGGTATGGAGGATTGCAAGATTGTTACGCTCCAGGGCCACATGGATATGGTGCCCCAAAAGACGCCCGACTCACCCCACAATTTTGAAACCGACCCCATCGAAACATGGATTGACGGTGAATGGGTGAAGGCAAAGAATACTACGCTCGGTGCTGACGACGGTATGGCTGTAGCTACCATCATGGCTATCATGGAAGACAATACGCTCAAGCATGGTCCGCTCGAAGGCTTTATCACTGCCGACGAAGAATCGACAATGGGCGGTGTGAACAATATGTCTGCCGACCTTCTCAAGGGCGAAATCCTCCTCAACCTCGACAACGAAACATTCGGCGAGTTCATGATTGGTTCGGCTGGAGGTATCAACCTTACAGCTTCACTCGAATACAAAGAGGAAGAAGAAGTTCCTGCTGGCGACGTAGCTGTAACTATTGGTATTCATAACTTGCTCGGTGGTCACTCAGGCCTTGAAATCAACGAAGGTCGTGGTAATGCCAACAAGATGATGGCTCGCCTTGTGCAGGATGCTATCGCGAACTTCGAAGCACGCCTCGCTTCATGGCAGGGTGGCAACATGCGCAATGCGATTCCTCGTGATTGTGACGTAGTGCTCACTGTGCCTGCCGAAAATGTTGAAGCACTCAAGGAGGTTGTTGACGAATGGCGTGAAACTTTCAAGGGCGAATACGGATTTGTTGAAAAAGCTTTGACGCTCGACATTGCAGAAACTGCACTTCCTTCAGCACTCGTACCCGAAGAGATTCAGGATAATCTCGTTAACGCACTCTGCGCTTGCCACAACGGTGTGATGCGCTTCATCCCCGAAGTGCCCAGTATTGTTGAAACATCTTCTAATCTCGCAATCGTCGAAATCGGCGGAGGTAAGGTGATGTTCAAGGTGCTCGTTCGTTCTTCACGCGACAGCATGCGCGACTGCTGCTCTGAAACCCTTGAAAGCGTATTCTCTATGGCGGGCATGAAGATTGAGCTTGATGGCGCTTATCCCGCATGGCAGCCCAATCCCGAAAGCGAAATCGTGGCGCTCATGAAGGACGTTTATAAGGAACTTAATGGCGAAGAATGCAAGGTACAGGTTATCCATGCCGGCCTCGAATGTGGCGTTATCGGAGCGAAGTATCCCAAGATGGACATGGTGAGCTTCGGTCCCACCATGCGTTCGCCCCATACTCCCAACGAACGTTGCTTCATTCCCAGTGTAGAAAAGTATTGGCAATTCGTACTTACTACGCTTGAACGTACGCCTAAGAAGTAACTTTTAAGTTGACAAGTTTTAAGTTGACTAGTTAACAAGATGGTTTGAGATATTCAAATTGCAACCACACTTTATCTCGTTTACTCGTACCTAATAACTCGTACCTAATATCTTTCTCTATGAATAAAAAACTCATTCTCGCTTCTCTCCTCTGCCTCGGTACAGCAGCCTCACAGGCACAGGTGAGCAACATCAATCCAGTTCCTCAACAAGTGGAAAATCTGGGCACTATCGTAAGTGCGCCCACTGCTTGGAACATCGTTAAAGAAAAAGGCTACAACACCTCTTATGTGCTCGATGCATTGCTCACAGCGAGCCCCGAAGTGGTTGTTGATCAAAAAGCTTTTAAGCTCACTATCGGTTTTGGCAAACAAAAAGTAGTAAAGAAGTATAAGAAACTCGTTCCTCAAAAGCCAGAGGGTTACTATCTTAAGGTGACTAATGAGGAGATTGTCATCGCTGCTTACGACGAGCGCGGTGCTTTCTACGGCGTGCAGTCGCTCCTCGCCATGATGCGCGAAGGCAAGCTCGAACTTTGCGAAATCACCGACTTCCCCGATGTTGCATTCCGTGGTGTGGTTGAAGGCTTCTACGGCACCCCCTGGAGCCAGGAAGACCGCCTTTCACAGTTCGACTTCTATGGTCGCAACAAGATGAACGTTTACATCTATGGCCCCAAGGACGATCCCTACCACCGCGACAAGTGGCGCGAACCCTATCCAGAAGCTGAAGCCAAGAAACTTCAAATCCTTTTGGAGTCAGCAAAGAAGAATGGTGTAAACTTCTATTGGGCCATCCATCCCGGTGTGGACATCAAGTGGACAGATGCCGACCGCGATGCCATGATGAACAAGCTCGAAGTGATGTATCAGCTCGGTATTCGCTCGTTTGCCGTATTCTTCGACGACATTTGGGGCGAAGGTACAAAGGCTGACAAGCAGGCTGCGCTCCTCAACTACATCAACCAAAACTTCGTGCTCGCCAAGGGCGACGTAGCTCCCCTCGTAATGTGTCCCACAGAGTACAACCGCTCATGGGCTAACGAAGAAAAGGGCTACCTCCGCACACTCGGTAAGGATATGGATAAGTCGGTAAACATCATGTGGACGGGCAACACCGTGGTTCACACTATCGACAAGCCCTCTATGGAATGGATTAACGAACGCATCCAGCGCAAGGGTTATATCTGGCTCAACTTCCCCGTTTCCGACTTTGTGCGCGACCACATCCTCCTCGGTCCTACCTATGGCAACGGTCTTGACATTGCTGACGACCTTTCGGGCTTTGTGAGCAACCCCATGGAACATGCCGAAGCATCTAAGATTTCGCTCTACAGCATTGCTGACTACACATGGAATATGGAGGCTTATGACTACATGAGTTCCTGGGACAAGGCCATCAAGGACCTCATGCCTCAAAATGCTGAAGCCTTGAAGATTTGGGCTTCTTACAACGAAGACCTCGGCCCCAACGGCCACGGTTTCCGTCGCGACGAAAGCCGCGAACTCAAGCCCATTGCCGAAGCCGCCATCAAGGGCGACAAGGGTGCACTCGTATCGCTCTATGCCAAGTGTATGGAACTCGAAATGGCTACCAACATCCTGCTCAACGATAAGTCAAACCCCGCATTGCTCATCGAAATGAAGCCCTGGCTGCTCTACGGCAAGCTCCTTGCTCAGTTCGGTCTCAACGTTTGCGGTGCTGCCATCAGCGACTTCAGCAAGGCAGGCAATCGTTTCGACAACTTCGACAATATCTACAAGGAAGCAGTTTCTATCCAGGCGCAGCTCTACGAATTGGCCAACGACAAGAACGTACTCCACCCCCTTCAGCCTGGCATCAAGGTAGGTTCGCTCGTGCTTGTTCCTACGCTCAACAAGGTATTTGCTAACACCGTGGAAGCTTACAACAAGGCCAACGGCACTAACTACGACCCCGTTTGCGAATACCAGCCCTTCAGCATCACTACCGACGTCAAGCAACTCGCACAGCAAACCGTTCGTGCTCAGGGTAACAACGTACGTGTCAATGGCATTCTCGAAGTCGTAACATGGGCTCCTGGCGATGCATTCACCATCAACATCGACCGCCCCGTAACGATGCAGGGTATGGACTTCAACTTCGGAGTGAAGGATATGGCTAAGAATTTCACACTCGAGCTCTACACAGCCGACGGCCAGTGGCGCAAGGTGAGCCTCCTCCACTATTCAGCTGACGACACTGTTATCCACACAGGTGGCGAACTCTCAGGCATCCATGCTTCAAAGATTCGTGTAACAAACACCAGCGGTGCAGAAGTAAAGGCATACTTCAAGAGCTTCAACTTCGTGAAGCAATAAGGCAGCCCTCCCCGTCGGCCCCAGCGTCGACGAGCGCCCCAGGCCGCCCCAACAAAAACTCCCCTCGGAAAGCAGTTCACAGCGCTTCCCGAGGGGCTTTTTCTTTTTCTGCACACACATATTCCTTAGCATCGCGGGGGCGCTCCATCGCATCCATCCTTCGCTCTCCCTACTGGATGCCAGAAGCCCCACCAACGTATTTTCATCCCCCCAAAAATCATCTGCAACCATGCTTGCTCATCAAGGTATCCACTTCAAAAAAAAGGAGACTCAGCTGCTTTGTACTACTTGAATTATCACTATACCATGCCACATCGCTCAATGTATTGAACATCCACTACCAGATATTCTGCGGCATTCGAATAAGTTCAGCGAATCCACTGACCAACTACAAGCTCATAGACGATATCATTCTTGAACTGTCCAACCGTCTGAGAATACAGAATCAGCAAGAGGCACTGACAGAAGCATGGAAGCCGTACATGAAGAATCTCGATACGCTCTATACCGATGCCACCTGTTACGAGAGTGCCATGCGCTATCCGACCGATGCCAAGCTGCTGTGGGAATGTATAGAAAAGGTATATCCGATGATGTGCCAGG
>JAZLDQ010000053.1:0-8588 GCA_045614785.1 Alloprevotella sp.
AGCAGTATATTTGCAACTCAAAAATTTAAGTATTAGATACTTAAAATAATTCAATTATTACCAAGATGACAAAAGCAGATATTGTAAATGAGATTTCGGCTAAGACTGGCATCGATAAAACAACAGTGTTGACAACTGTTGAAGCTTTTATGGATTCAGTGAAGGAATCTTTGACAAAGAATGAGGAGAACGTTTATCTTCGTGGATTTGGTAGCTTTATTTTGAAGAGAAGAGCAAAGAAGACAGCTCGTAACATCTCTAAGAATACAACTATCATTATTGATGAGCACAATATTCCGGCATTCAAACCGGCTAAAGTGTTTGTAGAAGCAGTTAAGAAGTAATTACTAACTTTAAAAATTATAGCTATGCCAAGCGGAAAAAAGAAAAAAAGACACAAAATGGCTACTCACAAGCGTAAAAAAAGATTGCGCAAGAACAGACATAAGAGCAAGTAAACACTTACTCGTCTAAACGTATAAGAACAAACTTGACCCTTCGTAAACAATGTTCAAGTTTGTTCTTATTTTTATAAAAAATCAAGCAATGAAAAGCGAAGTAATTATTGATGTTCAGCCCAAAGAAATTTCAATAGCTCTACTTGAAGACCAAAAACTCGTTGAGTTTCAACAAGAAGCTAGAACTGAAAATTTTGCGGTTGGAAACATTTATTTGGCAAAAGTCAGAAAACTTATGCCAGGACTTAATGCTTGCTTTGTAAACGTAGGACACGAAAAAGACGCCTTTCTACACTACTTGGATCTTGGTTCACACTATTTTGCCTTAGAGAAATTTACAGACATTATACTTGCAGGTAAACACAAGCCACTTATGTCTAAAATCCCTGCAGGACTGCCTATTTTAGAAAAAGAAGGACAAATACAAAACACCTTAAAACAAGGGCAAGAAATACTCGTACAAGTAGTAAAAGAACCCATTAACACTAAAGGTCCCCGACTTACCTCCGAAATTTCATTTGCTGGAAGATATCTTGTATTGATTCCCTTTGCTAATAAAATCAACGTTTCCACGAAAATAAAAAGTGATGCCGAACGTGTTCGTTTAAAGCAAATTGTAAATGCAGTAAAACCTCAAAACTATGGCGTAATAATACGAACTGTAGCTGAAGGAAAAAACAATGCTGAAATTGAAAACGAGCTGCGCATACTCATTAAACGTTGGGAAGACACCATTGAGTTAGCTACAAAAGTAAAACAACGCCCAGCGTGTATCTTCGAAGAAACAAGCCGCACTGTTGGGATGATACGCGACCTATTTAATCTTTCATACGAGAATATCATCATTAACGATGAGCAAGTGTATAAAGAAATAAAGGATTACGTAGGACTCATTGCACCCGAAAGTATTAATATTGTCAAACTTTATAACGGCGCAGTGCCTATTTTTGACAATTACAGCGTCACTAAGCAAATTAAAGCCTCACTTGGTCGAGTCATCACCTACAAACACGGTGCCTATATGATTATCGAGCAAACCGAAGCGCTCCATGTTATTGACGTCAATTCAGGGAATCGTTCAAAATCACCAGATGGTCAAGAAGCTAATGCACTAGATGTAAACCTAGGAGCAGCTGATGAAATTGCAAGACAATTAAGGTTGAGAGACATTGGCGGCATCATCGTCATCGACTTTATTGATATGTCGTTGGCTGAAAATCGACAGAAGCTCTACGAGAGAATGTGCCAAAATATGCAAAGCGATAGAGCGAAGCACAACATCCTCCCGCTCTCGAAATTCGGGCTCATGCAGATCACTCGACAGAGAGTGCGCCCAGCGATGAACGTGTCTGTCGAAGAAGAATGCCCAACTTGTGGAGGTACTGGAAAGATTAAATCAAGCCTACTTTTTGTTGATATGATTGAACACAAGATAGAAATCATGTCGAAATACATGAAAGGAAAGAAATTCTATCTTCATCTTCACCCATTCGTTGAATCATACATCAACAAAGGCGTATTCTCTCGTAAGTTACTTTGGAAATTTAAGTACGGGTTTAGTCTCAACATCATTCCTAACCAAAAACTCTCCTTCCTGGAATATAAGTTCTACGACAATAAACAAAGCGAAATTAACCTCAAAGAGGAAAACGAAATGAATTAACCTCTCATAGCATGCGGCTTTATAAACTGATTAGATCAGAAAAAGTTGCATGCTATTTTTTTGTCACTATCTAAATTATTAATAGATTTGCATTATGGTTTCTCAACTAAAAATATCATAGTATATATGAACATTCAACAATTAGAATACATCATCGCGCTCGACACACACAGACATTTCGTAAAGGCAGCTCAATCATGCGGAGTAAGCCAGCCCACACTGAGCACACTCATCACGAGATTAGAGGAGGAGTTAGACATAACAATCTTCGACCGCAGTTGCCATCCTATAAAGCCAACAGAAATTGGAGAAAAGCTCATTGCTCAAGCTAAAGTAACGCTTTTTCACTTATCACAGTTCAAAGAGTTAGCTTTCAATGAACGTCAAGTCAACACCGGAAAATTGCGCCTAGGAGTAATTCCCACCGTAGCTCCTTACATCCTACCACTTTTATTCAATGAGATGCGCAAAAAATATCCGCAGATAGAACTCCAGGTAAGCGAACAACAAACACACATCATTGTCGAGCAACTCAAGAAAGCAGAGCTCGACATGGCCATCCTTGCCACGCCGCTCAATATTGATGGAATACTTGAAATACCTCTCTACTACGAAAAGTTTCTTGCTTACATCTCCCCTACCGAACCCCTCCATGCTGAGACTGAAATCCAATCCCACCTCATGCCAACAGAGCATCTTTGGGTACTAAAAGAAGGTCACTGCATGCGTAATCAAATCTTTAACTTTTGCGAAATAAACACAGAATATTCAAATATTTATGAAGCAGGAAGCATCAATACTCTAATAGGTATTGTAGATGTTAACGGAGGCTATACCGTAATCCCCGAACTACATTCCCCCCTTCTCACCGAAACCCAGCAAGCCAACGTACGTCCCCTCTCCTCACCCATTCCAGTTCGAGAAATTTCGCTCATTATCCGCCAGGATTATGTTAAACAAACTCTCATCAACTCACTGGTTGACAGTGTGAAAAACGTCATCCCCGAACACATGATCGACGCTCGACTAAAGAAGTTTGCCATTAAACTCTGATTTCCCATTAATTATAATGAATATATGCGAAAAATCCTCCCTATAGCCCTTACGATGCTAAGCATCATTCTTCTACTTTCAACAATAGCCCTTATTGGCTTCCAAATTTATGGCAATAAAATGCTCGAAAATGCTGGAAGAGTCGAAGAGTGGAGCGAATCAGACGGCATCCAACTCTCCAACCTCGCCTATGCCCCACACTCGCTCAACACCTACGACCTCTACATTCCATACAACCTCACCCCCTCCGACACAACCAGCTGCATACTCTATCTTCATGGCGGCAGCTGGACAGCGGGCGACAAAGAAGAAGGCCACTGGTTTTGCAGACGCTTTGCTAAACAAGGTTGCTTAACAGCCACAATAAACTACTCACTCATCTCCCCCAACACCCCCTCCGTATGCATACCCACAATGCTTAAGGAGATCACACACTGCATCAGCGCCATCCAGCAAGAAGCAGCAGAACGAGGCATCCACGTCCAAAAGGTTGCACTAGCGGGCTACTCCGCAGGTGCACACTTAGCCATGCTCTACACCTACAGTATGGCAACTACTTCACCACTCCCTATCGCATTCTGCGTCTCTATGGCTGGTCCTACCGACCTCTCTCTTCTCTTCAGCGTCCCAGCAGATACACTTGCCTCCATTAAGTCTGCACTCCAAAGGGGAGCAACCCACGCTAGCAAACACGAAGTTGATGCCCTCGCATTCATCTGCTCAGGCAAGCAACCCACCTCCCCCAACCACTACGCACCCGCTCACATCGACTCCCTCCTGCAAAGCATCTCCCCCCTCATGAGGGCAAAGCAAGGCGCAGCGCCCACCATCCTCGCCCATGGCGAAAACGACCGCTTAGTACCACCTCTACACAGCAGGCGCTTAGCTGCCTCGCTCGACAGCCTGGGCGTTCAGCACACCTACATTCCCTATCCAGAGTCCGACCACCTCTTGGCTCACGACACGTCCAGCGTAGCCTGCCTTAACAAAGCCATAACGCTTTATATTAAGACTCTCTTATCTCCCCGGCAACATTAATCCCCCTTTCGCTAAAAGGAACTTTATAAATAAAGGTGGTTCTATAAATTAGCTTGAGGCGATTTGCTTAAGATTTTTGAGTTTTTTTCTTTTTGACAACGACGAAGCGTAGCGGGCTACGTTTCAAGGAGTTAAGAAGAAAAAGGCCAAAAAGAGTTGCAAAGCGACCAAGCAGAGAAACTACCAAAAAGAAAATATAAAACTAATTTATAGAACCTACCTAAAAAGAAAGTAACCGTCCCCAAAAAGCCGACTTGTACGTTCTTTTCTGAAACAACAGATGGCTGCATAGGACTTAAATTCTTTAAGCAAAGCGAGATTATTTTTGATTTCGACAACAATATGTTTTATATTAGTAGAAATTAAACACAAAAGAATTAAACATGGCAGACGGTAATTTTAATCGCTCCCCCCTCTCTACAAATAAATATCAAAGTGGAGTTAGAGCTGGTAAAGCAAATATGCGCACCATTGCGACGAATGCGCTTGAAGCTGTTATGAAAAAGCGCTTTCCGGCTCTTTCTGAAGAAGAGTTGTTGCAAATTAAGAATGAATTTAAAGAAATGATTACTCAATAAATGAAAATAATAGTATCTCCAACATTTCGCAATATATGCCCTCGCTTCAAGGGCGGGGCGATTTTGGCAACAATCAAAAATAGTAAAACATCAGCTGAGCTTTGGGATGAAATCGAAAACGAGTGTCAACTACTTGCTTGCAGTTTTACGACTGATAGTATTAAGCAACGTAGTGGCATCGCTGCTACTCGAGAAGCTTACCGCAAAGCTGGCAAGGACCCAAGCCGCTACCGCCCTGCTTGCGAGCAATTAGCACGACGTGTGCTTCAAGGAAAGGAGCTGTATAGCATAGACACGATTGTAGATCTTGGCAACCTCGTATCGCTATCTTCGGGATATGCCACTGCTATGGTTGACTATGACAAAATCGATGGCACGGAGCTGACATTGCGTCTTGGCAGGTCAGACGACGATTATGAGGGGATTGGTAGAGGGACGTTAAACATTGAATCGCTACCCGTCTATTGCGACAGTATAAGCGGCATAGCAACGCCCACGAGCGATAGTGTTAGGACTATGATTGGCTTAGACACTCGCCGTCTACTAATGCTAATTAATGCGTATGATGGCGATATCGACAATCTTAACAGCGCTATCAGCAGAGCCGTTTCATTACTCATACACTACGGCAAAGCTCAAGATGTAAGGCATTTCATCTACGAATAAGCTGCCGTTCTACCACTCAAGAAGGGGGAAATATAAGATAGCGACAGGTTTTTGTCCTACTCTTTTTTACCTCTTTTGACAAATAAATTGTAATTTTGCCAACAAAAATTGATTGACAATGGCAAAAAAGAACAAAAAAAACTGGATTGTTCCGCCCGGATCACAACTCACTGACTTAGACAGAAAAGTTTTAGAATATCAAGATAGAGGCGTACTTGTACCAACGCGCGACCTCATAAAAACTCCTGAGCAAATAGAAGGAATCAGAAAAGCCGGAATTATCAATACAGCAGCGCTTGACCTCGTAGAGCGTGAAATAAAAGAAGGCATGACGACAGGCGAACTTGACAGATTGGTACACGACTTCATTGTCAGTCAAGGTGGAATCCCTGCTTGCTTAGGCTATGAAGGATTTCCAAAGAGTTGTTGCATCAGCATCAACGAAGTAGTATGCCATGGCATACCTTCCGACGATGAAGATTTTTGGGAAGGCGACATCGTCAACGTTGATATCACAACGATATACAATGGATATTATGCAGATGCCAGTCGTATGTTTATCATAGGAAAAACGTCGACAGCTAAAGAAAAACTCGTAAGAGTGGCTAAGGAATGTCTTGAAATTGGCATAGAAGCAGCAAAACCTTGGAGGCTTATAAGCGATATTGGGAAAGCAATAGAAAAACATGCAAAGAAACACGGCTATTCAGTTGTTAGAGATTTAGCAGGACACGGCACTGGACTTAAATTTCACGAAGAGCCTGAAGTGAACCACTATCACGACAAAGAAAAAGGCATGCTCATCGTACCAGGAATGGTTTTTACTATCGAACCAATGATTAATATGGGTGTAGCTGACGTCTTTGTAGATGAAGAAGATGGCTGGACTGTAGTAACTGAAGACGAAAAACCTTCTGCACAGTGGGAACACACATTCCTTGTAACAGAAACTGGATTAGAAATCCTTACACATTAAAAATATCATGAGTATCATCATACTTGGAATAGAGTCGTCGTGCGACGACACTTCGGCAGCTATAATAAAAGATGGCATCCTCTTAAGCAACATTACTGCAAATCAAGCTATACATGAAAAATATGGTGGAGTTGTTCCTGAATTAGCATCACGTGCACATCAACAAAACATAGTGCCTGTAGTGGACCAAGCACTTAAACAAGCTAACGTCAAGAAAGAAGAATTATCTGCTATTGCCGTCACATTAGGACCAGGCTTAATGGGATCACTATTAGTAGGCGTTAGCTTCGCAAAAGGATTAGCACTCAGCTTAGGAATCCCACTCATTGAAGCAAATCATTTACATGGACATATCCTCGCACACTTCATAAAGGGAGAAGGAGAAGAGAAGACTATCCCCCCCTACCCCTTCCTATGCTTACTTGTCAGTGGCGGTAATAGCCAAATTGTCAAGGTCATTGCATATAACAAAATGGAAATTCTTGGCCAAACCATTGACGATGCAGCAGGAGAAGCTATTGACAAATGCTCTAAAGTAATGGGATTGGGATATCCAGGAGGCCCTATCATCGACAGATTAGCACGCCAAGGCAACCCTGAAGCTTTCAAATTCAGCAAGCCCAATATACAAGGTTTGGATTATAGCTTTAGCGGACTTAAAACAAGTTTCTTATATTTCCTTAAGGATAAAATAAAAGAAAACCCCGATTTCATTGAAGAAAACAAAGAAGACCTAGCAGCTTCATTAGAAAAAACAATTGTTGATATTTTGATAAAGAAATTGCAAAAGGCAGTCAAAGAAACAGGCATCAACCATGTCGCACTTTCAGGAGGTGTTTCAGCTAACACAAAACTACGTGAAGCCTTCATTGTTCGCGGTCAAAATAAAACATGGAACATATACATTCCTCCATTTAACTATACAACCGACAATGCTGCAATGATTGCCATGAATGGATATTATAAGTATCTAGACAATGACTTCTGCCCAATTGACAAACCAGCGTTTGCTCGTGTAAGCATATAAAACGAAACTAATATAAAATATCTACCAACACATAATCCCAAACTTTATGGAATTAGACCTTAAACTCACTTCAAAAGAGATTAACGAAATAATGTGGAGTTGCGGTAAGACCCTCTCTACGGCCGAAAGTTGCACCGCAGGACGAATTTCTTCAGCCATTACAGCCGTACCTGGTAGTTCTGAATACTTCAAAGGAGGATTAATTTGCTACTCCAACGAAGTAAAACAAAATCTACTAAATGTAGATGCCAAACTTATAGAAGAAAAAACCCCCGTTTGCGAAGATGTCGTTCGACAAATGGTTATCGGTGCTATCGAACTTTTTGGAACTGACTACGCAATTGCAATTAGTGGTTTTGCCGGCCCTGGAGGTCCTGATGGAGGCAGAAGCGGTGTACTAGTCGGCACAATTTGGATTGCAGTCGGAAACAAAGACAACATTCAAACAAAAATAATAGAAGAAGACAACGGCCGCGACAAAAACCTTGCTTCCGCAACATCTATTGCAATACACATGCTCCACGATTTTTTGAAAGAAAATTGTCCCAAAGAAAAAAGAATTGAAGAGATTTAATCCAAAAACGTATCGCAAAGCTATTTATTAATAACATAAGATGCAAAAAAGCATAAAAACATTTGCTTGTTTAAAATTTATGTCTTAATTTTGCACTCCGTATTGAGAGAATACCAAAAAAAGAAACCTAAAGAGAAAAGATTGCAATGTCTAAGATTTGTCAAATTACAGGAAAGAAAGCCATGATTGGCAACAATGTTAGTCACTCAAAGCGTCGCACAAAGCGTACATTTGATGTTAACTTGTTTTCAAAGAAATTCTATTACGTAGAGCAAGACTGCTGGATATCACTTAAGATTTCAGCTGCGGGTCTTCGACTCATCAATAAAGTAGGTCTCGATGCAGCGCTCAATAGTGCAGTAGCAAAGGGATTTTGCAGTTTCAAAGATATTAAAGTAATCGGCTAAGATTAATAACTATGGCAAAGAAAGCAAAAGGTAACCGCGTTCAGGTGATTCTCGAATGCACTGAACACAAAGAAAGTGGTCTTCCTGGAACTTCTCGTTATATCACTACGAAGAACCGTAAGAACACTCCCGAGCGTATGGAGTTGAA
>JAZLDQ010000054.1:0-16717 GCA_045614785.1 Alloprevotella sp.
CGTGGGTACTAAAAATGATTAATCTATGGGACAGAAAGTAAATCCGATTTCAAACCGACTTGGTATTATTCGTGGTTGGGATTCTAACTGGTTCGGTGGTTCTAACTTCGGTGACAATATCCTCGAAGATAGCAAAATCCGTAAGTATCTCGACGTACGTCTCGCAAAGGCAAGCGTTTCACGCATCGTTATCGAACGTACTCCCAAGCTGATTACAATTACTGTATGTACTTCACGCCCCGGTGTTATCATCGGTAAGGCTGGTCAGGATATCGATAAGCTTAAGGAAGAACTTAAGAAGATTACTGACAAGGAAGTTCAGATCAATGTTTTCGAAATTAAGAAGCCTGACCTCGATGCAAACATCGTAGGTAAGAGCATTGCTCGCCAGGTAGAAGGCAAGATCGCTTATCGTCGTGCAATTAAGATGGCTATCCAGAACGCAATGCGTATGGGTGCTGAAGGTATCAAGGTGCAGATTTCTGGTCGTTTGAACGGCGCTGAAATGGCACGTAGCGAAATGTTCAAGGAAGGTCGTACTCCTCTCCACACATTGCGTGCTGATATCGACTACTGCCAGACTGAAGCGCTTACAAAGGTAGGTTTGCTCGGTATCAAGGTATGGATTTGCCGCGGCGAAGTTTACGGAAAGCGTGACCTCGCTCCTAACTTCACTCCTGAAAAGGAAACAGGACGTCAGGGCGGAAACAACGGCCGTAAGTTCCGTAACAAGAAAAATAACAATCGTTAATCAGTTAGAGTATTATGTTACAACCTAAAAGAACAAAATACAGAAGACCTCATAAAGGCCGCAGCAAGGGTAATGCGATGCGTGGTAATCAGCTCGCTTTCGGTAGCTTCGGTATCAAGAGCCTCGATACACACTGGCTCACAGGTCGCCAGATTGAAGCTGCCCGTGTTGCAATGACACGTTACATGCAGCGTGAAGGACAGTCTTGGATTCGCATCTTCCCTGATAAACCTATCACTAAGAAGCCTGCAGACGTCCGAATGGGTAAGGGTAAGGGTGATCCCGTAGGTTACGTATTCCCCATCACTCCTGGTCGCATTATCTTCGAACTCGATGGTGTGCCCTTCGAAGTGGCAAAGGAAGCACTTCGCCTCGCTGCTCAGAAGCTTCCCGTAACTACGAAGTTTATTGTTAGACACGACTACGATAAAAACGCTTAATTATGAAAATTGCAGAAATCCGTCAAATCCCAGCTAACGAGTTGGCTGAACGTCTCCAAACTGAGGTTGCTAAGTACAATCAGTTGGTGCTTAACCACAGCATTGCTCCTCTGGAAAATCCTGCACAGATCAAAACAGCGCGTCGTACGATTGCTAAGATGAAGACTGTGTTGAACGAACTTAACAATAAATAATCATCATCCAGATGGAAAGAAATTTAAGAAAAACTCGACAGGGTGTTGTCATCAGCGACAAGATGGAAAAGACTATCGTTGTTGCAGCTAAGTTCAAGGAAAAACACCCCATTTATGGTAAGTTCATCTCTAAGACGAAGAAGTATCATGCTCACGATGAAAAGAACGACTGCCACGTAGGCGACACTGTTCTTATCATGGAAACACGTCCCTTGAGCAAGACAAAGCGTTGGAGAGTTGTTGAAATTGTAGAAAGAGCTAAGTAATTATGATACAATCAGAATCAAGATTGACCGTAGCTGACAATAGCGGTGCACGCGAAGCACTCTGTATCCGCGTATTAGGTGGTACTCGCCGTCGCTATGCATCTATTGGTGACGTAATCGTTGTTTCAGTAAAGAGCGTGATTCCGTCAAGTGATATTAAGAAAGGTGCCGTATCAAAGGCTTTGATTATACGTACTAAGAAAGAAATTCGTCGTGCTGACGGTTCTTACATCCGTTTTGATGATAACGCATGTGTTCTCTTGAACAATGCAGGTGAATTGAGAGGTAGTCGTATTTTCGGTCCTGTTGCTCGTGAACTTCGTGCAACAAACATGAAGGTTGTTTCTTTGGCACCCGAGGTACTTTAATCCCAGTTTAATCGAAATAGTAATGAAATTACATATTAAGAAAGGCGATACTGTAAAGGTTCTTGCTGGCGAAGACAAGGGTAAGACTGGTAAGGTTACTAAGGTCTTTGTAGAAAAGAAGCGTGCCATCGTTGAAGGTGTCAACATGGTATCTAAGAGCCAAAAGCCTAATGCAAAGAATCCTCAAGGTGGTATTGTGAAGATGGAAGCTCCCATTCACATTTCTAACCTCAATGTGGTTGACCCCAAGACTGGCGAAGCTACTCGCATCGGTCGTAAGTTGAACGAAAACGGCAAGCTCGTACGCTATGCTAAAAAATCAGGAGAGGAGATCAAGTAATGAGTAATACTGCACAACTTAAGAAAGTATACGCAGAGCAAATTGCTCCCGCGTTGATGAAGAAGTTCAACTACTCTTCTTCTATGCAGATCCCCGTATTGAAGAAGATTGTTATCAACCAGGGTCTCGGTATGGCTGTTGCTGATAAGAAAATTATCGACGTAGCAATCAACGAACTCTCAGCAATCACTGGTCAGAAGGCAGTTGCGACAGTGTCTCGTAAGGACGTGTCAAACTTCAAGCTTCGTAAGAAGATGCCTATCGGTGTTATGGTAACTCTTCGTCGCGAACGTATGTATGAATTCCTTGAAAAGCTCGTACGTGTGGCTCTTCCCCGTATCCGTGACTTCAAGGGTATCGAAAGCAAGTTCGATGGTCGTGGTAACTACACACTCGGTATTCAGGAACAGATTATCTTCCCCGAAATCAACATGGATTCAATCGACCGTATCCTCGGTATGAATATCACGTTTGTAACATCTGCTCCTACTGACGAAGAAGGCTATGCACTCCTCAAAGAGTTCGGTCTTCCCTTTAAAAACGCTAATAACAATTAATACAACACATGGCAAAAGAATCAATGAAGGCACGTGAAGTAAAGCGTGCTAAAATGGTAGCCAAGTATGCTGCTAAGCGTGCAGCGTTGAAGGAAATTGTTAACAAGTCTGAGGATCCTGTAGAAGCTTACGAGGCAGCTCGTAAGCTCCAGGAAATCCCTAAGAACGCTAATCCAATTCGTCTTCACAATCGTTGCAAGCTTACAGGACGTCCTAAGGGATATATTCGCCTTTTCGGCCTTTCACGTATCCAATTCCGCGAAATGGCATCAGCAGGTCTTATTCCTGGTGTTAAGAAGGCGAGCTGGTAATCTCCAGAAACTTTTTCAAAATTTATTATTTAATATTGTCGGGGTAGTCCCGATTAATTAAACAATTATTTATCATGACAGATCCAATAGCAGACTATTTGACCCGTCTTCGCAATGCGATTCATGCAAATCATCGCGTAGTTGAAGTGCCTGCGTCAAATGTTAAGAAGAACATCACAAAGATTCTCTTCGAAAAAGGCTACATCTTGAACTACAAGTTCATTGAAGAAGGACCTCAGGGCACAATCAAGATTGCTCTCAAGTATCATCCTGAAAGCAAGGTAAGTGCTATCAAGAGCCTCACACGCGTTTCTAAGCCCGGTATGCGTAAGTACACTGGCTACCGTGAAATGCCCCGTGTTATTAACGGACTTGGTATTGCAATCGTATCAACGTCTAAGGGTTTAATGACTGACAAGGAAGCTTCAGAACTCAAGATTGGTGGTGAAGTTCTTTGCTATGTATATTAATTTAGGAGGAAAACAATGTCAAGAATAGGTAAATTGCCGATTAACATTCCTGCAGGTGTTCAAGTAACATACCAGGATAATGTAGTGTCTGTAAAAGGACCAAAGGGTGAAATGACCCAGTCTATTGATCCTTCTATCAATGTATCAATCGTTGATAACGTTATCACTTTCAGCATTAATGAAGAAAGCGATGTAGAACAGAAGCAGAAGCAGGCATTCTACGGTCTTTATCGTTCACTTGTGAACAATATGGTTGTAGGTGTTTCTGAAGGCTACAAGAAGGAAATGGAACTCGTAGGTGTAGGTTACCGCGTACAGAACACAGGCAACCTCATTGAGTTCAACCTCGGTTACACTCACGCTATCTTTATCCAGCTTCCTAAGGAAATTAAGGTTGAAACAAAGTCTGAAAGAAACAAGAACCCCTATATTTGTCTTGAGTCATGTGACAAGCAGTTGCTCGGACTTGTATGTGCTAAGATTCGTTCTTTCCGCAAGCCTGAACCTTACAAAGGAAAGGGTATTCTCTTTGTTGGAGAACAGATTCGTCGTAAGTCTGGTAAGTCAGCAGGTGCAAAGTAATTTTAAATCAGTAAGATTATGACTACTAAAAAAGAACAAAGACGTATTAAGATTAAATACAGGGTACGTAATAAAATCTCTGGTACAGCTGAACGTCCTCGTATGAGCGTGTTCAGAAGCAATAAGCAGATTTACGTTCAGATCATCAATGATGAAACTGGCACAACTCTTGCTGCAGCTTCTTCACTTGGTTTGGAAGCAATGCCTAAGAAGGAACAGGCTGCTAAGGTAGGTGAAGCAATCGCTAAGAAGGCTATTGAAGCAGGTATTGAAAAGGTTGTATTTGACCGTAACGGTTACCTCTATCACGGCCGTGTTAAGGAAGTTGCTGACGGTGCACGTAATGGTGGACTTAAATTCTAAAAGATTATGGCAAACAGAGTAAACGTAAATACAGAAGAATTAAAGGATAGACTCGTTGCTATCAATCGTGTAACTAAGGTTACAAAGGGTGGTCGCACATTTACATTCGCTGCAATTGTTGTAGTTGGTGATGGTAAGGGTGTTATTGGCGTAGGTCTTGGTAAGGCTGGCGAAGTAACAGCAGCTATCGCTAAGGGTGTAGAAGCGGCTAAGAAGAATCTTGTAAAGGTTCCCGTAATCAAGGGTACTGTACCTCACGGACAGGCTGCTAAGTTTGGTGGCGCTGACGTATTGATTCTCCCTGCATCTGAAGGTACTGGAGTAGTTGCCGGTGGTGCTATGCGTGCTGTATTGGAAAGCGCTGGTATCAAGGACGTGCTCGCTAAGTCTAAGGGCTCTTCTAACCCTCACAACTTGGTTAAGGCAACTATCGCAGCTCTCGCTGAAATGCGTGACGCTCGCACAGTAGCTCAGCACCGTGGTATTTCAATGGAAAAAGTATTCAGAGGATAAAACAACGATTATGGCAACTATTAAGATTAAGCAGATTAAGAGCCGCATTGGTGCGTCACTTGATCAAAAGCGTACGCTTGATGCGCTCGGCCTCAAGAAGTTGTACCACACCGTTGAAAAGCAGGATTCTCCTGCCCTCCGTGGTATGATTCTCAAGGTTAACCACTTGGTAACTGTAGTAGAATAATTAAGGTCTATTAAAAAGCAATTCTAATGAAATTACATAATTTAACCCCCGCAAGTGGCTCTACTCAGACTCGTAAAAGAATTGGCCGTGGTCCTGGTTCAGGTCTTGGCGGTACTTCTACTCGTGGTCATAAGGGTGCTAAGGCGCGTTCTGGTTATAGCAAGAAGATCGGTTTTGAAGGTGGTCAGATGCCTCTCCAACGCCGTGTTCCCAAGTTCGGTTTCAAGAATATCAACCGCGTGGAATATAAGGCTATTAACCTTGAGATCCTTCAGAGCTTAGCGGAATCTAAGTCTCTTTCTAAGATTGGCGTTGAAGAACTTATCGAAGCTGGTTTTATCTCAAACAAGCAGCTTGTTAAGATTCTTGGAAATGGTGCGTTGACTGCTAAGCTTGACGTTGTAGCTCATGCGTTCTCTAAGAGTGCAGAAGAAGCTATCGTTGCTGCTGGTGGTACTGTTACTAAACTCTAATAAACTACGTCAATGAAAGTAATCGAGACTATAAAGAACATTTGGAGAATTGAGGATCTTCGTAAGAGAATCCTCATTACTCTCCTCTTTGTTGCTATCTATCGCTTTGGATCATTCGTGGTTCTTCCAGGTATTGACCCATTTGCTTTGCAGCAGTTGCAAGCACAGACGAGTGATGGTTTGATGGCGTTGTTGAATATGTTCTCGGGTGGTGCCTTCTCAAATGCTTCTATTTTTGCATTGGGTATCATGCCTTACATTTCAGCATCCATCGTAGTGCAGTTGCTCGCAGTCGCTGTACCTTATTTCCAGAAGATGCAGCGTGAAGGTGAAAGTGGCAGAAGAAAAATCAACCAGATTACGCGTGTTTTAACAATCGCGATTCTTCTATTCCAAGCTCCTACTTATTTGATTAACCTTAAGGCTCAAACAGCTGGTTCAGGTGCATTCTTGGTAGGAGATGGCTTCGGATTTATGTTCGCGTCTACGATTATCCTTGCTGCTGGTAGTATGTTTGTCCTTTGGCTTGGTGAGCGTATCACTGACAAAGGTATTGGTAATGGTGTTTCCATTATCATTATGATTGGTATCATTGCTCGCATGCCTAGTGCAATTATTGAGGAACTTACCTCTGCATTGTCTGGCGCTGAAGGCGGCGGTTTGATTTGGTTCTTGGCCGAAATCATTGGTCTCCTCGCAGTGATGATGCTTGCAATCATGCTTGTTAAAGCGATTCGTAAGGTACCCGTGCAGTATGCTAAGAGAGTAGAAGGCAACCGTACAGTAGGAGGTGCTCGTCAGTACATTCCTTTGAAGTTGTTTGCTGCAAACGTAATGCCTATCATCTTTGCTCAGGCTATTATGTTTATTCCTCTCTCACTCGCTCAGGGTTTAGGTGCTGAAACGTCTTGGACATTGTCACAATTCCTTGATCACACAAGCGTACTTTACAATTCTGTGTTCGTAGTTCTCATCATTGCGTTCACATTCTTCTATACTGCTATCACAATGAACCCTGTTCAGATGGCTGAAGATATGAAGCGTAATAATGGTTTTATTCCCGGCATCAAGCCTGGTCAGGACACAGCAAATTACCTTGACAAGGTGATGACAAACATCACTATTCCTGGTTCATTGTTTATTGCGGTTATCGCAATATTGCCTGCGTTTGCAGGTGCGATTGGTATTAAGCAAGGCTTTGCACAGTTCTTTGGTGGAACATCACTCTTGATTCTTGTAGGTGTTGTGCTCGACACAATTCAGCAGATTGAATCTCATCTTTTGGTACGCCATTACGATGGTCTTCTTAATGCAGGTCATACAAGACAGAGTAGCAAGCTTGCTGCTTATTAATGTGATAGTCTGATGATATATCTGAAGACAGACGATGAGATCGAGTTGTTGCGCGAAGCTAACCTTTTGGTTAGTGCAACGCTCGTCGAAATAGCTAAAGTTGTGAAGCCAGGTGTCACAACGAAACAGTTGGACACTTTGGCTGAACAATTTATTCGTGACCATGGAGCAATCCCAACTTTTAAGGGTTTTCCAAATCCTAATGGGCCTGCTTTTCCAGCTTCTATTTGCGCCTCAGTTAATGAGGTCGTTGTGCATGGTATCCCCAATGATGTTCCTTTAAAGGATGGTGATATAGTATCAATTGATTGTGGGACTTACTTAAATGGTTTTTGTGGTGACTCTTGCTACACTTTCTGTGTAGGCGAAGTTTCTGATGAAATTAAGCAGTTGCTGAAAACAACCAAGGAAAGTCTTTATAAAGCAATCGAGACGACTATTGTAGGCCGTCGCTTAGGAGATATTGGAAACGCAGTTCAGCAGCATTGCGAATCGCAAGGATATGGTATCGTACGTGAATTTGTTGGACACGGCATCGGACGAGAAATGCACGAGGAACCGCAGATTCCTAATTATGGAAGAGCGGGTACGGGCAAGCAATTAAAGAATGGAATGTGTTTAGCCATTGAACCGATGGTAACCTTAGGGTCGCCTCAGTTGTTAATGTTGTCTGATAAGTGGGGTGTTATTACACGCGACCACTCGCCAGCAGCGCATTTCGAACATACTGTTGCTTTGCACCACGGAAAAGCTGAAATATTATCATCGTTCGCTGAAATCGAAAAAATAGAAGGACATTTATATTAATATGGCAAAACAAGTCGCTATCGAACAAGATGGAACAATTGTAGAAGCTCTTAGCAATGCAATGTTCCGCGTAGAACTTGAGAATGGTCATCCCATCATAGCTCATATCTCAGGCAAGATGCGTATGCATTATATTAAGATTTTGCCTGGCGATAAGGTTAAAGTTGAGATGAGCCCCTACGATCTCTCAAAAGGACGAATCGTGTTTAGATACAAATAATAAAAAATATTATGAAGACAAGAGCATCTTTAAAGAAGCGTACTGCTGACTGCAAGATTGTACGTCGCAAGGGTCGCTTGTATGTGATTAACAAAAAGAACCCTAAGTTCAAGACTCGTCAGGGTTAATAAAGTTTTCGCAAAAATATAAAATAAATATATGGCAATAAGAATTGTTGGTGTTGATTTACCTCAGAACAAGCGAGGTGAAATCGCCTTGACTTATATTTTCGGTATAGGTCGTAGTAGCTCAGCAAAGATCTTGGATAAGGCAGGTATCGACCGCGACATCAAGGTTAAGGATTGGACAGACGATCAGGCTGCTAAGATTCGTGAAATCATTGGTGCAGAATTCAAGGTAGAAGGTGACCTTCGTTCTGAAATTCAGTTGAACATCAAGCGCCTTATGGACATTGGTTGCTACCGTGGTGTTCGTCATCGTATTGGTCTTCCCCTCCGTGGTCAGAGCACAAAGAACAATGCTCGTACTCGTAAGGGTCGCAAGAAGACTGTTGCTAATAAGAAAAAGGCTACTAAATAATAAATAGAAATCATGGCAAAGAAAACAGTTGCTGCTAAGAAGAGAGTTGTAAAGATTAGCGCAGAAGGTCAGCTTCACGTACACAGCTCTTTCAACAATATCATCGTGTCTTTGGCAAATAGCGAAGGTCAGGTTATCTCATGGTCTTCAGCTGGTAAGATGGGTTTCCGTGGTTCTAAGAAGAACACTCCTTACGCTGCTCAGATGGCAGCTCAGGACTGCGCAAAGGTAGCTTTCGACCTCGGTCTCCGCAAGGTTAAGGCTTATGTAAAGGGTCCTGGTAATGGTCGTGAATCAGCTATTCGTGCTTGCCACGGTGCAGGTATCGCTGTAACAGAAATCATCGACGTTACTCCACTTCCTCACAACGGTTGCCGTCCTCCCAAGCGTCGTCGTGTATAATATTGTTGAACGATAAAATAAGAATAAAAAATGGCAAGATATATTGGCCCGAAGTCTCGTATCGCACGTCGATTTGGTGAGGCTATCTTTGGTGCAGATAAGGTTCTTTCTAAGCGTAACTTCCCTCCCGGTCAGCACGGTAATGGTCGTCGTCGCAAGTCTTCAGAATATGGTGTGATGCTCGCTGAAAAGCAGAAGGCAAAGTACACTTATGGTTTGCTCGAAAAGCAGTTCCGTAACATGTTCGATAAGGCTGCTACTGCAACTGGTATTACTGGTGAAGTTCTTCTTCAGAACCTTGAGTGCCGTCTCGACAACGTTGTTTATCGTTTGGGTATTGCTCCTACTCGTGCTGCTGCTCGTCAGCTCGTTAACCACAAGCACATCACTGTTGATGGTCGCGTTGTTAACATCGCTTCATTCAGCGTTAAGCCTGGTCAGGTAGTTGCTGTACGCGAAAAGTCTAAGTCACTCGAAGTTGTGGCTGACTCACTCGCTGGTTTCAACCACAGCAAGTATCCTTGGATTGAATGGGACGAAGCAACAAAGTCTGGTAAGCTCCTCCACAAGCCCGAACGTGCTGACATTCCTGAAAACATCAAGGAACAGTTGATCGTCGAGCTCTACTCTAAAAACTAATTAAAATCCTAATTATGGCGATATTAGCATTTCAAAAACCCGATAAGGTGGTGATGATTGAAAGCACACCTAAGTACGGAAAGTTTGAGTTCCGTCCTTTGGAACCTGGCTTCGGTACCACAGTCGGTAATGCGTTGCGCCGAATCTTGCTCTCTTCGCTCGAAGGTTTCGCTATCAACACTGTAAAGATTGCAGGTGTTGAACACGAATTTGCTACCGTGCCTGGAGTGCGTGAAGACGTAACCAACATCATACTTAACTTGAAGCAGGTACGCTTCAAGCAAAGAGGTGAAGAATTCGAATCAGAAAAGGCATCCATCACCATCATGAACGTTAACGAGTTCAAGGCTGGTGACCTCAACAAATGTCTTACTGGCTTTGAAGTGTTAAATCCCGAATTGGTGATTTGTCATTTAGATTCTAAAGCTTCTATCCAGATAGAGATCACTATCAATAAGGGTCGAGGCTATGTGCCCGCTGATGAAAATCGCGAATATTGCACAGACCTCCACCAGATTGCAATTGACTCAATCTACACTCCCATCCGTAATGTCAAGTACGCTGTTGAGCCCTTCCGCGTAGAGCAGAAGACTGACTTCGATAAGCTTGTACTTGAAATCTCTACGGACGGTTCCATCGCCCCGAAGGACGCGCTCAAGGAAGCTGCACGTATTCTCATTTACCACTTCATGCTCTTCTCTGATGATAAGATCACAGTGGACGATACTGCAGAACTTGACAATGAAGAATTCGATGAAGAAGTACTTCACATGCGTCAACTCTTGAAGACGAAGCTCGTTGATATGAACCTCTCTGTGCGTGCACTCAACTGTCTTAAGGCAGCTGAAGTTGAAACGCTCGGCGAACTCGTTCAGTTCAACAAGAGTGACCTCCTCAAGTTCCGTAACTTCGGTAAGAAATCGCTTAATGAGCTTGATGATTTGCTCGAAAGTCTGAATCTATCGTTTGGAACTGACATTTCTAAGTATAAATTAGATAAAGATTAATTACACAAATGAGACACAATAAGAAATTTAACCATTTGAGTCGTACTGCTTCTCACAGAGCTGCGATGCTTTCAAACATGGCATGCTCTTTGATCAAGCACAAAAGAATCACTACGACTCTCGCTAAGGCTAAGGCGTTGAAGAAGTACGTTGAGCCTCTCGTAACAAAGAGTAAGAACGATACTACTAACTCACGTCGTGTAGTTTTCAGCTACCTCCAGGACAAGTACGCTGTTACTGAACTCTTCCAGGTAGTTGCTGCAAAGGTTGGTGACCGTCCCGGTGGTTACACTCGTATCATCAAGACTGGTTTCCGCGCTAGCGACGCTGCTGAAATGTGCTTTATCGAATTGGTTGACTTCAACGACAACATGGCTAAGACTGAAAAGAAGGCTAAGCGTACACGTCGTTCGAAGAAGGCTACTGAAGAAGTAGCAGCTGAAGCTCCCGTAGCTGAAGCAACAGCAGAATCTGCTGAATAATCAACACCACATACTTATGAAAAATCCTCGGAGCAATGCTTCGAGGATTTTTTTGTGTTATTAATCATAAGACATAAGAACATAGGAACACATTTTTACTGAACAGTTCCCATTGCCTAATGGCAAACAAAAATACCCCAAAGGGGTAGCGAGTGCATAGCCCAACGGCAAGCGACTTTAGGAGCGACGCCTTGGGTGTGGTACGTTAAGGAGATTGCGCCCTGTAAAGGGCAAAAGTCAGATATCTCAAGCAGGGAGTGTGTATATTTTTGCCCCTAATAGGGCGCACCATGCGGGCGGTTTGTCACCCAGGGTGACGCCTTACTTCGTTCGCCTTGCCCTGGGCTATGAATTTATTGGGCTTTCAGCCCGTTGGTCTGCCTGTAACTAAAACTTGACGAAAATACATTTTTTCCTTTTATCCTATAGGAAGCAAAAAAAGCGTACAATATTTGTCGTGAAAAATATTTATGTGTATCTCTGCCCCTCTCACATTTTTTACATAATTTTGCCACTGACAAGTCTTCCCGAATAGTGGGGGCGTCAATACATACATTTCCGCTCTATCACTGCATATGGAGGTCGTGAACCTTGAGGCACGGGAGCAGAAAGGACGGTTCATGACTTTATCTTCTATCCAACTGAACTTCGCAAACTTGAGTCACCAGAAGGTAGAGCAACGAAGTGTGCACGCCTTTTTATAGTCCTTCGGTAGAGCGTGGTTCTCCCAATTCGTATAACCATACAAAAATATAATTATGGGAAAAATGAAATCTTTAGTGCTGGCTGTAATGGGATTGCTGTGCAGCATGAGTGTGAGTGCAGAAGACTTTAAGGTGGATGGCATTTATTACTACATCACGTCGCAGGCGGATAAGACGGTAGCGGTGACTTATCGAGGTGAACATTACGATTCTTATTCCAATGAATATTCTGGAGAAGTCAAAATCCCAGAATCGGTAACTTATAATGGGAATACCTATAGCGTGACAAGCATAGGTTATGCTGCTTTCGCTTATTGCTCAAGTTTGACTTCTGTAGAGTTTCCTAACAGCGTGACAAGCATAGGTGATGATGCTTTCGCTTATTGCTCAAGTTTGACTTCTGTAGAGCTCTCTTCGAAATATTTGTAAAGTTCTTCCTGTGTAATGCCGCACAGTGCTTCATAGCGACGGTCCAAACTGATGTCGGCTGGTTGGTTGAAGCCACTGAAGATGCTCACTTGTGAGAAAGTATATTTACCTTCAGTCGCCAATTTATAAATCAAGTCAGTCTTATCAATGTATAGATAATTATCTTCTCTTAAATGAGCAAAACTCTGTATTCCTATAGGGTACTTCATGATAAGCAATATTATATATGTTGTGAAATTACAGATTGTTTATGAGATTACGTTGCATGCGGCCTTAAAACTTGTTGTGGGGATGTGATGCGGTGTGGAGAATTGTGCTCTCTTCTTTTGCATTCTTTTTGCACACTTCTTGATTAAATGTGTAATAATTGGTGGTAGGTTTATGGATAGAAGAAAAAAAAGATGAGTTTTTTGTAATTTTTTGTAAAAAAAAGTTTGGCGCTTTGCTTTAATTTATACATTTGCAGTCGAACAGATATGGCAAAATGGTTTTCTACAACGAAACCTGCCATTTTTTTCAACACAAAAACAAACTAATAGACACGGCTGAGGCGGTTGGTGCATTTCTCAATTTGAGAAGCACCCCGCGGCATCAGCTTTCACACAATCCCTAACCGCAGTATTTGTAATGAGCGTTTTCTTATTACATATCGCTACTACTTTTGGCGCTGGGACATCCACTACCCTTCGAGGGTAGGGGCTTTTATTCGTGTTTCTACGTGAAACACATTTTTCGTACACATATATAGTATCCACAATTGGCGAGGTTGGCTTATGAATGGCCGTTGCAGTTGTCGTAGCATTCTGTGCTATGCTTTGCTTGCGTTGTCGGGATTACTATTCTCTAATCATTTCACATATTCTCACTGTTTGCTGGACTTGCGTATTCTGGCTTACGTTTAAATATACAACATTATGAAGCACATTATTATTCTTGGCGATGGCATGGCTGGTTGGCCTATTAAATCTCTCAACGGACAAACTCTTCTCCAAGCTGCGGAGACTCCTTATATGAACGAGTTGGCGCGTCGAGGGAGAACGGGGCGCCTTGTGACTGTTGCCCCGGGGTATCATCCTGGTAGCGAAGTGGCGAATATGTCGGTGCTTGGTTATGATTTAGACGTGGTATATGAAGGTCGCGGTCCGCTCGAAGCTGCGAGTATTGGAGTAGAACTCCAGCCTGGTGAACTTGCTTTGCGTTGCAATATTATCTGCATCGCCAACGATTGCATAAAGAATCACTCTGCCGGACATATCACGACAGAGGAGGCAGACGAGCTTGTGAAAGCACTCCAGGCTGCTTTGGGAAACGACCGTGTACGATTCCATACGGGCATTCAGTATCGACATTTGCTCGTTATCAAGGGTGGAGATAAACGCATCTCTTGCACACCGCCCCACGATGTTCCCGGACAGCCTTTCCGCCCTCGCATGGTGCGTGCAGAAGTGCCCGAGGCGCAGGAAACTGCCGATTTGATAAACGAACTCATCCTTCGCTCGCAAGAGGTGTTGGCCAATCATCCTGTCAATTTGCGACGTATGGAGATGGGTAAGGACCCTGCTAACAGCATTTGGCCTTGGGGTGGCGGATATCGTCCGCAGATGGAGTTGCTGAGCGAAAAGTTTCCAACGGTAAAGTCGGGTACTGTTATCTCTGCTGTTGACCTTATTCGAGGCATCGGACATTATGCAGGTTTCGAAACGCCCGAGGTTGCAGGAGCTACAGGTCTTTACAATACGAATTATGAAAATAAGGTGGAAGTAGCGCTCGACGCCTTGCGCAAGCAAGATTTTGTGTATCTCCACATTGAGGCGAGCGACGAAGCTGGTCATGAGGGAGATGTCGAGTTGAAACGCCGCACGATAGAAGATCTTGACCGCCGCGTGGTGCAACCTATTTATGAAGCAGTGAGTCAGTGGGACGAACCCGTGGCTATTGCCATCCTTCCCGATCATCCTACGCCCTGCAGCCTTCGCACACACACAGCCGAACCCGTTCCCTTCCTTATTTGGCATCCTACGATTCAGCCCGACGAAGTGCAGACGTTCGACGAAGCTACAGCCTTTAGTGGCAGCTTCGGACTCTTGCAACGTGATGAATTTATACGCGCGTTCATGGGTTTGTAGTTTTTTAGTAAACGAGTTGACAAGTGGACGAGAAAACGAGATGGTTAGACTCGAACGCAGATTGTTCCGCATGGGCCTTATAACCTTATAACCTCTAACCTCACAACCTCATAACCTCACAACCTCACAACCTCATAACCTCACAACCTCAATATATGAAATATTATAGCACAAACAAACAGGTTGCCGACGTGTCGCTCGAAGACGCTGTTGTTACAGGTCTTGCGGCTGACCGCGGCTTATATATGCCCCTTACGATAAAACCTCTTCCCAAAGAGTTTTTTGAAACCATCGACCAACTTAGTTTTCAGGAAATAGCTTTCCGCGTGGCGGATGCTTTCTTTGGAGAGGATGTGCCTGCCGATAAGCTTCGCGCGATTGTTTACGACACGCTTAGTTTTGAAACACCTGTAGTTCCTGTGTCTGAAAACATCTATGCCCTTGAGCTTTTTCATGGTCCCACGCTTGCATTCAAGGACGTAGGTGGCCGATTTATGGCACGCTTGCTTTCTCACTTCATACAGAGTGATTCCCAGAAGCAAGTCAACGTGCTCGTTGCTACTTCGGGCGATACGGGGAGCGCCGTAGCTAATGGTTTCCTTGGTGTGCCAGGCATTCATGTGTATGTGCTCTATCCTAAAGGCAAGGTGAGCGAAATTCAGGAGAAGCAGTTTACAACTTTAGGTCAGAACATCACGGCTATCGAAGTGGATGGATGTTTCGATGATTGCCAGGCGTTGGTGAAGTCTGCCTTTATGGATGAAGAACTCAATCAGCGATTGAAGCTTACGAGTGCTAATTCTATCAACATTGCGCGCTTCTTGCCTCAGGCCTTCTACTATTTCAACGCCTATGCGCAGCTGAAGCGAATGGGCAAGGCGGACGAAATGGTTGTTGCTGTGCCGAGCGGCAACTTCGGTAACTTGACAGCAGGACTCTTTGGCAAGCGCATGGGCCTTCCCATTAAGCGATTTATTGCAGCCAACAATAGCAATGACATCGTTTATAAATACCTGCAAACAGGTGTTTACGAACCGCGCGCTTCCGTATGCACGATAGCCAATGCCATGGACGTAGGTGCTCCCAGTAACTTCGCTCGTATTCTTGACCTTTATGGCGAAAGCCATGAGGCAATTTGCAAAGATATGAGTGGGGCAACTTACTCAGACGCTCAGATTGAGGATTGTGTAAAGCGTGTTTGGAAGGAAGAAGGCTATTTGCTCGACCCGCACGGTGCGTGTGGCTACCAGTCGCTTGCCGAAGGCTTGCAGCCAGGCGAAGTCGGTGTGTTCCTCGAAACGGCACATCCAGCAAAGTTCAAGGATACCATTGAGCGCATTATCGGGGAGGACATCGAAATTCCTCAGAAACTCCAGGAGTTTATGAGGGGCGAAAAGCAGAGCGTGCCTATGGAGCCCACGCTTGAGGCGCTCAAGGCATATTTGTTGACAAAATAATTAAGGTGGATTTTATAAATTTTTGCCTCTTTTGTCAAAATATTTCGCAGTATTACTCATCTGATTTGGAAGTGTCGTGTTCAAAAAGTAAAAATCTTTTTGTTTTCTCAAAATATTGCTCTCCTGATGATGAAAAGCCGAGCTGTTAGAGCGTAAAGTGGAGAAAAAACAACAAAGTCGGAGGTGCGAAAAACGATCTTTGATATAAAATTTCCTACTTCAAAGGTAGTTTTTCTTACCTTTGAGGTAGTTTTGGCACTTTTTCGGACAAAAAACAGGGGAGACCCTATGGCCTCCCCTATTTGTACTACAAAGATACAACAGAATTGAGCGAAATCCAAATGGTGCTTTTCGGAGTTATCCACAGGTGCGAGTCGTAAACCTCTTGTTTTGTAATCAGAGTGACTCAGAATGCCTGGTTTCGCGTAACGGCGAACGTTCTTTTTTTGTAAGAATATTTCGCAATTGTAAAGACCCCCTACCTTAATAGGTCGAAAGTCTAAGCGGTCTGTTTACCCAAGGCTAATCTTTGCCCACATCTTGGCTTGGGCGGCCTGAAGGGCCAACCAGCTACCAGCCCAGGGCAGAGCGACGTAGGAGCGGCACCCTGGGTAAATAGTCCGCATGGATTTCCGCCCTGTAAGGACAAAAGCCAAAAACATTTGAATATCAATCTTTTAAGGCAGGTTCTATAAATTAGCTTGTGTTGATTTGCTTAAGTTTTTTGAGATTTTTT
>JAZLDQ010000055.1:0-31120 GCA_045614785.1 Alloprevotella sp.
TAGTTTCATATTCTTGTTTACAAGGCTTACAATGCGGTCGTGGTGTTCGGTGTTCTTGTTACATACACCTCTGCTCTGTACGACTTTCATCTTCTTGAGCGAAATCTCAATCGTTTCAATGCGTTTGCCGTCAATGGTTGCCGAAAGGATTAGGGAGTCGGCTTTCAGATAGTATTCGTTGGAGAATACACAATGGTGCATTGCCACTCCTTCCTCTGCAAACTCGTTCACACTCTCCAACACTCGTACTTGGATTGTACCATCGGTAAAGAAAATACCGAAGAACTTGCCTTTGAGTTCACGATACTTGTTCTCGTTCTCAATAGCTTTTGCCCGTGCCTTTGCCAATTTCTCCCTCTCTATTCTCTCATTCTTCTTGCGTACCAATCTGTCGTGTTCCGCTTGGAGGTCTGTCGGGCATACATATTTCGGGCTGTTTGTGTCCTTGCCGAAATATCGGAGTAGGTCTATATAATCCCTCCACATAGATGCGTCTGTAATGGTGTAGCCGTTACGGATACAGATTTTAATGCTTGCCCAATACTCCTCCAACTTGAAATGGGTGTTGATAGAGTAACGCAATACGGCAATCTGACCGGCTTTCAGCAAGGTTTCTTGCTTGCTGTTTTTGAGGATAGCCGTAAAGAGGTCAAAAGGCGAAAGGTTATGCAGACTGCCATTAAAGCCGTTGCGTTTCAGTTCGGGAATGATACGCATTTTAGGATAGGTGCAATATGGATTGATGTCGTATGCTCGGTGTTGATTGTTGGTGCGTATCTCCATATCGCTGTACAAGTTCCAAACATCATAGTAGAAGATACTCATACAACGCAATCGGGCAATGGTCTCGGTCTTGCCATTGGGTGCAATCCACCTTTGCACAACCTCCTTGATGGAGTATTCTGCCGATTGTCCGACCTTGCGGTACATCTTTGTACTGAAGTAACGGAGTACCTGGTACTGCTTGCAAGTGGTGATAATGCAGAAGTATTCCATTTCTCTGAACACTCTCTTTCGGGTATCCAACATTTCCAACTGCTTGCCACAATGAGGACAAGTACAACCGCAAATGCTCTCCGCCAAATGGTGCTCACTCTTCCATTGGTGTCCACACTCCAAACAAGTGATGATACCTTTCTTTGTTCTGTGGGCATAGTGCTTGAAACAATGTTCAAATGCGTATGCTCGTTGTGCCTTTGATAACTTGGGCAGTCTCTTGGATAGTTGTGCTATCTCTATCTGTATGCGTGTTCTCGGTTTCATAATCAAAAGTCAAATAATGAGGGTTGAACATTGGTTGCTTTCTCTGCTGGCTTTGCCTTCGGCTTGTTGCGGTCTTGCATCTTCCGTAACTCGGCTTGTTGGTACTGCTCAATGGCTTTCTGCCTTGCCTCCTTCTTTTCTTCTTCGGTCAAGTCGGTATGCACATTGGAGATAATTCTGCACAGCGGAGGGTTGCCCACCTCAATCTCGTTCTCATCATAGTAGTGTACCGCCATACCGAAGATTTCATCATCATCAAAGCCGTTCATTCCGCTTTTATGCACCTCGCAAATGATGTACTTGCAACATTCGTCTATGCTCTTGTTAGGGTTGGCAAACAAGGGTGCAAAGAGTTCATCGGTTGCTGCTCGGTATTCCAAATAGTTCTGAATAGCCGTCTTGAATGTATCTGTTCCTTTTCCGTTCATAATGCTCTTGTGTTAGGGTTAAATGGTTGCTTTCAAAATCTCAATCAAGTATTGTGGATTGACCTCAAAGAATAGGAAGCCGATAAAGTCCTTTCGTGCGTCCTTGTTCAACTCTTGGTACAATTCCTTGAAACTGCTGATGTTGCCGTTGATGTAGGTCTCAACCATATACTCGAAGATGTTGTCCACCTCGTAGAACTTGCACTGCTGTGATACGCTCTTGTTTCTTCTCTTTGCCATAGTCGTTGATGTTTAGAGGGTAAGTAACCAAAGAATTAAGCCGATAAAGCCGACCACCGAAACAAGGAGTACGATGAAGCCGATTGCCATTCGGTAAACTCCGTTAATAATCTCTTTCACGATGTGCCATACAATGCCCAACACCCAAAGTACAAGGGTAAGGATTGCAGTTGCCATAACTTGCAAAGGCTGTCTGATGTCCATTGTTGTTGTCATATACTTGTCATTTATTGATTTCTACTATCTTGTCAATTCTCCCGAAAAGGATTTTTCGGAGTGCAGTCTTATCCATTGCTCGGTATTCTGCCCAACTGCCGTATTGCCTTACTAAAAAGGTTTTTAGAACATCGGAGAAGTCAAACCGCCAACCTAACAAGGGTATAGCACTGCGGAAATAGGTATTGTGGTTCACTTGAGCGGTTATCCAATCCTTTTCTTCTCGGCTCAACTTGCCATTGTTGTTCAGTTTCAGACGGAGGTTGTAAACCTTGCTCCCTTGCAGATTTTCCAATGGCTGAATGTCCCACTTGACGAACTTTGTTGCAATTGCTTTCATATCCGTTTGATTTTGATTTTTTATTTATGCGGATCTGAGAGCTGAGGGAGTTGAGTTTCTACTGAACTATCTGCCACTCGTTTATCCGACATTTTTTTTATGCGTCTTCTTGTCGCATCGGTCGTTTTCGTTTCTGTGGCTTTCAAAGGTGTAGGGATTAGCGATTGCAAGGATTTTCGGAAAAATACTACCCGTAGGTGTGGAGATTTTTGCGGAAAACAGGAGGCTTGTCCTTGCTATCGGGTTAAAATCCCGGAAATACCTTCGCCACCGAAACGGGAATGACCAACTGATGCGGAATATGAGAAGACACGAATGGAGGTAAACGAAAACTGTGGCAGATTCAAATAGAAAAAAATCCGGCTTAGACGGCTAAAAAAGAAAGGAACTTGCCCATAAGCGAAAATAGGAATGTGTTTTCACGTCTTTGTCGGAAGCCTGCTTTTGACAGAAACGGGAAGACTTTTTCCTTCGCTTATGTAATCATCGGAGTTTGGTCGTCAGCATTTATGCCGACAACGGAACTATGATGCTGGAAAGAAAATTTCGTGGGAGGAATATGGTAAAGCCTACCTCTTTACACAGCCGAATAAAAACAAGTATCTCCGCCTGCTAACGGTATGTCCTCATACCATCGGCAAACGGAGATATTTGTTTCGGTTGTGTCATAAGTCCGATGGGTGTTTGTCTGGATTCATTCAGGTTACACTTATCGGACTGCCAACAATGGCTTTACCTAAAATGCGGGTAGAACGGAAATTTTCTTTGGGAGTTTTTTGTGAAATGAGAGAATATAAGTACCTTTGCGATACAGAAAGAGTTATTTGAAGTTATGCAAAACGCAGAAGACCAAAACACTCTGTATATTGCTAATTCGTAACCCAATACATATTCAACCAAAAGGTCGTTATTCATTCTCAATAATTTAGACCTTTTTCGTAACTTCGCGAAACAAAGATACAACATTTACGAACAAAATCCAAATCTGATTTGATTCATGTTTTATCAGCTTTTATCTGCTTTACGTTCACAAATTCTTACATTTTTTCTGAGCACTAACATTTCCTCTTCAAAACAACATTCTACTTTTTTAATAAACAAATAATGGCTGTTTTGTTAAAAAGCATTATCTTTGCGCCACATTTTAGAATATAAATACAAATGCTCTTACTGTAAATTTATGAAAGACATCATTCTCGCAATAGCTGGCAAGCCCGGCTTGTTCCGCTTAGTAGCACAAGGCAATCAAAACCTCATCGTCGAAACTATCGATGCACAAAAGAAGCGTTCTACAGCTGGTGCACGCGACCGCGTCACAGCGCTCAACGACATTTCGATGTACACTCTCGAGGACGACAAACCCTTGATGGAAATCTTCGAAAGCTGCAAGCAGCACACGAATGCGCAGCCCACAGCCTTCACACACAAGGATGCCACCAACGAGCAGCTCACTGAATTCATGAGTGCCGTAGTGCCTAACTACGATGCAGACCGCGTACACATGAGCGACATTCGCAAGCTCGTGCAGTGGTACAACATCCTAGTCACTAACGGCTACACTGATTTCGTTGACGCAGAAGAAACTGCTGAAGCGTAATCTTCGAAAATTATATATAAAATATAATTATGAGCGGTGAGCAATGAGCAGTGAGTTTACCATCAATGGCACTCATCACTCATTGCTCACCGTTTTCGCCTACTTATCCTCTCGTCAACTCGTTTATTAAAAACTCGTTTACTTAAATAATGTCAGAATGGAAAGAAACCGTCGTGCTCATTGACGCCGACCATTTAGATAGCGTATGCTTCAACCTCATCGTAAACTTCGAGCGCATGCTCGGGCGCCGCATTCCCCAGGCCGACCTCTGCCATTGGCTCGACTGCATAGCCCTCGATGGGGGGCTCCGCGCGGGCAACAACGAAGTGCAAGTCATCTTCCTACACAGCAAGGAAAAAGAGGCATTGTCGAACATGACACCCTCGGCATTCAGCAAGGAGCTCAACGGCCAAGCCTTCAAGGACCACCTCGCTGAGTTCACCCTCGCCAGCTATCCCGTGGAGGACGTAGTAAGCATGACCGACTTCTACATGCAATCCCTCGACGCCATCATCGAAGCAAAAGACGTGAAGCGCATACTCCTCATCCCCGCCCTCGAAGAGTATGGCGATCGTGTGCGCCAAACTGCTCTCAAGGCTGAAGGCAAAGACATTGTCCTCTTCACCATGCAACCCACCCAAGAACGTGGCTACATGCAAGAACTCCTTGGTTATTCCCTCATGAGTGCCCTCGGCATTCGTGGCGAAGAGTTGCAGAGATAACCATTCACTTGAATTTAGTTCCGCACATTCATTATGCAAGATTTATACCTTAAGTTGTTCTTTTTCATAACCCTAACCGCAATTCCTAATTATCTTTATGCTCAAGAGGTTAAAGGAACTATAGTGAATGAACAAAACGAACCACTTTCCTATGCCAACATCATAGCCCTTACGAATGACTCAAATTTCATAACGGGCGTTATGAGCGATTCCTGTGGCAAGTTTTTGCTGAAACAAACTCCTGAAATGGCAGTTATCAAGGTTTCCTACATTGGTTTTACGACTCAAATACTGAGTCTTCCACTATCAAATGATGGAACCATTGTGATGCAATCAGATTCGACTATATTAGGCGAGGTGGTCATTAAAGCAGTTCTTCCGAAGACCAAGTTGCAAGGCGATGCCTTTGTGACGCTGGTGGAAAACAGTGTTCTCGCCGAAGTAGGCTCTGCAAACGATGTGTTGAAGAAGTTGCCTGGTGTGACGCAAAAGGGAGATGGATTAGAGGTTTTAGGAAAAGGCACTCCTCAAATCTACATCAACGGTCGCTTGGTAAGAGACAATGCCGAATTGGAGGCGCTTACTTCAAAGGACATTAAAAGCGTGGACGTGGTCACCAATCCTGGGGCGCGCTATGATGCTTCCGTCAATGCCGTAATCCGAATTAAGACGGTGAAGCGCCAAGGTGATGGTTTGAGTTTCAACCTGCGTTCAAGTTGGTACCAATGTGAAGACACCGATTTGAGAGAAACGCTCAACATGAACTATCGCCACAACAATCTTGACGTTTTTGCGTCTGTTGATTTCGCGCAAACAGAGGGTTTTCAGGACACAGAAATAGAGCAATACCTCTATTCCGAAAAGCCCTTGTTCTTGCAACAAAAGGCAAACTTCACCAACAACACCCAAAGCCTTTACACCACACTTGGAGTCAACTACCAACTCAACGAGAAGCACTCCTTCGGCATTCAATACCGCCCCAAATTCACACTGAAAGGGGAAACGTTCAATGACAGTCGGGTGACGGCAAAGGTGGGCGGAGTTATTGATGATTTTACCCACACTTTATCTGAAGGCGGACTGAAAAAACTCCCCATTCATCAAGTGAATGCTTATTATAATGGTACATTTGGTAAACTCAATATAGACTTTAATGCCGACCTTCTTGATAGTCGTTTTGAAGAGGGCATGGTGTACAACGAAAAGAGTCAGTTGCAAGTTGACCGAATTGTAACCACTCGAAGCAAGGAGCACAACCGACTTTATGCTTCAAAACTCGTGCTCTCTCACCCCTTATTAGGCGGTCAACTTTCGGGTGGCGCAGAATATACTTACACTGACCGAAGCGACGAATATTGGAATCAGAATGCGCAAGGTCCTAACTCATTTACGAACATTCGCGAGAACAGCGCCGATGTTTTTATGGATTTCACCTACCCAATTAAGACGTTCTATCTCGTTCTCGGAATGCGCTACGAATATTTAGCCTTTAACTATTTTGAGAATCGCATCAAGCAGCAGGATCAAAGTCGTGAGTTTGGCAATTTCTTTCCTTCTGTTTCGCTGAGTGGCGCTTTGGGAGAAGTGCAATTACAATTGGGTTATACCGCAAAGACAAGTCGCCCTGACTATAATCAACTCAGCAATGCAAGCATATACATCGACCGGTATAGTTATACCAAGGGGAATCCCTATTTGAAACCCGAATTGCAACACAATGCTTCGTTGGCTGCAGTGTGGAAGTATTTTCAATTCGCGGCTAATTACAAACTCACCGAAAGACCGATTTTGCATTGGGGCAAGCAATCCGAAACTACCGAGAATTGCATCATGCTCCACTATGAGAATTTCAATCGCAGCATCCCCGAACTTACCGTGTCGCTCACGGCAACGCCCACAATCGGAATTTGGTATCCTCGCCTTACGGGAGCATTATTTAAGCAATGGTTTAAGGGGGATTTTAATGGGAAACGCCAAAGTATGAATCGCCCCATCCCTGTATTCTCATGGGGAAATACGTTCAAACTTCCGAAGAATTTTACGGCGGAGGTAGATTATACATTTACAGGAAAGGGCAATCAACGCATCTACCAATTAGACAAACCTACTCACGTGTTAGACGTTGCCATCCGAAAGACATTCTTGAACAATGCCCTAAGTCTCGAACTTAAAGGCACAGACCTTTTCAGAGACAAAGCAGACCGCGTAAAAATGTGGAGCGGTGATTACATGATAAAGCAGAAAAATAACTTTGGTTCGCGCGAAGTTGTATTCACCCTGCGCTACAAGTTTAACAATGCCAAGAGTAAGTACAAGGGAACAGGAGCAGGCGAACAGCAAAAAAGCAGAATGTAACCACATTAGGAATACTTAAAAACTAAGTCCGACTTATTTTGTTTTAAGTCGGACTTAATTTAAAATAATACGGAGCTCGTTTTTAGAGAATCAAAGTTTCTTTCATCATTGTGGTGCTTTTATACAAAATATGAATAAAATAATTAACGGAATAGAATATTACATCCCCGACAGCCTCACATTGGAACAAGAAAAAATCTATTGCCATATCATTGACTGGAAACGTAAAAATATTACTGAGGAAAGAGGAGTTTTTAGAGGGCATGAGTATGATGCAATTTTACCAAAGGTATCATCAGTTCCCTTAATGATTTACAAACCTATTATCCCCATATTACAGGAAATGCAAGTGGGGACATTTGCTTACAAACCTCATATATACGCTCACCATGCTGTAAGTTCACAAACTGCATGTATCAATTTATTTATGCCCATTTTATTATCCAATAATGTTAATGCCACACTTCCCAAAATCCCTGGGTGCCCTGTTGGATTTAAGGAAATAGCTAAGGAACAATTATTCAACGGTTTTTGCTTTGAATATTGGGGACAAGACATTCAAAAGGGCAAAGGTTTGTTAAATGACCACACTTCACAAGCTGGGACTGATGCTGATGTGGCTATTGCGTATCGCGATATCAATGAGAATTTGTGTCTATGGCTTATTGAGCATAAACTCAGCGAAAAAGAATTCACAATCTGTGGGGGATATAAAAGTAAAGCAAACAAACTGAAAAGTCACTGTGACAAATGCAATTTTGCCGATATATCTACTAACCCTGAAATATGTCACTACCATAATATCAAATACAAGTATTGGGATTTACTCAATCATCGAATTGGCAAGTTTAATGGGAATGTATTAACTATTAAGGGTTGCCCATTTAAATTAGGCATGAACCAACTATGGCGCAATCAAATGCTTGCCTTTGCATTAGAAGACACAGGCAAATATCATACTGTTACATTTTCAGTTTGTCATCATGCTCAAAATTCAATGCTTATGCATACAATTAACCAATACAAAAACCTGATTTGCAACGACCAGATGTTTACTTCGTTTACGAATTATGATATTCTTAACACTGTAACAGAAAGCCACTGGGATTTGAAGGAATGGAAGAAATGGTATCAAGATGTTTATTGTTTCTAAAAAAATCACTATTATCATAAAAAAGATAAACAAATAGTTTCCTCTTTCCAATTAAAATTTGTAATTTTGCACCCGATTTGTCTAAACAGATACTCGAAAGAGTGCGTGTGATGGCGAATTAAGCAAACAATTTACTTAATTTAGAGTAACACAAATTTTATTAACATGAAAGAAATTTCAATCAACGGTACACTCCGTACTGCCATCGGTAAGAAGGCATCTAAGACAGTTCGTGCAGAAGGCATGGTTCCTTGCTGCTTGTATGGTGAAAAGCGCGAAAACGGTCTTCCCGTAGCTACTCACTTCGTAGTTTCTGAAAAGGAAATCAACAAGGTTTACTACTCTCCCAACATCTACCTTGTAAACATCAACCTCAATGGTGAAAACAAGACTGCTGTTATCAAGGAAGTACAGTGCCACCCCGTAAAGGACAACGTTCTCCACGTTGACTTCTACGAAGTAACACCTGAAAAGCCCATCGTAATGGCTGTGCCCATCGCTCCTCAGGGTCTTGCAGAAGGTGTACGCGCTGGTGGTAAGCTCGTTTCTATGGTACGCAAGCTCAAGGTGAAGGCTACTTACGCTAACATCCCCGAAAAGCTCACTATCGACGTTACTAACCTCCAGCTCGGTAAGTCAATCAAGGCTGGCGAACTCTCATTCGAAGGTCTCGAACTCGTTACTCCCAAGGAAGTTGTGGTTGTAACTGTTAAGATGACTCGTGCTGCAATGGGTGCTGCTGCCGCTGCTGCTGCCGCTGCAAAGAAGTAATCGACTTTTACATTCTAAACAACAAAATGCCAATGTGTGCTCGCACATTGGCATTTTTTAATCTTAAAGAGAAATGCACTACCTCATCGTTGGACTTGGCAACATCGGAGACGAATATGCCAACACGCGCCACAACATAGGATTTCGTGTGGTTGACAAAATGGCAAAGGACGCCAACGCTACATGGGAGGACAAACGCTACGGATTTGTCACAACCATTCGCGTCAAAAATCGACTGCTAACATTGCTTAAACCCTCAACCTACATGAACCTTTCGGGCAATGCCGTACGCTACTGGATGAACGAGAAGAAGATTCCACTCGACCATGTACTGGTGGTTGTCGACGACCTCGCCCTCCCCTTCGGACAGCTCCGCATGAAGCCCAATGGTTCGGAAGCTGGACACAACGGCTTGCGCCACATCACCTCGGTTATGGGCACACAAAACTATGCTCGCCTGCGCTTCGGTATTGGCAACGACTTCCCTAAGGGCGGCCAGGTGGACTTCGTTCTAGGGGAATTTGAAGCCGACGACCTTGCCAAGATGGACGAACGCCTCCAAATAGCTACCGACATGATTAAGGACTATGCCCTTCAAGGCATACAGCACGCCATGTGTAATTTTAATAAAAAATAAGCCACTCGCATGGAAGCACGTATTGACAAATGGCTTTGGGCTGCACGCATCTACAAAACACGCACACTCGCTGCCGATGCTTGCAAGAACGGACGCATCACGATAAATGGTGCGCAGGTAAAGCCCTCGCGAACGGTAAAAGCTGGCGACAAAGTCAGTGTGAAGAAAGCCCCCATCACCTACACTTTCCTCGTAAAACAAGCCATCGAAAAAAGAGTTGGCGCAAAGCTACTGCCCGAAATTCTTGAAAACATCACCAGCCCCGACCAGTACGAACTGCTGGAAATGAGCAAAATCTCTGGATTCATCGACCGCGCACGTGGCACAGGGCGCCCCACAAAGAAAGAACGCCGCGCGCTCGACGATTTCTCCAACGACGAGCAAATTCCCATCTTCTGGGGGCTTGACATGGACGAAGACGAGCTGGACGATGATGATTACGACACTTTAGCGGAAGAATACAAGTAGGATCAATTAAAAATAAAATCATCATCCATTTATTACCTCTCCTCACCCTCAACAATCCAACTATGATAAAATTTCTTGATATTCAAAAAATCACCGCATCACAACAGCGCGACATAAACAATGCCCTCTTGCGAGTGGCAGAAGCCGGTTGGTACATACAGGGAAAAGAGGTCGCTAATTTTGAAAGCGAATATGCAGACTTCATCGGCACAAACCATTGCATTGGATGCGGCACAGGGTTGGATGCGATTTCCCTCATCCTTAGCGCATTAACCGAATTAAAAAAACTCAATGAGGGGGATGAAATTCTTGTTCCAGCAAACACTTTTATAGCCACAATATTAGCCATCACAAAGAACAAGCTCAAGCCTGTTTTTATTGACGCGAATATTGAAAATTGGCAATTGAACGACCAACTTTTAGAACAAGCCATCACTCCGCGCTCACGAGCTCTTCTGCTCGTTCACCTCTACGGACAATGCGCCTACACAGAGCGCATCAACGACATTTGCCGTCGCCACAACCTCCTACTCATCGAAGACAATGCACAAGCACACGGCTGCCTATACAACAATAGGAGAACAGGCAGCTTAGGCCACGCTGCTGCCCATAGCTTCTACCCCGGTAAAAACCTTGGAGCACTTGGCGATGGAGGGGCTATCACTACAAACGACGATGCTTTGGCAAAGGCAATACGAAGCATTGCCAACTACGGACAATCAGAGAAATACGTGTGTCGCTATCAAGGAGTTAACTCACGCCTTGACGAGATACAAGCTGCCATATTGAGCGTAAAACTCAAGCAGTTGGACGAATTCAACAATGCTCGTCGCACAATTGCCGAATACTATCGTTCGCATATCAACACCCCTTGGATTACATTGCCTCAGCCACCTGCTGAAGCTGCCAACCACGTCTACCACCTCTTCCCCATAAGATGCCCATATCGCGACGAACTTCAAGCATACTTGAAAGAGCACTATATCGAAACAGGCATTCACTACCCTATACCGCCCCACAAACAACAATGTTATAGCCAATACCAACACATCCACTTGCCTGTAACAGAGTTGATTCATCAAGAAGAACTCAGCCTGCCCATTAGTCCCGTGCTCACTATGGAAGAAGCACAGCAAGTTGTGGAAGCTGTGAATAGTTTTATCCCCAAGAATTACAAAAACTAAGAGTTTTCGCTAAGTTTACAGAAACTTTACAGATTTTAGCAACGCTCACTGCAAATAAATATGTATTTTTGCAGAAGATTTTTTGACAAATTAGCAAGACTCTTGAAAAGCCCAATCATAGCCCTACTGCTCTGCTGTTTCAGCCTCACAAGCATAGCAAGCAGTTTCGTTTCTCAAAATAAGGTATCAAAAGCTTCGATGACGTTACACCTTAACGCCATCGAGGCTTTTGTTGCTGATACGACAAAGGTTCAACCCCTAACCATCGACAGCCTTCAAACGGATTCTTTGTCTGCCGACTCGACTTCTGCAAAGAAGCGCGAAGCTGGCATTGATGCCCCCATTACCTTTGTAGCAAAGGACTCTATGGTCTATGATGCCAAAGTCGGATTGGCCTACTTGTTTGGCAACGCCAAAGTTGACTACCAAAACATGGAGCTTACGGCTGCAAAAATCACCATGAATATGGACTGCAGCACCGTCAAGGCAGATGGCAAGGTTGACTCTACTGGCGTAGTGCTCGAAAAGCCCTTATTCAAACAAGGCTCCGAACAATACGACAGCCACTCCATGAGCTTTAACTTCAAAACAAAAAAAGGGTTCATACAAAACACCTACACAGAACAAGGCAACGGCTATATGCAAAGCCGCAACTCAAAGCGAACAGACGAAGGTATCGTTTACCTTGAAGATGCGAAATACACCACCTGCGACGCAGCACATCCCCACTTCTACCTTGCCATGTCGCGCGCCAAGGTTCGCCCAGGTAAAGACGTAGTATTTGGTCCTTCTCACTTAGTCGTAGAAGACGTACCCCTTCCACTCGCTATCCCCTATGGTTTCTTCCCCTTCAACAAGAAGTATTCTTCAGGCTTCCTCATGCCAACAATTGGTGATGAAACCATCCGCGGTTTTTACCTTCGCGATGGTGGTTACTACTTTGCCATGAACGACTGCATGGACCTACGCCTCCTCGGCGAACTCTACACTAAAGGCTCATGGGGGCTCAGTGCAGAAACGAACTACCGCAAACGCTATCGCCACAACGGCAATTTCTACATCAGCTACCTCAATACCGTTGAGGGCGAAAAGAATATGCCCGACTATTCAAAACAGACGAGCCTAAAAATTCAATGGACTCATTCTATGGATAGCAAGGCCATCCCCAACACGTCATTCTCGGCTCGCGTAAACTTTGCTTCACAAAGCTATGAACGCAACAACCTCCTTAGCCGCTATGACCCCGTGGCTTATACACAAAGCACACGCGCCAGCTCCGTAAGCTTCTCAAAAAGCTTCCCTAAAATTGGCTTAAACCTCTCACTTTCTACCAACCTCACGCAAAACATGCGCGACTCCACTGTAGCGATGACTCTGCCTGATATGTCTGTATCGGTCAATCGCTTCTACCCTTTCAAGAGAAAACATGCAGCTGGAAAAGACCGTTGGTACGAAAAGATTTCGATGTCTTACACCGGAACGCTTACCAACAGCATCACTACGACAGAATCCGAGCTCTTCAAGTCCAACTTGATAAAAGATTGGCGTAATGGTATGCAACACCGCATTCCTATTGATGCAACATTCCAATTGTTTAAGTACATCAACATCACGCCATCGTTCAACCTGCGCGACATCATGTATAGTCGCAAGGTGAACAAATCGTGGGATACAGAAAAACAGCGCGAAGTGCAAGACACCGTTTATGGTTTCTACAACCTCTACGATTGGAGCGCCTCTATTTCAGCGAACACCACGTTGTATGGCTTTTATCAGCCATTACCCTCCATATTTGGCGAAAAGGTTCAGATGGTGCGCCACATGTTCAAACCCTCAGTATCTTTCAGCTACGCCCCCGACTTCACCACATCACACTATGGTTACACAACGTTCTATACCAAGACAGATGCTAATGGCGAAGTCTCAACCGTAACCTACTCACCCTATGCAGGACAAGCCTATGGCTACCCTTCTGGACGAAAAACGGGAAGCGTTTCGATGTCAATATCAAACAACATCGAAATGAAAATAAAGAGCGACAAGGACACCACCGGATTACGAAAGATAAGCATCATCGACGAACTTTCGGGCAATCTCTCCTACAACTTTGCTGCTGAACGAAAGCCATGGAGTGACCTTACGACACGCATCCGCTTAAAGCTCACTCCAAAGTACACCTTCTCTATGTCAGCCGTATTTGCCACTTATGCTTACGAATTCGACAAGAATGGCAATGTCATTGTAGGCGACCGCACAGAATGGAGCCACGGACGCTTTGGACGTTTCCAAGGGATGTCGCAAAATTTCTCATACACTTTCAATAACCAAACTTTCTCAAAGCTATGGGGAAAGATTAACGGAGAAAGTAATGACACAAAATCCTCGACAGAAACAGAAACCGATGAAGACGGCTACGAAAGCATAGACGATGCCAACATCGACCCCGACATCAAGGAGAACCGCGAAGCAAGTAAGCAAGCAAAAACCAAAGGCACGATTGACGAAGACGGCTACCTCACATTCAGCATGCCTTGGGCACTCACATTCTCCTATGGCGTCACAATGTCTGAAGACCGTTCAAAACCCATCCGCGTAAAGCGAATGCGCTACCCCTATAAGTTTACACAAAACCTCAACTTCTCAGGCTACGTGCGCATTGCTGATGGATGGAACATATCGTTCACCTCGGGCTACGACTTCAATTATAAGAAACTCTCTATGACAACGGCTTCGCTCTCACGCGACCTCCACTGCTTCGAAATGTCGTGTAGCGTAGTGCTTCGTCCCTACTCATCCTTCAACTTCAGCTTCCGCGCACGCGCTTCTGAATTGGCCGATGCACTCAAGTGGGACAAGCGCAGTAGTTATAGTAGCAATATCGAATGGTATTAAATATAGAACCAACCTAAAAAACTTCCCATTTTACCATTATGAAAAAAGCTTTTTCACTCATCGCACTCTGCGCAGGCCTCTTCATTAGCTGCGACGAGTCAGAATATGAAGTACACCAAACATACTTCAACCCCACTTCACCCCAAGGAAAGACACTATATGCCGACCAAACAGTAGATAGCGTACGTGTCATTTCCTATGACCCTTGGACTGCTCAAACAAACTTCACTGGCGAAGCATGGTTCACAATCACTCCTACGCAATGCAACTTTGTACAAGGCGAAAACATCAGCAATACACGCCTTGACATCAACGCCACTCCCAATAACACAGAAAAAGTCCGCGCAGGCTTCATCGCTATTAATAGCTACTACAACATTGGCATGAACGTATACCAGATGAGTTGGCTCAACATCCACTATCCCATCGGTCGTCTCGTGACAGCCGACAGCGAAGGCAATGAACTCAAAAAGGAAGACCAATATTGCGTATTCGAAGGTACAGCGATTGACAAGAAAAATCAATTTGAAATCATTTTTACTACCTACGCCGCTGATGCCACAATTTCATCGGACACCGAATGGATTACTTTCGACAAAACAAACTTTGAAACAGCTGGCAACCACACTGTACTTGCTACTTGCGAAGCCAACCCGCTCAGCGAAGCACGCACAGCTAATATTCACCTCACGTCGAAGGGCATAACAACTCCCATCATCATTACCCAAGAACGCAAGCGCGACTAAAATGGATTTACATTCCCTCCCCACCATCGAACAAGTGCGACAAATAAAGCGCGAGTTCCACCTCATGATGAATGGTGTCGTGAGTCAATCAATGCGCGAAAAAGGTCTTCACTACCGCACAAACTTCGGCGTAGAGCTCACCCGATTGCAAAGCTTCGCTACAGAGCTTCCGCATACCGCGGCTTTGGCTTCAGCACTTTGGAAAGAACAAGTACGCGAATGCCGCCTCTTAGCTCCTATGATCATGCCGGCCAAAGAGTTTGAAGCCGATATGGCAGAACTTTGGGTTGAGCAGATGGTCTATCCCGAAGAAGCTGAGTGCACTGTGCTCCACCTCTTTCAGCACCTCAGCTATGCCTCGGCAAAAGCTTTCGAATGGATAGCACAGGAAGGCGCGATGCACCAACTCTGCGGCTGGATGCTTTTAGGCAGATTGTTCGGGAAGGGAGCCAAACCCGCTCCACGTGATAGCGAAGAAATCTTAGACCATCTCGACGCAGCTCTTCACGACAACAACTTCCACATCAAGCAAGCGGCCTATCGCACCCTAATGAAATTCATGGACTTAGATGCAGAAACTGAGCAACAAGGTCAACGCCTGCTCGACCGACTCGGACAATAACGCCTCCCCCCCCCCTGGAGTACTACCCTAAAAACCTACCATGCGACAAGAACTTCCCAACTACTGCTCACGCCTCAAGCAAGAGCGTTCGGCTGAACTTTTCTCAAAAATAGTTAACAAACTAAAAAGAGAACGCCTCTACCGAGACCCTAAATACACCGCCACCCAGCTTGCTGCAGACCTCAACACCAACACCCGCTACATCGCAGCATCAATACTCAAAAGCACTGGCGACAATTTTAACACACTCATCAACGAATTGCGCATACGCGATGCACAAAAGATGCTGCGTAGCAAGCACTACGAAAAACTATCAGCTGAAGAAATCGGGCTCTTAGCAGGATTCTCCTCACGACAATCATTCTACCGCGCGTTTCAGCTTTCTCTTAATACAACCCCTCGTCAATACCGTCTTAACGCCCTGAACGAAGAAGAAGGATGAGAGTATCTCAGAGTACAGGTAACAGAGTACAACTTACAGAGTACAGAGTACAACTACCATCCGGATGGCTTCTCGTCAACTCGTTTACTCGTCAACTTGTTTACTAAATGTACAGAGTACAACTACCATCCGGATGGCTTCTCGTCAACTCGTTTACTCGACAACTTGTTTACTAAAATGTACAGAGTACAACAAACAATAGCGCACACATCTATAATTCATTCCACAATATGCTTAACCCCGAACTCCGCAATCAGATAACAGCCCTCGTACGCCACTGGGTGGTGCCCGCAATGGGGTGTACCGAACCCATCTGTGTTGCGCTTGCTACTGCTAAGGCAACAGAAATCCTGGGCACAACTCCCGCAAAGGTTGAAGCCCTCCTCAGTGCCAACATTCTCAAAAACGCTATGGGCGTAGGTATTCCAGGAACGGGCATGGTGGGACTTCCCATCGCTATCGCCTTGGGAGCGCTTATCGGAAAGTCTGCCTACGGTCTGGAAGTTATCAAAGACAGCAATGCCGAAGCTGTGAAATCAGGAAAGAAGTTCATCGAAGAAGGACGCATCTCCATCGCTCTCAACGAGGCAACAACGGAGAAACTCTACGTGGAAATCCGTTGCACAGACGCTGAGGGCAACACCGCGCGCACCATCATTTCGGGACAGCACACGAACTTCACCCTTACGGAAAAGAACGGCACTCCCCTCACTGCTCCTACCGCCACATGCGAAGGCACACTCGAAGCGGCATCACCCATTACCAATGCTCCAGCACTCACGCTGCGCACCGTCTTCGACTATGCCACAACAGCGCCACTCGATGAAATCAGTTTCATCAACGAAGCGGCAACACTCAACATGGCGGCTGCGCAACGTTCACTCGAAGGCAATTACGGACATTGCCTCGGAAAAGCGCTCACCCGTCCGCTCGGCAAGGGCATCATGGGCGAATCCATCTTCTCCCACATCCTTTCCAGCACTTCCTGTGCTTGCGATGCCCGAATGGCAGGAGCCATGATTCCCGTCATGAGCAACTCTGGTAGCGGCAACCAAGGCATCTGCGCCACCAATCCCGTCGTAGTCTTCGCTCGCGAAAACCACAACACGCAGGAAGAACTCACCCGCGCCCTCATGCTCAGCCACCTCACCGCCATCTACATCAAGCAACACCTTGGCACCCTCTCTGCCCTCTGCGGTTGCGTAGTAGCATCAACAGGTTCCAGTTGCGGCATCACCTATCTCATGGGCGGTTCTTACGAACAAATCTGCGCCGCGGTGAAAAACATGATTGCCAACCTCACCGGCATGATCTGCGATGGAGCAAAACCCTCATGTGCGCTCAAACTCACCTCAGGCGTGAGCACAGCTGTCCTCTCCGCCATGCTTGCCATGCAAGGCAACTGCGTGAGCAGTATGGAAGGCATCATCGATGACGACGTTGACCAATGCGTGAGCAACCTCGTCAGCATCGGTGCCCACTCCATGAACGAAACCGACAAGCAAGTGCTCGACATCATGGTCGGCAAAAAGAAGAAATAACCCCTCCCCCAAATTATATCACAAAAAACAAAAATCCGCAACGCCAGTAAAAAAACAACTACTGCATTGCGGATTTTTTTGTATTTCGGAATATTACTGTCCGCTAAACATAACAATGCAAAGCGAGCCCCAAAGTTGATGGTCAACCTTGAGGCTCGCTAAATATTATTTACAGTTATAGCATGAGAAATCGCATTCCTGATTTTGAAGATAGAATGCGCGTTCTGTCTTATCGCACCACTGCGCGCACCGAATATCCGATGCATCGATTATTACGATTGTCAAACTTATAGCTGCTCGAATCGAAATAAAGAACATTGGCACTATAAGAGTAGCTGGGGAAAAGCGTGTTCGACCAATAGTAACCTACATTGCCGGCATTGAGATAGAGTTTATTCGTATGATAACCGGCTACGGGGAGGAATATGCTGTTTTTGTTTGGCCCTGTCAGCTTATATCCATTGACGCCATTCTGCGTGGTCCATTCGCGCGTACACTTCGTAAACAACTCTTGCTGCTCAGTAGCAGTCGGCATGCGCCAATCATCGCCCATATTTACATATGCGGCATCGTCCGCAAGGTCGAGGTTCGTTTTACCATCGACCGTGCCATAAGTCGTTTGACTACAATACTTGGTCATTGTCCTATTTGAGCCTTCGCACAGCGAGTAAGTATCCCATGCATAAGTCTCCTTCGCCTCCGTTTCGCCCCAAGCGAAGAAATCGCCATAAGCTTCGGGCGCATCGGCACCCACATTGCGGTCAGCCCAAAGCGTTCCGCTCGGAAGGCCGAGGTCCACGGCATAATCGGGAATTGAAGCAGTAAGCTTTTTGCCCTCGGTCAACTGATATGCATAAGCCTTGCCTGCAACGAAATCCTTGCCTGCGACGTCAAACTGAATATACGCTCCGCCCTCATCGGAAAGAACAAGTTCGAGCGTTTCGCCCGAAAGATTCGTGGGCGCGATCATGAAGTAGATGGTCGTGGTTTCGTCCTTCGCTACCTGAAAATCGGTGAGCGCTATGGTAAGCGCATCGGCAAGTAAGGTAGCGCTGATTCCGGTCTTCGTCGTTGTCAAATCCAATGTTCCTGCCGTTGTGAACACTTCGTCGGCGGCTTTCAACTCCACAGATGTGAGCGTCTTTGCCTCGTTCAGGTTGGTTTGAAGCATTACCAAAGCCCCCATGTGTTGCATATCGAAAGCCACAGTTCCATTGTCAGGAGTTACAACGCCGGCTGCCATAAAGTCGTAAGCACCAAGGTGAGCGGTAGAGGCATTGCCATCTTGCGCCTGACCGGCATAACTCACAGGAATCTTTGTCAAATCGCGATTATAGAAATTGTAAGGGTAATAAGCCGAATAAGTTGCGGCATACTTCAGCGCCCAGCCGCCACCATTGAAAGTAGCCGTCTGCAGGCCTGCGCCTTCGTCCATCACAAATTCAGCCTGGCTGCCCTTATTGGGAAAAATTCCTACCGTGTCGGTAGCGCTCCAAAGGAAGTGCGCCCCACTATTATCTATTACGACCGTAGAGCGCGCGCCGCTTTCTGTTTCGAAATCAGCGCCCGTAATGCTGATGCTTTCCAGCGAGGCGCCATTGCTGAGATTCGAAGTATCACCCAATTCAGCGTCCTCACTACAGGAAGCATAAGCAGCAAAGAGCAGAGTGGCTGAAAGTGTTTTGAGTATAAGTTTCATCGTATAACGAATGGTTTTGAAAGGATGTGTTTAAAGTATTTTTATATTGCGTTGGTTTCCGGAAGTTAAATAATCCAATGTATGGCGCTTACGCATCAGCATCCACACTGCAATTATTCTTCCTCATTCTCATTGCTCCAGGGTACATCCTTTTTTCGCGTATCCCATTGCATCGGCGGATTGGTAATTGTGGGGTTACCACTGCCTGCCAACACTGACTGAGTTTCGATTTTCAAAACCTGCATTTCAGGACGTATGTAAGTCTGCATTCTTGAAAAATTTGTATTCATAAAGAATCGAATATTTAGAGATTGAAGCTGATTCGTATATTTTTTATCCCACATCATAGCGGCTACAGATTGCGCACCCACCACCATAAGAAGGACATCGCAATGTAGGCATATACTACATAGCGATGCTCCACATATTTTGCCCAACGCAGGCGCGCCGTTCCCCGCAAGCACCATCGGCCTATAGCCAATGCAGCAAGAAAGGGCATGGACACTATGAAAAAGTAGTTGTAGCGGAGCGCCTCACTGAATTCTCCATGCAGGAGAGCATGCAGACTGCGCTGGAAGCCACATCCCGGACAATCCCACCCTGTGAGTTGCTTCATCACGCACTTTGGCATCCACACAGACTCAGCGGGATCTATCGTGTAGAACAACAGAACGACGCCCCCTATGAGAAGAATAAGCACAATGCCCAAAAGCCACGACCTCACACGATTAAAGGCCATAGATAGAACTCAACACCTCAGCATCCGACGTGCTAAAGAAGAGCAAATTAATCAAACCCGAAAGGGAATTCAACACCACTGCAGCCACCAGGGCCCATATTGCCCAGCGGCGCGCGCTGTCGGCCTTGAGCACGGCTTGTTCGTACTGTCCGCTATAGTAAAGTGTGTTTACTTGCGAAGCCTTCACGATAGCTACAATGCCAAGCGGCGTACAACAACAAATGGTAGAGAGCACTGCCCATAGCATGTTATTATCGGGTTTGGGCATCATATAGCCATTGTAATTCATCGCCTTAGGACGATTGGGCTCAGAGGAGAGCGACTGCTCATACTGCGTTTTCGCACTATTGGCTGAAGGCAACACGTAGTCCTTCAACGCTTCGATTTTACCAGCAGGTGTCCAATCTTCTAATCCCTGACGCCACACGAGCGTGTCGGCTGTAATGCCCTTTTCAGCAAAACGCTCAGGCAACACGGGGCCGCCTCGCTTATTGTCGGGCATGATGTAATAGTATTCTTCCATATATGATGAGGTTTAATATTTAGAGTACAGCTTACAGAGTACAGAGTACAACTTTTCTAGAGTACAGAGCAGAACTTACAGAGTACAGAGTACCATCCGGAAGGCTTTCTCGTTAACTTGTTTTCTCGTCCACTTGTTTACTAATGCGTACAGCTATCTTGCGAAGCAGCTCTCATCTGCAAACTTAATCCGAATGGAAGTTGTACTCTGTACACTATTCTAAAAGTGCTACAAAAGTAAGGAATTTATGCGATTTCAAGACAGCATTTTACAGTAAATATCGGATTTTATTATCTTTCCGTCTAAAAAAATCATAAAATTGGCGCCTTTTAGGATTTGCGATTCTATCATCCGCAAAAAAACTTGTAAATTTGCATTTTGGAAAAATACATACTCACTTTTTTATACATCAACACATGACTAAGACATTCCCAAAATTGGTTAACGCCATCATCGAAGGTATTCAAGAAAAGAAGGGGCGTAGCATCGTTGTTTGCGACCTGCGCAAGTTCAACACTGCCCCTGCTCAATATTTCGTGGTTTGCAACGGCAACACTCCTCAGCAAGTAGATGCCATCATCGACTCTGTGGAAGAATTTGCACGCAAGCAAGCTGGCGAAAAGCCTGCTGCGATTACTGGCAAAAACAATTCCATTTGGATTGCAGCTGACTACGGCACAGTTATGGTTCACGTACTTGTGCCCGATGCACGCGAGCACTACGATATCGAAAACATCTGGGCAGACGCTGACATCACAGAAATCCCCGACCTTGATTAAACAACACATGAACAATAATAATCAAAATCCGCAACAACCTGCGAACAACGGCCCTAAGATGCCAAAGTTCAATCTGAATTGGCTCTACATCCTCGTGATTGGCGGACTCGCATTCATGCTCTATCAAGGAGGCGGCTCATCAACTAGCATTAGCAAGGAAGTGAGCTACTCCGACTTTAAGAACTATATTGAGAAGGGCTACTCTAACGAAATCGTCGTAAACAAGACGGATGGCATCGTAAGTGCTGTCGTGAAGGGCGAGCACATCCAGGAAGTGTTCCAATCGAACACCGAACGCACAGGTAAGAAGCCTACCATCACCGCTCGCTATCCGAGCGCCGACAAGGTGGATGCTTATTTGGAAGGCATTGACTACAACGGCAAACTTTCGTTTGAAGAAGAAGACGGATTTTTCTGGAGCCTCGTTGGCAGCTTGCTCCCCATTTTCCTATTAGTGGGCTTGTGGTACCTCATCATGAAGCGCATGAGCGGTGGCAATGGTGGAGGCGCAGGCGGCATATTCAACGTTGGAAAGAGCCGTGCCCAACTCTTCGACAAGGGTGCCGCTGGCAAGCATGTAACGTTCGAAGACGTAGCAGGCCAGGAAGGCCCCAAGCAGGAAGTGAAGGAAATCGTTGACTTCCTCAAGAACCCTCAGAAATATACAGAATTGGGAGGTAAAATTCCCAAGGGCGCTTTGCTTGTTGGCCCTCCGGGGACGGGTAAGACTTTGTTAGCAAAAGCCGTAGCGGGTGAGGCTGACGTACCTTTCTTCTCGCTCGCAGGTAGCGACTTTGTCGAAATGTTTGTGGGCGTCGGTGCAAGCCGCGTGCGCGACCTCTTTGCAAAAGCTAAGGCTAAAGCCCCCTGCATCATCTTTATCGACGAAATCGATGCCATCGGTAAGGCACGTGGAAAGAGCCCCTCGTTCAACCAGAATGACGAGCGCGAAAGTACGCTCAACCAGCTGCTCACAGAAATGGACGGGTTTGGCAACAACTCGGGCGTCATCATCCTCGCTGCAACCAACCGTGTTGAAATCCTCGACGAAGCACTGCTCCGAGCTGGCCGTTTCGACCGCCAGATTCATGTGGAGCTCCCCGACCTTCAGGAGCGTATCGCCATCTTTGGCGTTCACCTCAAGCCTTTGAAGAAGGAAGAAAACCTTGACATCGACTTCTTGGCACGCCAAACTCCGGGCTTCTCCGGTGCCGACATTGCCAACGTATGCAACGAAGCAGCGCTCATCGCTGCACGCCACAACAAGAGCGTAGTGAGCAAGCAAGACTTCCTCGACGCTGTGGACCGCATCATTGGTGGGCTTGAAAAGAAAACGAAGGTAATGACGCTTAATGAAAAGCGCACCATCGCCATCCACGAAGCCGGTCACGCCAGCGTGTCGTGGATGCTCGAACATGCCAATCCGCTCGTAAAAGTAACCATCGTGCCCCGCGGTCAAGCCCTCGGTGCTGCATGGTACCTGCCCGAAGAACGCACCATCACGACGAAAAACCAAATGCTGGACGAAATCTGTGCAACACTGGGTGGACGTGCGGCTGAAGAACTCTTCACAGGCAACATCTCATCGGGAGCTCTCAATGACTTAGAGACTGTAACGAAGCGTGCATACGGCATGGTTGCCTACTTAGGTATGAGCGAATCGCTCTCCAACCTCTGCTACTACAACAACCAGGAATACGGCTTCACAAAGCCCTACTCGGAACGTACGGCAGAGAAGATCGACGACGAAGTGCGCCAACTTATCAACGAGCAATACCTGCGTGCAAAGCAAATCCTTTCGGAAAACGCAGCCAAGCATGCAGAACTCTCACAGCTCCTTTGCGACAAGGAAGTAATCTTCACCGAAGACGTTGAAAACATCTTTGGCAAACGTCCTTGGAAGAGCCGTGCCGACGAAATATTGGAAGCACAGGAGCCCAAGAACGAAGATTTCGTAACAGATCGTACTGACGAGCTCGAAGCCGTGCAGAAGTTGATAGAACAAGAGCGCGAACAAGAAAAGGAAAAGCAAAACTCAGAATCGGAAGCATAGAGTCTATAGTTCAAAAGCATCTATAGAACCTATAGCACCTACCATAACAAACTCCATAACAACGAATGAAAAACTTTATCATCCGCACCATCACTGGTTTACTCTTTGCGGCAGTGCTCATAGCGAGCATTGTTTATTCACCTTTCACATTGATTGCTTTGTTCAGCGTTGTGACAGGTCTCACCATTTGGGAATTTTCGGGCATTGTAAACAAGCATGAAGGTGCCAACATGAATGGGTTAATCAGCTCCGTTGCGGGCTTCTACTTAGTCGTGGCAGTAGGAGGATTAAGCATGGGCTACACGGGAGGAAGAGAATTCATCCCCTACCTCATCACTATCATCTACCTGCTCATTAGCGAACTCTACCGCAAAGCCGACAATCCGCTAAAGAATTGGGCGTATGCTTTTGCTTCGCAAGTGTATATAGCCCTACCCTTCTCACTGCTAATGTTCCTCGGTTCATGGTACGACTCATATAGTAATAAGGTGGAATACGTTTGGATTATGCCCCTCTCTATCTTCATCTTCTTGTGGATGAGCGATTCGGGAGCTTACCTCGTTGGAAGTCTGCTAAGCCGCTATTTCCCCGCCAAACTCTTTCCTCGCATTTCGCCCAAAAAGTCGTGGGTAGGTAGCATCGGTGGTGGACTCTTATGCGTAGCTGTTGCCGTAGGTATTCACCACTTCTTTCCACAACTCATGAACCTTTGGCAATGGATGGGGCTAAGCCTCACAGTCTGCATAGCAGGTACATATGGCGACCTCATCGAAAGTTTGCTGAAGCGTCAATTAGGCATCAAGGACAGTGGTAATATTTTGCCTGGTCATGGTGGTTTCCTCGACCGCTTCGACTCTGCACTCCTTGCAATACCAGCTTCAGTAGTATATCTCTATTGCGTACACGTTTTGTAAATGAAGTAGAGTTGACGAGTTAACGAGAGGATTAGACGCGAACACTGAAAATATCGCATGGTCGCTAATCGTTAACCGTGAATCACTCAACGTTCAACGCTAAACGTTAAAACACTAAAAAACATTCATCATTTCAATAAAAAAACAACATCTTATGAGAAAAGATTTTTCACATGTTGGCAAATGCGCCTTGCTTGCGTTGTCACTCGGTGTTGCTACTCCACAAAGCACAATAGCTTTGAACGAAGCAACTACTGTAGTAGCAAACAATAGCCAACAGCAGATTGCCCGCGTATCGAAAATCAATCCGACAACGGTAGAAGTAGTCTTTGCAAATGGTCAGCGTGCATCGTTCGAGTTTTTCGGACAAAACATCTTCCGCCTCTTTCAGGACAACAACGGTGGCTTCATTCGTGATCCCAAAGCAAATCCTGAAGCACAAATATTAGTCAACTCTCCCCGACGTGCTGTGGGTGAAGTAGAAGTAAAGAAAGAACAAGGTGGCTATGCCATCAGCACTCCTCGCATCGAAATCAAACTCAACGAAAAGACAGGTTTGATGACCGTAATCGATTGCGAAAAGGACAAAGTTGTCATTGAAGAAATTGCTCCCAAGCTCTTCGAAGGCAAGAAGACAACTCTCACACTCGCTGGGCACGACAATGAATACTTCTATGGTGGTGGTGTGCAAAACGGACGTTTTTCTCATAAGGGCAAGGTTATTGCAATTGAAAACACCAACAATTGGGTGGATGGCGGTGTGGCTTCGCCCACTCCTTTCTATTGGTCAACCAACGGCTATGGTGTAATGTGGCACACATTCAAGAAAGGTGCTTACGACTTCGGTGCAAAGAAAGCCAGTGAAGTTGTACTCTCACACGAAGAAAACTATCTTGACGTATTCTTCATGGTGAACGATGGTCCCGTTAGCCTCCTCAACGACTTCTACCAACTCACAGGTAACCCCGTGCTTCTCCCCAAGTTTGGTTTCTACATGGGTCACCTTAACGCTTACAACCGCGACTATTGGACGGAAGCAGAAAACCCACTTCGCCACCCCATGACTTATGAAGACGGCAAGCAATACAACGAAAGTCAGAAGAACAACGGCGGCATCAAGGAAAGCTTGAACGGCGAACTCCCTGGCAACTACCAGTTCTCGGCTCGTGCAGCTGTTGACCGCTATTTGAACAACGACATGCCCCTCGGATGGTTTGTTCCTAACGATGGTTATGGAGCGGGTTACGGTCAGACCAGTTCTCTCGATGGTAATATTCAAAACTTGAAGGAATTTGGTGATTATGCTCGTGCAAAAGGTGTAGAAATTGGTCTTTGGACGCAGAGTAGTCTTCACCCCAATGAAGGTATCGAACCCCTCCTTCAGCGCGACCTTGTTAAGGAGGTGCGCGACGCTGGTGTACGTGCGCTCAAAACTGACGTGGCTTGGGTAGGTGCTGGTTACAGCTTCGGTTTGAACGGTATTACGGACGCCGCTAAGGTGATGACATATTACGGTTCTAACGCACGCCCCTTCATCATTACGCTTGACGGTTGGGCAGGTTCTCAGCGCTACGCAGGTATCTGGAGTGGTGACCAAACGGGTGGTGACTGGGAATACATCCGCTTCCACATCCCCACGTTCATTGGCGCAAGTCTGTCAGGTCAGCCCAATATTTCAAGTGACGTTGACGGTATCTTCGGTGGTACAAACGTGCCCGTAAACGTGCGTGAACACCAGTGGAAGACATGGACTCCTATGGAACTCAATATGGACGGTTGGGGTTCTAATCCCAAGTATCCTCATGCGCTTGGCGAACCCGCTACTTCTATCAACCGCTGGTACATGAAGTTGAAGGCGGCGCTCATGCCTTACACGTATAGCATTGCGCGCGAAGCCGTTGACGGCAAGCCTATGATTCGTGCGATGTTCTTGGAATACCCCAACGAATATACACTCGGCGTAGCTACGCAATATCAATTCCTCTACGGTCCCTCATTCCTCGTAGCTCCTATCTATAAGGACACTCAAATGGATGAAAAGGGCAATGACATCCGCGACGGTATCTACCTCCCCGAAGGTACATGGGTGGACTACTTCAACGGCAATGTTTACGAAGGCGGATGCATCATCAACAACTACGATTCTCCCCTTTGGAAGCTCCCCGTATTCGTTAAGGGCGGTGCTATCATCCCCATGAGCAAGCCTCACAATACGCCCAACGAAGTGGCAAAGGATTGGCGTGGATATGAAATCTATGCGCTTGAAGGTTGCACATTCAATGAGTATGATGACGACGGCGATACTCAGGAATACCTCTACGGTCGTAACACGATTACTCCCATTGCTACCAACGTAGAAGGCAAGAAACTCACCATCAACATCGGTGCAACAATAGGTGACTTTGAAGGTTTTGAACCCAACAAGGCTACTGAAATCCGCATCAACGCTACGGCTGCTCCCAAGAAGGTAGTACTTAAGGTGGGTAAGAAGAAGATTACGCTTAAGCCCGTTGCAAATGTGAAGGATTTGGAAACACCTCACAATTTCTATTGTTTTGAAGAAGCGCCCAACCTCAACCAGTTTGCGACTCCTGGAAGCGAATTTGCGAAGGAAGTGATTACGAAGAACCCGCAGATTGTTATCCAACTCGGCAAGTATGACATCACCGCAAACGACTTTGAAATCATCATTGACGGTTTTGAATTTGCTCCCGCTGACCACTTGAAGAAGAGCCACGGTACACTCGCCGCGCCCAAGGTGAACTTCACAGAAGAAAACATCAAGCCCTACGACCTCGCTCCCTCTTGGGAAAAGGTTGAGAACGCTGACTTCTATGAAGTAGAATTCCAGGGCATGCTCTACTCTACTATCACTGGCTTGAGCCTCAACTTCGAAGCCCTCGATGCTGAAACGGAATACGAATTCAAGGTGCGTGCCGTAAATGCTGATGGCGCTTCTGAATGGACAACAGCAAAGGCAACAACGCTTTCTAATCCTCTTGAATTTGCCATCCAGGGCATCAAGGCTACTGTTACTTGCGAAGACCAACCCGGTCAGACTATTGCGAAGCTCTTCGACTTCGACATAAAGAGCGGTTGGCACACGAAGTGGGGTAAGGGCGAAGCTGTTCCCTTCGACATGGTTATCGACCTCCGCACGCTCAACCAGCTCGATCGCTTCGACTATTACCACCGCGAAGATGGCGGTAATGGCACAATCCTCGAAGGTACAATCTCTTACAGCTCTGACAAGCAGACTTGGAGCGAACCCGAAGCCTTCTCATGGCCTCGCCTCGGTGCAATGGTGTCTCACACATTCAAGGGCAACCCCACAGCACGTTACATCAAGATTTCTGTGACTAAGGCAGTTGGTAACTTCGGTTCAGGTAATGAAATGTACGTATTCAAGGTGGCTGACACTGAAAGCGTGCTTCAGGGCGACATCAACCGCGACAAGCGCATCGACGACAACGACCTCACTTCATACATAAACTACACAGGTCTTCGCACAATCGACGGTGACTTCGATTATGTAAGCATCGGTGATGTGAACAAGAACGGCCTCATTGATGCATTCGATATCTCTGTAGTTTCAACAGAACTCGACGGTGGTGTACGTACTTCTAACGCAAAGGTTGCAGGTTGTCTTGAACTCACACCCAGTACTAACGCGTTTAAGGCTGGCGACGTTGTAGAAATCAAAGTGAACGGTAAGGACCTCAACGCAGTGAACGCACTCAGCTTCGGCCTCCCCTACAACACAGCAGACTTTGAATACGTAGGTATTGAACTCGTAGGAATGAAAAACATGGTGAACCTCACTTACGACCGTCTCCACTCTAACGGTCAGAAGGCTCTCTATCCCACATTCGTCAACCGCGGTAACAACACGCTCCTTGACAACGGTTCTAACCACCTCTTCACCATCAAGATGAAGGCGAAGAAGGCTGGCAAGTTCAACCTCAAGGCTGTTGACGGTATCCTTGTAGACCGCAACCTCGGTACTGTAGCTTTCTAAAATATGTAGCGCTCACTATGAGCTGACACATATAAAATAAATAGACCGCCCCTTTTTCAATTGGAGCGGTCTATTATTTTATTCAATTGGTGCTTGATAACAGCATTGAGAGAAAGGGGAAATTATAAGGGAGAAATTTCAAACTAAGTCCGACATAATTTGAAATATCTCCCTTATAGTTTTAAGTACAATTGACTAAGTTTTTACGATGCTCAAATTATCCTCTCATCCAAAGGATATAAGCCAGCGAAACTACGCTGATAATCAACCATAACAAGACTCCCAATTTCAAAGGTTTTACACCGACGGCCTTAATCTTATCCACGGAGAGCGAAGCTCCGATGAAAAACATCGTAAGGATTAAGCACTTACGCGCTATTCCAGAAATAAAAATTCCAACTTCTGGCACATTCTCCAACAAATAGGTATTGAGAAGCATTGCCGCAACAAACCAAAGAATAAACCAGGGAATATAGACCTTCTGTTGCTTGTTCTTAAACAGTAACGCCAACACAATCGCCAAGGGGATTATCCAAAGGGCACGTGTCAACTTAATAGTTGTAGCTACCTGCAAGGCTTCTTCGCCATAAGCGCTTCCGGCTCCTACTACAGAACTTGTGTCATGAATGGCTATGGCTGCCCACATTCCAAATTCTTGTTGAGATAAATCTAACCAATGTCCCAAAACGGGAAATAGAAACAAAGCTATCGCATTAAGAATGAATACTGTTGCTAATGCCATGGACATCTCACTATCTTTCGCCTTTATCGTAGGACCTATGGCAGCAATGGCACTTCCGCCACAAATAGCAGTCCCTGAACTAATTAAATAAGCAGTAGACTTATTCACACCAATATATTTAAGCCCAATAATGACTCCTACCACCATAGTGCCTATTACTGAAAGAATTGTAAATAGCATCCCTTCGCCTCCCGATGCTAAAGATTCCTGAAGGTTCATACCAAAGCCAAGACCTACTACCGAATATTGTAGCAACTTTTTCGATGCTGCCTTATTAAACTTAGAATATGTTGGACCAAATATCAACGCAAACAGCAAACCTATGAACAACACCAATGGAGCTGTCACTTCGCCAGTCAACACCCGAACGGTCGGCCAATAGTCAAGCACAAGCAACAAAGCAATACCACTTAATATACCTACGTAAAACTCCTTACCATGCTCCATTAATCTAAAACTCATACCTTCTCACATTTTAACAGCATTTATATGTATATATATATATATCCCATGGACTCTAATGATGTGGACAATTATGCTCACCATCATGCGCTTCGCATCCTTTACCTGAATCCAAAATAAATCCGGTAAGATACCCCTTCACAACACTCTCCACATCGCCCGAGCATCCACGCACAACCTTAATACCATGTTCTGTAAGTTTGCGCAAAGCGCCCTCACCCATACTTCCAGCAAGCATCACTTCGACGCCTAACTGTTGCAAATCTTGGGCAATACCCGACTTGCATCCACAGCCCTGCGGTGATGGAAGCGTATCTCTTGCCACAATACTCTTATCCTCAATCGTAAATATTGTATAATGGTCGCAATGACCAAAATGATTATCGACAACTCCATCACGAGTAGGTACTGCTATTTTCATATTTGTTCTATATATAATTATTGAGTTAACTAAAATCATCAGAGAAACAAAGTTACAAACTATTCCTAAAAACATACACATACTTTAGATAAATATCTATAAAAAACAAGGACTGGTCGAATTTCAGTATTAAAATCAAGCAAAACCCATCCTTCATTTTACAACATTACCTTATCTTTGCAACATCAACAAAAAAACTTTACCATATATATATCACAGAATCACAAAAACCTTATCAATTATGAAAAAAATCGTATTATCCCTCATGCTTGCATTGGCATTACCAGTAATGCTCCATGCACAAGCACCTACTGAAGAACAGCGCATCGAACGTATGCAGAAGATGACAGAGCGAGTAGCAAAACGTTTGAAGCTTGCTAGCGAAAACGAAGAATGGTTCAAGCAAACCTACACAGCTTATCTCCTTGCATTGGAAGAAGTACAGACAATGTACCCCCGCACAAGAGAAGTAAAGGAAGACACCCCAAACGAAGAATTGCTTAAGAGCATTGAGAATAGCTTTAAGCGTAGCGAAGCTGAAGTCAGCGTAAAGCGCACATTCCTCGCTGTATTTAGCGAAAAGCTCACTCCAGCTCAGCTCCACGAAATTTTCGTACCAGCACGTCCTCAGCGCATGAACGGCCGAAGTGGACAAGGCGGATGGGGTGGCGGCATGCCACAAGGTGGTCCTGGCTTCCCCCCTATGGGTGGATTCTAATCTTATGAGTGGATTGCAAAACAAATTTAACCAACTAAAAAAATGATTACTATGAAAAAAATGCTCTTATCTCTCGCACTGCTCTTAGTAGCAAGTAGCGCCTTTGCACAGAAACCTGGTAACTGTAAGCCTCAAGAATGCTCTCCTGAAAAGAAAGCAGAATTCGTAAAGAAACATGCCCAGCGTCTTTCTAAACGACTCATGCTCGACGATGCAACAACAGCATGGTTTACCCCTCTTTATATTGAATACGTAGGCAAGCTACATGAAAACTGCAAAGATTGTCCTAAACCAAACGACAAATGCGCAGCTTCTGATGCAGACATCCTCAAGAACATGGAAGATTGCCTCGATCGCCAAGAAAAGCTCTTGAAAATTAAGCGCGACTATTTCAAGAAATTTAAAGCAAAGCTCACTCCACGTCAGCTCCAAACC